>CAYJBH010000021.1:2751-52950 GCA_964368625.1 uncultured Oscillospiraceae bacterium
GAACCGACAATGCGCTTAACTACCTTATATTAACCGTTTCGATACTATCAATGTCGGTATTTTTCTCGGTACACAGCATGGTTTTATACTATCTTCTACAGCCATATAATCAGAACATGGATCTTAAAAACCCGATATTTACGATAGCGAATACCGCTACATATATTGTTTGTTATATTGCTATTAACCGAGAACTCGCACTTTCTTTATTCTGCATAGGCATAACAGCCTTTTGCATATTATACATCGCCATAGCCTTGGTTCTCGTTTATAAGCTTGCACCTAAAACCTTTAGGCTTAGGGTGTAAATTCAGGCTAAGCCTTGAAACCCGAACACTCCTTACGTGGTGCACTAACGAAGGCACAGGGCATTTTTATAAAATAGAAAACGGATTGGTTACAAGGTTTTGGCTAGGTTAAGTAATAATCGATTAGGTTTTCTCTTTGTGCCGTTATGGCAAAAATTTAGGAAAGGAACGCTTGCAAACATGAACATCTTTTACACCCCTACCACCGCCCCTTCATATAACCTAGCGTTGGAGGAGTATCTGTTTAAAAACTCTACCGACAGTTATTTTTTTCTCTGGCAGAATAATAATGCCGTAATAATTGGAAAGAATCAGGTTGCCTTAAAGGAAGTTGACAGCCGCCTTGCAGATCAAAACTCGACCCATATTGTTAGAAGGATGACCGGAGGTGGCGCTGTTTACCATGATATGGGTAACGTTAACTACAGCTATATTGTTAACAGCGAGGATAAAAACGATAAAACCATCTGTTTTGAGCGATATACCGAGGCTGTTATTCGCTATCTTGAAACACTTGGCATAAAGGCTGAGTTTGGCGGAAGAAACGATATTCTGCTAGACGGAAAAAAGATAAGCGGTAATGCGCAACACATATTTGCAGGCCGTGTTCTACACCACGGAACACTGCTTTTTGACGCTGATTTAGAATACGCCTCCTCGGTGCTTACACCCGAGAGTAAAAAGATGCAGGGCAAGGGGGTTGCCTCGGTAAAGAGCCGCATTACCAACATTCGTGAACACCTTGAAAATGATATTCCAACCGATGAATTTATTAAAGGTCTGCTCAACTTTATAGGCAGTGAGCAGGATGTGGTTTTCTGTGAACCTACCGAAGAGCAGAAAAAAGGAGCTTTAAAGCTTGAGCAGGAGCGGTATTCCGCCTTTGGATGGAATTTCGGTGCTTCACCCAGGTATGATTTATACGAATCTAAACGGTTTGATTTCGGAACGGTTACCGTTTCGATGGATGTTAAAAACGCTTTGATTGCCGACATTGCAATAACCGGAGACTTTTTTGGAACTGCCGACATTGCCGAGCTTTGTGCTCGACTAAAAGGCCTGCAACACGAGCAAAAGGTAATAGAGGAAAATGTTTTTGACATTTCTGATTTTATTTCCGGCATGAGCACCGAAGAGTTTGTGTCGATGTTGTTTTAGCATAATGGAGAGGTTTAAAGATGTCAAAATTTATAACCATAGGTAATGATAGAATAGGTAAAAACTATCCCCCATATTTTATAGCAGACATAGCCGCCAACCACGATGGCGACATTAATAGGGCGTATCAGCTTATCGAGCTTGCAAAAAAAAGTGGTGCCCATGCCGCTAAATTTCAAAACTTTAAGGCTGCAACCATCGTTAGCCGCGAGGGTTTTGAGGCACTTAGCGGACAGCTTAGCCATCAAAAGAGCTGGAAAAAATCAGTTTTTGAGGTTTACGAGGATGCCTCGGTGTCTGACGAATGGTCAGCGCTTCTTAAAAAAAGGTGCGATGAGGTTGGCATAGAGTATATGACCAGCCCATACGACATGCACAGCGTTGATTGGGCAGATAAATTTGTTAACGCCTTTAAGATAGGCTCGGGCGATATTAGCTGGCATGAGATTATTCGCCATGTTGCCGCGAAGAACAAGCCGGTTCTACTTGCCTGCGGTGCTTCCGAGATGAGCGAGGTTGAGGCGGCAGTTAAGGTTGTAACCGATGTTAACTCCGAGATTATCCTAATGCAATGTAACACCAACTATACCGCAAACCCCGGCGACATGAAATACATTAACCTTAACGTTCTAAAAACCTTTGCAGAAAAATACCCCGAAATGATACTCGGCCTTTCCGATCACACCAAGGGTTATACCACCGTTCTCGGTGCCGTTGCACTTGGCGCAAGGGTTATAGAAAAACATTTTACCGATGATAATAAAAGAACCGGACCCGACCATGCCTTTTCTACAACCCCTGCCGAATGGCGAGAAATGGTTGATGCGGCAAACTACCTTTTTGCAGCACTGGGAGATGGCGTGAAGAAAATAGAGGAAAACGAGAAACAAACCTCGATAGTTCAAAAACGAGGTCTATACGCCACCACCGATATAGAGCAGGGAGAAATTATTACCGCCGACATGTTAATCCCCCTTCGTCCAAGAAACGACGATGGGTTTGAGCCGTATGAAATATCATCGCTCATAGGCAAAAAGGCAGGAAGCCGAATTGTTGCAGGCTCTCTGGTTAAAAGGTGTACTATATTATAATTGCCTACTTTTAACATTTTACTATTAACCGTAAGGACACAAAGGAAAGGATACCATTTTTATTAATGACTAAAAAAGAATTTGTGGCAATTATGCTTTTATTTTTGGTTGCTATTATCTGGGGAAGTGGATTTATTGCATCGCAGATAGCTCTGGACGAGGGGGTTACACCAGAGCTGTTAATGGTTGTTCGTTTTACCGTTGCCACCCTCTGTGTGGGCATTATATTTCATAAACAGCTACGAAAAAACCTCCGCAAAGAGTATATACTGCGCGGAATTATACTGGGAGTATTTTTATATCTTGGTTTTTATATTCAAAATATAGGTTTGTTACATACAACACCGGCGAACAATGCCTTTTTAACCTCGGCAAACGTTATTATGGTTCCGTTTATTGCCTGGCTTATAACAAGGCAGATGCCGGGGCTAAGAAAGCTTATTGCATCGCTTATCTTTCTTTTAGGAATATTTATATTATCGGTTGATCTCTCGCAGGGGTTCAGCCTTTCGCTTGGCGATAGTTTAACCTTAATATGTGCTTTTTTCTTTGCCTGTCACATTGCATACAACGGAAAGCTCGCCCAAAGTATTGACACGGCATCGCTTGTGTTTTTGCAGCTGGCAACCTCTACCGTTCTCTCGGCAATAGTGTTTTTTATCGTGGACGGTGACGTTACCCCGATTACCACACTTAGCGGATTGTTGCCGCTTGTTTATCTTGGAATTTTTAGTACCTTTGTTTGCTACCTGCTGCAAACCTTTTGCCAAGCCAGGGTGGGTTCGGCTCAGGTTGCAATTATTCTTGGAACGGAATCATTTTTCGGTGCACTTTTCTCGGTTATTCTTGGTTACGACCCACTCAGCTATCGAATTGTGCTGGGTGGTGCTATAATGCTTGCGGCGGTTTTTTTGGCAGAATGGCCCGAAAGACAAAAGGGTGCAAAGCTTTAAACCTTTACTCTCCTCGATAGCTTCTCACTATGTCTATCATAGCCTTATAGCGCTGTGGCGGAACATAGTCGGCTATCGAGTTTCCGCTTCCTATGGCAAAACCTCCCCTACCCTCACATTTCTTTATTATATTAAGGATATATTCGGTAAGCTCTTTATTCTCCATTGCGCAGATGGCATTAAGATCAAGACCGCCGAAGTTGCCTATTCTTTCCCCATATTGTTCGCTCCACTGTTCAAAGGGGGCTATCTCATCCTCGTTAGAATGTTTTGCATCTATGCCCACCTCATCGATAAGATCATCCATAATGTTAAAGATGCATCCGCAGGAATGCAATAAAAACGGTTTGTTATGGCTGTGTATCAGCGATACTATTCTTTTATATTCCGGCATAACTCTCTCTGCTATATCCTCACTCGAGAGTAGGGTAGAATTTTTAAAGCCGAGATCGTCGCCAAATCTTAAAACGCAGTATACATCGCCAAACTCGTTTAAAAATCTTTCCCAGATAGCGTAGGAGATGTCACCGAATCTTTTAAATAGATCGCAGTAAAGCTGATAATCGTCCTCCCTAAGGTAGCAGAGTGCCTCGTATCCCACAACATCCTGAACGCATTCAAACACGCCGTTTCCAACCCCTCCAATCGCCTTCATGCCCTGTGGCATGTTGTTTCTAAGAGCGGTGAAATGACTTGTAAAGCTGTTAAAATAGTTTTCTACTAATGTGTCCCACGGGTAGCTATCAAAGCTTTCACGGTCGGTTATCGCAGGTGGGGTCGAGCTTCTTGCAAGGCACCCTGCGTTTGGCAGAACCCTTGTTATGCACCGCTCGAAGGTAACAACGTCGTATCCGTTATCCCTAAAAAAGTTGCAGTAGTTTTTAAAAAACTCGTTAACATCGTTATCATCGCCGTTTATAAGCTCTGCAAATTTATTATTGGTTAGCTCTTCTATCGCCGAAATTGCAACGTTATGTTCGTATAGCGGTAATCTTTTAGGAACTCTGTTTTCGGCACAGTCTACAATATTATTATAATTCGGTATAAACATTTAATTCTCCCACTTTTTTTATTTATTTTACATTATCGGGATATCATGATACAATAAAATTAATCCACTGTACAAAATTATAATTCAGGTATACTATGTTTTTGAATGAAGCCGTAGAATGGACGGACAGCTACTGTAACACCGAGCAAAAAACATTATTAACGCAGGCCGAGCTTAATATTCCCGGACTTAAAACCTTTGCCACACATAGGATAAAGGATGCAATAAAGCCGATGCCTGTGCACATCCACCGAGACTGTTTTGAATTTAGCCTAATAGTTAAAGGTAGCATGACATATTATACGAACGACAAAAGCTACGATGTTTTTGGCGGACAGGTTTTTATCTCCTATCCAAACGAGCCACACAGCACGAACGAGCGACCGATAACCCTAAACCGTCAATACTGGTTTCAGCTTGATATTAGCTGTAACGAAGAGATTTTATTTTTAGATAGCGAGCATGCAAAGGAGCTTATTAACCGCCTGTTAATGTTAAACACCCATCTTGTAAATATAAAGGACAAGGCGGTAGAAGAGCTTGTTACGAATGCATTCCAGCTTGCCGCTAACCGTGGTGATAGATACCACCTTGCCTCAAGCCTGGTTCTTTTTTTACACGAGCTTATCCGCCGTGCCGATATAAAGCAACAGCACCGACCCGATATAATTGCCTTAGCAACCGAATATGTAAATAAGCATATCTCGCAGGATATAGCCTTAAGTGAGCTTGCCGAGATTAATAATATGTCTACATCGCAGTTTAAGCAGAAATTCAGCAAGCTTGCAGGCATTACACCGAGAGAGTTTATTAACAGGCAAAAGGTAGAGCTTGCAAAACAGCTTCTTGCAACGCCGATGAGTATTACCGATATAGCCATGAGCTTAGGGTTTGTTACCTCGAGCTATTTTTCGGCAGTTTTTAAAAAGCACACCCTAAAAAGCCCCTCCGAATATCGAGCAACGATAACCAAGCAAAGATAATCTGAACCGTTTTTGATTTAACCAAAAAGGAGGTAGAGTTGAACAGGCATGAACAGCTGTTATATTTAATTAGGTATCTTTTAAACGAGAATAACCGCTTTGCTAACACAAAAATTCCGGAGAATGAAGAGGAGCAAAAGCAGCTACTTCGCGCACTTTTTAATATAAGACCGCCAATGCCGATAGCCGATGAATTTTTAGATATACAAAACGATTATTTAAAATCTGAAATTGAAAGCCGTGGCATTATAGACAGCGCTACATTATCGCCCACAAAATATGATAATCGAATTTGCCTATGGCAGGGTGATATTACCACACTCAGGGTAGATGCCATAGTAAACGCAGCAAACTCTGCACTCCTTGGATGTTTTGAACCTCTGCATTCCTGCATCGACAACATTGTTCACACCCTTTCCGGCGTTCAGCTAAGGCTCGCCTGTAACGAGATTATGAAGGAACAGGGACATGCTGAAAAAACAGGAGCGGCAAAGATTACATCCGCATATAATCTACCTAGTAAATATGTGCTACACACGGTAGGCCCTATCATCTCCGGTAGGCTTACGGATAAGGATAGGCGGCTGTTGGCAGATTGCTATAACTCCTGCCTTGAACTTGCGGTTAAAAGCGATGTTAAAACCATTGCTTTTTGCTGTATTTCAACTGGGGTATTTTGTTTTCCTCAAAAAGAAGCGGCCGAGATTGCGGTAAATACTGTTTCTGGGTTTTTGCAAAATAATCATAGCGATATGAAGGTGATTTTTAATGTATTCACCGATAAAGATCTTGAAATATACCAAAAAAAATTAAACAGGTGATCGACAATAAAATATATTTAAGGATTATGGTATAGTATTCATAAAACCCTAGCGAGGCGCGTTGTGCCGAAGTTGTGGTTTTTCAAAAAATTTGGGCAGCTGTTTCAAATCTTTGATTTGAGTAACGGGTAATATTTTTCATCACCCTAACCTACCCACCTTGAAAAATATTGAGTTTTTGCTTAATACAAAGCTTTTCGCCCCTACCAAAGATTATCTAACTAATTAAATACAAGTGCCAAAACAATGCTTAACGGCTTGGGTTAAGCATTGTTTTAGTTTTCCCGACTACATCTATCACCTCACCATCGACATAGCTAATTTTTCCCATTCAAATAGGTTTTTAGGATTGAATCCAACAGTACTGATATCCTTTAACAGCAGCTCGGTTGGACAATCGTTTTTTGTTGCGGCATCTATAATCCTTTTAAGCTCAGCTGTTGTTGCATTTACATCTAGGCTGTTTGTTGCAACTGCAGATGGGTTAGGTTTTGCCGACATTACATAGCTTTTTTCTATTGCTTCTGCGGCAATTTCTACATCTGACCATGGCGATATAGAAATTTTTCTTAGGTTTTTTATCTGCTTTAGTATATCTATCTTTTTATCAAGAGCCTCACAACAGCCATAGTATACCAGCCCAAACGGCTCCATTGCTCTACACATATACTTTATATCAAACTCATCATGCATTTCGGGCGAAACCGACTGAAGAATCTGTGCCAACCCTCTCCCCCACATGTTTTTTGCCGTAACGTTATTCGGATCGCATGGAATATTTTTCAGATCATCCGACCATGCAGCAGAACAATGTACCGTTGCAGCTTCGGCATTAAACAGATTTAGCTTTTCATACTGATGAATCTGATCTAAAAATATATCGGTAAATCTTGCAACCATGCTGTGCATAAACTCCGGCTCATCCATAAGATTATATAATAGATCACTTACCCCCATAAAGGTGGCAATAATATCCCAGGTTATACAACCGAGCATGTATCCGGTATCTACGCCTATAATTTTTACCGGAATAATATCCCCTACCGCATTACTTAATAGTTCAAGCTGCTGCTTTGTTTTAACCTCATTATAGGAAATTTTATCAAAATGTAGCTTGTTTAAATCCTCGGGCGTGTTAAATTGATTTTCATATCGGTGCGAAACAATATGGTTGCGGTTATCGGTTACCTGTGTTTCCTCCTTAACTTCAACGCCTATACCCTCGGATTGCACCACCTTGCGAACCCCAAGATAGGGCAAAACCGCCATGTCGGCAGGAAAATTTTCCCATTGATATATTGTTTTTCTAAGCCCATCTTCAATCATTCGCAGGTATGGATCTTGGCATCTTAATGTTAAGCGATCATCAAAATTCATCTCATGCCACGGAACCTCGTCTATAAGCACCGTTGGGCGTATCGGGTGAAGATCGCTAACCGCCTTGTGAAGCTCAATAGTATCCTTGTTTCTCTCATCGCTCGCAATCTCGGCATATTGCCTCGCCAACCCTCTGATTATCTTTATATCTTGTTGCATAAAACTCCTTAAATCTACTCTTTAACGGCACCTACCGTTAAACCACCAATAATTCTTTTAAGAAAAAATCCGGCAAATATAATAATAGGTATAACCGAAATTGAAACCCCTAAGTATATCACCCCGTAATCGCTCGAATATGTTCCGTGCATCTGTTGAATAACTACCGGCAGGGTTAGCTTTTGTGGAGATATCATTAATATTGAGGGATTAATAAAATTGTTCCAGGATGTTACAAACACAAAAATCGCCTGGGTGAATACCGCCGGTGTTATCATTGGAAACACAATGCGGTGAAATATTTTAAGTTCGCTGCAACCGTCTATTCGTGCACTCTCTATCAGCGAGTCCGGAATTGCGGTTTTAATAAACTGCCTTATAAAAAACACAGCCGAAGCGTTGGCAACCGCTGGCATAATTAGTGCAAGATGATTATCCAGCAACTTAAAAACATTCATAAGCTGAAAATATCCAATTAAGCTAAGCTGGGCAGGCAACATCATAATCGCCAGTAAAATCCAAAACAATATTCCGTTGCCCTTAAATTTGTATTTTGCAAACCCATAGGCTGTCATTGCTCCGAAATAGCATGTTAATGTTGTTGCACAAAGAGCAATAAAAAGGCTGTTGGCAAAGGCTCTCCAGATGTTAACATAGTTCATCAGCTTTAGGTAGTTTTCAACCAAGTTGCTGCCGAAAAACAGCTGATATCCGGTTGTTATGGCAGAGCTTTCATGGGTTGCATTAACAAAAATGTTGTAGAAAGGGATGATACAGACAAGTGCAAGTATAGCTAAAAGCAGGCAGCATAAAATCTGCCCTATAGCTAACCTAAAGCTTACTTTTTGCTTCATGTTATCTATCCTCCCTCTTAACAGTCATGTTTATATAAACTATAGAAAATATTATTATTAGTAAAAACAGAGTATATGAGATTGTTGCTCCATAACCGTAGTTGTAGTTTCTGAATGATGTGTTATACATATAGTTAACCGCTGTCATAACAGCGCCTCCCGGTTCTCCAACCGTATTTCCAATTGTATATGGAACATCAAAAAGTTGCATTCCTCCAATTAGCACGGTTATTGAAGCATAGGTTATTACCGGTTTTAACAGCGGTAATACTATCCTGATAAATGTTTGAAAGGCGGTAGCTCCATCTATCATTGCCGCCTCTAACACCTCGGCAGATACGCCTTTAATTCCTGCGGTAAATATAATTATATAGTATCCGAAATATTGAAACCACAGGATAAATATAATCAAGCCTTTGGCAAAGGTTCCGTTAATCATCCAGTTAATCGGTTCTTCAATTAACCCTAAAGAGGTTAAAAAGCCGTTAATGCTTCCTCCCTGCCAGTCAAACAGCATGCTAAACAAAACTCCAAGCGATACCGCCGTAACAAGGTTTGGAAAATAGTAGATGCTTTTTAATAAATTAGGACCTTTAATAAAGCGTTGGTTTAAGATGTAAGCAATCACCAACCCGAAGGTTAGTTGCAAAACTCCTGCTACTACCGTCATGATAATCGTATTTAGAACACTTTTCCAAAAAATTGCATCGGTCAAAATTCTCTTATAGTTATCAAAACCAATTAATAACGGGTCGCTAAAGCCGTCCCATGATGTAAAGCTTATTCCTAGGGTGTATAACACCGGATATAATCCAAATATAATAAATACAATAAAAAACGGTGCAATAAAAAAATAGCCCATATACTCTTTAGATAGCTTACCTTTTTTCATGTTTTCCCCCTATAAAAAAGAATCGTAAAAAACGGAGGGAACTGTTTAGTTCCCTCACGGTTTATCTCCTTTTAAAAGGTTAATTCCGGAAACTGTGTTTGTATATCGCTGTAGGTTGCCGCAACACCATCCTCAACGCTCATCTCACCTGCTAAAACAAGTGCCAGCTTATCCTCTATGGCAGCATTAACCGAGGCATCATAGTTTGTTACTGTAGGTGCGTTAATTTCCATTGCAACGTTATACATATATTCGTAGATAGGTTGATCTCCGGTGAAAGGATCACGGAATCCATCTGCAATGATGGATTCGATTGCAGGAACATATCCAACAAAGTCGCCGGTACGATTTACATATTCCTTAAGATAATCAACATTGGTGGTTACTGTTTTTAGATAATCAAATGCGGCTTCTTTGTTTTCCGAGCCGGAATAGATGGCAAGCCATGTTCCACCTGCTTGATAATCCTGAGGTGCCGGAACAAATCCCCAGCTGTTATCGGTGTCGGTAGCATCGGAGGGGGTATTTGCCTTAATTCTGTAATGAAGCCCCCATGAAGGCGATCCCATTAAAATAAAATTCTGGTTTTCATAGATGGCGGCTGCCCATGCAGGACTCTCCATCTCTAACATTGCCTCACCGTTGTTATCACGAACAGCCTTAGCTGTTTCAAAAATGGGGGTTAAATCCATTATTTTTCCGGCTTCGTCTACCTTTGGAGCACCGTCGTTATAAAGCATTGGGGTTGTTATGCTAACAAATGTATCAAACAGATATGCCTCACCACCACTTTGCTCGTAAACCTTTTCACCGGTTTCTATAGCGACATCCCATGTTTCTACCATGGCGGCAATTTCATCCGGGTCATCGGTTCCGAGATACTCTAAGGCAAGCTTTTTATTATACCAAAAACCACCCGGGGTAGCCTGGTAGGACATTCCTTTAAAATCCCCCTGTGAATCCTTACTTATCTCGGCTACATATGGAATGATATTTGCCTCTTCTGCAGACATATTGTATGGTTCTACGGATAGATTTTCAAGAAATTCGGTATCTTTAAAAGAGCCGAAATGTGCAATCTCCAACAGTGCAACATCCGGTGCACCGGTTCCGGCTCGAAAGCTGGTTTGAAGTTTTGTTAAGTAGTTATCATATGGTACTGCAACCGATTCAACGCTGACATTCGGATTAATGCTATTGTATATCTCGGCATACATGTTTAGCTCTTCCTGCGATAGAGCCGCCCAAACAGTTATCCCTGCGCTAACACCGTCTGATGAAACTGCATCGTCGGTGTTTGCTGTTGCGGCTGAAGCTTCGGCAGTTTCGGTAGATTGTGTAGCAACCTCCGTATCGGTTGCACAGGATGTTGTTACCATTAACATAGTGGCACATAACGAGACTGCAAGCAACCTGAAAAATCTACTCTTAGATTTCATAACATTTCCTCCTTACACTAATTGAAATACAATTTTTGGGATACCATTCCCTAATATTATTAGGAAGCTATAAAGAAAACCGATTGTCGACAAAATCTGCTTTCGGCAACAAATAACAAAAAAGGCAACGATACACATATACTTATTAAAACCCCAAAGTAAATAGAATAATATTATAAAAAAGTAAATATATTGGTGCTTTTTTTGTTGCTATTTGTGTGCAGTTATATTATAATATGAACCGTTGGAGTGTGTATAGTTTTGAATTGCTGTTTTTTTGTATATTATTGCTGTTTTAACTTCGATTGATAGAAACATTTTAGAAAGGTGAATGCTTATGCTTACTTTTTTTCAACACCCAACAAGACGAACAGCTATACTGCCACTTGATAAAAGATCGGAGCCTATTTCATATTTTAGCTCTTTTGAAACGCTTAGCTATATCCCCTCAAAATTTGCTGAAGAAAATTTAACCGTATCGGATACGATAGGTCATTTTGGGTCTGTTGGCTTTTTATATGATAGAGAAACATTTAATAACGACCTTGTTATGTATGTTTTGGCGGGAACAATCTATCTTGAACAGTATGGTGTAGAGCATGTTTTAAAGGCAGGCGACGGCGTTTTAATGACACTTAAAGATGCCCATAAATACTATAGCGACAAGGAAGATATAGGGCATATTGTTTTTTTCCATTTTAGAGGTTATCTTACCGACTCCATTGTTATCCAGCTATCATCAAAATCGTTATTGCCGATAAGATTTTACAGCGAGCAGGTTCCGGAATATTTTTACAGCTGCTTTGAGGTTCTTGAGAATCTAACAGATTCATTTGAATATGACCTTTCAGCCATAGTTTTTTCGGCGGTGTTAAGTATTGCTAAATCCGCCTTGCTAGAGATTCAAAAGGCGGACGAGACTACCCCCAACACAATCTTTGCAAACAGCCTCATTAACTATGTTAACCGACATATAAACGATAAAATCACACTTGAGGATATGGCTAACTGTGCAAATCTTAGCAAGTTTCATTTTTGTAGAGAGTTTACAAACAGGTTTAACGTTACCCCTATGGAGTATGTTATACGCAAAAAGCTGTACCTAGCTCGCCATTTATTAACAGAATCTGAACTTTCAATAGATGAAATTGCCCAAAGCCTTTCCTTTTCGGATCAATCTCATTTTTCTAAAACTTTTAAAAAGTTTATGGGTATCACCCCTATCAGATACAGAAAGAAAACCGAAAAATCATATCTTTCTAATGCAGAGAGCTCGAAAAAGATATAGTAATGCTTCTTAATACCATGATTTTATGTTGTGCACTAACAACATTAATAATTTTGTCACTTTTGACGGAATATTTGCATTAGGTGGTTAAATACTGACACCCACTACCAAAATACCAATTGTGTGAAAAATGTGTTGTAAGATGCAAAATATAGGAGTATAATAACATAGTAAAGAAATATAAGGGGAAAAGGAATATGGAATTCCAGTTTTTGCTGACGATCAGCATAATTTTGGTCTCGACCAAGGCTTTCGGAATTATTTCGGGAAAGCTACAGATGCCACAGGTAGTTGGCGCATTGATTGCAGGGTTGGTGTTTGGTCCTGCTGTTTTAAACATTATTCAGCCTACCGAAGTTTTACATGTTTTAGCCGAACTTGGCGTTGTTGTTATCATGTTTAGTGCGGGACTTGAAACCAGCATCAGCGACCTAAAAGAATCCGGAAAAAGTA
Source organism: uncultured Oscillospiraceae bacterium (assembly GCA_964368625.1). Classification (GTDB taxonomy): domain Bacteria; phylum Bacillota; class Clostridia; order Oscillospirales; family Ruminococcaceae; genus CAYJBH01. The sequence continues at coordinate 15,579 of CAYJBH010000021.1, forward strand.
GCTTTTTTATCGCTTTGCTCGGCGTGGTGTTCCCACTTGCGGGCGGAGTTTTGTTGATGAACACATTCAACGGAACAGAAAATATTTTAGAGAGTGTTTTTCTTGGAATAGTTTTAACCGCAACCTCAGTTTCTATAACGGTTGCAACGCTAAAGGAGCTTGGCAAGCTATCCACCAAGGTAGGTAACATAATTCTTGCCGCCGCCCTTATCGATGATATACTCGGCCTTATCTGCCTAACGGTGGTAACCAGTATGTCCGGAGGAGATGGCAATCTTGCTATAACCCTTCTGATGATTCTGCTATTCTTTGTATTCGCTGCTGTTGTTGGAGTTATCTATAACAAATTTTTCGGCTGGTATGTTAACAGGGCGCAATCACGCGATCTGCACCGTTATCCGGTTTTAGCTCTTGCACTATGTCTTTTCATGGCATGGGCTGCAGAGGCGATTTTTGGAGTTGCCGACATTATAGGTGCTTTTTCGGCAGGACTTATAGTTGCTACCACCTCTAAACGTGTCTATGTCGAATCTAAGATAAATCCGCTATCATACCTAATGTTAACGCCTATCTTCTTTGCTAATATCGGCCTTTCGGTAACCTTGCCCTCGATGAGCGGCTCTATAATTATTTTTACAATTCTTTTAATTATAGTTGGTATTATAACCAAGCTTTTTGCCTGTGGCGGTGTTGCAAGGTTATCAGGGTTTAATAATCGACAATCTGTTCAGATAGGACTTGGCATGGTTTGCCGTGGAGAGGTTGCCTTGATCGTTGCAAACAAAGGGCTTGCAATAGGCCTTTTGCCGGAGGAGTATTTCGGGCCAATTGTTATTATGGTTGTATTCTTCGCTATCGCTTCTCCTGCACTGCTAAAGCTCGCCTTTAAAGGGGAAACGGCATACGAAGGTTTACTGGAGAGTGGCCTTGTCGACAACTACGAACTACCGAGTCAGCTCGATATAGTTGCCGAAAAACTATTGAGTGATGAACAGAATATTGCAGACAACCGTAAGAAATAGTTACAAAATTGTTACAAGGCCTCGAAAATGGTTGAAAATATAATTTTTTTGTATTATTATTTAGAGGCAGTTTATGTGCAAAAAAAGTCGCCGAAGCATTGGCGGCTTTTTTTGTTATTTTATTTTCCATGTTTTCAAGGACAATTATTTAAATTGTTCTTGACAAATATATTTTTTTATTATAATATATACCTATACCCCCTATAGGTAATTTTATTGAGGAGAAGTTATGAAACAATGTATGGATGTTGAGGCGGTTAATCGTCGTCTTCGCAGAATAGAAGGTCAGGTTAAAGGCATTCAGAAAATGGTGTTAGAGGATAAGCCTTGTGAGGATATTCTGGTTCAGATAGGCGCGGTTAAATCGGCCTTACATAAAACCGGACAGGTAATATTAGAGGGGCATATGCACCACTGTGTGCTCGATGGAATAAGTAGCGGACGTGAGGAAGAGACCATCGACAGCCTTATCTCGGCATTAAACCAATTTTCAAAAACAATATGAGGTTTAGGTGATGAAAAAACATATAATGAAGCTAAATTCAATTCCCATGCTCTGGGTGTCAGGGTTGTTTTTATTAGCAAGCTTTATAACGGAATATATTTTTCCGCTCGCTAACGTAAATTTTGAGTTTGCGATTAACCCAGCCTGGGCATCACTTATAATTTCGGGAACGCCGCTTGCATACCTCGCAATAACTAACACCCTTAACAAAAGGATAACCTCGCCGTTATTAATAACCATTGCAATGATAGCTGCAGTTTATATAGGCGATATTTTTGCTGCAGGTGAGGTTGCCTTTATCATGGCTATCGGCGAATGGCTAGAGGATCGTACGGTAGAGAAGGCGAAGAAGGGCATCGAGATGTTGCTAAATCTTCAACCAACTCAAGGCCGAATAATAACTGCTGAGGGCGAAAAAATAGTTGATGCTAAAGATATTTCAACCGATGATATTATTAGGGTATTACCGGGCGAAAGCTTTGCGGCCGACGGAATTATAGTTGAAGGAAACACAACCGTTGATCAAAGCATTATGACCGGTGAGAGCCTTCCTATAGATAAGATGATAGGAGACGATGTTTTCACCGGAACTATAAATCGCTTTGGCACTGTTGATTTTAAGGTTACCAAAACATTTGAAGACTCATCTCTACAAAAAATGATTCGTCTTATCGAGGATGCAGATAACAGCAAGGCTCCGACTCAAAAAACCGTAGACAGATGGGCCGGATACCTTGTTCCTACCGCCTGCGTTATCGCTATATTAACCTACATAGTTTTTGCCCTTTTCCTTAACCGGGCCGATGATGCACTAATACGTGCCGTTACCGTTTTAGTTGTTTTCTGCCCCTGCGCACTTGCACTGGCAACTCCAACCTCTATAATGGCTGCAATAGGTCAGGCAACAAAAAATGGCGTTTTAATTAAATCCGGTGAGGCCCTTGAGCGAATGGGAACTGTTTCGTTAGCGGCGTTTGATAAAACCGGTACTATAACCCATGGTAAGCTAGCTCTTAGTGACGTTATAACTTTTGGAATAAACGAGGAAAGGCTTCTGCTAATAACTGCCTCGGTGGAAAGTCGTTCTGAGCATCCAATTGGCAAGGCCATTGTAAGCTATGCGAGAGAAAACGGGATAACTTCTTTAGATATCAGAGACTTTTCCATGTCGGTAGGCAAAGGGGTAACCGCTTTAATTGATGGCGAAACAGTTTTTTGCGGCAATGAGGCGTTGGTAGAGCAGGATGCCGGCGTAAAAATCTCACAAGAGGTGGCACAGGCGATTGCCTCCTTGAGAGACCAGGGCAAGGCAGTTGTTATTATTTCAAACAACAACAGCGTTTTAGGTCTTTTAGGACTAACCGACGAGATTAAAGCAACATCGGCCGAGGCCATCTCACGATTAGGTGCTGCCGGCATTGCCGAAACTGTTTTACTTACGGGAGATAACGAAAAAAGTGCAAACTTTATTTCCGGCAAGGTTGGCATTAACAAGGTTTATTCTTCGCTGTTGCCGGAGGACAAGGTTTCGGTAGTAAAGGAATTAATGAACCATTCTGCCGGCGGTGTATGTATGGTTGGCGATGGTGTTAACGATGCCCCTGCACTCAAAACCGCCTCGGTAGGAATAGCTATGGGAAGTATGGGAAGTGATATAGCCATCGATTCTGCCGACATAGCAATTATGGGCGATGATATTGGAAAAATATCTTATCTAAAAAAACTTTCGGTTGCTACGTTATTTTCAATTAAGTTTAACATAACCATGTCTATGGTTATAAACCTAGCCGCCATTATTTTATCGGTTATGGGTCTTCTAACTCCTGCAACCGGTGCATTGGTTCATAATGCCGGCTCGGTTCTGGTTGTGCTTAATGCGGCCAGACTTTATGATAAAAAAATTGATGGTTAACAATAGGTTAAAACTTAGCTCAAGCCCCTCGCTATTATAGGTAACAGCACAAATAAAGAGGCGAAGATGTTGTTTTTGCGCTCAGCATGACGTTTTGCTGCACACGATAGCAAACCCTTTAAAGCCGCAATAACCCAACGGCCGATACCGCACAGATTAGCGATCTACCTTAACCGACATTTATATTAGTTATTTTTATAGCGCAATTAATTTTTATCTGCATACAAAGAAGCTCTCACCCTGTATTTAGGATGAGAGCTTCGATTTGCAACCTTTGTTTAATAAGCACCTTTAGAATAGGTTACTTCATAGCTATGGGTATAAATTTCAAAAACTATTCCAAAGGGATCCTCAACGTAGCACATTCTATACGGCTTTTCGTTAGGGTAATACTCCTTTATTGGCATACGCTGTTTACCACCATGGGCTACTATTTTCTCTATCATTCCTTCGATATCCGGATCCTGTATCGAAAAGTGGAACATCCCTGTATTTTTAAAGTTAAAGGGCTGTCTTTGTTTATCATTACCCGCAAATTCAAACAACTCTACCCCTATTGCGTTTGAGGTTACCATATGCGCAATCTTAAAATCACCATGGCCTTTGCCAAACACCTCTTCGCACATTATTCCTATTGCCGAAGTATTCTCCTCTTTCACTACTGATGGTTGCATAACAATATACCACCCCATAACCTCGCTATAAAATTTTACAGCCTGTTCTAAATTCGGCACAGACAAGCCGATATGAGAAAATGCTCTTGGATAATTCATCTATATTACCTCCTTTTCGTTGTATTGTTATTATATACCAAATACAACGAACTAGACAATAACGTACTTTTTTGTACCTATAGATCATCTTCAAGCGATATATCGTTTTGATTTGCGTATTCCTTAGAAAAATTGCAAAACTCATTAACAAGCGGGATTAGTTTTTTATAGTTGGTGGATAAGGAATATACTACGTTTAATGGTTTTTCACAAACAACCGTGCGTATTAAGATCTTGCTTTGTTCAAGTTCCTTCAGCTGTGTTACCAACATTTTATGAGTTATATCCGGTATACCCTTTTGCAATAGAGAAAATCTATTGTCGCCGTTAAGAACATGCCACAAAATCCTCATTTTCCATTTTCCGCCGAGCAGATCCATAGATAGGAGCAACGCACAGGTATATTTATTTTTAATCTTCATAAAACCACCTTAATTCTTTCACTAATGCGTTTGCCGCATAATTTTTATGCAACTTATTGTATAAACAACCACCATATACACCGTTGGAATAAACCACAGTGTAGCGCATTGCTCTACATGTATAAACGCGTGAGGAGCGGCCAAGACATACCAGGAGATTGGGGCTAAAAAGGATATTGCCGTTGCCACTCCAAAGGATGTTAATTTATGATCTGCCCTGGTTGCCGGATTAATTATTGCATAGATGAATGTTATTACAAATACGGCGGCAACATGGATAAATAAAACCGAAGCAATAAGAACCGCCGACATCTCTATAGTTAAAAATCTTAAAATTACACTTAGCGGATTAACCTTCGCTGATTCGGCCACTATTTCAACGGTAGATGTTGCATCCCCGAACACCCTCATTAACAGTATTTCATTAAGCCTAATAAAAAAGTTATCGGCACTTTTATAGGCGATAAAGCTTTGCACTAGCTGAACTGCAAGTGTAGCAACAAAAGCCGAAACCGCGCCTGCTGAACCTATAATAAAAGTTGCCACCGATTTTTTAACCGGTAACTTTTCACTAAGAATATAGTATATTATAGGTATCATCTGGGATATCATTATTGTTGACACAAACTCATATGAAAACAGCAACTTTAAAAATAAAGGAACAAAGGTTGCAATAAAGGTTGCAATAAGGGAATATTTACTGCGAATTAATTTTGAGTTTACAAAAATTAATGATACCGCAAAGGGCAAAAACATTGCCCAGCCATTCCAGTAAAGATTACTGCCATATTTCATTACATCAGAAAAAAACAGCGCTGTTAACAGGCATAAAATTAACCAATAATTTGTGTTAAGAAGTTTATCCAGCTGTAAAAAAACCACCAACAAAACAACCGAAAGCAAGAAGCAGTTAAACAGCCAAAATAATTCTAATGTAACCGAGGCAGGCAAAGGTAATACAGATGCAAAAAAGCTTTGTATTACACCATGAAAACCCACCTGTGATGTGTAATTAATAAACGTTAAGTTTTCTTGTCCCTGCCCGGTTGAGTATATATCTTTAATAACGCCTCCACCCTCTAAAGCCTGTTGAACGAGTATGTTTTCTGGCGAGCTGTTTTCGGGATTTGCATCATAAATCATATTAGAAATCATAACATCATCTGAAAAAACATCGAAGGCCCATGCATCATTCATAGAAAAAGCAAAATAGCTTACACTTGTCATTAAAATCACGGCTAAAACCATAAGGTAGCCGCGAAATGAAAATATTCTGTTTTTAATATTTTCTCTCATTTTAACCTGCCAACATGGTGTTTTTAATCTTAATAATTATATCACCATACCCACTAAAGGTCAAGCTTTGTAGCCTATACCTACACATTCTTGGCCACCATTTGCTACTTATTGACAACATTCGGCTGTTATGGTAAAATATTTATGTTATAGACTTGCATTTATGCTTGTTTATCACTCTATATATTTACCTAATTGTTATGGCATATCTAGAAATCCTGCTTACGTTTTTTGGAACTAAAGAGGAAGTTATTTGTTTAGGCGCAAAAGGTTTATTATCATCCATTCGATAGTGTTGCTCATTTTGGTAGCTATGCTTTTAATGTATGAGTGCCCCACCAGAAAATTTTTCGGCTTCACCTGCCCCGGTTGCGGCATTACAACTGCCTATGTGTCACTCCTTAAATTAGATTTTCAACAGGCATTTTCCTACCACCCACTTTTTTTCACTGTAGCACCATCAATACTATATCTTGCACACCGAAATAAATTAAAGCACAGGCTCGGTACTAAGGCCGAATATATATTGTTTTCACTGCTATTTATAGCATTTATCATTACTTTTTTGATTCGCCTTTAATCTCGATAACGTTGGGTAGCTATTAGGGTTAGGGTATACTATTACATCCACCCTTCGGTGGGATTTTTGGAAGTATTGCACAGCTCGATATTTTTTTATTTTATACATTACGCAAGGTCTGTAATATTTTTCGTACCGATTGGTTCGGGATTATAAGATTATTTAGAAAGAGGTTTTTTATGGCTGATAGTAAAATGTTACCGCTTGGTCCTAACTTTAATTTTAACTATACAATTTCACAGTTTGTGCAGATGTATCAATCGAAGGGCTTTCAGGTTACCTCCCATACCGATGCAATGGGACAGGCAGTTGTTACCATAAGTAAGGATATCGACTCTATTAAGAAATATGTCGGCCTTGCTCTAGGTGTTACCGCAAACTTTTCTGTTAACAACAACACCCTAATAATTAACTATACCGACGAGGAATGGACCGGCAAAATTGTTGGCTTTATTATCGGTTGGTTTTTATGTTGGATTCCCTGTGCTACATCGATATACGGTGCTGTAAAGCAGTTTGATCTTCCAAAGCAGATAGGTAGCGATGTTACCTCTTTAATGGGAAGTTCAGGTTACTCTAGCCAGCAATACCCGGGCGCTCCACCACCACCACAATATTAATTAAGCCCCGATCTCAATTCTTTTTAAATTACAAGCTCTATTTAATTTACCCGAACCTTTCACCCTGAGTAATATTGAATTTTGCTTGCAAAATAACGAACAAGGCGCTTTGTGCCGAAGTTAGGGTTTTTCAAAGAATTGGGATAACGGGTAATATTATTTATAAGTATAAGACCCAAATCTACCACCTTGAGAAATATTGAGTTTTTGCTTGCAAAAAAAACAAAACGAGACATCACGGCGATGTCTCGTTTAAAATATAATTTCTGTTTAAGAGTATTTTTTGTTTTTTTTGAATTATTACTTGTATTCCTTAGCTGTAAAGAACTCGCCATCAACCGTGTAGTATTCCAGCACTACACTATTAAGCGATGGTATAAATTCCTTAAGCATTGTATACATTTCCATATAGTAATCGTCGTTTTCAGTATTATTATCTACATATTCCTTTTCTGCCTGCGGATCGGTAAGCTCGATTAGGTATGAAAAGGCGTATACCAGCGAACCCTCTGCCTCATATGCTTCAAGCGAAACAAACTCTCTTTGCGGGCTATCTTCTGCAAGCTCAAACAGTGCGGGGTTTGCTTCTATAAATTCTGTTACCGAGCTGTATGTTGGCATATCGCCCTCTGTCTGCGTTTCGGTGCCGCCGCCTGTGCTAAACTCTCTTGCGGTTATAAGCTCGTTATCAACGGTGTAGTATTCAACGCTTAAAGTGGCTGCGCTTGGCACATATGAAATTAAGTTCTCGTATATAGCGCTATAAATGCCGGCGTTAGAATCGATAGTATCCTCAATCATTACCTTTGTTCCATCTACATTGCTAAGTGCTTCGGTGAAGGTAAAGTCGTAGATTAATGAATTGTCGCGCTCATATACATCAAATGTCATTCCTTCGTTTGAAAGATCGCCGATCTGGGCAACCATGTCATCATAGTTTTCATTGATATAGTCGGAAACTGTCATGTCTCCTTCTGCGCCCATTTCTTCGTCTGCTGTTTCATCATCTGTGCTCTCTTGTGCATAGTCCTCAGTTTTGTAATCCTCAACATATTCCTCGTCGCAGGAAACCATTACGAAAGCCATAGATAGTGCTAATATTAATAAAAGTAGCTTCTTCATGTCATTTCTCCCAAATTTCTTATATAAATTATATAACATTTAACCAAAAAAGTCAAGTTCGGATTCTTCGTTAGTATTTGACTAACTCAAATTATTATGGTAAAATCAACCATCGAATGCATCCATCCTAAAACAAAAAACATAATTATTTTATATATTAATTCAATTTGTCCTGCTCTAATCGCCATTAATCTTTTCATCCGGGAATAAAATATTTTTTATTTTTAGAAAGGCTAATATGAACAAGTATAGATTGTGCATCAAAGATATGAAGAGAAGAGGTCGAAAAATAGTTCGATCTCATTATCTTATTTTGGTTATAACTTGTCTTTTTGCTGCATTTGTTGGCAGCGAGTTCACCGATGCACTAGCAATCTTTAATATTGAGAGTTCAGATTTAAGCGCAATAATCTCTATTCCTATTGCTTTATCTGAAGGCGATAGCAACATATTTGGAACCGATAACGGAGTTTTTGCATCTATTGTTTCCGGGTTTGCCTCTGGCACTATCTATGAAGCAATGGTTTTTGGTATTTCCTCTATAATCGGTTCGCAGATTATTGGAATTATTATCGTTATAGCTGTTAGCCTCGCCATTGCTTTTGTTGCATGGTTTTTTCTGGGAAACTGCTACAGCGTTATATCAAGAAGAATTTTTTTAGAGAGCAGATGTTACAAAAGGTTGTCGCCCCAGAGTTTTCTATTTTTGTTTGGGGTTAGAAGATGGCTTAACGTATCAACAGTTATGCTTATAAGATACATATTAAACTCGCTTTGGTATTGTTTATTTATTGTTGGGGGAATAGTTAAACGTTATTCCTATTTCCTAGTTCCGCACATCTTGGCAGAGAACCCTAATATTTCTGCTACCGATGCTATAACGCTATCTAGAGAAATGATGGACGGGCATAAACTAAGGTGTTTTTTACTGGAGCTATCCTACCTAGGCTGGTTTGCTTTGCGTATCGTTACGATTGGGCTCTCAGGGCTGTTGTTCTCGAATGCATATCAGATAGCGGTATACACCGAACTTTATTTCGAGCTTAGGACCCTTGCAAAGGAGAACAATATAAAAGGTTCTGAACTTTTAAATGATACATACCTTTATGAAAAGCCAACCAGCGAACTGTTAAAACAAACATACGCCGACGCTGTTGCCGTTTTATCTGACAAAAGAATAAGCAGCATCGATAATAGAGGCCGCTTAGAATCGTTTCTTAACATCTTTGGTATTACGTTACACCGAACAAAAGAGGAGGAGCTGGATGAGCTATACGAGATTAAGGAAGATCAAGCAAGAGAATATGAGGTGATATTGGCAGCCGAGCAGTATCCTCAGCGGCTGTTTACCTTGCCCCACCGCTCGAGTGGTTCTAAGGGCGAGACCTCTAACTATATGATAAAATACACCATCACCACCCTTGTTTTGTTCTTTTTTATTTTTTCGTTTATTGGGTGGGTGTGGGAGGTTTCACTTCACTTTATTAACGACGGTGAATTTGTGAACCGTGGAACCATGTATGGCCCATGGCTTCCCATATATGGAAGTGGTGGATTGTTGATAATCACCCTGCTATACAAGCTTCGTCGTAGTGCCTTTATACAGTTTTTTTCTGCAGTTGTTCTTTGCGGAATCGTTGAATATTTTACATCCTACTTCCTTGAGTTATTTACCGGTGGAGTAAAATGGTGGGATTATAGCGGCTACTTCATAAACCTTCACGGAAGAATATGTGCCGAAGGTCTTATGGTGTTTGGACTTGGTGGTATTGCCGTTGTTTATGCTCTTGCGCCTATCCTTAGCAGATATATCGACAAATTCAACCATAAGCTTTTAACAATTATCTGCGTTATACTAATTGTTATCTTTATTGCAGATGGGTTATATTCGATTCAAAACCCTAACGCCGGAGAAGGAATTAGCTATAGCGATAGTTCTGCCTCTGTTGTTTCGATGGAATAGGTATCATGTATTTTACAGATTCATTTTTTATCATTATCGTTTCGATAGGTATAATAGTAGCTTCCTTTTATTTTAAAGGATTTTTTAAAAGACTTTTTAATTTTTTTGGTCTAAAAATTGGCAAGTGTTTCCATTTTGTTTTTGCAGCTGCAATATTAATGCTTTTAGTTTTAACATTCCATAACCCACTTGGAACTTCAACGGTTGTTGCCGGATACCTCATATTGTTTTGCAGTATATTTGATCTGGTTGGGTTATTATATCAAAAAAAATTTAGCAACAGTAAAATATTGCGCCACATCTATCTTGGCGGTCTTCCTGCTTTTTTTGTTACCGCAGTGGTTATGATTTTAGGTGTTTATAACGGGCATGATGTTGTTATGACTGGTTATAACGTAAAAATTGAAAAGGATTTCTCGCTTAGAATTGCCTATATCTCTGATATACACATGGGCGTTAGCGTTACCGCTGATAACATTGATGAATATTGCAAAGAAATAGCTGCACATAAGCCAGACATTGTTTTATTGGGTGGAGATATTTTTGACGAGCGAACCAGCAAGGAGGATATTCTGACTGCCTGTAGCGCATTAGGCAGCATAGAATCACGGTATGGAGTGTTTTTCACATGGGGTAACCACGAAGGACTAACCCAAGCTGTTGACGGAGGGGCATCGGCTAATATTGATTTTATCCGCCAAGAGGTTAATAACGGTGGCATGTTAATTTTAGATGATGAATCGGTTTTAATCGATGATAGCTTTTATGTTGTTGGGATGGCAGACGAAGATACCGACACAGGCGAAAAAACGACTGATAATCCTACCGAACTTATAGATAAAAACAAGCCTATAATAATGCTTGAGCATAAACCTATCAATCTTGAAGGTGCGGCAAAGCTCGGTGTTGATATTTATCTATCCGGACACACTCATGGTGGTCAGATACCTCCTCTCGGTTTTTTTGAAGGATTTATCTACGATGGTGTTTATGGAATGAAGCGCTTAGGTGAATGCACCATGATAGTTTCTTCCGGAATGGGAACGTGGAACACCCCGATAAGGCTTGGTAGCGTTTCGGAATATCTTATTATCGATATAAATAAATAACACACAAATTCCCCAACTAGAGCGGGTTTTCGCCTTGTAAAAAGAAGTATAATAAGTTATAATATTGATAGTAACCAACCGGTGAATGGCAAGGTTTATTTAAGCTTTAAATCCCGATTGTTATTGGTAGCGTAAACAACAATATAAGCTAAAGGGGAGTTTATGATTAAGTTTGGAACCGGCGGTTGGCGAGCCATAATTGCGGATGGTTTTACAAAGCAAAACCTAACCACCGTTTGTAGTGCACTTGCCGAGATGGTAATATCGCAGAAAAAACATGAAAAAATAATTGTTATCGGTTACGACCGACGGTTTTTATCTGAGGAGGCGGCAAGGTGGGCCACCGAGGTTTTAACCGGTTACGGCATTCGCTGTAAGCTAATTAACCGTGCAGCACCTACCCCGCTTGTTATGTTTTCGGTTAAAAATGAGGATCTATACTATGGCATAGCTATAACTGCCAGCCATAACCCTGCTATATATAACGGAATCAAGGTATTTACCGAGGGTGGTCGTGATGCCGACCAAAGCACCACCGATGAATTGGAACGGTTTATTGCAGCGGTGGAAATGCACGGAGCAAAACAATCACCTATCCCCTACCAAACGGCATTGAAACAGGGGTTGGTTATGGAGTTTAACCCCCACAACGAGTATATCGATAGCATCCTTGCTCTTATCGACTGTAGGTCGATAAAAAAAGCTCAACTTAAGATAGCCTTAGATCCTATGTTCGGCGTTAGCCAAACCAGCCTAAAAACAATTCTATACGCCACTCGTAGCGACCTACTGGTTATCAACGATCGACATGATACCCTTTTTGGTGGCAGACTGCCGGCACCAAATGCAAAAACACTTGGATTTTTAAGCGACTATGTTCCTGAAAACAGCTGTGATCTTGGAGTTGCAACCGATGGAGATGCCGACAGAATAGGCGTTATTGATGAAAAGGGCGAGTTTGTTGATCCAAACAAGCTACTTGCTATACTATACTACTACCTTTTAAATGTTAAGGGGTGGCGTGGTCCTGTTGTTAGAAACAACTCAACTACAAAACTTCTGGATAAGATAGCCGAAGATTTCGGTGAAGTTTGCTATGAAGTTCCTGTTGGTTTCAAGCATGTTTCCTCTAAGATAGAGGAAAGTGGAGCTATTATTGGCGGTGAGAGTTCGGGGGGCCTTACCGTAAAGGGACATATTCTAGGCAAAGACGGTATCTATGCGGCAGCGTTGCTGGTTGAGCTGATTGCCGTTACCGGAAAAAAACTTTCAGACTTTTATGCTGAAATAACCGAGCGGTATGGAGAGTTTTACTGTTTTGATTCCGATTATCATCTTACCGATGAGGCAGAAAAGCAAAGGCTAAGAGAAAAAATATACAACGAAAAAGTAGTTCCTAAATTCCCTCATGAAATAGAAAACATCTCCTATCTCGACGGCTGCAAGGTTAACTTTGTTAACGGTGGCTGGATAATAGCAAGGTTTTCCGGAACAGAACCGCTATTGCGAATCTCCTGTGAGATGAACAACATAGATAGTGCTGCTGAATGTGTTAAGCTTTTTGGTGAACTATTAGGATTATAAATTAAAATATTTTTGAGGATATTAATGAAAACCATAGGGCTAATCGGCGGCATGAGCTGGGAGAGCACCACCACATATTACAGTTTAATCAATAAAAAAGTGAAGCAGCACTTAGGCGGATTGCATTCGGCAAAAATATTGCTATACAGCGTTAATTTCGCAGAGATAGAAGAATATCAGGCTGCCGGTGAATGGGATAAAAGCGCCGAGGTTTTATCAGATATTGCGGCAAGATTAGAGGGTGCCGGTGCTGACTTTATTGTTATCTGCACCAACACCATGCACAAGGTTGCCCCGCAGATAAGAAAGCATATAACAATACCGATTCTCCATATTGCCGACGCAACGGCAGACGAGCTTATAAAAAACAAGATAAACAGGGTTGCACTGCTCGGAACTAAATACACCATGACTCAGAACTTTTATAAACAGCGGTTAATCGATAAGGGTATAGAGGTATTAATCCCTGATGCTGCAGGTATTGATACGGTAAACAACATTATTTATAACGAGCTCTGCCTCGGAACAATAAGCGAAACCTCAAAGCAAAAATACAAAGAGATAATAGATAAATTAAGGGGGCAGGGTGCCGAGGGTGTTATCCTCGGTTGCACCGAAATTGGCCTGCTTATACAGCAAGCCGATTCTTCACTTCCCATCTTCGACACAACACTTATTCATGCCGAGATGGCAACTGAGTATGCAATTTCTTAATAACATAGAGCCTACCTAATAACAAATTATTGGTAGGCTCTATTTATTATTTCTATAAATTATGCTGTTAATGCAGCTTTCATACATTCTTTATTTTATGGATTCTACCTTTGTTTTACCATATAAAACCGCCTCGTTGAGCAGAGCCTTTAGGCTTTCGTATTTAGTATCTTCGGTAAGGTTGTTTCCTGCCGTTAGCATAAATCGTCCATCCGGCCTTGTATAGGTATCTATCATAAACCGAACCTCTTTACGCACATCCTCAGCGGTGCCGTAAGGTATTATTTGCTGTACGTCAAATCCAGCCCATATACATATTTTATCGCCATATTTTGCCGCTACCTCGACCTCGTTCATGGTGTATTTTTGAATTGGGTGCAGAACATCTAAGCCTATCTCGATAAACTCGGGAATAAAAGGCAGTATATTTCCGCAGGTATGTAGCCAGAAATGCATACCACAGCTGTGGCAATGTTCTATTAACTCGGCATAGTATGGCTTAAAGAACTCCCTAAACAGCTCGGTTGAAAAAAACGGGCTATTTTGTGTTCCTATATCATCGCTGATAAATATACCGTCTACCTGTAGCTCGTTTCTACACCTTGTTGCCACAACCTTATAAAAATCGGTTAGGGCACGGAAAAGCCGATGTACCTCATCGGGGTACTCGTAGAAATCGCAGAGTGCATTTTCCATCCCTCTAAACGACCAAAAGCGTTCAAACATCCAGTACCACCAGCCGGCTAATCTGTATCTGCCATCCTTTTCTGGAATTGTGTTTGAAAAAAGGTGTGGCGAATTGGGGTCTGGAAAATCTGCCAAAACATCATCTAATTTATCCCAGTCGTCGATAGCACAAACTGCATCAAGAGCAGTGCCGGGTGGAAAAGGATTGTCGATATTCATCCATCTGTAAGATGGTTCATTCTTCGGGGCATCAAATACAGCCGGAATATTAACCGCTATGTTTTGTATATCGTTTGGATATTCTAGCAGCAGGTTGCGGTAGCGCTCTTCCTGCCCGATAAACACCTCGGGATGAGTCCAGAAGTGTAGCATCACGGGTATGCGGTGCGCACACCCCTTGCCCTCAATAACCGACACTATCTCTTCCTTAGTTAAATTTTTGTCTTTCATTTTATGGCTGTTCCTTTCTTCATTGCTCCAACTTTTCTGCCTGAAATTACAATTTATTAAGCTAAAACACCCCATCAACCAAGCCAAAAGTGTAACAGTTGACAAAGCAGACATACATATTTTATAATTATTGCAACTACACATTATAAAATATACTATCACACAAAAACTGTAAAAACACACCTAATTTAGTATAAAAAATCGTGTATAACGCTTTAATTTAGGTATTAAGAAAACTCTACCTTGATTGCAAAACATTTTCAAATATTTGAATGATGCTAGTGTTATTATATCTTTTAATATTTCTTTACACAATAAATTATTATGCTTAATAACTATACATTCTTGCTTTTTGTGCAATGTTTTAGTTTTACACTAAGTAGTTTAAAATAGGAGCTTTATGTTTTACGAATTGTTTGACGATTTTAATCCAAAGTTATCGCATCTTATCGTGGCGGTGGATTTAGGAAGCGACTCTGCAAGCCATGGAGAGCGCAGGGTTGAGGAGTACGAAATAGAGCTTATCTTTTCCGGAACCGGCTATGTTACGGTAGATGGTGTTAACTTTCCTACCCACCCTCATTCTATTCATTTTCGCCGACCGGGTATGATTGTTGAGGGAAGGGGAAGCTATAAATCTCGCTATTTTACCTTCTCGCAGGAAACTGCAACCTCATCTACCGATGGGCTTTGTGAAATGCCTATTGTATATAGGCTAGATAATAACGATTTTGAGCAGGCGCATTCGCTTTTTAATCTTATTTTTTATTGCCATTATAACGATACCTACACAAAAAACATAACCCAGAAAAGGGTTATATTAGAGCTGTTTGAAATAATGCTCAACAACTGGCATCATGCAACACAGACTGAATTTTTTGATACCCAAACAGTTCAGAACATGCAAATATCAATAAATTTTATTAGAGATAATTTTAAGCAAAGGTTAACCATTGAGGAGCTATCCTCTAATATCGGATATAGCGCATCCTATTTTTCAAGGCTTTTTAAAAAATATACCGCCTGGACGCCTATGCAGTATCTAAACAACCACCGCTTGGTTGTGGCAAAAGAAAGGTTGATCGAAACCGATGATAACATCGAAACCGTTGGGGCAGAGTGTGGGTTTGATAACCCTATATACTTTTACAGAATATTTAAAAAGCACACCGGCTGCACCCCAAACCAATATCGAAAAAACCACCGATATGCACAGCACATATAGTTATTTATTCTAAAACCTCCGCATATTATCATTCCATCTAACTTTGCTATCGTAAATCAGAATACGAATGTTTTGCTCATTTCTCCGCCTTGATAGTCGTAATCTCTGTTCAATAATCCCACATTGTTTTTTAGCTTAAAAAGCCATGGTAATAACGTTTTAACCTGCTGTAGCTTAGCACATATTACTTATCACGGCTAATAACAAAAGGCTTTACTGCAGATCTTGTTTTTTTACTTATATAAAAATTGTATTTATTTTGCCGGCTAGACCACCATTTACGAGTTTGCTCGTTTATGGTGGTTTTTCGTTGTTGGTAATTTATGTAATTTAATATATTGCAGTTAATTTTGACACATGAAAACACCGGCTAATCGATTATAATAATATCAAAGCAAAAGGAGATTGTAAAAAAATGGGTATTATTCGTAATAGCAACCAGCTGTTAGATCGTTATAACGAATTTCTACTCTATGTTACCGAAAACGATTTTACTGAATCCCCCACCCACGGTTGTTTTTGCAGATGGCTTGCAAGGCAGGATGAGGGCATATCGGTTAAAAAGGCCCAGCGCATTGTTTCTCGCTTTATACCACAGGTTAAAAAGGAGATGAGCGAGCTGCTTGCCGATGTTCTCTCTGCAGGTGCACTAAAAGGAAAATATAATGCAACCATAACAACTCTTTGTCTTAAAAACCTATGCGATTGGAGCGACAAACACAAAGGCGAGAATACCGCCGAGCTGATAAGATGGGAGGAGTTGATTGATGGCCTTTACACCAACATCGGTGAGACAGATGATAGCCATGAGGAGCAGGGCGAAATCGGATGAGCAATTTAGAGAGCTTGCAGCCGCAGCGGTTTCTAAGAGTCCTGATATGCTTGCCGAACTTCGAGAGAATCCTGAGCTGTTAATCGAATTATTAATGCTGGTGGTAGACAAAACAAAGGTTACAAGACCATTTGTTTTAAACGATGTTCAACGCGATTTTATTTCTCAACTTACCAAGGCAAAAAGGAGGTTTAGAAATGGTGAGATAGACCGAATTTCTATTCTTGTTCTTAAGGGGCGCCAGCAGGGCTTCACCACCCTTATAACAGCATATCAGCTTGCAACTGCAATATTAGCTCGAAACTTTGAAGGGTTAACCGTTGCCGATACCATAGAAAATGTTGCAACCATTTTTGAGGCAAAGGCAAAATTCCCCTACAGTTTACTGCCCGAAAGTGCAAAACCAAGCGAAAAGTTTAACAACCGCCGTGAACTTAGGTTTTTAAAACTCAATAGCTCCTGGGCTGTTCAGGTTGCAAGCAACCAGATGGGGCGCTCACGAACAATAAATTTTTTGCATGCATCAGAATGTGCCTTTTGGCCCTGCGGTATCTCGGCTACCCAGGCAGGCCTTGGCGAGGCTTTAACCGCCGACTGCATAAGAATTTATGAATCCACTGCAAACGGCTATAACGACTATAAAGAGATGTGGGACAGCAACCGCCATATCAACCTGTTTTACGAGTGGTGGAGAACCGAGGAGTACCGCGATGCCTGCCGGCCGGAAGAGCTTACAAGGCTGGGTGAAGTTATGAAGGTTGACGACTGGATAGGTAGCCGACTTTGCTTTCTACATAAAAAGGGGCTCGACAACTCACAGCTACTCTGGTATCTTCACCGATACGATGGATATCTCGATAAGGCTCTTATCCGACAGGAATACCCCTGTACACCCGAAGAAGCATTCATTTCTTCCGGCAGACCTGTTTTTAACGCTGATATTCTTTCGCTAAGGCTACAAAGCGCACCAGAACCTTTAAGAAAAATTTCTTTTTCCTTAAAATGGAAGAACCCTGATTACAGAGACAGGATAGAGGATTTTTGTGAGGTTGAGGGTGACAACATTTTAATATATGAGGATGTTAAACCTAATGTCCCCTATGTTATCGGAGGGGATACGGCCGGAGATGGAGCCGATGCATATACTGCCAGTGTTAGAAGAAACGACACCGGAGAGCAGGTTGCAACGTTATACATGCCAAATATTGGAAGTGATAGCAGCCCCTACACCGACGCCCTCTATTGTCTTGGCATGTATTATAACAGAGCGCTTATTGGCATTGAGGTTAACTTTAATCTACAGCCTGTTATCGAGCTGCAAAGACTAAGGTACCCTCGGCAGTATGTTCGACAAAATTTCGATAGCTACAAACATCAGGTTGAGGAGAAATACGGCTGGAAAACCGATGGCAACACAAGACCAATTTTATATACCATTTATGCAAAGATGATAAACGAAGAAGCAACCCAGATTAGAGACAGGAGGACACTTTGCGAGGCAAGGGAGTGGGAGTATGACGATAAGGGCAGGCCCGACCACAGACCGGGAGGACACGACGACTGTTTGTTTGCAGATATGATTGCAAATAAGATTCGTGAACAGCAAAGCTACGAAGTTTTGGTTTCAATTAGTAAGGTTAAGGTAGCCATTGATGTTTACGATGATTATATGCGGGCAGATAAACAAACCAAGGAGAGGATGGTAAAACGATATGGCGGAATACCTTGTTTGGGGGAAAAATGATTTTTAATGAAAAGATAACTGTTGATATTGGAAAAGAGCTTTATAATTCAGCACTTGAAAGGCACAGTATTTTTAGGTCGATTTCCAGACGAGCGCATCAACAATATTTAACCGGCCTTACAGGTCATGAACGCGACTCAAGTTTTGGACTTATCTACAATGCGACACGCGAGCTGGTGGACGCACAACTTAGGGTTGATATTCCGGTTCCCATGGTAAAGCCACAGATAGACACAAAACGAAACCGTAAGCGTGCGAGAGCCATTTCGGCAATGCTTAGAAGCGAAATGCAACGGCTTCCTATGGAGGCGTTAAATGATATGTTTGAGCGCGAATCACATATCTCGGGCGGAAGTGTTGCGGTGGTTGAGTACCGAATTAACAACAGCTATAATCGGGGCGAAATAACTCTTAAGCATGTTTCGGCTACTGATTTCATACCACAGCCTGATATTGATACTGTAGATGATATGGATTACTACTTCATAGTTCAGGACGTAACTAAAAGTAGTGTTATAGAGCAATATGGTGAACGGTTTAGAGGTCAACTAGAGAATGAAGGGGTTGCAGTTGAAAGCGAGGGCGAAGGAGCAAATTACGGTTCGGCTAAAAACAGCGATGAGATTGTTACTCTAATCTTAATGTTTTATAAACTTCTTGGGAGATGGGCTCACATAGCCTGGGTGGGTGATCTCGAACTTGCAAACATGGACGACTACTACGCAAGAAAGGATAACATATGTACCGATTGCGGAAGCGTTATGACCGACGTTTGCCTATGCGGAGGAAAAAAATCGGTTCTAAACTCAAGAGATGGTAAACCGATCAACACCCCACTTACCACAGGATATCACACAATAGAGCCAAATATTCCATTACTAGATGAGCTTGGCGAACCTATTTATGAAGAGGGCGTTAACATCGATCCGGTTACCGGCAAGAGTTACACCGTTAGCTCGATATCTACAAAGCCAAGACTAATTCCTTACTACAGCATAAAGGCTGCCCCTATTTCTATTAGGCGCAACGGAACAGTTGCAGGGCAAATTTTTGGCAGTAGCGACTGCGAATCGATACGCTCGCTACAGGAGGGGATGAATATAGCTTCCACCAAGATTCAGGAAAAGATGATTAACTCCGGCTACATAATGACAAAGCCGGAAAGTATGAGCTTTGAACTTTCCAACGTTATGGGGCGGGTTCTTTCGGTGGAAGCTCCTGATCAGCTTGCGATGATGAAATCCATTGCATTTGAATTTAATTCACAAGCAGATTATTTTGTTCTTGACAAATCTTACCAGTATGCAAAGGCAGTTCTTGCCGTTACCGATTCCTATCAAGGAAAGCAGGATGTAACCGCTATGAGTGGCCGTGCAAAGGAGGCCCAGATAGCTCAAAGTGCTGGGATTCACAGGGTTTTACAATCGCTTAAAAATGACTTTTATTCCACCATCTATCGTGCAATTTTTCAGGCTATGCTTGCCTTTGATGACAG
This sequence comes from uncultured Oscillospiraceae bacterium, assembly GCA_964368625.1. GTDB lineage: Bacteria > Bacillota > Clostridia > Oscillospirales > Ruminococcaceae > CAYJBH01. Next base: position 35,634 of record CAYJBH010000021.1, read on the forward strand.
CGAGAGGATATACACCGATATAAATGGTACCGTAAATAATTCTAAACACAGCGATGATAACGAATGTGTTTTTAGAAGCATAGATTTTTTAGAGCTCGATGAGAATGGCGATCTCTTTTATGAAGATAGATTTAATTTCTCGGTTGATGAAACCGGTGTTAACCCTAACAATCGCAGTGAGGTTTTACAGTATATAACGCAGGATTTTTCTGCCGGTTTATATGGTGATCCCCAAACGTCTGAGGCAAGATTAAACCTTTGGCGAGAAAGACAGTATCTCGATTTTCCGGGTTCTGCAAGACAGGTGGAATATTGGGAAAGGAAGATTGAGGAGGAAAAACTACAACCAGAGAAAGGAGGTGAAATAAATGGACCTACCCAAAACAGCAGGATTACAGTATCGTGACGATGTTTGTGAGAGCTGTAACACTGCTAGTTTAAGAATAGAGCGGTCTATTATCCATTATGAAAACGACGACAGCCCTAACCTTACTACCCAGGGTTATACCCTAGCCGTTGTTAGCTGTGTTAATCCGGGCTGTAAAGAATTTAACAAGCCAAAGTTTGGTGGCGCCGAACCAATGGGAACAGAATCTAGGGTTTTATTTTGTGATTGCGGAAACCTAATTTACGAAACAATAAATGAAGAAACCATATATAGTCCCGGAGTCGAATTAAAAGAAATAAATGGTATTGTTTACGCAAGCTGCGAGTGTTTAAAGGAACACCCTGTACCTTAACGTGAAAACTTAACCGGAAAATACATAGGCGGGGTTTTTATCATCTGCTCTGCCTAGGTATTATATACTGCCTTATCGGCAGGTGGCATTAAAAGCCTAAAAATTAACAAGGAGAACAAATGGAAAAAACAGGAATTGCAAACGAGCTTCTACTAAACGAGGAGCAGGCCTTGGAGCAGGCTGAAAACTCCGAACTGCTTACAGAGTTATTGGCAACCGATAGCGATGCAAATAATTTTGAAAAGCAGCAGCCGCTAAGAGAAAAGGTTGAAAAAAAGGATGAGCAGAGCAAAGAGGAGCGCAGCAAATATGCTAATGCAGACAGAAAAAAAACAATAGAAAAGTTAAGAAAGCGTGAGGCTGCTATGGAAAGCTTTATCTCGAAGCTCGGTGCTAAGGGCGACAGCTTTGAAGAGCGTTTATCTAATGCGTCGGAGCTGCTACTAAAGGCACAGCGGGAACAGATAAAGCAGGAGGTGCAACAGCAATCGGAGAGAACAGGAATTGATCCTCAAATTCTCTATAAGGCAAGACTTGCCGATGAGTTGCAACAAAAGCTGGAAAACGATAGATGGACCCGTAGAATGGTTGATGTTGCAGAGTATTGCCATGCTAAGCATCCAACATTTTTTGCCGACCTTAACGGCGAGGACATGACGCGTATTAATCTTATGATAAGAAACGGATTTACTCCCTCTCAAATTTTTGGTGCATATGGCAAAGCTTCAAAGGCAACCGAACCAGGTATATCACATATAAAATCGGTTGCCGGGGCAAAGCAGTCTGCCGGCATGGATGTTCCTACCTCTATACTTAAAGAATATGAGCGTTATGGAATTTCACACGCCGAGGCTCTTAGCGACTATCGCAAACAGATGTTAAGGTAATAAGAAGAAAAGGAGATACGTTATGAAAAACTATATCGGAAAGGTTAATTCCGGCGGTGCTAAGGATGTTAGTGCACCTTACCCACAGAAAACCCAATCTAAACCGGAGGTTCAAAAGGGCAAGGATTTAAGAAGCAAAACTGCCGCTAAATCGAAATAAATACTAAGCACAGAAGTTATATTTAGAAAGGACTAATTATTATGTCTATTATTAAAAGCAGTAGTGGATTGATGGATACCTTTATGGGAAAATCCCTCTACCCCGTTTATAAAATTATCAACGATGCCGAGGCAGATTTTGTGGAAAAATTCTCCATACTTGAACCGGTGTTTTCAATAGAGAATGCAGATGGTTTTGGTATGAAATATACAGACGAAATCGGTGTTGGCGACTTTTTGCCAACATCAGAGGGCACCAACTATGCCGCAGATGAGGTTCAGGAAGGATTTTCCAGTTTCATTGAATTCATTGAATGGACTAACTCGGTAGAGATTACAAAAACCATGATGGAGGACAATGTTACCTCTGCAATTAAGAAAAAGGCAAGAATGTATGCCCGCTCTTACTACAGAACACGAGAGAAGTTTCGAGCCATGATGTTGGGTGCGGGTAAAACCGGTTCACTCTCTATACCAAATGCCGCCGGAACTAACATATCTATTAATGCAAATTCTGCTGACGGAGTACCGCTATTTTCTACATCGCATCCATCGAAGCTTGATTCCAAAAAACTTCAATCTAATAAGTTTGCAGATACATTTTCTGAGGATGTTTTGAGCGAGATGGCCACCCGTATGGAAAATTTTGTAGACGATAAAGGCGACATATCCGGCGTTGCACCAAACACCATTATTATTCCTAATGTTTCTACCTTGAAGAAAAATATTTTTAAGGTTATTGGTGCCGATAAGGATCCGGAAAGCCCTAACAATGGTTTTAACTATCTTTTTGGAACATGGAGAGTTCTATGTACCCCGATGCTAAACGGATATCTAGACAACACCGAATTTATTCTTGCCGATCTAGACTTTAACGAGATGGCCGGCGGCGCTATCTGGGGTGACAGAATCACTCTTGAAACCAGCACATCGATAACCCCTAAAACACATAATCTCGATATTGCCGGTCGTAGCAGATTTTCTGCAATGTTTCATAACTTTAGGGCTTTTGCTATTGGTGGCAGCACTGGCGGAACTGCACTTTCAAGCAGTTCATAAGCCGCTAAAGATAAAACGGCTAGCACCTAGCCTATTCAATTTAGGGTCGCAGTTAATATGTTGCGACCCTAAACAAAATATGCAACTAACCAGATATTTGTGCTCTTTTATAGGCACACCAAACATAAAGGATATTTTATGATAACACTTGAAAAGCTAAAAAAAGATCTATTTTCATATGTTGATGCCGAGGAGGACAGCGATAAAAAGGAATATTTTTATACATCGGCCAACAAGGCCTTAGATTATATTCATTCTAACTTCCCTGAAAGATACGCCGAAAAGTATGTTATTGAGGCAGGACGTTTAGAAAACATAATAGCCTCTCACGGCGATGGCGAACTTTTAGTAGCTGCCGGTAGTGTTTCATCTATCGAAGCAGATGCAAAATCCTATTATCTAGAGGTATCCGGGGTTGGTAACTTTAGGGTTACTACAGGAAATACAGAAACAATATACTCATTTGATTGCAAGGAGTACACCCCATACAGAGGTTTTTTGCAGGGCAAAAGTAAAATTGAGTTCTTTGGCGATTACAGGTTCTTTGTTCGCGGCCTAGCCATGTATAACGAGCTTTTGTCTGATAGAGAAGATGATATTCCGGAATATTCGGCTTCGCTGGAATATGATATGAGCGAGCTAACAAAAACAATAGACGAAAATGGAAATACAAATTACCCCTTTTGTTCCTTTCTGGAATCAATGTTTCAGGAATCCGGTAATGATGGCGAATGGTTGCCGCTAACCGAATATGAAATTATTCCTAACAAGCAGGGGCATTTAATTAGATTGCAAAATACCGACACACAAAAGATAATTTACTATAAGCGTCATTTTAAAGAGATAACCGAAAGTACTGTTGAGCCTGATATTGCACCGGACCTATACTATGCATTTCTAGAACAGTTTTATGCAGAATATCTCATAGACGAAAACGAAATATCGGTTGACCGCGCCGGATTTAACTATCGAACCAAGGTAGCATTAAAACAGACGGGCAAAAGCGCCGAAAATCCGATACAGCAGTTTGTTAACGAAAGGTTTTGATGGAAAGGAACGGTAATATATGCCAATATTTCCCAGTGAAAAAGTGCCGGAATCTAAACCTCCTAAGGTTTCGATTACTCGATATAATGATTGGCGTGGTGTAGACTATGTTCACGACGCTTACAGTTGCAGCGAGAGTAGATGTCCCGAACTTTTAAACATGATTTCCTATACTAGGGGCACTTTAGAGGGACGAAAAGGATATGAGGTTGTTAAGAGCTTTGATAATGAAATTTATGCCTTTGCTATGGGCTCGCTTGGCAACAACTCCGTCTCTTTTGTTCATGAAGGCAGCAACCTCTGGCTGGCTGAAGATTCTAACTATACACTTATTTATGAGTTGATGCCGCAACATAAAACTACGATATTCTTCTCTCAGTATCAGGAAAAATTTTTAATCGCTCCGCAAGAAGAGGTTAAGCTTAGAACCATAGGACTTATCCTAGGTGGAGGAGTTTTTCTTTATATCGATAAAGTAGACGGTGAAATTACTGTTGGGAATGTTGCTGATATCGCCTATAAGCCTGTAGTAACCATTGCAGCATCTCATACCGGCGGCGGAACCGTTTTAGAATCGGTTAACCTTATATCGCCCGGTCGAATACACAAGGCCTATGGTGACGGAGGTAACAAAACATTTCAGCTACCATCCAAAAATCTTGATTCAACAGCTGTTGAGATTATCGAGATTTTGGCTGATGGTGAACAAACATATACCGAGGGAATTGCCGGCAATTTAGGATTTACGGTTGATAGATCCACCGGGAAAATTACATTCAACTCAGCACCACCAAATCCACCGATAGACGGAACCGACAATCTTTTTATAACCTACTATAAAACGGTTGAAGGCAATATGGAAAAAATTGTTAACTGTAACACGGTGGAGGAATTTGGAGTTGGCGGAGCTCTTAGATGCTTTGTTACCCGAAACGCCGAATATCGCTCATACGATTGGTGGAGCGAGCCACACCAGCCTAACTACTTCCCGGATCTTAATTATGGTATATCCGGAAACGACAATACTGCAATTGTTGGTTATTTAAAGTATCTTAGTTATCTTGTAATTCTTAAGGAGCAGAACGAACAGGATATTACGGTGTATATCAGAACTGGAACCGTTACCGACGAAAAAACATATTTTTCAACCTCTATCGGCATGGTTGGCGTTGGCGCAGCTTCGCCATATTGCTTTACGAGCGTTTTAGATGAGCCGGTGTTTTTATCAGGAACCGGAATTTATGCTATTGTTTCTGATGCAATAAGCCAACAGGCCACCCTGCAAAACCGTTCCTATTGGTTAGACCCTAAACTTACAAATGAGCCCGACTTGTTTAAGGCTATTGCTGTTGCCTGGGGTGGTTTTTATCTGCTATCGGTTAACGGCAACACCTACGTTTTAGATATGCGGCGCGGCGAGGTTATCGACCTGCAAAAGCAGGGTGTGTATGATGGATATTTTTGGCAAGGATTTACCCCCACCTGCTTTCTTAATCATGGAAACAATTTATACTTTGGCAATGCATCGGGTGAGCTTTGTCGCTTTAGAGATAGCGGAACGATGGACGATTATCTTGATGCAGACAGGGCGATTCAATACATTGTTAAAACTAAGCAGGATGATGATGGGTCAGGCTCATATCGCAAAAGCCTTAGCAAGAAGGGACAATCCATTGCTCTAAAACCTTTCTCGGTTAGCACGGTTAATGTGAACATTAACACCGACGAGGGGCGGTTGTTTTCAGTTAATGATATTGTATTAACTGCTTCTCGGCTATGGTTTGGGTATCTTAACTTCGGGCGAGTTGATTTTAATTCCAGCACCGCAACACGGCCGCAAAGGTTAAATGTTAGGGTGAAAAAGTATCGTAGCTTACAGTTTGAACTTAGCAGTTACTCAAAAAGAAATACATTTGCATTGGTTCAGATAGAAAAGAGTTTTTATTTAACGGGGAAATCAGTATGAGTATTTACACAATTACGCCGGAGGAAATTTCGGCAAACAGCGTTAAAAATGCACCGGACATTTTGGAGGGTTCGCCCGAGGATAACAAAGGGGTTTTTGATAAGCTTCCGGAACTTATTGCAGCGAGACATAACAACCTTGGTAATTCTCTTGTAGACCACGAGCAAAGAACGGACAATCCTCACGATGTTACCGCAAAAATAATCGGTGCTCTTTCGGCCGACGATTTAAAACCCGGCAGCAACATAGTTATAACAAAGAATGCCGACGGGAGTGTTACCATAACATCTACCGGAGGTGGCGGAGGTGGCGGTGGCGACATGTATCGCAGCATATACGACGATAATTCCGACGGCATTGTTAATGCAGCCGACCACGCAACAACCGCAGATGAGGCAACAACCTCGGCCACTGCAACAACAGCAAGCACGGCCACAAACTCAACCTTTGCAAATATTTCAAATTTTAGCTCCGGCGGAGCATTAATGTTTGTTCACCAGGACAACAGGCTATTTATTGAAGACGGAATAACCCCGGGGGCTCCACCAATTACAACCGGACGGTTTAGGGCTCTTACAGCGGCAAACCTCTCCTCCTTTTTGGTAACTGCCTCGGAGAGCGAAAAAAGCTATGCTGTTGTTAATAATGATGAAAGCGACATTGAGTTGGTTATAGGCAGATGGTATAACTTTATTTTAGATAATTCGCTTAACACGATAAATTTTAGCCAGGGCGGTGCCGCCCAAAACTACAACGTGGTTGGAGGCACCTCACAACCTACAAATCCAAAAGAAAACACTATTTGGCTTAACACGAGCGATGCCATTACTGATTACTCAATTGAAAGAGAAAACGGTTTTGATGGTCCTGAAACTGGTGATGTTTGGATAGGCAGTTCTGGTGAAGTTAAATTAAGTGTTGACAAGAAAAGACGCATTGAAGTGTTTTTAGGCAAAGCTGTTCAATATGTAAACAATGCTTGGAAATCTTTGGAAGCTTCTATATTCCAAAATAATGCATGGATAGTATTTAGTACAGCAATCTTGTCATTATTAGATACTCAATCAGAATACGACAAATGGACGACCGAGAAAGCATCTGGCGGCGGAACTGTTCAAGGTTCGTATGATGCGACAAACAAAACTGCTCTTTGTAGAGTTATTTACGGAAATAATGAACTTACTATTGGACGGTTTTTTTATCCTGCCGTAAACGGAGCACAGTTTAACAAACTTCATATTGAGTATTTATACCCTAAAGTTATAGCCGCAGACCTCTCATTTAGAATAGGCAGTACGGAAGGGGCACAAGACATTTATGTACTACAACCCACGACCGGCTCAAGCTCATATCGCACAATAGATGTTGATTTAACTGAGGTAACAAGCGATGTACATGTAACTGTAGTGTTCTGGACTAATGCCGGAACATGGAACGAAATCACTTTACGTAACATTTATTTTGAATAAGGAGAAACAAGATGGGACAGCGAATCATTCAGGGCATAAGCGCCAACAGCGATATAGTAACGATAGGTGCTGACACGGCAGCCGATTTACCGGCGGTTGGAACAGCCTATCCAATGGGTAGTCTTTGCTATATAATCGATACCGGCAAGGTTTACATGTTAAACAGCTTAAAGGAGTGGAAATTGCAACCATGATAAAGGACGCGATTTTAAACAGCTTAAGGGAAGGCTGTCCGGTTTTCCCTAACGGGTTAACAAAGGCATTGATGCAGAATACCGGCAGCGATATTCCATACGAAAAAGCGGAATTTACTACAAGGGTAGAGGATGGAAATCTGGTGGTTAGTTACTCTAACGCAGACAATTACCCGCCATTCAAAATCGTTGACGGTAACCTAGTGGCAACATTTGAAGATGATAGGCCTATGAGGCTTTATATTGATGGTGAAGGAAACTTAAGGGAGGTTTTATAAAAAATGGCAGATGAAATTATTGGAAGAGTTGCCGGTGAACCCGGTGATGATGGATTTAGTCCTACCATAGCAGTAAAAACAAGCACCGAAACAGATTATATCTTAACGGTTACAAACAAAACTTCTAGCTTCGATACACCAAATTTAAAGGGCGGTAGCAGCTCCGGTGGTAACCCTTTATATGCAGACGTTAAGCGCAAATCGTTAGACTTGGATTACACCATAGCACAGTGGCAGTTTCAAACATCGCCTACTCACGTAGTTGTGACAGATAAAAACGTTAGGATGACTGCCGGCAATGGTCAAACAACAGGCTTTCAAATAGGGGGTATAGAATCACACCCCTATAAGTTAATATATAGTGTTCCTGAATCGAGTAGAGGAAACACAACCAGCCTAGTACAGCTTACTTATGTCAAAAAAGATGGCTCACTTGGGGATCACATATTTGCAAACGGGGCGTTTATGTGGGAAACCTTTTACTTGGAGTTTGACCCTAATTCTATTCCTGATGCAAACAGGGATGCATCCATACCAGCACTGTTAATCGTTGGATGGGTTAATGAAACTGGTGCAAGCAAGGTTATTGATGTAAGTAACGTGCTTTTGATTAACGATGAATATGCAAAGTATTCGGAAATAAAAGAAAATCTGGAAGATAGCTTAAAAGCGTTGAGCACCTCTGCAACCGGTTCTATTGATGGAATAAATGTTATGTTGCTTGGCGACAGTTTAACAGCAGCGCAGGGTGACGTAGCGTGGCATTATTACGCTAATAAGATACTGGGGTTCAGCACGATAACCAACGTTGCTATGGGTGGGGCTACTCTTAGAGATAAAGCCGACACCGGTGCTTACGATGGAAATCCCGATATTAACAATCCATCTCAAAACGTTTTAGGAAATCAGATTCAAAAGATTATTAACAATAAAGCTGTTTATCCCGAACCAGACCTTATTGTTATTGGAATTGGATTAAATGATATGTCGGAGTTTGCAGACGGAATACAGGATTTTACCGATGCAGAGATAGCGGCTGTATATTATGACGGTAGCTATAATAAAATTCCAATTGAAAACGCAAACAGAAAAACAACGCTCGGAGCATTTAGGTATGTTCACGAAGGATTGCACCTTTTATACCCTAACGCGGTTATTATATTTATAAGCGAAACAAACACCTATCAAGCAGAGCGCGACCCTGTTAAAGTTATGCAGTATTCTGAAAGATTTGAACGAATGACACGCTTTGTTTCGTTACCGTTTATCGATGCTAAACGATGTGGCATTAACTGGGCAAATGAATTTCCCTGGGAGAGTCCATCGCAGCCGGGCGAATATCTTTATGATGGGTTGCACCACAACTCAAAAGGTGCTAAATTGTTTGGTGGATATATTGCCGGACAACTTAAACAGTACATGCCAATGATTAAATATATGAAAGAGTTATAGGAGGTTTTATATGGGTGGAGTTTCACCGTTAGCACAACAGATACTGCCGGCACATATCAGCAATTTCACAGCCGGACGAACATCAGGAGATAAAACCTATAAGGTTGAACACATTACGGTTCACCATATGGCCGGTAATTTATCGGTTGAACAGCTTGCCGAGTTATGGCAAAACCCATCAAGGGATGGTTCATCCCATTATGGAGTTAACGGTAGTGATATTGCCTGCTATGTTACCGAGGGGGATATAGCCTGGACAAATGGTAACTGGGAATCAAACTGTAAAGCAATTACAATAGAGGTTGCCAACTGCTCAGCCGAGCCAGATTGGCAGGTTTCGGATGAAAGCCTTGAAACCGTTGCAAGATTGGTTGCCGATATAGCTAAAAGAAATAACATTGGACATCTAATTCCTTTAATCAACCTTACCATGCATAAACAATATTCCGCTACCGCCTGTCCCGGACCATATCTTCAGGAAAAATTTGAATATCTGGCTAAAAGGGCTAACGAAATAAACGAACAGGAAGCCGAGCCGAATGACGAACTTTCAATTTTAACCACCCTGCTTGAAAATTTAGATGGTTCGGTTAATGCAATAAAGAATTATGTGGCAAAGTTAGAAAAAGAGTATCTAAGTTACATTTAAGAAAATGGGGGAATGATGAACAACATGAAAGGGTTTTTAATTATGGTTTCGGTAGGCTTGGGCGGCGTCTTGTCCCCTTTTGCAGATGTTACAGTTTTGCTGGCGTTAGCCGTTTCGGCTATCGTATTTGACTGGATTTCAGGAGTAACAGCCGCCGCAATCAACGGTGAGCTTGAAAGCAGGGTGGGTATTGCAGGGGTATTTAAAAAAATACAGTATCTTTTTGTAATAGTAGTTTCGGTTATTATGGATGTTTTGATCGCAGAGGGATTGCCACTTATTGGGGTTGATTACACCACCTACGGTGGATCGTTAATAACCTGTATAGTTTCAATCTGGATGATACTCAACGAGTTAATATCCATACTTGAAAACCTTAGCCGCGGCGGTGTACCTCTTCCTGAGTTTCTAGGAAAAGCGATAAAACAGATTAAAGACAATATGGATGAAAATATTAAATAAGGAGTATAATAATGAGTTTTCCTATTATATCACAATCACAGGCAATGAAAAGCCAGTTTGGCTATGCAACCGGTATTCAGGACGATCCGTTTACCGGTACAACCTATAACGTAGTCTCGGATGAGGATTACTATAATTCAACAAATTCATCAACTGGATCATCAGGTTATTCAAGAGCCATCTCGTCAACCACTCCTAAAACAAGCTCTGCCGAATCGATAATTGCACTATTACTTCAACAGCAGCAGCAGGCAGAGCAGCGCCTTCGCGAGCAAATGTTAGCGGCAAACTCGATGATAGATCAAAATGCAAATAATGCCATATCCCAGATGGAACAGGATAGAATTGATCAGCAACGACAATCTTACATCAGCAAAGAGAAAGCCATGACAGCGTTACCGCAAGCATCTCTTGCTGTAGGAGGCGGTGGCCTTTCTGAAACCTCGCTAATGGGAATTAACAGCGAATATGAAAACTCTATGAACGAACTTATCAATGCATTTAACCGTAATAAGAGCGATGTTCTTAACGAGGCAGCAAATCTAAAATCCAGCAACGAGATTAACTTAACAAGCCAGATAATGGATTTTGAAAATGCAACCAGCAACCATCTAATCGAGCTGGCACAGACACCGGGAATGGATACCTCGGCCATATCTATGGCGGTTAGCTCGCTTGGAGGCAGCACCGATAACGCTTCATATATAGCAAGATTAAGGGCGGTTGGTATATCTGATGAACAGCTTCGATCCTGGGGATTAATTTAACGGCATGCTTTTTGCAATTTAACGAGGTGGTGATTTAACCTTCTAAAAAAGGCAAAGGCGATGTGATCGCTCACATCGCCTTTGCTTTTTTTAATAAAGATTATTCTTCGGTAGTCTCAGGAGTAGCTTCTGTAGCAGGAGCTTCTTCGGCTACCGGTGCTGCTTCAACAGCTTCCGGTGCTTCATTTGCAATGTCCGGAACCGGAATCAATGCCTTAATTGAAAGACTGATACGTTTCTTAACCGAATCAAGCTCGGTAATAACAACATCTACCATCTCGCCAATCTGAAGTGCATCGGCCACGCGATCAACACGTTCGTGAGAAATCTCAGAAATATGAACAAGACCATCGATACCGGGTAGAACCTGTACGAATGCACCAAACTTAGTAATTGATACAACCGGTCCTGTGAACTTATCGCCAAGATTAAAGCTTCCGGCAAGACGTGTCCACGGATTGTCCTCTTCTTTACGATAGCCAAGGCTAATCTTCTTAGAGAGTGGATCAAGTTCTTTAACGTAAACGTCAATCTGCTCGTCAACCTTTAAAACATCGCTAGGATGCTTAATTCTCGACCATGATAGCTCGGAAATATGAACGAGTCCGTCCACGCCGCCGATATCTACGAATGCACCGTAGCTTGCAAGGCTCTTAACGATACCCTTATAAACATCGCCAACCTTTGCCTTGCTCCAGAACTCATCACGTGCCTTGTTTGCAATCTCTGCAAGAACGGCACGGATAGAACCGATAACACGGTTTCCGTTAGCTTCTAAAATTTTAAGCTGTACATTTGTTTTTACAAGGCTTGCAAAGTCTTCGCCGCGACGAAGTGTTGCCTGCGATGCCGGTATAAATACCTTTGTACCCTTAACCATACCCACAAGGCCGCCTTTAACAACCTCGCTGATGTATGCTTCAACAACAGAACCATCCTCTGCTGCTTGTAGGATAAGACTGTTACCCTCACGGGCTTCAAGACGCTTTTTCGAGAGTAATGCAATACCCTCAAGGTCATTTACCTGTATAACCATAAGCTCGATTTCATCGCCTTTTTTAACGATGTCGTGCGGTTTAAGTGTTGCATCGTCGGTTAACTCATCAAGAGGAACAAACCCGGTGTGTTTGGTACCGATGTCAACGGTAATTTCGGTCGGGGCTATACCTGTGACCACTCCTTTCAGTACTTTTCCGCGGAAGATTGGTATGAAGGATGCATTTAACATCTCCTCAAAAGTCATTCCGTCCTCGATTACAACTGCCTGCTTTTCCATTTGTTCGTTCATTAGTTTGATAACCTCCTCAATAATATGCGACGGTGTCGACGCTCCTGCCGTTATGCCTACCTCCCAAATTTTGCCGATATCAACCTTTTTAAGCTCGTTGGCCGTTTCTACCCACAGTGTTCGGGTTTTTGCAGATGCAACCTCATAAAGTTTTTTTGTGTTGGATGAATTTCGTCCACCAACCACCACCATAAGGTCGCAAACCTTGGCAAGCTGTTCAGCCTCAGACTGTCGTTTGCAAGTCGCATTACATATTGTATCAAAAATTAAAGCATTTGTATATAGTTTTTTTATAAACTCTAGTGCTTTTTCCCAATTTTGTTGCAAAAATGTGGTTTGCGCCACCAAAAGCATCGGAAAATCCGTCGAAATGCCCAATAATTTTTGTCGTAAATCGTCGATATTCTCAAAAATAATTGCTCTTCGGTGTTCATTATTATAATGGCTAACTATTCCCTTCACCTCTGGATGGTCTTTATCGCCGGCAATAATAAACAATCTTCCCTCATCAGCAGCTCTTTGAGCAAGCAAAGCAATCCGCCTAACATATTTGCAGGTAGCATCATGGTAGGGGATGTTTAGCTCTAAAATTTCGTTATAACATTCCTTGGTTATGCCGTGCGAGCGAATAATAAGTTCATAACCAGGCATAAGATCACAAAGATTGTTTATCTGCACAAGTCCGCGCTGTGCCATCATCTGTGTCCACTGCGGATTATGCATTAGCGGCCCTAAGGTAGCTACGCTTTTTCCGCTTTGCATTAACCTCTCTGTCATGTTAACTGCATTTGCAACACCAAAACAGAATCCTGCACTCTTTGCAATCCTAACCGACATTGGAAAGCTCTATTAGTTTTTGCTGTAGAAGTTTTTTTGCGTTTCGCAGAGTTGATTTATCCTTCATATCCAGCGCCATCATTTCCGGAGTTATCGGTTCACCATATATTATGTTAACACGACCAAATACTTTGAATTTACCTCCACCATAGCTGATGTGGCATGGAAGTATAGTAGCATCGGTGGCCGCTGCAATAACAAGCGCACCTGATTTAAGCGGCAAAAGCTCGCCCGTTTTACTGCGTGTGCCCTCAGGAAAAATCAACATAGGGCGGCCGTTTCTCAGCTCGTTTTGCGCATCCTCTATAACCTTCATATCACCACGGCCTCTATCAACCGGAATAACACCTACACTGCGAAAAAACCAATTTCCAATTGGAGTTTTAAAAAGCTCCATCTTTGCCATTATTAAAAACTTTTTTCTAAAAGGCCGCTGTATGGCAAGAAATACAGGATCACAAACATGAATATGGTTTGGGCAAAGTATGTAACGGCTACCCTCCAGCTTATTTAAATTCTCCTTACCTGTTACCTTAAATCTAAATCCAATATAGCAGATAAGCATCACAACGCTTAATGATATGATGTAAACCATTATTTCCTTTCCTTAATCAGATTTGCTATAATCTCTATTGTTTCCTCTAAACTATATGCTGTGCTATCAACGGTAACAGCATCATCAGCAGCCTTTAAAGGTGCCGTTTCTCTCCCGGAATCCTGAGCATCCCTCGCCAGAACATCACGATAAACATCATCAAACTGAACTATATCGCCCTTTTCCTTCAACTGTTCAACTCTGCGCCTCGCACGTTCAGCGGCATCTGCAGTTAAAAAAACCTTTAGGTCGGCATCCGGCAGAATAACCGTTCCAATATCTCGTCCATCCATAATAACATCATTACTGTTTGCAATGTTGCGTTGTAGATCAAGTAAAAAGTTTCTTACCATAGGATATCTCGAAACATCTGAAGCCGCCATAGAGGCCTGTTCGCTCCGAATAAAACCGCTAACATCTTTTTTGTTAACCAAAACAAGCTGAACACCGTCGCGATAACATAGCTCTATCTGCAACCCCTTTAGCAGCGAACATACTGCATCCTCCTGTTTTGGGTCTACTCCTGTTGTAAAGGCATGGTATCCAATTGCACGGTATAATGCTCCGGTATCTACATAGATAAATCCAAACTGCGCCGCAAGTTGTTTTGCTATAGTGCTTTTTCCCGCTCCAGACGGTCCGTCGATTGCTATTTGCATAATAAATATCCTTTATTTTTATTCTTCGGCTATATTAGATGCTGCGGCATTGGCGGTAGCAAAGGCAATATGTAGATTATAGCCACCGGTTACAGCCGAGAGATCTAAAACTTCTCCTATTATATAGAGATTTTTAATAAGCTTAGATTGCATATCGGTAGGAGAAACCTCGTTAAGTTTAACCCCGCCCTCGGTTATAACAGCATGTGATAGGCCATCGGTTCCGTTTATTTCTATCCTAAAATCCTTTAACAGCCTAACAAGCTCCCTTCTCTCCTCACGCGTAATGCGATTCGCCTGCTTTGCAGGATCTATCCCCCATCTCATAATCATAATTGGTATTAACTTTTTCGGTAAAAGTGCATCAAGAGATCTGCCGGCCGTCTTCGCTTTAAGTAATGTAATGTCACCGTCTATTCTATCAGATAATATTTTTTCGTCAAGTGCCGGTTTAAAGTCTATCGATATGTATGCAGAGCGATATTTCTGTGGTAGCTCACAACTTGCCGAAAGAATTAACGGGCCCGAAAGTCCAAAATGCGTAAACAACATCTCTCCCTGCTCTTTAAAGCATAGCCTTTCATTAACATAAAGCGATGCCGAAACATTTTTAAGAGAAAGCCCCATAAGTTCGGGGCAACATTTGTCGGGAGACTTCAGCGCCACCAACGAAGGGCGGCAAGGTTCTATGCTGTGCCCAAGCTTCTTTAACATTTTATATCCATCGCCGGTACTTCCGGTGCCGGGGTATGATAGACCTCCCGTTGCTACAATAACCGAACCTGCATAAAACTCCCTGTTATCAGCTAGTTTAACCCCTTTTACTGCGCCGTTCTCGGAAAGAACTTCTTTTACATCACACTCGTAGCGAATTTGCGCATTCTGAGCCTGTTTCATAAGTGTTTTTAAAACATCCTGTGAACGATCAGACTGTGGAAAAACCCTTCCACCACGTTCTGTTTTTGTAAGAAGACCTAACTCATTAAGCCGATCTATTAACATGTCCGGCGATAAGCCATAAAGAGCTGAGTATAAAAACTTCTTCCCTCTTTTCACCTTAGGAATAAAATCTTCTACCAAGCAGTCGTTAGTTATATTGCATCTTCCCTTACCGGTTATAAGAAGTTTGCGCCCGGCCGACGGCATTTTCTCAAAAACGAGAACTCTTGCACCACCGGTTGTTGCAACTCCTGCAGCATAAAGCCCGGCAGCACCGGCACCAACTATAATAACATCAAATTTATTATCTAACATCGCTCTGAAACGCAACTGCTTTACCGATAATTCTAATGTTGTCGTCCTCCCCTATTTTTACCTCAATATCTTTATACAACGAATTTTCCGGCCTTAAAACAACCGTATCACCGTATTTGTAGTATCTTTTCAGTGTAGCTTCATCTCCAACCAGAACGGCTGCAATTTCACCCTGTTCTATCGTATCCTGCCTGTGAATAAACACAACATCACCATCTCGAATAAAAGCGCCTATCATGCTATCACCCTTAACCTTTAATGCAAAGTCAGCATTAAGACTGCTGTCTATCTCTACATATCCTTCAAAATCTTGCTCAGCAAAGATTGGTTCGCCACAAGCAATATTGCCAAGCAGGGGTAATTTTCGCTTATTTATTGCTATAAATTGTCCCGAAAAAAATGATACATCTTCTGAGCTATCCCAGCCCATGAGATACGCCGGTGAAACATTCAAAACTTCTGCAAGTAACTCAATCTTGTCTGAGGGTATATTAGATATAACTCCTGTTTCATACCGATGAACTGTCTGGCGGCTGGTTTTCAAACGCCTTGCAACGTCTTCTAAGGTGTAACCAAGCTCTGTGCGTTTCCTTTTAATATTTTCTCCAAGCGACATAGTTACATTCCAATCTTTTGATGTTTGTTCTTTCAAAAAAGTTAAAACTGTTATCCCTTATTATTATATCATATTTCACCTGATATGCAACACAATTTAAAAATATTTTTAAAAATCACTTGACATGCAACTAAATAAGTTGTATCATATAGTAACATAATGAGTGACAATTTTTGGAGGTGAAACTATGGTTGACAGGTATAAACTCAAGGTTGCAATTATGGAAAAAAATTTGTCGGAAGATGCACTTGCAACAGCGATGGGCATTACATCTACAACATTTAAGAAGAAGATGACAAAAGGTGTTTTTGGAAGCAATGAAATATTTTTGATGCAGGATATACTTAAGTTGCAAAACCCCGGAGAAGTATTTTTTGCAAAATTTGTCACTTATTAGGTGACAAACTGTAGAAATTTGTCGAATTGAAAAGAATCATCGTTTTAAGAGTTTTTGCCGCAAAAGCATTTAAATAAAAAAACCAATCGGGGCGATAAATTAACAGCACAAAATCATAGCATAGTATGTAGAGGACGATATGGAATCGCCCTCTACATACACCCAACAATCCCCACGGCAACCAAACAGGCGATTAGGATAGCGTAATTTATTCTTTGTAATTTTGAAAAACATAAAAAATCTTTTAAGAAATTGGTGTTTTTGTTAAATAATGTATTGACAAAGATAATATGTCGTGATATAATGTTTAAGCACGTTAGGCTTGTGTAGCTCAGCCGGTAGAGCAGCTGATTTGTAATCAGCAGGTCGGGGGTTCGAATCCGTCCACAAGCTCCAATAAAAATGGGAGAATTCCCGAGCGGCCAAAGGGGGCAGACTGTAAATCTGTTGTCTACGACTTCGGTGGTTCGAATCCACCATCTCCCACCAACTCAAAACCGACAATCCAGTGGATTGTCGGTTTTGTTAGTTGGTGGAGAAGA
>CAYJBH010000022.1:0-48333 GCA_964368625.1 uncultured Oscillospiraceae bacterium
AGATAATATCAACCCTCGATAATAGGAGGATATATAGATGGGTGAAAAGCGAATAGAAATTGTTAGTGAGAGCATGTTTTACACCTTGATGGCTTTTCTGCGCGGTGAATGCAGCGGTTCCGAAATCGCTAACACGGTAGAAACACAGACAAAAGGTCGGGTAAAGTTAGGACCTGCTACTCTTTATACAATTTTGGGGCGTTTTGAAGAAGAAAAGGTAATAGTTGAAACGCGAACCGAGGGTAGAAAGCGATTTTATCTACTCACCGAAAAGGGGCATGCGATGTATAGAGAAGAACTGAAACGTCTAAAAAAATGTGTCTGCGATGCCGAAATGAGTGAGGTAAGATAGTTTGAAAATAAATTTTCAAACCTTGGTTTTGTTTCTTTCAAACGGAATACGTTTGAATCTCATCACAATCTGAAAAATCCTGAAAAAACAAGAAGAAAGGAATGGTTTTAAAGATGAAGCATTGTTATAAAAGGCCAAAATTTGATTTTTATGATGCGGTTGCTATTGAGTGTTGGCTCAGCTGTTTAGCAAAGCAAGGTTTAGTTTATGTTAGCACTAATTTTGCATATTTTAAATTTGCAAGATCTGAACCGACAAATATTAATTACCGGGTAGAGCCGATGACCAACGAAAACACTACACCATCTGAAGAGATGCTTGCCGCATATAACGATGCGGGATGGGAGTTTGTTGGCATTCATAGCGGATTGTTTTTTATATGGAAAGCCACAAGCGAAGGTGCAACCGAGCTACATTCCGATCCAATTGTTCAAAGCGATAGCTACCGAAGATTATGCAAAAAGCTAACAAGGCAAGCTATAGCCACAGGCATAGCAGTTATGGCTATCTTTGCAATGTTTATTGGAGGGTTTATAGTTTCAGATAGACCTGTTTCGCTGTTTTTAGCAAGTCCTTTACACTTAGCTTTATTGACATCTGAATTTTTTGTTGTTGCGCAGGTAGTACAGCAGGCTAAAAGAGCTTTAAAAATCAAAAAGATGCTTGCAGGTGGCCTTTCGCTGAATCATAAAAAAGATTATCGCAAACAATATTTATGGCATAGAATTGTAACCGTTACATCACTATTGCTGTCTGTTATGATATTAATTACCGGTATACTAACATTAACAACCAATTGGCGCAAGAACATAGTGGATATAGAAGAGGTTATCCCGTATATCCCTCTTGATGCAATTGAGCAAAGCGAAGATTTTGTGTGGAATGAACCGTTTTATTTTAATAATGACGGTATTGACTATACAAACTATGCAGATTTTTCATGGACGCTTTTCGTGCCGGAGCATTATGAAGTATATCAATCCGGTGGCGACCAAAACCATAAATGGCCTGACACAAGCGGATACTACTCACCGAGTGCAAGCACAGAGTATTATCGTTTAAGCATACCGTTTTTTGCTCCTCTTTTGTTTAACGAATTGATGAATATACATTTATGGGAGGGTGACGAACAGTATATAATTACGGAGTATGATGTATTCGAGCGTACTGTTATCGTTGAAAATGGCTACATGAAACATCTTTTTGTATTAGAGGGTAATCAGGTGTTTTATCTTAGATATCACGGTTATGTTGATTTAAGTGAGAGGCTAGAACTTCTTGACAAATTGATAGATGGGGATTAAAGTTAATGTTATGGAATAGCTAAAGCAAATCGCCGGAGGGTTTATGAAGGAAAATAAGAATAAATATTTAAGTTATGGAATAGCTCTTGGATTACCAATCGGAACAACTTTGGGTATGGTTTTCGGAATGGTAGTAGATTCTGTAGGAATGAGTTTAGGGATGGGTATTGGTGTAGGGCTAGGCTTATTATTAGGCACTACCATAGGCACTATAATGGATAGCAGCATGAATAAAAGCAGCGATGATAAATAAACCTATATTTAAATAGATGTTTTAATAAATTACGACATATAAATAAAAGGATGCTATAAATATGGGTAAATTATATCAAATTAAAAACGAACAAGATATAAATGAGTTATTAAATGCATATTCTTATTTCCACGATGCTTGTATTACACAAATAAATTACATTAGCGGCTCGTACGTAAATGAAGCTGGTGCTATGGGTTTTGGTAATGAAAAAATAAAAATTGTATTTAACAGTCAAGCCGTAAAAAAGGCATTGGAGCTAACATTTTCAAATGTAGTAAAGATGAACATAAGACCACTTCATGATGCGTTGATTGACTGCACATTAATGTTTGATGGGGACTGCATAATATGGGCGGATTCTGAAAGCGTTAATAAATTGGATAGCTGTACCTATATAATTGCTAGAAATCTTGAGTGGGAAATTATATAGAGCAAAGTAGTAAACTTTGAGCGCTTGTTTTTTTATTGCAAGCGATAAAAAATGTTATGGTGATAAACTCTTGAGTATATTTAAGATCATTAAAAAGAAGCGTGATTAATTACTAATTCACGCATCTTTTTAACAATGTTTAGCTGCACAGTTAAGCTAAAGTGCAACTGTTTTGTATGGAGTAATAACGACCTTGCCAGATATGCCATAAGGTTGTACTGTTGGGAAATCATCTGTCCAGCCGGACTGCTTATCTTTATAACCTCTTTGAATCATTCTGTTGGTAAGATTGCTCGTTACCTCAATACATATAGTGTTTTTTCCTTCAACAAGAAGATCGCCAACCTCTGTTTCAAGGGTTCTCAGGTTCATCTGGGGAGCTGTTTTACCGTTAACAGTTATCTTAACACTTCCGCCGCCGGCAGAGGCAATCTTTAGGCAGGCCGCATCAAAGCTGTAGTGCTTAGGTACATCAAACTCGGTGTAGTATCTACCAACTCCACTCACATGAGACATGTTGGGAGACTGGCCTGCTAGTGTTGATAATTGCTCAGAAGTAGCAGGTAAATCATGCCAGCTAACAGTAGCAGCGTTCTTGAAATAGAGCAATGTCTTTTTCGTTGTAAAGTAAACCTCTTCGGTTACATGCCCGAACTTCTCTTCAATATTTACAACCTTTTCGCCCTCGTTCCAATCCTCAATTTCTATATCAAAACAGTCTAACACAATCGGCTCATCCAGCTGTACCGAGGTTTCGGTAACGTTGCCGTCTGACAGGGTTGTTTTATAGTTTCCGGGTTGTTTTGCAACCATTAAAAGCCTATCATCAGAACGAATAACAGCGGCGGCGTTGCTTGTTGTGGCATGCACAGCCTCGGTGGAATTAAGCTGTAAGACAATAATTTGTGACTGCCCCGGGATTAACGTTAGCGGCACTTCAGTACAGCCGTTAATATGTTCAAACAGTGCAAGTTCTGTAACCTCACCGGTCCAGTCGTTTAGGCTGTATGGTATTCCCGTTCCTTCAAGCTTTAACTTAAAATCAAATGGGTTATCGCCTTGATTTAAACGGAACTTATATGAATAGACAAATGTATAAAGGGTGTTACTTTGTCTGTCCAGTCTTGACAGGGTAATTATTTTGTTATTTGGTTTTTCGAAGGCAACTCGTGGCATAATTCCAAAGGTTTTTAACGAGCTAAGTACCTCGCTTGGAGAATCCACCTCTTTAACGTTCGGTAGCTTCTTAATTTCATTTATAACATCACAAAGCAGTTGCTCGTCGTCGCTATAAAAGCTTGTAGTTGAGGCGGCCTTGCCATGAAAAACCGTGTTGCCATCGTGTGCCGGGATTTCGAAGTTGTTGTTTGCAAATATAATTGTAAGCCCTTCCTTTGCTACCTGCAAAAGTTGTTTTGCAGAAGATAGTTCGATGGACTCTTGATATACTATCAGAGCCTTATATGATGGGCCGTTTGGTAGTAAACAATCTTTGTTATAAGATAGGTTGTCGCTATCGCATAATAACAGTGGAGAGAAATAATCATAGGTATAGCCGGCCTGTTGCAACGATAAATCCTGCCAGAAATAAGGTTTGTCGTGCATAAAGTAGTTGCATTCAAAGGTGTCATACCCTTGGGGTTGACCATAGTTTATAAAGGCATAATCGGTTCTTAAAATTGCAATATCCCTAACGGCAGTGCCCTGGCGTAATACCTTTTGGTTCCTTGCGAGCATTTTTGTCCATTCTTTAAAATGAACCGAGTATGGTTGACGGCTGTTAAATCGTTCAGAGTACAGCGCATACATTCCCTCGTGTCCCGGCCAATAGGTGTCCTGCTGTGATCCTTCAATCGCAGAATAACCATGAAAAACTGTACGGTTAACACCACCGGCGAACTGTAGATAACAAAGCTGGGTGTAGTCCTCTATATTATAATAGTAGTTTCTATTTCTAACAGCTCCCGTCTCGCTGGAAAACAGGCGATTGTAGAAGTTTGCGCTTCCAAACATACCACGAAACAGATCTAGATCTGCAACCTGTGCATACGACTCGGTTTCTATACCGTCGATATATTTTGCCGGCACCGATATTTCGTATGGCATGCCATATGATGGCTCGGCGCGAAGTGTCATACCAAGCGAGTTGAGCCAGGTTTTTAACGGTTTTAAAACATTTTGAACGTAAAGTGAGGTAAGAACATCATAGAAGTCACGCTGTACCTTCTGTGCAATTGATTTACCCAGCTCATCTGCCGGAACGTAATCAAACTGCTTTACCGCCATGGATTGAATTCTTACACAGTCTACTGTTAGTATTGGTATGAATTTAGTAATGTCATAGCCCTTAGCAGCATAAAAATCTTTTTTAAAGTTATAACCCCAATAAAGACCACCGGCACCATAGGTGTGTAGCTCGAGGGAATCCATATAGATTTCTCCTCTGCCGTTTTTAAGTATAATTTCCTTTAGCGAGTCGGTGAGCACAACCTCTTCCCAGTAATCAATAAGAGCTTTTACGCCATATTCATCAACATAGTTAATGGTATAATTAGTACTTACAGAGGGCGAGGCAGTTTGCCCTGTACCATGCATCCAATAAACAAGCAGAACATATGTTCCATCTGACGGTGCCGTGTAGTTAAGGGTGAAATCTTGACCTGAACCTACTGCTAACTCGGTAATATCTGAAAGGGTAGAAAAATCGATTACACCACTGCCGGTGCCTTGCATATATTTATAATCCTGTCCCGATTCACGTCGTGCAGTTAAAAGTTTTGCCGAAACCACTCCTTGAAGAATATGCTGTTTATATGCAGCAGTTGAGCTGCGGGTGTCGTTTGCAACGGCATCTCCTTCAACCATATGCTCGTTATATAGCGTAATGTCAACACAAAGTGGCAGCTGTGCATTAAAGGTTTCGCCCGGCTGTAGAATTATTGTTGAGTAGTCTAATTCTTTTGCTGCAGACATACTGTCAGGTGAATACATCTCACCCTTATGACAATAGGTGTCGGGCAGGTTTGCATTAGCCCAGTGTGATCCGCTGGTAAAGCTAAACCCTAGGCCTTTTTTTGTAGCCTCTTCAATAATAAGTCTAGTATCTGCTGTCCACTCCTGTGATCCCCAGCCGTAAACAGATGAGTCCGCACCGGGTTCCGGCATTGCCAAGAACTCTGTGGCGCCAAATCCATTGTCATATATCTCGGCTACGTTTTTACGTAAGGTATCATCTGTATTAAGGCCCTCGGCTAACCACCAACGAAGGTCGGGTTTGTATTGTGTTTCAGGATTTTTAAAATAATCTTCTGTTTTGGTTTTAAAATTATTTCCCATTTTAGCATCAATTCCTTTCTATACGCTTTGTTTACCTTTGCCATAGTTTAGTGCCTCTTCAGAGTTTTTAAACGAAAAGGCACCAAACTTGTGGTTTATAAATATTTATTAAACTATATCTTTCCTACCCCAATTAAGCCTTTATTGCACCGGCAGTCATACCGGCTATTATTTTTTTGTTTAAAAATATGAACATAACTAAAGGTGGTATGGATATTAATAAAACCGCTGCAAACAGCAGGTTGTATTGGCTAAAATACATTGCATTAAAGTTGTATAGGGTAAGCTGAACGGTTACATTTTCCGCCCCCGGCAAAAAGTAAAGAGGATTAACAAAATCGTTATATATTGTAACGCCGGTTAAAATAACAATCGTTATGGTTGTAGGCTTAACTATTGGAAATATTATTTGAAAAAATAGCCTTAACCGTCCGCATCCATCTATAACTGCCGCCTCATCTAACTCTCGTGGAATTGTTGCCATAAAAGCTCGATACAAGCTGGTGGCAAATGCGAAGGACAATGCAGTTTCTACAAATGCCATACCGTATATTGTGCGATAAACGCCTATTCCTTGCATCACCCAGATAGTTGGAACGATTGCCGGCGGTATCATAAGACCGCTTAAAATAACAAGGTTCAAGATTGTTATTGCCTTGCCGGTGCGGCGCTGAAGGATAAATCCTGCCATTGAACAACATACAGCTAACAAGAAAACCGATATTACGGTAATCGTAAGGCTGTTAAAGAAGCCTCTGATTATAGCATAGTTGGATGTTTCAAAAACCTCCATATAATTTTGAATAAACTGAAACTCGGTTGGAAAATCTATCTTTAGCTGGTTTGCTTCACCTGTAGTCTTAATAGAGTTAATAATAATAAAGTAATACGGAATACCGTAAACAACTATCGAGAGAAGGACCGCAAAAATTTGCCCTAATGTGATTAGTTTTTTTTGTGTTTTCCCCAGTGCCATTATAGGTCCACCTCCTTTTTAGTTAATAAAAGATAAAGTGGAAATGCAAGCAAACCGATTAATAAAAACATTACTACATTACCGGCAGTAGAAAGTCCATAGTAACCGGCAGTATACATCTTGTAGTTAACGGATGCTAATAGCTCGGTAGCAAAGCCAGGCCCACCTTTTGTCATTGCCCAAACGAGATCGAAGCTGCGAAGACCGCCGATAAAACTTAGAATAATTACCGAGTTCATTGCTGGTCGGCATAGTGGAACCGTGATAAGAAAATACTTTTTCAAGTTGTCTGCGCCATCTATCATGGCTGCTTCGTAATATTGTGTCGGTATTGCCAGTATACCGGCTATGTATATAACGGTAGCAACGCCAACGCCTTTCCAAACATCAACGGCGATAACAGACATTAATGCCATATCAACATCGCCAAGCCAGTTAGGGCCGTCTATACCGATTAAACTCAAAAAAACATTGATAACGCCGTCTGTAGGATGCATGAGTGCAGTAAAGGTATAACCTACAGCAAGTGTACTTAAAAGGTTAGGGAAAAATAAAACCGAACGTAAAAAGCCTCTTGTTTTTAAAAGTGCCGATGATAAAAGTGCACCAAAAACCATTCCCAAAACAACCTTTATTCCACTTGTGGAAAATGCATAGATTAGCGTGTTAATAAATGCGGTTGTTAGGTTGCTTTCTGAGAAAAACTGTGTAAAGTTTTCGAATCCTATAAATGTCCACTCGGTAAGTGTCCAGTGTGTCATGCTGAAAAAAAGTGATGTAACTGTGGGTAAAAGGTAGAATAAAAAAAAGATAATTCCACCTGGGATTAAAAAGGCGTAGCTGTAAAGCTTTTTGTTGGCAGCAGACATGAACCCTCCTGTTTAAGGTCACAAGTGACCAATTAATTAACTAAATTTACTGAAATTTTTACTTGGTTATTTTGCAATAATAATAGTTGTGGCACAACACTATGTCGTTGACAGATTGTTGTGCCATAACCTATTGGTATTTTATAGTACTACTGTTTACCAGCCCTCTAGTCCTAGTTGTTTCGCCTGTTTCTCAACGTCTAGGTCATATTCCTCAGCACCGGTTTGTGCATCAACCAGTCCACCTGATACCTGGATACATATCTGCGGAGAGTTAGGACCCTTAACCGAAGAGATAAACTCAAGCGCAGGAGCAGTTTTACCGGCATCAAAATATGGGATTAAATCTTTAATTGGGGAGAGTGCATCATCTGGTAGGGTTGCACCTTCCACTACATACGGACCATCTGCTGACTGATTATCGGCAAATATTTCAAGTGCAGTTTCAGATAGGTAGTAATCAGCAAAACGCATCATATCGTCAATTTTATCGCTACCGCTATAGAAATAGAATGTGTCTGGCATCCAAACTGTTAAACCATGGTTGTCTGGG
Source organism: uncultured Oscillospiraceae bacterium (assembly GCA_964368625.1). Classification (GTDB taxonomy): domain Bacteria; phylum Bacillota; class Clostridia; order Oscillospirales; family Ruminococcaceae; genus CAYJBH01. The sequence goes on from CAYJBH010000022.1 coordinate 8,077, forward strand.
TCATCACCCGGTTGACCAAATGCACCAAGACCATTAGCAGCCTCAACACCGTAATTCTCAGCAACGTTTCCTACTGCGTGGGTTAGCATAGGATAGTGTGCGCCCTCACCGTCGGCAAGCATCTTTATAGCCTGGTCGTAGGTAGTTGCTGTGTAGTCCTCATTAAAAAAGCCTTTGTTCCAAATTTCTTCCATATGATCGAACGCCATGAAAGCATATTCGTTTGTAGCATACTTATCCTGATTAGTATCAAAGTTTGCAGCAAAGTCTGGGTCATTAGTATGAACGTTGTAGAAATCTGCAAGTAAAACAAGCTGAGAAGTCCAGTCGGTTCCAAAGGAAGCGATAATAGCTGTTTTACCGCTATCTTTAATAATTTGACAGTTTTCCATTAGCTCATCCCAAGTGCTTGGAACTTCAAGACCTAATTCTTCGTAAATGGCTTTGTTGTAGATCCATGCGCCTGCATTAGTTGATGTTGCAGGTATACCATATGTAACACCATCGAATGTAACAGACTCTTTGTATGAATCTAATACTCTATCCATAAATGGTTCGTTAGTAATGTCTACAAAATTTTCAGATGGGTTTAGTGTAGCAAATAGAGAACCTGCATTAAACATATTAATGTCGGGGAAATCTCCGCTTGCAAGACGAGATCTTACAATGTTCTCACCCTCAGCACCGGTAGGACGAATTTCAGCTTCCATTGTGATGCCAATATCCTGTTCCATCTGTGCAAACACTGCATCCATACCGGCTGTGTTTGTAGTGTTACCCATTAATATAGTAAGTGTAACCGGTTCTTCTGTTCCAGTTTCTTGGGTTGTTTCCTCAGATGTGGTTGCTGATTCTCCGGATCCTGTTGTTTCTTCCTGAGTGTCAGCCGGTTCACTGCTACAACCGGCTAAAGCCGACACCAAAAGCAGCGCCACAAGTGAAAGGGAAACTAGTCTGCGTAGTAATTTTTGCATTGTCTTTCCTCCAATTTATGTAACTCCGTACATTAATATTATATAATTTCGCATTTTTAGTCAATGAAAAATCCAGTTTACAAACATGGAAAATCCAATACAATTATAAAAAAACAAATTTTATTATTGCCTAATAATTACATTTAATATATAATTTAACTGTGAAAATAGCATACAGCATTTATTCAATTAACATAAAAAATTATTATAGGGGAACCACTATATGAGTCTACTGAAAAAACAATTAATTGGTTATATTTTTGTTGTACTCATGATAGCGATAATTGGTTATGGTATTTTTGTTTATATAGGCAACATTATGGAGGAGTCACAGTTTACAAATATGGAATACTCGGTAAATAAAATGTCGCAACAGCTAGACAGTGTTATTGAACCGATGGAATATACCTCGTTGTTATTGCTCTCGAACCCAGCATTTTTAACTTCTCTTGAAGATTTGTCTGGGGTAGATAGTGCAAATCCTGATAACTTTGGAATTATATTTGATGCAGAAACAACTATAAGTCAAGCTGTTGTTAGCTATGCTATTATAGAAAATTTTTATCGGGTGTCGGTTTTTTCTGCAAACGGCTACTTTTTCTTCACCAGTGGTTATACCGAAGAAATGCGCTTTCACAACAGGATAAATGCAATCTTGCAACAGGATTGGACATCCACGCTTCAACAAACACCTGGCAAAGCGAATATTATTCCAAATTATAAAGACCCTTGGGACGAAAGCAGTCCGGAAGATGTTTTTTCTGTATCTCGCAGTATTAGGGGTACAGCAAACTCTGCAATCATTGAAGTGCAACAACCCTATAGCTTGCTTGAAGATTTATTTTCAGTAACACAGGAAAGTGATTTTTCAGGTGTTTGCATATTTACAGAAGCAGGAGATGTTCTGTTTAGCAACAACCTTGATGATGCTCAGCTAAACTATCTTAGCAACAATTTATCACTCTTTTCGCAAGGCAGCAGAACAACGATTGCAAATACTTCCACCGGAAGAGAAGAGGTTTGCGTTGTTTCTGATTCCGAGTATACCGGATCAAAGATTATACTTATACAGGAAAAAGATATCTTGTTAGCTCCATTAAATGATCTCGGTGTCTACATTTTACTGTTATTTTTAATCATTATCATGTTATCAATAGTTTTGTTTATCCACCAAAGCAGAACACTTATCATTCCAATACAGCAACTTAAAAACGAGATGGAACTTACAAGCCTTGAAAATCTGCCTTTAAACCCCAATATTGTAAGTTCTCATGATGAGATAGTAAGTCTTAACTGTGCATACATAGCACTTAAGGATAGGCTTAAATATCTGATGGACCGTGAGATAAAGTTACAGTCATTACACATGCGAGCAAGCATGGATGCGCTTCAAGCACAGATAAATCCCCACTTTTTTTACAATGTTTTAGGTCTTATATCTAATCGCGCAGCAATTAAAGACGATTTTGTTACGACACAAATCTGTGGTGCAATAGCCAGCATGATGCGTTACTCTGCAAATACGAAGCAGCGTGTTGTTACACTAAAAGAAGAGATGGATAACCTAAAAAGTTATATCTACATTATCAACGAGAGATTTGAGCATAAATTTAGCTATACCGAAGATATCGATAAGGCAATACTATCTGCACAAACTCCTAAAATGATATTACAGCCATTTGTTGAAAACTGCGTTAATCACGGCTTTGAGAACAAAGAATCAGACATGAAAATCCATGTTACAGCACAAATTGAAAATGATAGCTGGCGAATTAATATTATAGATAACGGCAAGGGTTTTGACAAGGAAAAGCTTGAAACTATAAATTCACGACTTTCACTAATAAAACATAACCTTGAAAATGGTTACAATCGTTCAGAAATTGGTGGTCTTGGGATAGAAAACATATATCATCGACTGTTGCTATTTTCTAACGATCCCTTTTTAGAACTGGGAAACAATAGTGATGGCGGCGCTTATGTTAAGATTGGCGGTAAACTAAACGATAAAACTAAGGAAAGCATCGATTATGAAACTTAAACTACTGTTAGTAGATGATGAACCCGGAGTGTTACGATTTTTTAAACACATTATAGATAATAACTGCTGCGATTGGATTATTACCGATTTAGTTGAAAATGGTAAGCAGGCATTGGATAGCATAGAGCAAAACCCACCTGATCTTGTGCTTACAGATATACGAATGCCGGTAATGAACGGTGTTAAGCTTGCCGAGCAAATTCACCGGTTGTATGGTAATATTCAAACAGTTATTATCAGCGGTTATGAGGACTTTGAGGTAGCCAAAAGCGCGCTAAGGCTTGGGGTGGTAGACTACCTATTAAAGCCGGTAGATCCGATAAAACTAGTTGAGCTTTTAGACAATCTTAAGGCAACAATACTGCAACAAAAACACCAGTCAATAGAGCAGATAGTTATTCGTTCGCTTGTTGGAGATTATATAGAAGGCTACGACAGGGTAGGTGACATTTCTACTTTAGGCAATAATGTTAACGATATATTAAGTGTCGATTGTATGAAGTTTAGGGCTGCAATAATACGTGTTAGTGCCTACTACTTTGAGTCTCCTACTCGTATGTCGGTTAGATTACAACCCGTTTGTGCAACAACACTTATGCCAAGCAATTGCTTTTTGTTCAGTGGTTCTGACGACTATGAAATGTTACTGTTCGAGCTTGTTGGTGATCCAATATCAGATAATTTTAGCGGAAATATTTGCACAGCTAAAAAACTTTTTGCAAACCTACCTACTACTACCCTTATACAGGACAAACCTTTTAGTTTGTCACAGTCACAAATAGTGTTGCGAGAGCTCACTCAAAACCTACATGCGTCGCTAGTTCTTGGTGTAACACAAAAAATATATCTTGAAAATTGCCCGATAATATTTAAAACTAATGCAGCAATTACAACCGAGATAGAGCAACGTATAACCTCCCTTTGTATCGGCGTTGTAAGGATGAAGGAACTTAATGCTTTGGTGAACGATTTATTTGATCGTTGGTTTTATGAAGGTCGACCACTTAAACACATTCACCATGATGTTGTGCAGATAATCCACGCTGTAGCAAGAGGTTTAGGTGATGGTAAGCAGCATTACAAGGAATATCAGCAACAGCTAAACGAAATATTTTCTCATGAGATAAGCGAGGATAATCTTAAAAAAGGTGTATGGGTATATATCAGTAGAATGATTAGCGGAACAAAAACTAAAGAGATGTTACCGAGCTCGGAAGAGTTTTTCGATGAGGTACAGGCATATATACTGAAAAACCTCTCAAACTCAATAACCTTAAGCGAGCTATGCTCGGTTATGGGTATATCACAAACCTACATGAGCAAAATTTTTAGACGTTTTTGTGGTAAATCTTTTGCCGAATACGTTACAATCCTACGTATGGATTACGCTAAAGAGCTTATGACAGAAAATCCTAACCTGCTTCTCACAAAGGTTTCAGAACTTTGCGGATATAAAGACCCATTATATTTTAGTAAGGTTTTTCGAAATCGAGAAGGTATCCCCCCATCACAATTTGTTGAAAATCTAAAACCCAAAAGCAAATCCAATTTATCATAAACATTCAATATTAAACATTATTAAAGAGAGGTAAAAGATGCTTTATCCCAAAAACAGTACCCCATTTTCGATTGAACAGTTTGAGAATCCCGGTAGTGAATACCGTGCTACCCCGTTTTGGGCGTGGAACAACAAGCCTGAAAGTGAAGAGCTTTGTTGGCAAATTGAACAGTTAAAAAAGCTTGGCTATGGTGGTTTTCATATGCATGTTAGAACAGGATTTGCAGCAAAATATCTTGGTGATGAACACATGCAGGCTGTTAGAGATTGCATAGAAAAGGCAAGATCTGAAAAAATGTTAGCATGGCTTTACGACGAAGACCGTTGGCCCTCAGGTGCTGCCGGAGGATATGTAACTAAAAACCCAAAATACCGAGCTTGTCACCTACTGTTAACCAGGCATCCATATGGCAGTAACACTAATTTTGAGGTAGAGCAACATTCAAAAGCTACGTCAAATCGTACCGAGAACGGCGAGCTTTTAACCTGCTTCGATGTAGTTTTAACCCCAGATGGTAATTTGCAAAATTATTGTACTATAAGCCCTAACGACTCAGCGAAGGGTATCAAACTTTATGCTTATGTTGAAACCGCTTTGCCAAATCCATGGTTTAACAACCAAACATATGTTAACACTCTAGACCCCGAGGCGATTAGTGAGTTTATAAAAATTACATACGATAGGTACAACGACTTGTTTCAAAAGGATTTTGGTGGTGTTGTTCCTGCAATGTTCACCGATGAACCGCAGTTTACCGAAAAAACCACCTTATCCTTTGCGCAAGAGGATAAGGATGTAACCCTACCCTGGACTCAAAACCTTCCTGCTACGTTTACCGAGTGCTATGGCGATGATATTGTTGCAAGTCTGCCTGAGCTACTTTGGGATTTACCAAATGCAGAGATATCCCGCTTGAGATACTGTTATCACGACCACATTGCAGAGCGTTTTGCCGCGGCCTTTGCAGACCAGTGTGGTGAATGGTGTAATAATCACGGATTGCTGTTAACAGGGCATATGATGGAGGAACCTACGCTTGAAAGCCAAACTCATGCTTTGGGCGAAGCAATGCGCTCCTATAGAAGCTTTGGGTTGCCCGGTATTGATATGCTGTGTGACAGAAGAGAGTTTACCACTGCAAAACAAGCGCAGTCAGCAACAAGGCAGTATGGCTATCCTGGCGTTATGTCTGAGCTATACGGTGTTACTAACTGGGACTTCGACTTTAGAGGTCATAAGCTACAGGGGGACTGGCAGGCGGCACTGGGTGTTACCGTTCGTGTGCCACACCTTTCATGGGTGTCTATGAATGGTGAAGCAAAACGTGACTATCCGTCTACATTTAACTATCAAAGCCCATGGTATGAGCAATATCCTTACGTAGAAGATCACTTTGCTCGTATTAATACTGCCCTTACACGTGGCAAAGCAATCTGCAAGATTGGTGTTATTCATCCTATAGAAAGTTATTGGCTACACTGGGGTACACAGCAAAACACCGCCCTAATAAGAGGGCAGATGGATAAAAAATTCACCGATTTGTCCGATTGGTTACTGCGAGGACTTATTGATTTTGATTATATCTGTGAATCCACATTGCCCGAGCTGTGCGATCCGCAACTCATAACTGGCGATGGACTAAATGTTGGCGAAATGTGTTACGACGTTGTTCTTGTACCTGATGTTGAAACGTTGCGAACTACAACTTTAACGAGATTAGAGGCATTTTGTAATGCCGGCGGTAGGCTGATATTTATGGGTGATTATCCAAAATATCTTGATGGCTATCGCAATGACGGTCCACTTAAGCTGTATGAGCGTTCACAAAAAATAGCCTTTGATCGACTTGAACTTTTACACACACTAAAGGCTGTTAAGGATCTTGATATACGAGATAAAACCGGTGCACAAACGGATAAGTTTATCTATCAATACCGTCAGGATGACGATGCTCGCTGGCTTTTTATTGCGAGGGCAAATAAGGATATAATGCCGGACATATCTACCGAAGACAAGCTAACAATTGCAATTGCAGGCGAGTGGAAGATAACTCTTTTCAATACACTAAACGGTAGCAATGAGCTTTTACCGGTAAGCTATAATGATGGTCAAACGGTGTTTACTCGATCGATGTATAATCACGATAGTCTGCTAATAAAGCTAACTTCTCCTGATGGTGAAGTGCCGGTTTTAGATGCTAATTTATCAAATACTGTTGCTGAGAAACATCTGTTTAAAGGAGAAGTTCCGATAACTTTACACGAGCCCAATGTGTTGTTAATTGATAACTTCTATTATGCCTTAAATGATGATAAATGGGAAGAAGCTGAAGAGGTTTTACGTCTAGACAATATATTAAGAGGCAGGTTGGGATGGCCGGCTAGGAAGGAAGCTTTTGCTCAGCCATGGGTAGAAAATGACACATCAACCTTGCACACCCTAAATCTAAAATACCTATTTGAGAGCGACGTTAAGGTTATTGGTGCAATGCTTGCACTGGAAAATGCGGCTATATCAACCGTTACCCTAAATGGTGAAGCGGCTACATTAACTAATGAATACTATGTGGATAAGTGTATAGGTTGTGTTGCACTGCCTGAAATCAAAAGCGGACAAAACGAACTGCTAATTTCGGTTCCGTATGGTAAAAAAATTGATATCGAGGCATGCTACCTAATAGGTGATTTTGGTGTTGTGGTTTCCGGTGCACAGGCTAAGGTTACGGCCGCAGTTAAAACGCTTTGTTTTGGAGATATAACTTCACAGGGATTGCCCTTCTATGGTGGTAACATTACCTACCATCTAAAGGCAAGAACAACCAATAATAAGCTTTCTGTTAAGGCTTCTTGCTATCGTGGTCATCTGCTGAGAGTAGCTGTAGACGGCACCGACTGCGGTGTAATTGCATATGCTCCATACACGCTGGAACTCGACAACCTTGCAGATGGGGAACATACAGTTGATATTACATATTTCGGTAGTCGCATTAATACCTTTGGTCAGCTACACTGCATCGATAAAACCGGCTACTGGTGGGGTCCTAATAGCTGGCGTACCGAAGGAGAAGACTGGACATATGGCTACAATTTCTGGATACAGGGCATACTAAAAAGTCCGGAACTTATGGTGTGAATTTAAGTTTGTTAGTGCTTAATACTTTATACATATGTATTCCTAGATACATTGTTAATTGCATAGATTGTTATTAAAATTATGATAGCAACTTAAACACATAAAATCCCACACATTCGGAAAAAAATAACCGATGTGTGGGATTTTATAATATTTAGTTACCCTAAAATTTTTTTCTGTGTAAAAAGACGTTCTCCTGTAAAACAGCCCGAATAATTACAGTTGATTTTATTGCACAACACTAAATTCCAATAGCACTGCCTACGGCAGAGTTAATTTTTTAATACCTGGCGATGCGCGTTATGCCAATGCCGTATTCTTTCAAAGAATATGAGTGCCTGCTTTAAATCATTGATTTGATTAACGGGTAAGATTATTGCAATAATATCAAGAATAGAAACCAAGATCATCGAAAAACAAGAAATTTTTATCGTGTGTTGGAGGCTTTTGTTTTCTTGCTTTCTCGTTTAGATATATACATTTTATTGTCTGCCTTTTCGATAACTTCAGTAAGAGACCCTCCATCAACATTTGATATGGCATATCCAAAACTAAAATTAATTTTTAAATTTACATTACCTATAACAATTGGTGTAACTTTAATATCATTTAAACGTTGACAAAAAGTAGAAATACCAGCTTCAGTTATCGTTTTGGGTAGAATAATAAGAAACTCATCTCCACCCATACGAATGATGAAATCGGTGTCCCTTATAATGGCTTGCAATTTATTACTGAAAGTGATTAGTACCTCATCACCAACATCATGGCCATATGTATCATTTATTGGTTTAAAGTCGTTTAAGTCTATATAAACAACGGTGTAATCTATATTATTAATTGAAAAATCGTTTTGTAAGCGATCTAGCAATTTTCTGTTATTTACTCCGGTTAGTTTATCGAGATATATTTCTTTATTTGCTATTTTAAGATTATTTTCAATTTTTTTGATATAGCGTGAAACTAAGAAAGAAAGAAAATACCCTACCAGTAATATCGCTATTACTACTGTATACAGTAAGATATTACTTTTCTGTTCAATACCAAAACTCCAATACCCATTTGGTAGCTCAATAGTAACCCATTGTGAATTATCTGGATTAAAATTTTCCGACTCACTTATTACTTTAGTATCCAGGTTGTTAACAGTTGAAGAAAAATGATATTTATATGCTGAATTTGCAAATGCAGCAATATTGATTTTGTCGAGCAACATTGATTTATCTACTACCACTGCAACAAATCCCCAAAACTCATTATCAATAAAAACAGCCTTACGTGCAATAAATGCTTCTCCACCCTGGGTGAGCTCATAAGGACCCGAGACAATAACCTCGCGTTGCTCATAAGCTAGATTAGCTTCAATGGCTCTACCCGGTATTTCAAAAATATTATCACCTATTATGTCTTCGTTTCCTTCGATGGGGTAGACATAATCAGCTATGCCATCTGGCAAAATTGTAACATTTTTATACCCATAGTCTTCAATAAGGGGTTCGAAGATAGCATCCAATGTATCGTCGCTTCCATTATCGTAGCCTGCAATTGCTATTTGTTCAATAATATCTACACTGTTAGACAAATTAAGTAAAATTGATGTAATCTGTTTGTCAGTTTGATTGGCTAAAACACTTAACTTTTCATTGTTATAGTTAGTTTGTATATCTAATATGCTATAGGCAAAAAAACTATTAGCAAGAATAAGTATAATCAGTATCAACCTGGAAATTTGGATTTTCTTCATAAAATCGTACCACCTTTAAAGCATTTTATACATAAATGATGAAAACTTTTATGTGCGAAAAACTAAGCCAAAAATCACATATATTAATAATCTATTGATATAAAATAATATTTATTATAACATGTTTTAGTATCATAATTCAATATAGTTAATAAAACTAATTACAGATAAAATAGATTTCTCTCATTGCAATAAATAAAATTGTAAGATAAGGTTGTTTAATGTTGCTATAAAGTATATAATATTAGAGGTGTATACAGTTTGAACATTTATATTGAAAGGGAATACAATCTTATGAAGATAACTACAATCGGTTGTGGTCGGTGGGGTACATTCATAACATGGTATCTTAATAGTATAGGACATAGTATAACGTTATATGGTAGGGAAAGCTCGGTAAATATGAAAGAGCTTTATAAGACACGTCAAAATAAAATACTAAAGTTGCCCAAAAGCGTTAGGTTAACATCGGATATTAGCTGTGTTAATGATAGTGAAACCTTAATATTGTCAATTAACTCACAAGGCTTGCGCTCACTATGCATGCAGCTTGCGCAGCAAGGATTAAAGAATACTATAGTAGTACTCTGTATGAAGGGTATCGAAATTGAAACAGGTGAACGGTTATCGCAGATAGCGAGCAGTATATTGGATAGTAGCAATGATATTGCCGTATGGTTGGGCCCCGGACATGTACAGGAGTTCTATAATGGAATACCAAATTGTATGGTAATAGATAGTGAAAATATCCGGGTGAAAGAATTGCTTGTTAACTCTTTTTCCAGTGATTTAATTCGATTTTATTATGGAGAAGATTTGATAGGAAATGAAATTGGCGCAGCGGCAAAGAATGTTATTGGAATAGCTGCCGGTATGTTAGATGGTTTGCATTTATCCACACTTAAAGGAGCGTTAATGTCACGAGGCTCTCGAGAGATTGCAAGGCTGATATGTGCAGCTGGAGGCAATGAGCTATCTGCTTATGGTTTATGCCATCTTGGAGATTACGAGGCCACTGTATTTTCAAAGTATAGTCAAAACAGGCTGTATGGTGAAAGGTTAGCACAAAATCAAACATACGACAAGTTGGCAGAAGGATATTACACAGTTAAAGCGCTAGTAAAAATGGCGGAAAAATACGATGTGGATTTGCCAATTTGTAGAGTGGTTTACGGTGTGCTTTATGAGAATATTGATTTTGAAAAAGCACTTGATAGTTTGTTTAATCGAAGCTTAAAAAGCGAGTGGCAATAACTGTATACTCAACTTAAATAAAGTTTTTAAAAGATATCATATAGCTTTATACACAATGTTTGAGAATTAAAGCTAAATAGGTGTTTTAATGCCGGCTACAAGAGAAACGAGCCTTGCTTAAACTATAGAAAAAAGATGCTGTTGCAAATGATTAAATCTTTTGCAACAGCATCTTTATAAATTTAAAACTAATAGGTAAAAACTATCCCTTAACAGCACCTGCCATCATACCTTTAACTAAACGTTCCTGGAATATAATAAACAAAACGATCATAGGTAGAACAGTCATGGTTAAAACGGCCATAATAACCGGAATATTCATGGTGTACTCACCCTGATACTGCCATATTGCAAGAGGCAAAGTTTGGTTTTCTATGCCTTGGGTTAAGGTGTTAGCAAAGGTGTATTCATTCCAGATGTTAACGCCGTTATAGATGGCCAAGGTTGATAGGCCCGGGGTTGATAACGGAAGAATAATCTGAAAGAAGGTTCTGTATTTTCCGCAACCGTCCATCTCTGCTGCCTCTTCTAACTCCTTCGGAATACCGGACATGAACGAGGTTAAAATAAATACAGAAATAGGTGTTGCAAATGCAATTGCAGGTCCGATTAGAGCCCAAATTGTATCATAAGTACCCATTTGTTGCGTCATTTTAAACACAGGGATCAGGGTAATGTGCATGGGCACAGACATAACCGCAACAATTCCACCATAGATAGGCTGGCATAACTTAAACTTAAAACGCGACAGCGGGTATGAAGCACACGCCGAGATGAAGAGAAGCAAAGTTAATGAAATTGCCAAAACGATAACACTGTTAGTAAAGAAGGTTAAGAAAGGGCCTTCCATAACGGTTACATAGTTATCAAACATCAAGCTTTCCGGCAGTGAGAACACGCCGCTGGTCATAAGCTCAAACTCTTCTTTAAAAGAAGAAGAAACCATGAAAAAGAAAGGTAAAAAGGTTACAGTTATCCAAAACAGTGCAAGGATGAGTGCTATTGTCCATGCTACATAGCTTTTAGCTCGTGATTTAGCGTAGTTATTCATTACCTATACCTTCTCTTTCTTGCCGTTTAGGATACGCATGGTAACCAGGGCGATAACCGAAATCAAGATAAACATACCGCCTGCAACAGCAGAACCATAGCCCATGTTGAATCGAATAAATGAGTTTTTATACATATAAGTAGCCATCAGCTCGGTGGAGTCGCTAGGGTTACCACCGGACATTGCCCAGACTAAATCGAAATATTTAAGTGAACCAACCAGCGAAAGAATTGCCGCACTGCGCATCGAAGGGGTTAAAAGTGGAAAGGCAATGCGCCAAAAATATTGAGCACGAGAAGCTCCGTCTATGATAGAAGCCTCGTATACATCATAAGAAATTCCGGTGTAAGCAGCCATAAAATAAACCATGTAAAACGGAATAAATTGCCAACAAATAACACCGATAACGGTAAATAAAACTCTGTCCGGATCGCCGAGCAGGTCTATCTTACCACCACCTAAAAGCTCAGAAATACCTGAAATAATACCACCGTTAACTGCTAATGCGTATCGGAACAAGAATCCGATAGCAACCGAAGACATTAAAAGTGGAACAAACCATAAAATTTTAAATATTTTGGTTTTTTTACCGCCAAAATCTAAAAACGTTGCCAGTGCCAAACCGATTGGCAACTGAACCGCTATAGATAATACCATAATCCATAGATTGTTTGAGAATGCATTCCAAAAATCGGCATCAACTAACAAATTTTGCCAGTTAGTTAATCCAACAAAATCCCTGTCCGGCTCAATACCGTTCCAGGTGTATAAGCTAATGTTAAAGGTTTCTATAATTGGATAGATAACAAATACTGAAATTAAGATAATAACCGGTGCAAGAAAGATTGCTGCCGCAGTATTAGTCGAGCGCTGACGACGCTTAGCGAGTAACGAAATTTGCGGTTTCATAAGAATGTCCTCCGAAATTATTTTTTAATAGATAAAGAGGTACAACAAATAGTACCTCTTTATCTAAAATTCTATATTGCGATTAAGCAATTACTGTTGTGAGAGGTATTCATCCATAGCGTCTTGATGCTCTTGTGCAACTTCTTCCGGTGTTGCAGTGAAGTCAAACAATTTAAATGAAGCATTTTTATGGGCTTCAGATACTAGCGGTGGCAGATATTGGTCGTACCAAAGCTGAACAGCTGTTGATTCATTTAAAGCGTCTGCAATTTGTTGTACCATTGGGTCGGTGTACTCAACACCATCGATAGGAAGAGTATTACCAGCTTCAACCATCATGTCGAAGTATTCCTGATCGGTGTAGTAGGTAGCGCACTGGAATGCAGCGTCTAATTTTTCGCCTTCGCAGTTAAATGTGATGAAGTTACCACCAACTGTACCAACAACGATGTCAGCAGTTTCTGGATTGCTCTCTAAAGCTGGGAACTTAAACCAGTCAACCTTAGCATAGAATTCTTCGCTATCATTTTTATAAGTAGAACCGTCCCAAGATCCGATTAGTTTCATTGCAGCTTCTTCGCTGTAGAACATAGAAGTAGACTGCTTGTCGTCTTCACTTAGACCGTTAACACCCTCTGGGAAGTAACCTTTTTCAGTCCATTCCTGGATTTTTTCACCTGCATAGATAAAGCTGTCGTTTACAAACGAACCTGTTCCGTCAACAGCGGAGTTAAAGGGCTCTAAACCACCATGTCTTGTTGCGAAATACATAAAATACATCGAACCAGTCCATTTAGATGAGTTAGCTAAAGCAAAAGGAACGTAGCCGTTTTCAAGAAGAGTGTCGGCAATAGTTTCTAGCTCAGCAATAGTTGCAGGCTCTTCTAAACCAAGTTCTGCAAATATTTCGGTATTATAGTAGATACCAGCAACAGATGCTTCACGAACTGGAATAGCATAGATTTCGCCATTGTAGGTAGACTGTGCAATAGCTGCATCCATATAGATATCATTCATGCCTGCTTCTTCAAACTTATCGGTAATAGGTACACCAAAACCTGACTCGATGTATTCGATCATCGGGCCACCTGACCATGTGTGATACATGTCAGGAGCTTGACCTGAACTCATAGCAATAACAAGATCTTGCTTATAAGTATCATTTAATGTAGCAACCATGTTAACAGTGTAACCTGTGTCGGCATTCTCTGCATTAAATTTGTTTACTGCGTATTCCCATTGTGATTTACTTGGATCTTCTGTACCGCCGTTCCAAAACTCGATTACCTCAAGTTCACCATCAGCAGCTGCATCGTCACCACCATCATCTGTGGTTGCCTCTGATGTTGCACCATCATCGGTTGCATCATCGGTTGTAGTTTCTGATTGGCACCCTGCAAGCATAGATACGCTTAGTGCAGAAACTAAAAGTAGCGCTAGTAACTTTTTTGTTATTTTGCTCATTACAATGTTCCTCCAATTACATCTTTTGTGCAGTATTACATCTACGCAAGTTCGTAAATAAAACACCACCTTGAATTAATAATATCTTAGTTGCCACAAAATGTCAAGGAATAGATGCTTTTACTCGCGTTTCTCTACCTTTTGCACTAACGATTATATTTTATTTTGTTAACATTGCACAATCGTCTCGTTTACACTTTATTTACCTTTAAAATTTGTTGTGATTGCTAGTTAGTTTCTATATTATAAAACATTCTGTGAGAAAAATATTGTTACTTCTATATTATGAGCCAAAACACTTTTAACAAATTTAGCTGCTATAGTTCTATATGTAAAGCTACTATTCATCAATTACAATAATTACCTACATTGAAAGCAAGAAAAAGAGGAGTATAGTATGAAAAGTTATGGCTTTTATAATGACAAATTTTTTGTTTGCCTTACCTTTAGGTTTTACGTTTTCCGGTAGTGTTCTTGATTAATTAATAGGATATGAAGATGTTGTTATTTTAATAATGTTATTAATTTAATTAATAGGTAGTTTTTATATTATTGTTATAACCCAGCTCTTGCAACGCTTCAAACATTAAATCGGGGCGGTCGGTAATAATTCCGTCGCAACCCAACTCAATAAGATCCTTCATTTCCTGCTTATTGTTAATTGTCCAGTAGTGCATAAACATATTACTGTGGTGTGTTTTGTACATAAGATAGGGGGTGTTTAGAGGAATAACACTGTAAGAGGAGGGGAGTTGAAGGCCTGCATAATCAAAATCAGCAAACATTCCAAAACCTAAATAGTTTAAAACTATAAATGATGTAGCAGTGTTAAAATCCATCGAAACGTTAACGGCATCATCCTTTATAGTGTTATAATATTGAATTATTTCCTGGTCGAATGCAGCAACACAGACATTTTCCTGTAAGTTATATTTGTTAATTAAACTATTTAACTCATTAGCGGCGGCAACTCCAATGTCGCCAGAATCTTTTATCTCCATAATATATAGTGTTTGATTACTAAAGGTTTCAAACATCTGTTCTACAGTCATTGGAACTAGGCGGCTTAAAACTAGTGGGTCTGTTTCGTTTTCAAAAGGTTTATCTCCGTTAATATTAACGAACTTGTATCCGAAATTCATGCTAATAATTTGTTCGTATGTGAAATCGTTAACGTATCCACTAGCATCCGATGTTGCATCTACCGTTAAATTATGATGAGTAATTAAGATGCCATCTTTAGTTAAGCAAAGGTCCATTTCGAGAACATCAACCCCCATAGCATTGCTCTCTTCAAAAGCCATTACAGTGTTTTCAGGATATAGATGTTTAGAACCCCCGTGTGCAATCACAAATGGAGCTTCCCCTTCTTCGACTTTAAAATTTGATAAACCACTAAAACCTTTATATGGCATTATTTGCAGAAGTAAATAGAACAGGATAATACTTAAAACTATGGTTAGCTTTAGTATTCCTCTTTTATTTTTAGCTATGTTATTAGTATACGTATCCTTTTTAATCATATGTTTTCCTGTTTATAGTAATTGTGTTTTCAATAAGTCGATAACAATATTAATCATACTGTTACTTAAATCAAAGATTTGAAACAGGCACCCAATTTCTTTGAAAAACCTCATCTTCGGCACAAAGAGCCTCGGTAGGGCTTTAAAGATATATATTAAACTCAGCAATTTCGGGAACTACTAAAAACCTTGCTGAAATTCTTGTTGTGCCTATGCCGGTATTTATATAAAGAGTGGGAGAGTTTTTGGTTTCTAACTCTGTAAGCCCACCATCATATTTTGATGATAGTGTAGTTTCATTAAGAGCATATTCATTAATAAACGGTAAAAAAGGAATATCAATCTGTCCGCCATGTGTGTGACCACATAAAATCAAGTCATAGTTCTCTATATGATAATCTTCAATAACGTCGGGTTCGTGGGATAGAAAAACACTATAATCAACATCAATAACATCCGCTACCGGCATTGAAGGATTGCCCATTAATGAATCATCGATTCCGGTAAATAATATACTAATTCCACTATCTAAAGTAAATACCGTATTTTGATTTGTTAATAGCATGAACCCCCCTTGGCTCATGATGTTTTCATATTGTCTTACTGCGCTACCGCCATAATCTCTATTGCCTCTTATAGCAATTTTTCCAACATTTGCATTTATTCTAGATAGCTCTGAAATAATAGCGTGATCATCATTATAAACTGAATAGTTATCGTATAGGTCGCCTGTGAATACAACAAAGTCTGTCGAGAGTGCATTTATTTCATCAACAACCTTAGATAAATTTTCTGCAGTAAAGTCTTCTTTAATATGTGTGTCGGTAAACTGAACTATAGTAAAGGCGCTTGTTCCATCAGTATTTCCTAACTCAATCGTTTCGGTTTTAAGACGATATGGCTCAATTTTAAAAGCATAAATTAAACAGGAAAATGCCATCGCCGCTAATATTATTAAAATTAGTATTACTGTTGTAAATATTCTTAAAAATTTGTTCAATCGAATCTTCTCCGGGTTTTGTACATTCTTATTAAAATACAATATATACTATATTGTGTTTTTTCTGTTAGCAAATGTTGTAATAAGCTAATAGTGCTATTATTCTAACCGATAAAAGTGTTAATTTTTATAAATGTTGATTACTAAATAGAAAGATAATTATTTAGTTTTATTTTCAAAGCTATTCTCTTAACCAAGGTATAAGTTTAATAATAAGAGTTATAAATGTATTTTACAGCTCATACTGCTTACCTCTAACCGAATGATACAAACGGCTTCAAGCATGTTATTACTAAATGTCCAATCTTTTCGCTTAGTACTTTGAAACATTATGAGATTTAAAGCATTTATTTTTTCTGTTTCATCCTGTACTATAGAGATTATTCCGTTTCCGATTATACTTTTAAAGCTTGCTGTGTAATCACAGGCAATATCACCGGTAGTTAGGTTATATCCTGCATCCATTTCAAAACCAACATTGTTGGATTTATTTATTAATGATATCTTCCTGCCCTCATTAGCAGAGTGAAAATAGAGTGTGGTGATTCCGTTATTAATGGTATAACCAAAGTTTAGCGGAACTATATAAACGTTTCCATCGTCGTTAAACCCTACTCGGCAACAAACACACTCATCCATTACTTTATATATTTCTGCTATATCTGTTATTTCGCGATCTTTTCTTCGCACAATTATTATCTCCAAGGTTTATTTACTGCTTTATTATATACTAATCTTTTATGAAATTCAACAAATGATGCATAAAGGTAATGCTTTGGCTTGTATTATAGTTTGTGTCGCTTTCCTGCTTGTAATTAAATATTTTCGATGTTATAATTAATAACAAACAGTAGCTAACCGGCTATTGCTTTATTTGAATTTAGAAAGGATTTGCCATAAATTGTGATTAATAAAAGACTTTTAAATTTAGTGCCTGATGCGTCTGCGCATATATCTAAAAATGTTGTATTCCAGTTAATTGGGCTAATAGCAAACATTACCTTGATGTTGGCTATAAGTTTTTTTCTATCAGAGCTGGTTGAGAACAGAATATCGACTGGTTTAATGATTCGATATGCTGTTGTTATTATAATATGTATAGCCGTGAAAGCCAGTTTTATTTATTTTGCAAGTATTCAAAGTTACCTTGCGTCAAAATCGGTTAAAAGAGTTCTTCGTGGTAAAATATACGACAAGGTTATTGGGCTTGGTAGTAGATATACTAAAAAGTTGTCTTCGGCTGAGTTATTACAGGTGTCGGTTGAGGGCGTTGAACAGCTTGAAACATATTTTGGAAATTTTTTACCTCAATTTTTCTACTCTATGATATCACCGCTGATTCTTTTTAGTGTAGTTTCATTTATAAATTTAAAGGTATCGGTTATTCTGTTTATATGTGTACCGCTTATTCCGATCTCAATTATAGTTGTTCAAAAATTTGCAAAGAAATTACTTTCAAGGTATTGGGGGGAATATCTAGGGTTGGGAGATAACTTTTTAGAAAACCTTCAAGGCCTTAATACCTTAAAAATATATAGTTCCGATGAGTTTAAGCACCGTCAGATGAACACCCAGGCTGAACGTTTTAGGGTTGTTACCATGAAGGTTCTATCGATGCAGCTTAATTCAATAATTATTATGGATATTGTTGCTTATGGAGGAGCCGCCCTTGGTATAATTTTTGCCCTTGTTGAGTTTTCGGGTAATAGCATTAGCTTAGCCGGCATGATTGCAGTTGTAATGCTTTCGGCAGATTTTTTTCTTCCACTTAGGGCACTTGGAAGCTTTTTTCATATTGCTATGAATGGAGTTGCGGCTTCTAAGAAAATATTTGCACTATTAGATATAGAGGATGAAACGCCTAAAAATGAAAAAATAACCAATACAGATATAAGTTTAAGACAACTTAGTTTTTCTTATGGAGATAAACGTATACTAAATGGGATCAATATAGAGATAGTTAAGAATCAATTTATCTCCATTGTTGGTAAGAGTGGTTGCGGCAAATCAACCATTGCCGGAATATTAACCGCTACAAACGAACATTATGGCGGAAATGTTATGATAGGCGCAAAGGAACTCTCACAAATCAATACTGAGAGCTTATATAAGCATATAACACTTGTTAGTGCTAATAGTTATATATTTAAGGGGTCTGTAAAGGAAAATCTAATGCTTGCAAAACCAGCTGCATCTGAGGAAGAGATGTGGCAGGTTTTGGAAAAGGTGAATTTGCTAGAGTTTTTAAAGTCGGAAAATGGATTGAAAACCGAATTACTAGAAAAAGGCAGTAATTTTTCAGGAGGTCAGTGTCAAAGATTGGCATTAGCACGCGCGTTGTTACATAATGCTGAGGTATATATATTCGATGAAGCAACCAGTAATATTGATGTTGAAAGCGAAAATGCAATAATGGAGGTAATTAAGGAGATGGCAGAAACGAAAACCATCATACTCATCTCCCACCGACTTTCAAATGCAGTTACAGCAGATAAAATTTACCTACTTCAGGATGGTAACATCTTGGAAGAAGGTACACATGGTGAATTATTAACGGTTAAAGGAAGTTACTATGAACTATGGAACACCCAACAGAATCTTGAAAATATGGGGGTGGCATAGTTATGAAAAAACGATCAGTTATAAATGTTATGATTAGGTTAATCGGCCTAGTAAAACCCCTAACATTAGTTATGCTTTTAGCAATAACAATGGGATGTTTAGGTTACTTTTGTGCAACATTTATCAGTGTAACAGCTGCTCATGCAGTTGTTAATGTTTTAGAGAATAATGATGCAGGGCTAAGTACCGCTATTGCCGTGATAGCGACAATTGCCGTGTTGCGAGGTGTTTTACATTATATTGAACAATATTGTAACCATTTTATTGCATTTAGGCTTTTAGCTTTAATTAGAGACAAGGTTTTTTCAGCTCTTAGAAAACTTGCACCGGCAAAGCTAGATGGTAAGGATAAAGGAAATCTTGTATCGATTATTACATCGGATATTGAATTGCTAGAGGTGTTTTATGCTCATACAGTTTCTCCGATATTTATTGCATTAATAACATCCGGCGTCATAGTTTTTTATATTGGTAGCTTTCATATAGTTCTTGGCTTAATTGCCCTGCTAGCTCATATTACTATGGGTGTTTTACTGCCGGTTATCATTTCGAAAAAGAGCAAAGCGGTTGGTGAGCTACAGAGGGCTAAGACGGGAGAGTTAAACACCTGTTTTCTCGATAGTTTAAGGGGACTTAAAGAGATTTTACAGTATAACTACATGAAGGAACGAAAGGGTAGGGTAGATAAGCTTTCTGCTGAGATGGAGGAATCTAATCAACAACTTAAAAAATATATAGGAAAAACCTATTCCGTTTCCAGTTTAATCATACTCTTATTTTCAGTGGCTATGCTATTTGTTGCAACATCTTTATACTCCATGAAATATATTGAGATAAATGGAGTAATCATACCAACAATAACCTTGTTGGCTTCATTCGGGGCTGTTAGTGCAACTGCAAATTTAGGTGCAGGACTTTCACAAACCATTGCAAGTGGTAACAGGGTTTTAGATATATTAGACGATATCCCAGTTGTTGATGAGGTGGAAGATGGGGTCAATATTGAGTTTAAAGGAGCAGAGCTAAAAGATGTTACTTTTGCCTACCAAGAAGAAACAATATTAAGCAACCTCTCGTTAGAGTTAAAGAAAAATAAAATTATGGGTATCGGAGGTAAATCAGGTTGTGGAAAATCAACGATTTTAAAGCTTCTAATGAGATTCTGGGATGTTAATGATGGCGATGTTATCATATCTGATATTAATGTAAAAAAAATTAATACTAAAAGCCTGAGAGCTAACCAGAGTTTTGTAACCCAGGAGACACATATTTTCCATGATACTATAGAAAATAATATTAAAATTGCAAATCTTCATGCTTCTGATGAAGATGTTATTAAAGCAGCAAAGTTGGCTTCCTTGCATGAATTTATCGAAAGCCTTCCAAATGGATATTATACCGAGGTAGGTGAACTAGGTGATACAATTTCGGGAGGAGAAAAACAGAGGATAGGAATAGCAAGAGCTTTCCTTCATAATGCTAACTTAATTCTTCTGGACGAACCTACGAGTAACCTAGACAGCCTGAATGAGGCGGGTATTCTTAAATCTCTAAAAGAGATAGAGGATAAAACAATTGTTTTGGTTTCGCACAGAAAATCAACAATGAGGATTGCAGATAACCTTATTAATATGGAAACATTAAGGAAAAGTTAAATAGATATAAGTTAAAAACAACATCCAAAATGAAGCAACCTCAAAAAGTTAGACACGATATTTAAATAAAAATTGTGTAAAATGAGTAATTTAGCAACGATAAAGGCTTGGTATCTGTGTTTAGCAGATGTTAAGCCTTTATACGGTTTTATGGTTAACTTTATGCCCCTATTATGAAGTAATATTGTTATTCTGTGGTAAACATGTCTTGCTTTATTATCATGATAATTATTCAATATTTCATCAATAATTACTGCATGTTTATCCGCATCTGTACGGTGTATGACAAGATAACATAAAACACTTCTAGAAAAATTTGATATTTCTATTAGCAAGGATATGTTGCGTTTATGCCCTAATTTCAAGCTTTTCTCTTGATGTATACTTTTTGAAATCAAGGTGTTCATTTTTTAGTAGTTATTTTCTGTGCTTAATCGCTGTACTTCTGCTATAATACATCTTTTACGTTTATTTAATTTTGGCGGTCTGCCTTTTTTGAGTAATATATTTTTCTTGATAACCTCGTCGTTCTGTTTATTATCTCTCTTAATCTTCCTCTAAGAAAATACTTTCCTACTTTTGTGGTTTATTTTGGTCGCTATTTTTAGATGATTTGCTGTTTCTCTATAATTTAGCTTTTCTCGTAGCATTGATTCTACTACTTATTGCTTTAACTCAGCTGTATATTTCTTGTTTATTATGTTTTTGGCATAATGAAACTGCACCCCTTTCGTTATTCATATAGTTACTATACCATATGTCTAACTTTTTGGGTGCAGTTCAAAAACGGGGTGTTGTTTTATTAAAACAATATAAATTCTAGCTTACACCCATATCATCAAGTATCAAACGCATGTCGTCTTCGGTTAGCGCGCCTTGGTGGATTGTTAATACATGTTGGCCGGTTTCGTTGTTGGCATAGGTAGTAAAAGCAATCTGATTCATAACATTCTCGCTCGGAATATAAGGTGTTCCGTCCGAATTAATTAATACTTGTGATGGGATTAGCTGTATAGGTAACCCATTTGCAAGTTCAGGATTAACCCAAACGTCGACAAATTGTATTATAGCTTTGCCCTGCATCTCTTCGTTTAGTTCAACAAGAACAGGAGCCATTTCCTTGCAGGGGATACATTCGTTTGCTCCAAAATCAATTATAATTGGTAATTCGTGTTCGGTTAATGTAGATAAATCTAACTCAGTAACATTAAGAGGGAATTCAAGGTCGGCATCCGAACTGTTAGTTTCACCGGAGTTGCTTATCAGCCATATTGCGGCCACAATAAGTACCATAACTAAAGGAATTATTATCTTAATATATTTTTTGCTTTTCACTAAACACCTCATTGTCAAATCAAAAATTATTGAACTGTTTTAACTATACAACTTTATTGTGGTTTTGTCAACACTTAAATCAAAAATACTTGATTTAAGTGTTGGTTGTCGAAAAATTGAAATGTATGTGTAACATCTAACCTTTGGTTACTATTACACAAAAGTTATAAGTGTTATAATTGTTACAAATATTCGATATATAATTTAAACGAGGTTCAACTATGAGCGATAATTTTAACAACAGGGGTGCTCCGTCTTCCGATGAGACTTCAGCATTATTTGTTTCTGCGAGAAAAAAACAATTGGCAGAGCAAGAACAACAACGAATTGCAGCAGAACAGGAAGCGGCTAGAATTGCGGCCGAGGCAGAGGTTCGCCGTCTTGAGGCTGAGGTAGAAGAACGCAAAAGAAAGGCTCAGGAAGATGCTATAAAAATACAGAAGGAGGAAGAAGAACGGCGTCGTATGGCTGAGGTTGAAAAGGCCAGAATAGATGCAGAGATTCGCTCGGCCTCAACAAGTTCACAGATGCGGCAACCTTATTCTTCACAGGTAGCAAGAGGGAGTACTATAACAGCGAATAAAGGTTTTAATATTAGTGAATTAATAAATAGCATTATATCTGATAAAAAGAAGTTAATGATTGTTGGAATCGCAGCAGCAGCCATTATAGTTGTAATTGTGCTTGCCATAGTTTTTATAGGTGGTGGTTCAGAGGCAAGATTTACCCACAGCTTTGATGATGAAGTTTACATAATATTAAATGAAGATGGTACTACTAGCGGTGTTTCTCCTGAGTATCTTGAATTTGAAGGAACATGGACTGCCGATTCCGACTACGTATATATTCAATCTGATAATTATAATATAACGCTTAGCATTCTTTCCGATACAATAGTTGCAGATCCTTATTATGAGGGTGAGTTTATCTTAAAATAGCCTTAACACCAAAATATAGATATTGATTATATAGGAGAAAAAGGATGAGTAATCTGCTGTTAACCACCGTTTTTGAAAACGGATTTCAAGAAATATATCTTCCTAGCGTTGATAACAGGTCCCACCCTGTAGAGATAAGACCATCGATTAGTGGTTTAACAAAAGACGTTACCCTGCACCTTGAGGTTTGGAGTGGGGTTTGGACGCTGAAAGGTAGCTCGCAATTTGATATAACGGTTGATGAAACAGTTGTTAGCGAGGCAGTTTTAGAACAGGGGATGTTGCTTAACTGTACCGTTAAAGGAACAGAGGTTGTTTTTTCGTTAACAGTTGATGTTGCAGATCCCGGTAATACAACCTTTGACAAATACTTTTTTGATACTAATTCACTTCCTTTTGTTGCCATTGGAAGCGGAATAAATTCAAATACAATAGTATATGGAAATAGGTTCTGTTCGCCTTCGCATGCAGAGATAAGCAGTATAGAGGGAAATGTTTTTATAGAGGATAAAAACAGTGTTAACGGAACATTTGTAAATGGCAGATTGCTTGCACAAAAACAGCAGCTGGTTTATGGAGATGTAATTTACATAGTTGGATTAAAGATTGTTTTTCTTGGTAATGTTTTGGCAGTTAATAATCCTAAGGGCGAGTGCAGCGTAAACGAACAACGTTTAAAAATTATTAAAATTGACCCATCTCCGGTTGATGAAAACGAAACAACATCTCCGGTTGAGAACCGATATTTCCTTCGAACTCCGCGTAAGGTGGAACTACTTGATAGAGAAACCTTTAGCATAGAACGTGCTCCTTCTAAATCAACACACAAACAGCAACCGCTTTTTATGACGTTAGGCCCATCTTTTACCATGGTAATTCCAATGCTTGCCGGAACCATGATAAGTAGTGGCGGAACGAACATTGCAGGTGCTTTGGTTATGTCGCTTGGCGCTGCAGTTATCGGTGGAGGCTGGGCAGTACTTAATATTAAATACAATCGTAATGAAGCTGCAACTACCGAGGAAAACAGAGTTTCTAGTTATAACGAGTACCTTGCAAAGATGACAGCTCAGATAGAAGACAGAATTGCCTATAATAAAAATGTTTTATTTAAGATGTTACCCGAGGCGGGGGAGGCAGTTTCGTTCGCCTTTAATGATAGTCCGAGACTTTGGGAAAAGGGTAGCATTCATGATGATTTCTTGCATGTTACATTCGGTAGCTGTAATATGCCTTCATTTAATGCAATACAAATACCTAAGGAGCAAGGTGTAGTTGCATACGACCCACTAAACGATAACATGGTTGAAATAAAATCTAGGTTACAGAATATAACCAATATTCCTTCTGAACTATCATTAGTCGACAACATGATGGTTGGAATTGTTAGCCGTTCAAGGCAAACTGCCTTAAGTTTGGTTAGGGTAATTACTGCACAGATAACAGCGTTACACCCATATACCGAGCTGCGAACAGCGTTTATTTATCCTATGCACGAGCTTGATTCATGGGATCATACAAGATATCTTCCTCATGCATGGAGCCCAGATGCAAGTGTTCGTATGGTAGCTAACGATAAAAATACTGTTGGTGATGTGTTATACTTCCTTTCAACCATAGTGCGAGACCGAATTGAAAAGTATAAGGATAAAAAGATAGAAGAAAAGATACTTCCGCATTATGTAGTGGTTATTGGAGATCTTTCCTTGATAGAAAATGAGCCTATGGCCAAATATCTCCTATCTCCAACAAAAGAACTTGGAATAACGGTTATATTGCCTGTAAGTTCAACCGATAAACTTCCTGCGGCATGCAGTGCAATTATTAGAAATGATGACGATTATCAAGGATTTTACAGCACTTCAGGATCGTTTGAAGAGCGTTCATCGGTTCAGTTTACTACCATGTCTGTAGGAACCATGAACAGCTACACCCGTAAACTTTCCGGATTTAAACTACGCGAGCTTAATTCGTCAGCTGCCATACCTGAGCTGTTAACATTTCTTGATATGTATAAAACCTCAAACGTTGAAGATTTAGAGGTAATGAAAAAGTGGCTTGAAAACCGAACCTATGAGAGCATGAAAGCGATGGTAGGTTATAAATCGGGTGGTATGCCATTATATCTTGATATTCATGAAAAGTATCATGGTCCCCATGGTCTTGTTGCAGGTACTACCGGATCGGGTAAATCTGAAACGTTGCAGAGTTATATTTTATCTCTTGCAGTAAATTATCATCCACATGAAATAGCATTTATACTAATTGATTATAAGGGCGGCGGTATGGCTCAGAGCTTTATTGGTCTTCCTCATCTTGCAGGTGTTATTACCAATCTCGGAGGAAATGCGACCGATAGAGCACTACTTTCAATAAATGCTGAAATAAAACATCGACAGAAAGTGTTTAATGAATACAAGGTTAAACATATTGATGCTTATATTGAACTCTTCCGTTCTGGTGTTGCATCTGAACCTATGCCGCATCTATTAATCATTGCAGACGAGTTTGCTGAACTTAAAAAAGAACAACCCGATTTTGTTCGTGCCCTTGTTTCTGCGGCTCGTGTAGGCCGATCACTAGGTGTTAACCTTATTCTTGCAACACAAAAACCGTCCGGTGTTGTTGATGATGAAATTTGGTCGAATACTCGTTTCAGACTCTGCTTAAGAGTTGCAGATAAGCAGGACTCAGCAGAGATGCTAAAGCGTCCGGATGCTGCATTTATAACAGGAACTGGTCGTGGATACTTCCAGGTTGGTAACGATGAGATTTTTGATGAATTCCAAAGTGGATGGTCAGGAGCAGAATATCAACCTGAAATTCCGTTTAACGATAATAAGAATTCTAAGGTAGAGCTAATAAACCTAATAGGTAAAAATGCAGTTCCTAAAAAGAAAAGTAAGAAAAAGAGTGATAACATAGCTAAGGTAACCCAGCTAGATGCAATTGTTAAACATTTAAACAGCATTGCAGGGGTAAACAATATTGCAAAGCTTCGTCAAATTTGGCTTGATCCGCTACCTACTAACATTTATCTCGATCAGCTTAAGCCACTTGAAAGGCAAAATGGCTTCTCGCTTATGCTTCAGGTTGGTTATGCCGACAGCCCGGAAACTCAGAGCCAATTTGCAGTGTCTGTTGACTTCATACGTGATGGACATCTTCTGATATGTGGTAGCGCCGGTAGCGGTAAAACAACCCTTCTTCAAACAATTATTTATAGTGCTGTAACCGGATACAGTTCTGATGAGGTTAATATTTATATTGCCGACTTCTCGAGTAGAACTATGACGGTGTTCGCTGATCTTCCACATGTTGGTGGTGTTATGTTTGAGGGCGAGGATGAGAAAATTGAACAGGTTATCGATTTATTGAAGAACACCCTTTCAGAACGAAAAAACAAATTCAGTAAACTTGGAATTGGTTCTTATCGTGATTATATAACCCAGGCAAACGATTGTCCGGCAGTCTTAATGATTATTGATAACTATGTTGCATTTGCAGATTCATATGATCGCTATGAAGATACGTTGATACAGCTTAGCCGTGAGGCAGCAAGCTACGGTATCTATATGATTTTAGCTACTAACAACGTTGGAGATTTAAGAGGTAGATTAAGACAGAACTTTACTAACGGAATTGCACTTCAGCTTAGCGATAAGTTTGAGTACGAATCGGTTATCGGCGTAAGAAGCGAAATACTACCAGACGATCGCACACCGGGACGTGGACTTATTAAGGCTCCACAGCCGATTGAGTTTCAGGTTGCACTTTGCATAAAGGAAGATCCAGGCTCAAGCCCGGCACAAACTTTGCGCAAAAAGTTTTCAGAACTTAAGAGCGAGAAGGGAATAAAGAAGATTGGCACTAAGGTAGAAGGTATAATCTGTGATGATTTTGTAACGAGTAAAGAGGTTAAAGGATTAGACGAATATACAGTTGCAATAGGTGTTAACAGTGATACACATGAACTTGTTACCGCCGATCTTGATAAAAATTTCTGTTATACAGTTAGCGGCTTTGCAGATACAGGAAGGGGACAGCTACTAAAATCGTTAGCACTACAGGCTAAGGAAAAAGGGTTTAGAATGTTCCTATTTGATAATGAAGGCTCAAAACTAGAATCACTTTCGATATTTGAAAGTGTTTGTCATACCGATGATGAATTATTCGCATTGATGGACTCTATTCTTGTTGGTGAATTTACAAGGCGCAACACAATTGTAAACGATGCTAAAGATAATGGGGAAAACGTTCGTGAAGCAATGAAGAATGAGCAGCGAATAATGCTCTTTATTGGAGACATGAATTTATTTTTACAGGCAGTTTACAGCCAAAATATGAAGATGAATGAGTTTCTAGAGATTGCATTATCAAAGGGTAAAGAACACAAAATTAATCTCTTTGCCTTAATGTTACCGGATGATTATTTCGATAATGCCAGGTTTGAACTCATGAGGGTTTGGTCGTCGCATAACAGAGGGACTCATCTAGGTGGAATGTTTGACCAACAAGGAGCATTAAGCTTTGAGATGTCTGCATCAGATAGTGCGAGGCAGCTATCAGCCGGAATGGGCTACACAACTTCGGATAATGAACAAGATGATAAAATTATTAAGATTGTAACCCCACTAGCACAACCTAAGACTGATGGAATATAAACAGGATTATCGAAAGGAGAGTTAGAACTATGGCAAAGATATATCTAGATGTTCAGGTACCAAGTACTGCAAAGACCTATGAATTTTCTGTTGATAATAGCATGACTGTTGGTAAGGTTAAGGGTGAGTTTGTGAAACAGATATCTCTCGTTGAGGGAAGAGAGGTGTTTAGCGATGTTAGCCAACTGCTATTTTGCTCAAAGTCGCTTGGAGGATTGCTGAGTAACGATGAAATACTATCGGCTGTAGATGTTAAAAGCGGCGATACCATTGTAATAATATAGTAAAGGAGCGATATAATGAGTGATGTAAGTAATATAAACTCTCAAAAGATTACCGCTGCGGTGGGACGTATGGAAAACGAAGTAACTAACATAACCAATGGGGTTTATAAGTTTTCAGATGCAATTGAAGCCCTTGAAAAACAGTGGACATCTGATGCTAAGGCGGCATTTATGCAGGCTTATCAACAGGATCGTGAGGCTATGAATGAAATGCTGTTGCAGCTAACAGAAAATTGTAACCTGTTAAGAGAAATGGCAAATACTTTTGATTCATCCGAGAGTAATATTTTAGGAAGAATTTCATCTTTAAAATAATTCATAGGAAAGGAAGGTTATTATATGGCGGGTGGAGAATTAAAGATAGAAACCAGGGCGTTTATAGCTGCTTCAGAGGAAATTGGTGCTGCTTCAACACAGATAGCACAAAGTTTGGACAGCTATATAAGAGAGATAAATAGCCTACGTAGTTCATGGCAGGGCTCATCGTCGGATCGTGTGAGAGCTATGAGCACATCTATTAGAACGAGTGGGGAAGCACTGTTGAAGAATATGGAAAACTACAGGGTTACTCTAAATGAGCTAGCAGGTATATATGATCAATCGGAAAAAACCGCGGTAGAGTCCGGCAAATCGTTAACCTTTAATGGAAGCTCAATGAAATAAGTAATTAAGGAGAAGCAATGTCAACGATTTCATTTAACTATCAACAAACGATAGCACAACAAAAAGAGATTGAGGCGGCTGCAACCGAACTGAATACCAAATGCGCAACATTAATGGCAGAGATAATTGAAAATGTTAATGCAGCATGGACCGGTGATAGCGCTAAGGCTTTTAACAAGTTTCTTCAAAAAAAGAAGGAAGAAATTGAGCTTCAATCTAAAGAACTAAAAACTATTTCACAGTATATAGCTACCTCGGCAGAAACATTAAGACGAATGGAAGAGGAAAATGCCGCTCGTGCGGGGGTAAATTAATAACCGGAAAGGGAGTTAACAATGTCAACTACAACCGCAAATCTACAAAAAATGTCGCAATCTGCAACAGAACTAGAAAATATAAGTGTTGCTATGACTTCTAACCACAGTAAACTTGTTGAGCTAATGGAACAGCTAGGATCTAAATGGCATGGTGAAGCTTCGGGACAATACCTGGATGCATTTTATAGCAATTCACCAAATCTTGAAAAAATGGCGGTAGCAATAGATGAAGCGGCAACAAATCTCAGGCTAATCGGAACCGCATACAACAAAGCAGAAACCTCAGCAGCGGATGTGATTCGTGCAACACTGGGTAAAGGTTAAATATAAAGAGGAGCAATAATATGGCGGTAAATGATGAATTAAGAGTTAGCCCGGCAGAGCTAAGAAAGTATGCCTCTGAACTTGAAAAGGTTCAAAAAATGTATGTAACTTTAATATCTCAAGCGGAGGATGAAACAAAAAAACTTCGTCCTATATGGACCGGTGCAGCAGCTGAGCAATATATGTCAAGCTTTACTAAAAGTAAAACAATTTGTCTTGATTATATCGAGACGCTAAAAGCGACGATAGCCTCGTTGAATGAAACGGCCGATAACTATGACCGTAATATACAAAAGGTTAAGTCGGCAGCTGAAGAGTTGCCCTCGCTTTCCGGAAATACCATGAGGTAGAGTATACTACATAATATAACGAAAGGATCGGCAAACAAATGTCAGAATATAAAATTTCGTATAAATTGTTGAAACAGCAAACAGAAGAGATGCAAAAGCTTTCAACTCAGATGACAACGTTGTCGCAGAGGGTAGCTGCAGCATCATCAAAACTTGGGCAGGATGAATTACTTGCAAAGGCAAGAACCTCGCTTCAACAATGCACAACAAAGATTAACGACACTGCTCAGGTAATAACTACTGCAGCGTCGCTTATTGAAGAGGTTATGGGTGAATATACAGGCACCGAGAAGAAGAATGTTGGAAAAGCAGAGGGAACAAAAGCACACTCACGTGATTTTTATAAAAATCCTGTTGTAATCTCGGATGCAGCGGCAGACAGTGCTACGGCAGGGGTATCTTCGCCAAAGAGTAGCAGTTCGTATGCAAAGGATGTTTATGATAGTTTTACACCTACAAGCCAGGAAAACTCAGCTTTTGGTGGTGATAGAACTGCCTATCGAGTATCCTCAGATGGAGTGCCAACAGGAGCTGCTGCAGGAACGGTTACTACTGAGGCACCTGCTGCAGCCACTGTATCTGGCGGAGAGACAGATAGCTCAGTTATAGGTACAGCCGCAGCAGTAGCCGGTGGTGTTGCAGCGGGAGCAGCGGCAACGGTTGCAGGCATTAAACTAAAGGGCAAAAAAAATAAAGAAGAACTAGAAGCGAACTCAACACAGACTATTTCACCTCCTACCGAGGAAGATTATTCTGCAGAAAATTCACGTGCGATATTGCAGGCAGAAGAATCGTTGAGAGAGGCGAGGGAACGGCTAAATAATCTTTAGTTTCTGTAAAATTGTTTTAATTCTTTTCTCCCTGTTATACCAAGTTTCTCAAATAGCTTTGAAACTAGTTGTTTAGTGTACCCATAAGAGTAGTGAAGTTCCTGAGAAACATCCTCGTTTGAGTAGCCTTTGGCTATCAATTTTAGTATCGTTAGGTCGCCGGTGGTTAAATCATCGGCGGCCTCTGATAATTTATCTAATAAAAGATTGTTTTCAGAAAAAATACATAATTCTATTCTTGCCAAGAATACTGCAGGGTTAAACGGCTTTGAGATAAAGTCCTTAGCTCCCGATTTTAGTGCCTTAAGTTCATATCTTGCTTCGGTTGCACCGGTTAAAAATATAACCGGTATAAAACGACAAGCCTTAATTTTTTTTATCTGCGCTAATGTCTCATACCCATCCAATTCCGGCATAACTATATCCATTAATATTAGGTCAACATTGTTGCCTTGGTTAAAAAAATTAACCGCGGCTTTTCCGTTTTCGGCATACGAACAATTGTATCTATTATCAAGAATAATTTTTGCTGATTCAAATACCGTTAAATCATCATCAACAATTAATATGTGATGCTTATAAATGCTCATTACTATTTCCTTGTGTTGTTAATTGTGTGTTAATAAATATCAGCGCTCGATTTATTTGCCGCCACTGATAGAGCATATAAGGCAGTATGGCTTCAATCTCTTCGTAATTATTAAGCTTGCATAATGATTCAATTTTTGTTGTTGTTTTATGAAGTTCGATTGCTCCGATATTTTTTGCCTTACTTTTGAGTGAATGGACGATAAAAACCAGTTGATTAAAATCTTTTTGTTTTAATAATCTTGTCGTTTCTTCTATTTCCTGTTCCGTTGTAGATAGATAGATTGAAACTGTTTTGCTAAAAAGTTCATAATTATTACCTGAATAGGTAAACAGTTCATCGGTATCAATACCAAAACTGAAAAGTGTTTCCTTTTCATTGATTACTACATTAAATCTTTCATCCTTGATGTTGTTTGATTCAAGATCAATTATTCTATATTTATCATCAGGTAGTAAATTAATTATACTCTCTTCGAGCTGCTGCCACATAATAGGTTTGGCTAAAAATGCATCAAAACCTTTATCTAATAGCTCATCTCTTGTTTTCGATAATGCATTGGCAGTTACCGCTATAGTTGGAATGTTTATATTAAGTTCGGTTCTAATTTTATGTAAAAGTTCAGCGCCATTGAGTACCGGCATCATGTAATCCATTAGAATTAAGTCGTAATTGTTCTCGGTTAAGAAGGCGAAGCATTCTTCAGGATTTTTTGCAAGATCTATCCTAATTAATGTTCGTTCTAATAGGGCTTTGAAAAGTAATAAGTTTTCTATATTATCATCAACAATAAGAACTGTTGCTGAAGGAGCGATAAACGATTTTTCAAACTTGGTTTCATCTTCAATTGGCTTAAAATCAGTGGGTATTTTTTGAGGGATATAAATTGTGAAGTCGCTTCCGCTACCATAAACACTCAGAACCTCAATGTCGCCTTTCATTAAAGTTAGTAGCTGCTTTACGATTGAAAGGCCTAATCCGACTCCTTCAACATATTTACCATTGGCTCGGTCGATACGTTTAAATGCATCGAATATTTTATCAACTTCGTTTTGATTAATTCCAACTCCGGTATCTGAAACCTTAAAGCATAGAACAACCTCGTTTGGGTCGCTTGAGAGTGTTTGCTCAGCTCTTAATGAAACGGAACCTGAGTCGGTATATTTAACAGCGTTGTTAATAATATTAAGCAATACCTGCTTAATTGCAAGCACATCACCAATTAGATAGTTGTTTATATCCTCAGATATAAACAGAGAAAATGTTAATCCCTTTTTCTTTGCCAAAATTTTTGAATACTGTTCGAGTTCTCTAAGTAGGGAAGATAGCTTATAAACTTCAGGGCGTAGCTCGGTTTTTTCAGCTTCAATTTTAACAAAATCTAAAATATTGTTTATTAAGTCGTCTAATAATTCACCGGCGCTTTTTATCTTTTCAACATGATCCTTAATGTTTTTTGATGTGATATCCCGCGCGATAAGCTCGTTAGTTCCAAGAATAATTCCTATAGGTGTTCTTATCTCATGGCTAACATGAGCAAGAAATGACGTTTTTGCTTTGTTTGCACGCTCGGCCTCAATGTTAGCTTTTTCAAGTAAACGCTGCTGTTTAGCATACATTCTAAACTGAATAAACATGGTTATCCCTAATATCAGACTAACCACAACAAATCCAACAATAACATCAATTAACATTTCATATGGTTCTCTTCGGTGAAGAATACTGTCTGGGTTATAGTAAGAAAAAAAACATATGCCAATATAAATTATGTATTGAGATATTATAAGTATCACCATGGTGATACCTTTTGATAGATATATAGTGAAAACAATTGCAAAAACAAAAAATGACGGCATACCTCCTGCATAACCGTCGTTTTCAAAGAAAATTATAGGGAAAATAATAATAAAAACAGTAACAATTGTAACGGTGCTGCATAGGTGATAATTGCCGGTTTTAATATGTAACAAAGCCATCGCTAAGGCAAAAGCAGCCATAGCGATGTTTATTACTATTTCTTCTAAAGTGCTTCCTGTTACAACCGAAAAGAACGACATGATAAGACTGATAGCAAACCCGGCTAATGCCAAAACATTAAATATTTTTCCGTTTAAACTAAATTTCTCACCTAAAAAGGTTGTTGTGAAGCTGTCTTTGATAGATTTCAATAATCCTCCGAATTAAATGAGCTAATTTAAAACTAATCGAAAACTAAATCTTCTGCAACTACTAGATATTCATTGTTAATGTTTTCGGTATGATGTAGGTAGAAATGAAAGCCGTTTTTCCGCCATTGCTTTATTAAGTTATCAATATTAGCTGTAATTCCGGAAAGAACCTTAATACAGCCATGGTTTTGTAACTTTAAAATGTCGTCGACACCAATTTCCTCAACCATTAATAATCGTTCACCAACAATGCAGTTATCAACTTGTTGAAATATACACTTTTTGTAGATAGCATGATGACTTCTAAGGTTTGCCCCTTGAACAGTTAAAACTATATAGTCATCTTGCTTTAGGACTGTATTAACTGTAACAGGACCATAACAATAACCAACTACGTCGTTTATTATATCCATAATTATTACTCAGATTAATAGTTGAACTGAACTACGTAACCGCCTACGTTGCCATCCCAATTAACATCAATAGAAGAAACTGTCCATGGATTGAAGTTGTCGTAAGATGCGCTGGTATCACCGTCTACATCGGTTATGTAAAGCGTCCACTCGGTGTTGAGCCAATCGCCCTGTGTTGCAAAACCGGTAATGTCAATGGTAGATTCTGCCGGTAAAATTTGCGGTAGAAGGTCCATATCGTAAGAAGCGGAAGCATTTGCGATGCCAACGTGAACCGAATAAATATCGTAGGCTGAGTAGTTATTTAGAGTAAATCCATAATTACCGTTAGTATCGTAACCGGTAGAATTTGTATTGTCGTTCGGTATAAAACTGCCGCTAACGGTGCTGACATTTGCTCCGGAGGCATCATATACATTTACTGTCGGAATTATGTTGCCAGAGGCATCGTTTAATAGTGTGAAGGAAATTGTATCGCCATTATTTAGGGCAATGCCAATTATTGAATAATAATCACCATCGTTGTCAAGAATTAAAAAATCTTGGGTTTCTAAAATATTTCCTATTGTCATATCAAAACTTGAACCGGTATCAATCCTTGTTCCGCCCAATAAATCCTCACCAAACTCGCTACTGCTGGAGGCTGTAGAGTATAGCTCAACAAAGGTGTAGCCGGTATCATTTGTGGCAACAATTTCTCCCGGGGTTACTGATTGTGTGCTGTCAAGCTGGCCTTGGTCGGCTTCTTCTGATCGGTTGGCTAAAGGTGATTCAGAAGAATCTCCACAACCAACTAAAAATAAAACTCCGATAACTAGAATAATTGAAATAATCTTTTTCATAAATTGCACCTCTATATTACTGATTTTTAAATGTTTACTGATATCAGTATAGCATAATGAAAAAATAAAAGGTAGTAACTATAGGTTAGATATTTCGGTATTAAAACTTTATGAAAATATTAAAATTCTTTTCGGTAGGAGAGTTAACTGATTGTAACATTAATAGATAGAGTTTAATTTATACAAAATAGTTTAAATTGAATTGTTATTTCGTTTTTCTTTGCCGCTATTAAGCTCTTTTGTTGCCTTCTCATAAAGTGTTTTAAAGTTCGAGCCATGGTCAGGGTAAAGCGACATTCCAATATTTACAACAATATCTAGTGAAACATCATCCTTTTTATATGTTTTGGTGAGATTTCTATATAAGTCTTCTGCTTTGCGCTCTGCAAATTCAATACTAATATTATTGCTTATGAACACATAAAACTCTTTATTATGTGTCCGGCCAATGATATCGCTACTTCTAAACATGTTCCTTAGAATATCACCTACATCTTTTAAGCAATCCTTTGCAAAGTCTGGACCAAAGGTTTCATCAAGGTGGTCGAAGTTCTCAAGCTCTATTATAAAGAATGCACCGTTATCAATATCTGATGCTGATATTCTTAAATAATTGTGTATATATCTTTCGGTTGCATTTTTATCATAGATACTTATAGATTGATCTGCCTTAGATTTAACCTCTAGAATATCCATCTCCAACTTGTGGCCAAATGCTTCAGACATCTTACCAACAACCTTATGGCTTTGTGTATTTATGTCATAGATTGTTTTGGAGTTGTATAGGTGCCAAACGGGGTCACCATTTGGAAGCTTAATGCAAAATTCGCCATCTGTTTTATGAGGTAAAGAGGAATAGTTGTTTGCAAACTCAATAAGTTTTGGAAACATTTCTTTGCTTAGTTCAGTTTCGGTAAAGTTTTCAATAATATCCGGAAGGTTAAACCTTTCAGCAAAGTTCTTAGAAAAGCGAATGGTTTTGGTTTTACCATCAAAATCGAAAAATGAGCTGTTAGTAAGTGAAGATATGCGTGCAATAAAGTCTCTTTCGTTTTGCAAATCGCTATCTGCTTTAGAATAGTCGGTTATGTCAACAACAGAGGTATATAGCCGTGTAACACCGTTTTCGTTAATTGCTGTTTTACCGCTTAATCGGTAGGTGTGTTCTTTATTGGCTTTAGATGTAAATTTGCTGGTAAATTCCATTAAAGCTTGTGGGTCGGTTTCCATCTGATGCCTATAATAATTCATTATTTCAAGCCTACTATTCGGGTCCATAATGTTTAACCCACGATTGTTAAACAAATCCCTAATTTCTTCTCTTGAATATCCAATCATATCGAAGAAGTAATCGTTAGCCTCAACAATTGTAAAAGAATTATCAAGCTTAGTAACTATTATTCCACTCGGAACAAGTGAACTTGCATATTTAGTATCATTAATATGTTTTATTAAGGGTGTTATCATGGAATCGCTTAAAGAATTTATGGCCATTATCTTGCCATATTTTTCTTCAAACTGAGAAATGGGCATAGGTTTATCATAAAAATAACCTTGAACAGCATCACAATTCATTGATTTGAGTAGTTCAATCTGTTCTACCGTTTCTATGCCCTCAGCAACTACATACATACCAAGATTGTGTGACATTTTAACAATGCTATCAATTAGCATATCATCGCGCCTTGCGTTTTTACCCCCAACAAAGAAGCTCTTGTCCATCTTTAAAGTGTCGACATGGAGGTTCTTAAGCATTCCAAGTGAGGAATAACCGGCACCAAAGTCATCAATAGAAATTTTAAAACCATTCTTTCGCAGATCGTCAAAAAGTTGTTCTATTGTATTTTGTGTTTCAATTGTTGTAGACTCTGTTAATTCAATTTCAATGCACTCATGAGGAACATTATGTTTATCTGCAATTGCAACTATGCCATCAACATAATAAGGGTTTTCAAGGTTAAGTCGTGAACAGTTAACCGAGATGGTAAGTTTGCCTAATCCATCATCGATCCAACGTCTTATCGCCATACAAACAACTTCTAAAACATATTTATCTAGTTCAACAATAAAACCATTTCTCTCAAAAAGTGGAATGAAATCATTAGGGAACATCATGTTTCCATCAGCTTCTATCCAACGAACTAAAGCTTCTGCCCCAACCAGTTCATCATCATTTGTTGTAAATTTAGGCTGAAGATATACCTTGAATTCTTTATTTGAAAGTGCCGTATTCATTTTATTTGTGATATCAGCTTCAATTAAAACTTGATTTTTTAATGTATCATCATAGTCACAAACCATTTCACCTTTAATTGTTTTTGCCTTTACATGCGCAAGATTAACCTTAGACATAATATCATCAAAATTAGTTTCGCCGAGCTCTATATGATATCTACCAACTTTAAAAGATCCGGCATAATCAATTAGCTCAGGAATTACCTCATCGTAATGTTGGTTAATAGCCTGTGCAAATGTCTCTAAATCATCAAAAAAGTTATTGCCGGCGAACATTGCAAATCTATCGCTATCTATTCTTGCCACAACTAAACTAGGCTCGTTGAAGCTATCTGTTAATGTTTTAACAGCCTTTAAAACCCTATCGCCAATATCGTAGCCAAACATTTCGTTAATAGCTTTAAAATTTTCTATATCTATTACTATTATCGAATATTGCTTTTTTTTGTTATTCTCTAAAACAGAACACATCTCTAATTTTAATTTTGCTAAATTTGCTAGATCGGTTAAGGGATCATAATATGCTACCTTTATCATGCGCTTATTAAAAAGTTTCTGCACAATGAAAAAACAAATAACAAGTATAATAATAATCCAGTAAATTATAGTTCCAACCAACATAAAGTAATCTGAGGCTATAATTATTTCACTGCTTAATGAATCAACATGAACATTCATTGCTAAGGCTATATCGGTCATTTCAATTGGGTAGTAGATCATTACCTTAGGAGTTCCAAAATAATCATAGTAGAACCCACCATGTTGCTCGTTTGAAATATCCGTCTGAGCTTTTGTAACATTATCTATACCCATTTCAGAAACATCCTCTTCAGGGATAATAGAAGCTCCAATGTGGTTTTTACTGGTTGAATATATTAAGTTTAAATCGGTATCAACAAAAAATATATCTCCAACGTAATCTTTGTTTTGAAAGATTAGTTCAAAAAAATCATCAACAGAAATTTCACAAAACAAAAAGGATGTAGTTACATCATTTTTTGTAACCGGAACAATTAAACTAAAAACAATATCATTTGTATGTAATGATATACGTGAGTCTGCAATATGAAATTCATTTTTAAGAGCATGGATGAAAAGGTCGTTGTCAGAAAAATCATATACCTGGTTTTTGCTAGAAATGCCATTACCATCCATATCAATATAGTAAAGCGTTTCAAATATTAGAGACTGAGTTTGGTTGTTAAAAAAGTCTACTATAGTATCTTTATCAATACTGTTTTTTGTAACTGAGTCGGCTAATAGTAAAAGATTTTTCTCACTTTCCTTCAATGTTTTTACAAGTATATCGTGATATTGTACGCTTATTTGCTCAAGTTCATCAAAAGTAGACTCAATTATAGCATTGTTAGATAGACCACGAACCCAATTTAATAACAATCCAATAACTACAATAGATAAGATAACTATTACAGTTATTATATGTTTTATATCAAATTGTTTAACTTTCATACCCCGTGCCTCCGAGCAATATCATTTATCAATTGATGGTACACTGTATCATTTCAATTATATCAATATTTGTCGAAAAAGTCAATGTGTTAGGTGGGTTATAAAAGAATACTTAGTTATCATATTATATTGAGCAAATATATTATGTATAAAGAATTGCCGTTAATTTGATACTTAGTTGAACCTAATAAGACACATAGTTATTACATTGACTGATTTATGTAATATAGTTTTTACATCTAGCTATATTTTTTTCAATATTGTTTTCGGATAACATTAAGAAAAAGGTGTAAAACATAACCTTTCATTGAATACTTAACATTTTTTGAAATTCATTTACATTAAGAATAAATGAAAGAATATTGACGCTTAACAACGATGACGGACTATCACAGGTAGCTACAAGCATTGCTGATGGCACAATAACTAAAACTGATATAAGAATCTTAGTAATAGACACCAAGGTTACAGCTATTGCTGACAATGCATTTCCTGGTTACACAAACATCACCGAGATTATTTTTAACGAAAACAGCAGCCAATTAAATATCGGCTTCGGTAGAAAGCATAGGAGAAAATGCCTTTGCTTTTATTCCGATCAAATGGATTTATTTTGAGGGTAACATTCCCTCCACCGATACTACGGGCATAAACTCGATTACACAAACGGCAATAAATTTTCACGCTGCCGATGCAACCGGCTATGATGAAAATTTTGCTCCGGCCTACTTTATCTCGGGCAAAGTTACCAGTGCAGATGGCTCAT
This sequence comes from uncultured Oscillospiraceae bacterium, assembly GCA_964368625.1. Classification (GTDB taxonomy): domain Bacteria; phylum Bacillota; class Clostridia; order Oscillospirales; family Ruminococcaceae; genus CAYJBH01. The sequence continues at coordinate 47,193 of CAYJBH010000022.1, forward strand.
CCTTAACAGCAGAAGTAACAATTAAGTTAAACTCCTTACCAATACTGACGGTGAGCACCGACCAAGATGGCAGCTACAAAATTCCTGCCCAAGCAGATACCGGCTTGGAGTTTGAGGTGGCCCGACAGGGTTATAGCGTCCATAGCGAATTTATTACTCCTAACACACATAAAGAGAATAATAACATTACATTATCACAAACTTATTTGTGGGATGATAATACCAGACTCTTACAATGCTCAAACATACGGGCTTTGCAGACGCATTTGTGGCGGGAAGCGGTATAACAAGAGGGGTGATGTATAGATTAATTATCGGAGAAAAAATTACAGAAATTCCGGATGATGCTTTTAAAGAATGTTTTTTTGTGGACGATGTTGTTTTCGAGAGTGATGTTAATATCACACGAATAGGTAACCGTGTTTTCTATGCAACAAAATTAAAAGACACGTATATTCCATCCTCCGTCACCTCTATAGGTGATGAAGCATTCGCATCTACAGACAAAGTTAGGGACATTACTTTTAATGAGCCAAGCAAGCTTGAAAGCATAGGTAGCAGAGCTTTTGCAGGTGCAGATTTATGCCTATTGAAACTCCCGATACAGTCTCAACTATAGGTAGCCGTGCATTTGAAGGGGCTAAAAATCTTAGAAGTTTTGACTTTCCAGATAACATAACGACAATAGAAGAAAGCACCTTCGAAGGATGTGAAAACATAGCATATATCGATTTTGGAGAAAACACCTCGATTCATACAATAGGTGACAAAGCCTTGCTGGGGTGTGCCGTAACGCTCATAGAAATCCCGGCAACTATTACGCATATCGGTGCTAACGCTTTTGAAAATTGCACAAATTTTAAAGCAGTTTCCCTCGAACAGGGCAGTAAACTTGAAAGCATAGGGACGAACGCGTTTGCTGGAACCAATTTAGCCAACATTATACTCCCGGACAGCACCACCGATGTAGGTGCAGATGCATTTTTAAATACACCATTACTCTTTGATTTTCATTAAATCGTAGCACTCTATCCCAGCGAATATGTACTTGCTTTAATTTGTTTTATTATGTTAATTATGTCTTATTAGCTTTGATATGATAGTTCAAATACACAGCTACCTTAAAAACACCTATATGACA
>CAYJBH010000023.1:0-46440 GCA_964368625.1 uncultured Oscillospiraceae bacterium
TCGCTTTAAAGCTACAGAGCTTAAACGCTTTGAGGTGAAACATGAAATGCTTGTACAGTTTAAGTGTCAATACACTTTGGAAAGGTTTTTAGCCAAATTGAAAGTCTTAAAAATTACAAAATAAGACTATATGAAAACTATACTTCGGGAGAACTAACAAAGGAAATGTTCCTAAAGTAAAAAGCCTATGCAGATAAAAAGATTGCAGATATTGAAGTGAGTAAAACTGAGATTGAAGAAAATCTTAACTCAGCTAATCTGCGTGAGGGCAAACCAACCGCAACTAAAAGACAACAACGTGACGCTGGCCCCAATTTCGCGAGCTCGGGTCTAGCGTTGTTTTTTTATCAGGCTCACATCGTTAGTTGCTTTATTATGAATATCTTATAATCAATATACTAATTTCTAATGCCCACAGATTGGTATGATCTTTTAAAGAAAGGTTTAATAGCTGTTCGATTTTGTTCATGCGATAGATAAGGGATTGACGATGTAAATTAAGCGCTATTGCGGTTTCGCTAAGGTTGTAATTGTTTGTACAATAACACTCTAAAGTATCTAGCAAGCTGCTGTTTCTTTTTTCATCGTACATCAAAAGAGCATTAACAAAATTTTGAGAAAGTTTTACAATTTGTTCGTTGCTACTAAGCGTGTTTATTATTTGGTTTTTTATTGATAGTTGATGATTGTTGCGAGTTATAACTCCATTTGACCAAAGACATACGTCAAGCGCTTTTTTTGAGTTTTTATAAGCTACCCACAATTTTTCAAAGGTGGCAGGTTGGGTATCAAAACCCCACAATATAAAGACCTTTGGAAAATACTTTTTAATGTTTTCCGTCAAAACATCTAAAAATTTGTTTGCTGTGTCGATACTATCATTCTGTTGTTCTTCAAGAAATACTACAAAAATGTTATTATCTACACACTGCATAATCGATAAGCCAAGCCGATTGGCAGTTAAGTAAATACATTCTCCAATAGACTCGATTTCGATTTTTGTAGGAGCCTTAATGTTTTCATAATAGTTTTCTTTTGACTCTATACGTTTTTTGCTGTCGATAATAGCTCCTGCAAAGGTTATATAATTGCAATCAATATTTAGCTTAAAAAGCTGTGCTTTAATTAAAGCTTCTTCTTTATTAATAAACGAGTTGTTGGCAACTTTTCTAATAAAATTACCGGTTGATTTTAAGTTTGAAGACAAAACAGACCACTCGCGCTCAAACCATAATATCAGTGGCGTAATAAGATACTGTTCAAAAATTTGCAATTGTAATCTTCTAATATTAGAGATTTTTTCAAGATAGAGATAGCCATAAAATTTGGTGCTTGATGTAACCTCAACTAAGAAGTAATCATCGGTCTTTATCTCACCGTTAATATGGATATAGGCACCATCAAAACTGCTGTTTTTTATGTTTTGGTTTGTATCTGTTATTATAACCTTGCATGAAAATTCTTCACTAATGATCAAGCAGGCATCTTGCAGATTTTTTTCAGCAATATAGGCACTAAGCAATTTTTTCTGTATATTTTCTAAGGATAGCTTTGTCTTATCAGAAATATCCCAAATTTCCTTTAATGTGTTTTCGACTACATCTGAAAACAAATGGGTCCATGACATTGTAAGTAAAGGGAAATTTAATGATTTGTATTTCTCTAACAAAGGTCTTAACTGGGTATAGTCATTATCCGGAAAAGCAAAAATTATTGCACAGGCATTGGCATTGTAAATTTCTGAAATAAACTCATCAAGCATCGTTAAGTTATCCCTAACCGAGAGTGCTGTAGATAATATAATCTCATTTTCACGCACAAATTGCTCTACTGGGGGTTCTAAAATTGATATATATTGTATAAGAATATTGTCGGTGTTTTTAATGTTATATAAAGGGTTTATTGTATCAGTGAACTTTAGTTCTAAAAATTTTTCTAGGGTAATCATAGTTTTATTCCTACAAAATGAATGACATTAATAGTTATTTTCATACTAGTTGTATGTTGACATTTTATCTTATTGTATGTTATCATACGAATATCATAAAGTCAATACAAACTATAACAAAGGTGTTATGCGTTCGGCATAACACCTTTTTGCTTTTAGGAGGATTTTAATGGATGTTAAGGTAATTACAAATGTAATAATTTTTACTGTTAATGACTATGATGAAATTATTAATAATGGTACGGTAATCATCAATGACGGCATCATAAAGGCTGTAGGAAAAAAAGAGGACATAAAAATACCACAAAACTTCACTTCAATAATCGACGGCAAAGGTCAGCTCGCGCTATTACCAGGGTTAATAGATACACACAATCACTCTAGCCTGATTAAAGGTGTGGCCGAAAATATGCGTATGGTTGATTGGCTACCGGTGTATGATCTAGAACACAGAGCTTGTACTCCTGAAGATGCATATCATGCTTCGATGCTTTGTTATCTTGAATGCTTAAAAAATGGCTCTACCACGGTAATGGACATGTACAGGTTTATGCACAAATCTTCTGAGGCTGCTACGCAATTGGGCTTACGGTTACACATTGCACCCTATGCTGCCGACATACCGCCATTCAATTTTTTTGAAACAACGAAAAGTAATGAAAAGCTTATCAAATCGGTCCACAATGCGAATCATGGAAAAATTAAAGTTTGGGCTGGCCTTGAAGATCTATTTTATTGCAGTGAAGATATGTATAAAAGTGCTGTCAGACTACAGAAAGAGTATGGGGTTGGTATTCATACCCACGGCTGTGAACAACAAGAAGAGGAAGAGGCCGTAATTAGGCAGTTTGGTAAAAGCAGCATAGACCTGCTCTTTGAGCGAGGTGTTTTAGGAGAAAAAACACTTTTAGCGCATTGCGTTTGGGTAAGTGATGAAGATATAAAAAAAATGGCTGCAACCGGAACAAATCTTGCACACTGTGCCATATCGGCCGCAAAGTTGGGGTGTGGTGTTGCAAGGCTATCGGAAATGGTTAATGCTGGGATCAATGTTTCTGTAGGTAGTGACGGCCCGATTGATAATAATAGCATGGATATTCTCCAAGAGATAAAGTTTGCATCGTTGATACAAAAGGCAACACACTGTGATGCACTGATGTTTGGAGCAAAAGAAATGTTGAGAATGGCAACTATCGGTGGTGCAAAATCACTTAACATAGATAAAGAGTTAGGCTCGGTTGAAGTTGGAAAATATGCAGACCTGATATTGATAAACTGTAATAAACCAAATCTGCGCCCCATTTATTGGAACGAGGACGAAACCGACACCAACTTGCTTTGGAACATTGTGTATTCAGCAACCGGCAATGATGTGGATACAGTAATGGTTCAGGGTGAGATTGTAATAAAAGATGGCATTTCTACTAAAGTTAGCGAAAAACAAGTGGTTGAACACGCACAATCACAGGGAGTGGATTGGATGAGACGCCGGGAATTCCACAAACAATTTATTACACAGCCAATTAAATAACAAGAATGGAGAAAATTATGAAAAAGAAAATTATCAAAAAAGGCTTATTATTAACTATTGCAGCTTCTGTGCTGACCTGTACTTTAGGTGCATGTTCACAGTCGGAACAGACAACGTCGGATGACGACACTTTTGACATAGCCTACATATCACCTGCACCGTTTGAGGATGGCGGTTGGGGCACAAGTTGTTACGCAGGCTTCCATGCATCAGTTGAAAAATTTGATAACGTTAAAACCTATGAAGTGGAAAATGTTTCACTTGAAAACCAGTCCTCAACACTGATTCAGTATTGTGATATGGGTGTTGAATTAATTGTAACCAACACATACGATTTAACCGATGCAATAGCAGAGGTTGCACCTAATTATCCGGATACTAAGTTTGCCGTTATAGATGGTACCTATGAGGCTGACAACGCAATGTGCATGTCGCAGGATAATGCGCAAATAGGATTTATGGTTGGTGTGATAGCAGCATTACAAACCGAGACTAAATCTGTTGCATTTGTAGGCGGTGAAAGCAGTGGAGAGATTGTTAAGGCCAGCGATGCAATGGAAGCGGGTGCAAAATATATCGACCCCAGTATTACGTTTACATCGGTTATGTCCGGTTCTTGGACGGATGTTGCACTGGGAAAAGAAATTGCGCTTTCTTTGATAAACGACAACAATGCAGATGTGCTTTTTAGTTTTGCAAGCGGCGTTGATTTCGGAGTGAGAGAAGCTTGTGAAGAGTCAGAGGGTGTCTATTTCATCGCACAGCCTATTGAGGCTTTAAATGATTCTCCGGAAATAACAATTACAAGTATCATACAGAGTAATGAACAGTTAATTTACAACGCAATTGAATCGGCTTATAACGATGAGTTTGTAGGAGAGTTTACAATCTACGGATTTGAAGATGGTGGCACCTGTAGTTTTGGTCAGTTTAATGACCTGTTTGATGCAGACAAACAAGCACGAGTAGACGAAATACTCGAGAAGGTTCTCAGTGGAGAGATTGACGTCTACAGCTATGTATAAAAGATAATGCAAATTTGCACAAGGTTAATATTTGAGGGAGTGTTAATATGATACAGCTAGTAGAGATATCCAAAAAGTTCGGTGAGTTTAGCGCTCTTGAAAATATTAACCTAAAAATTAAAGAGGGTGAGGTTCACACCCTCTTGGGTGAAAACGGTGCCGGAAAAAGCACCTTGATGAACATTTTATGTGGCCTTTATCAGCCTACTGATGGTGAAATCATGGTTGGAAACTGTGAGCTGGTGATGGATTCGCCTCAAAAAGCTCGTAGTTTAGGGATATCTATGGTACATCAGCATTTTATGTTAATAGAAGCAATGACTGCACTTGAAAACATTATGTTGTGTGAGGTTAACGAAAAAGGAGCTTTTTTAGATTATAGTGCCAGCCGTAAGAGGATAACCGAAATAAAAGAAGCATATGATTTGCAGGTGGATATTGATGAAAAGATTAGCAATTTATCGGTTGGCGAACAGCAAAAAGTGGAGATTATAAAAGCACTGTATAACGATGTGAAGGTGCTAATTTTAGATGAGCCGACTGCTGTTTTAACAGATGAAGAGACTCAAGGGTTGTTCAAAATTATAAATAAATTGCGTAGTGAAAATAGAGCGATAATATTTATATCACACAAGCTAAAAGAAGTGAAGTATATCTCAGATAAGATAACAGTTTTAAGACATGGCAAAACTGTTGCGACGGTTAATGCACAAAGTTACTCCACACAAGAATTGGCAAATCTTATGGTGGGTGAAAAACTTGTAAATCAAGCTTACCCAAAAACTTTATCGGAAGACATCGTACTAGTAAAGCTTGAAAATGTATCCTACAACAAGGATAGCAAACACAACAGCCTTAACAATATAAGTTTAGATATTAGAAAAGGTGAAATTCTAGGTGTAGCCGGTGTGGACGGAAACGGACAAAGCCAGCTGGCACAAATGTTGACGGGAATGCTATCTCCACAAGAAGGCAACATTGTTTACAAAAATGAATGCGCTAACAGATATACGATTAAGGATTTCATCGATAAAGGTGTATCGCACATACCCGAAGACAGAAATAAAATGGGTCTTATAGGCGGGTTAAGCATTAAAGACAATATTGTGCTAAAAGAGATGAACGAGGATAAGTTTTCTAAACTTAAAGGAAAGTTTTTGCTTAAAAGTAAAATATTGCAATATGCAGAACTAATGAAAAACAAATATGATATCCGCTGCTCAAGCATAGATGAAGAAACCCGAAATCTTTCAGGGGGAAACCAACAAAAGGTTATACTTTCAAGAGAACTCGAAAGAATCCCGGACTTTCTTGTTGCAATGCATCCAACTAGAGGGCTTGATATAGGAGCAACCTGCTTTGTTCACGACAACTTAATAAATGCTAAAACTGAGGGGTGTGCAATCGTTGTTGTCTCCGCAGATATCGATGAGATAATAAAAATTTCTGACAGAATTATCGTTATGTTTGAGGGGGAGATTATGGGTGAGGTTTTAGGTGCTGACCCTGACATGGATGCAATATCCGTAATGATGGGAGGTAAAGCTAAGGTTTAACTTTTAGCTGTGATGATATGAAATTAAAAGTAGAAAAATATTACAGACAAGCTTTAGTATTGATATTTTCGATAGTTATTGCTTTACTTATTGGTGGAATTATTATTGAGCTTACGGGAAACGACTCTTTAGAAGCTTTTTTCTACCTCTTTAAAGGTGCATTTGGTGGATGGAATCGTTTTTACGAAGTGATAGTTATCAGTATACCGTTGATTTTTACAGGTCTTGCAATAACTTTCGCATATAAAAGCGGAATGTTTTCTATAGGTGTAGACGGTCAGTTGCTTGTTGGTGCTATGGCAGCTTCATGGTTTTTGTCCACGTTTAGTGAGTTGAGTGGAGTTTTTTTGATTATCGGATCAGTTATTATATCAATGATCTGCGGCGGAGCATGGGGGGCAATTGCCGGCATGCTTAAAGCTTATCGAAAGGTAAATGAAATTATTTCTACGTTGTTAATGAACTATATTGCGCTATTTTTAGCAAGTTACCTATATTCGGGGCCGCTGGCAGGTGCTAATTCGCAAATTCCGCAAACAGAAAAGGTACCTGATGCCGCACATCTGCCGTTACTTGTAGAGGGTACAAGGCTGCATATAGGGTTATTTATTGCACTTTTTTGTGCGATAGCAGTATTTTATGTTCTTTATAACACATCAACAGGTGTAAAACTTCGTGCAGTTGGAATTAACCCACTAGCCGCAAGATGTAATGGTATAAATGTAAAGTCGTATTTGGTCGGTGCAATGTTTGTCTCTGGTGCACTCGGTGGATTAGCCGGCGTTGTTGAACTTATCGGCACTCAATATAGAGTGCAGGATGGGTTTTGTCTTGATTTTGGTTTTGACGGTATTGCAATTGCGTTGATTGGGCAACTTAATCCTATTGGTGTCTTATTTGCAGCAATGTTTTTTGCAGCAATAAGGGTGGGTGCAAACTCTATGGAACTAATGACAAGTGTGTCGTCTTCAATTTCTGATATGATACAAGGCATAATAATTCTTATGATTGTAGCAGGTACAGCATTAATTAAAAAAGATACAGTTGTGGCAAAATTTAACAAATTTATCAAGAAAGGGTGAGCAGATGAGCGACATATTTACACTGGCATTTTTAAGCACTCTGCTTATAGCTATGTTTAGGATAATACCCCCCATACTGCTCGGAGCTACCGGCGAAATGTTCTCTGAAAAAAGTGGTCTTACAAATATTGGGTTAGAGGGCATTATGTCTGTTGGTGCTATTGTAGGGTTTACTACATCGTACTTTACACAAAACGCGTATCTTGGCCTTATAACCGGCATGTTGGCGGGTTTAGCATTTAATATAATATTTGCATATTTAACAATTAATTTAAATGCCGATCAGATCATTGTTGGTAATGTTATGAATTTGCTGGGAATAGCCCTATCTGCACTGGTATATACAACCTTAACCAAAAGTGCACAAGGGGTGGTGCAGTCTGTAACCGCGAAGAACATATCTGTTCCGTTTTTATCTGATATACCTTTTTTAGGTGAAGTGTTTTTTAAAAACTCTATAGTAGTTTATATATCACTAGCTGTTTTGGTTGTTGTATGGGTTTACTTATACAAAACCAAATCAGGACTTGCGTTTCGCTCGGTGGGTGAATACCCTAAAGCTTCAGAAACTTTAGGAGTAAATATAGTAAAGAAAAAATACGTGGCATGTGTTATCTGTGGAATATTGTGTGGACTTGCAGGGGCATATCTGACGACAGTCTATATAAGCTCTTTTGTTATAGGTATGGTTTCCGGTCGTGGATATATTGCGCTCGCAGCAGTTATTTTCGGTAAATGGAGGCCAAAGGGAATTCTTTTGGCATGTGTGTTTTTTGCTTTTCTAGATGCGTTGCAGCTGAAGCTACAGATTGCAAACACCTTTATTCCATATCAGTTGCTACAGATGTTACCATATCTGTGCACATTGATTGCCTTAGCCTTTTTTATGAAACCGGGATCAGAACCTAAGGCAAATGGTAAACCATATACGAGAGAATCACGATAATGAGGTGGTAGTATGATAGAAATTAATACAATTTGGATATTGTTGTGCGGAACTTTGGTGATTTTTATGCAGGCTGGTTTTGCTATGCTTGAAACCGGATCTACCAGAGTGAAAAACAAGGGCAATATTGTAATGAAAAACATAGTGGATCTTTGTATAGGAGCACCGCTATTTGTTGTTTTGGGTTTTGGGTTAATGTATGGTGACGGCAATGGATTTATAGGTAATCTTGATTTATTATTGCAGGAAGACTACAGCAACTTTTTGCCAGATGGAGTATCGTTGTATAGCTTTATATTTTTTCAACTGGCTTTTTGTGCTACTGCTGCTACAATTGTATCCGGTTCAATGTCTGAGAGAACAAAGTTTACATCTTACTGTATTTTTGTTGCTACCATATCGGTCATTATATTTCCAATTGTAGGCCATTGGGTCTGGGGAGGCGGATGGCTAAATAATATGGGGTTTTATGATTTTGCAGGGGCTACGGTTGTGCATACGGTGGGCGGAATTTCGGCTATGGTAGGTGCGTGGATAGTTGGTCCGCGTCTTGGCAAGTATTCGAAGGATGGCAAGGCGAAGGCAATAAATGGTTACAGCGTTACGTTTAGTGCCTTGGGGGTGTTAATTTTATGGTTCGGATGGTATGGATTTAATGGTGGTTCGACTCTAATCACCGAAGGATTTGGTAACGACATAGGCTTAGTTTTTCTTAATACAACAATGTCAGCCTGTGTCGCAACGGTTTCTGCAATGCTAATAAGTAAAATATTTTATAAGAAAGCTGATATTAGTTTAGGTATAAATGCGGCGCTGTCGGGATTGGTAGCCATAACCGCAGGAAGTAATAGTGTAGGTGTGGGCTCTGCTGCTGTAATTGGTATGATTGCTGGCACAATGTTGGTTATTTCTATTGCCTTTATTGAAAAAAAGTTGAAGATAGACGATCCGGTAGGTGCTGTTTCCGCACACGGTGTAAGCGGAATAATCGGCACAATTTTGGTAGGTGTGTTTTCTTTAGAAAAAGGTTTGATATATACCGGTAACACTAACTTTTTAGCAGTACAAGTTTTAGGAGTGTTTGCCGTTGTGGCTTTTACGCTAATTACTGCTTTTATAACCTTTAAGTTATTGGAAATGACCGTAGGGTTGAGGGTTGAAAAAAACGTTGAAATTGATGGGCTTGACATGCACGAACATGGATTAATGACAGTAGCTGACGATTTTACAAATGAAATAGAAGAGATGCTCAAGGAGGAGATAGATATACCGGTTAATACAACAAACATTCCACCTGAAATTGCTGTTCCGGTTAAGATAAGAGAGTCGGATGGTTCACAATTAACAAAGATAGAGATAGTATTAAGTCCAAAAAAGTTTAACCGGTTAAAACAAGAACTTAACAAGATTGATATCACGGGCATGACGGTTAGCAAGGTTTTAGGCTGTGGCATACAAAAAGGTGAGACTGAGTTGTATAGAGGATCACCGTTGGAGGTTAAGTTGTTGCCTAAAATAAAGGTTGAGATAGTGGTTGCCAAGGTTCCTGTAGAACTGGTTATATCAACAGCACAAAAAGCTCTTTACACCGGACACATAGGTGATGGCAAAATCTTTGTATATGGTATAGACGAGGCTGTAAAAATAAGAACAGGGCAGCGGGGATTTGATGCTATGCAAGGTTTGCAGGACTAAAAATAAATTCCCCCATTGAAAGACTATGTCGTCGATGGGGGAATTTCGGTTTTATCAGCATCATTTCTTAAGAAGCATTTTTTTTATTTTATTTAAAACATAGACAGTCTTTTGAATAAAAAATCCGGATAGTAATAAAGTAGCTACGGTGCAAAGGCCAAACTTTCCGCCTAGAATAACTCCGATAACAACTGCAATAACATCTAAAAACATACGAACGCTTTTAAGCGGATAATTACTTTTTTCAGATAAGGCGAAGGTCAGAGCCTCATAGGCACCGCGACCTAAATTAGCCCAAGCATATATGCCGGTACCGATTGCAAAGACTATGATTCCCAAAATCATTAAGACAAAATTAACCGGGACATAAGGTGTATAACGCTGTAAGTTTGAAAAAAAGTCGACGCTTAAACTGTAGACAACCTGGTATACTACTGTGCCGATATTAATCTGCCTTTTGTCGTAAAATATAACGAAAGCAACCATTATAGTGGCAATAATCAATGAAGAGACACCTAGAGAAACACCCAGTAAAGAAGACACTCCTTCCCATAAAACCGCTAGTGTTGCCGCTCCAAAACCTGCATGAATAGCCAATGTTATGCCATATGCCGAGATAATACAGCCTAAAATAATAATTAGAATTTTTATCATTAATGTCTTAAAAGAGTTAACTAACTTATTGCTCATATAATTTCATATTTCCATATATTTTTTTCAGTGCCTGCAATTATTCTACCATTTTTAATGACGGTGCGCTTCCCCTCTACCATTCTGTAGATATCAACAATACTTTTTGCAGTGTGCACACAAAGATCTGCCGGCGCTCCGACAATTACGCCTTTGTCCCAACCTTTTATGGTGCGTGCCGCACGGCTTGTTACCATTTCAAAGGACTCACCAACCTCATCATCTGTACGCATTCCGCCGGATAGGCAGGTAAGCAGGGCTGTAAGTATTGGATCCATACCGTTAAAGCGATACCATATATCATACATATTATCACTTCCGGCACTAACATTTACGCCGGCATCCAGCAATTCTAAAATTCGGGATGAACCACGGTTTAGCGGTGTTCTGCCCATTCCGCCCAACATTTGTAGGTTTGCAATAGGGAGCACGATTACGTTAATTTCTGCAAACGCAATCTTTTCGATCACTTTTTTTGCGTATTCGTCATCATAAACAGCCAGTGCAGCGCAATGGTCAACGCAAACCCTACCTTGCATACCACGCTTTATTGTTTCATCTGCTATCATTTCCAACGTTTTGAAGTTGCTACTATCAGTATAGTCGGCATGGCTATCGATATCAACATCAAATTCCTGTGCTAGGTCGAATATCATGCTAATATGTTGCTTTTGATCTTCTTCTGACATGCTTTTTTCAAACTCCGGCAAACCACCGACGTATTTGCACCCCATCTTTAACGCTTCTTTTAACAAATCAGGTTGCCTTTTGTCGCAAAGTATACCTTCTTGTGGAAATGCCACAAGTTCAACATCTATAAAGTCTTTGTATTGTTCTACAGCTAACATAACTCCTTCAAGCGATGTAAGGCCTGTGGCAAAATCAACATCAACCTGAGCTTTTATTGCACCTATGCCATTGCAACAAGCTTGTTCTAAAGCGTATTTAGCACGTTTTGCTACATCCTGCGCTGTAAAGCTACACTTAATTTCATGCGCTTTGTTAAATGCATCATTAAAAGTTGTTGCACCAAATAAATCTCTGCTCATTGTTTTGTCAAGATGGAAATGTGGATCAACAAAGGATGGAGACACATAGCCACCGTGCGTGTTTAAAACCTCTGTGGCTTTTAATGTATTACCGGCACTGATTTTAGCAATTTTTCCGCCTGAAATTCCGATATCGACCAAGTTGCTATAATTTTTTAGTGTGGCATTTTGAATAACTAAAGAAAAATCATTCATATTTTATCTCCGGTGAATATTTTATGTACATTAAATATAACACATGAAGTTCGGTTCGGGTAAACAGTTTATACGAAAAAACATAAAGTTAACTTTATGTTAAATCAGTTAAAGGAGTTATAATGAAAATAGGTGCCTTTGCAAGAAAATTTAAGCTTCCTACAAGTATGATACGGTTTTATGTGCAAAACGGATTGCTTATACCAACCAAGATTGGTGGTCAATACGACTATGATGAAAAATGTGTCGCTGACATGGAGATAATATTAAAATATAAGAACTATAACTTTACCATCGAGGAGATACAACACTTATTAATACTTGAAACAGCAGAGTTTAAGGATGATATAATAGATAGCATCATAGCTAATATTTTTATAGATAAACGTTCAAAGTTAATTTCTGAACGTGACAATCTTAATAAAATTATTGAAAACATTGAAAATGAGATAAACTCTGGTGCAAAGAGGATAATAAATGCCGTTAAAATACGTGGGGTAGCAATATCTTTTTTGCCATACTTGTGCTGCCTTTACTGTAATGAGACATTAGCTTTAAAATCGGCAGAGATAAATAAAGGCGAAGTATTGAATGCTGTTTTACAATGTGATTCCTGTGGCGAACAGCATGGGTGTATAATTGATGGTGTTATGGTTTGTAAAAGTCATACGGATCAATCACCTTTAAAGGCATTCGACAATACTAATACACTTGCATCAATTAGCATAGAGTCTTCATCTACTTATCGCTCACTTATCCGCAGGGCATATATAGGTATGTATAATGCCTGTTCGTCTGTAATTAACAAAAAAAGTAATATTCTTTTAGGTCCTTTATCTTTTAATTTTTTACTTGTATATATAAAAAAAATCAGCAAAGATAGTACAATTATTGTCTGCGACCCATCAATTCAAAAGATTAAGAAACTAAAAACGTATCTGGACGGCAATGACCACAATATTGTCTATATTTCAGGGTTTCCGGAAGATGTTCCACTTAAAGCTCGGTCCGTCGACCTATTTATTGACGATTACTGTATTACAAATTACTGCTTTGCATTTAATGATTATCCTATTGAAAGAGTAGCATCATTTTTAAAGGCTGACGCAAAGGTTGTGGGGGTGTTTACGGATTACAAAAAAGCACCTTTGACGTTAAATTTTTTCAAGACTAAAAATGATATATTCAATCCATCAAAGATGAATTATAGCAATATAAAAAACAGATGGTTACTCAATGGTCTTTACGATATCCAAAATAAAACAATAGGAAAAGCTGAAATTTGCGAAGATTACTATCCGAAATCCGCTGCAGGAGAGGAAATAGTTGTGCAAATATATCAAGGGAAAAAGAGTGTCGTTTAGCTACTTGAAAATGTCAAAAACTCTGGCTATCGTTTTTTCGTTCCGTAGCAGATAATCGGGTGAGGTTTCAGAAGTTGAATCTAAATCATTAACAAGTCTTCTTGACTCTGCCATTTTTTATCAAAAAGCAATCAATGCTAAAATGATAGAAAAGCTACATACCGGCTGTAAATTTTGGACGGTGTGTGGAGAGTATAAGTTAAAATTAATTGATGTGCTAAACCTCAGAACAACAATCAAATTATAGATCGAGTTATTAAAAGTTTCTTTTTACAAATACACCATGGAATGAAAAAGAAAAGAATGGTGCTCGTTAAAAAATGATAACTTTAATATGTTAATAGATATTGCCGAAATTATAGGGCTGTTTTACCTAGGGCTCGCCAGCGCATCACGGCAGTGTGGGGGTCAGGAGTTCGAATCTCCTATGCTCCACCAAAATTAACTACCGAAAAAGATGTCATCGGCAGAAAATGCCGATGACATCGGTGTTTACGGGCTTTTTTCTAAGGAAAAAGGCTCGTTTTTTTTGTTCTTTTTCAGTGCTGTCATACAGATGTTTTTAAAGTAACCCAATATTTGAACTAATGAAGAAATATATGTCTGAAGTATCGGAGATTAAGCATATCAGCTTTGACACTACCGGAGCAGTACAGCGCCCCTGTGCTCCCCATCGGATTAGACTATACCTTTGGGCAAAGCGACGAAGTAAAGCTACAATCCTTTTTATACTATTGCATAAAAGAGTAAAATCACACAAGTGGCAATTGCTGCCTCTTCGTTTACTGCATCATATACCGGTTTTCAATTTACTCGTTGCTTTCATAAATTTAAAAGCACTTTAAAATATTAAGGAGTGTGCTGGGAAAAGGATACAAGGTGGGCAGAACGCCCTGTATATTAGAAAGGTATTAGGTTTGACAAGCATATTTGCAGCAAATTTTCTATGCAAAATCGTCTACTCACATCGAAAGAAGGATTACCTTTTACGACTTTAAGAACCGTACGGGTCTTAATATTCTCCATATTTCAAAGCAGCATCAAAAAATGCTACAATGTTTTCAAGTGGAATCTGATCGGTCAAAAATTGTGATGGGCCGCAAATATATCCGCCTGTTCCCTTCATTTGCTCCATACGTAGTTTTACTTCTTCGTCAACCAGATGAGGAGTGCCGTATACCATTGCGTCGATATGGTTGACACCGCCGTGCAAGCAAAGCTTGTCACCGTAAGTTTGCTTCATGTCAAACGGGTCGCTGTCTTTAACATATGGTGGGATAGGATCTAAAATGTCAGCACCCATCTCGATGAAATCATCGACAATGCTTCTGCAATAACCACAAGAATGAAGCCATACATAGCAGTGATTTGCGTGGCAGATGTCAAAAAGCTCTTTCCAAAGCGGTTTATACCATTTTCTCCAGGTCACAGGATTTATCATCAGCGTTTCGTTGCCGCCCGCGTCCTCATCACACCTAATAATATCCATTTTACCGTCAGCAGCTTTGAAAAGCGTGTTAAGATAAGCTATGAAGTATTCACGCACATGGCCCATGTAGTCTTCCATAAATTCATCGTCCATAACATCGTAAAGAGCATCCATATACCCACGCAGTCTGATATGGTGATTAAGTCCGACACTGATATGTGCACCGATAGAAACCATGTCTTTTTCGTGTGCGTCACACAGCTGAGCCTTAAGATTAGAAAAATCCATGTCACTTGTAGTAGGCCAGCGATAAGTATCGTAATCTTTTTCTAGCGGGTGGAATACTTCAGGGTTAGAGCCCCAAATACCGCAGGTGATAGTATGCTGTTCTATATGTGGTCGTGGCTCGCCTATGTATTTTGGCTCTGCAACAGGCCAATCCCACAGTGAAAAACCATCGATTCCTGTTTTTTGGTACAACTCATAGTTACTGTTGACACCGTAATGCTCGTAAATTTTTTGCCTTGTTAACACCCATGCGTCGTAGCCGATTGGAACTCGGTCGGGCTGTTTTCTTGCTATTGTCGTCAATAGACGTTCTCTTCTGTTCATTTTTACCTCTATGATAATTCTAATTATGCGTTTTTAGCTAAAAATCTGTCTACTATTTGCTGACGATACTCTCTTGAAAGTGAAGCGAAGAAAGCAGAATATCCCGTAACACGAACGACTAAATCTGGGTGACTTTGTGGGTTTTCGTGTGCCTGCAATAGTTTTTCCTTAGTGAGGCAGTTCAGGTTAATTAGTGTGCCACCCATCTGATTATGGGTGTGTATTAATGCTGAAAGCGCATCAACACCACCTGCCGAATCTATCAAGTCGCAATCTATATCGAGATGAAGCGGTGAAGAGTTTCCATAACCCGGCTGTGTCAAGGCTACAGCTGTGGCTTTGAGAGATGGCGAGAACGTGTCTAATCCTCTTGCAAAACCTGGATCAGGATCGTTCGAGTGTGCGATAGGATCACCGTCAAAACGGCCGTTAGGAGTCGCCTTCAAATCCTGCCCATATCTATATGTGAGGCCGTGTGAAAACATGCCGGGGATAACTTTTAGGTTGTGCTTTGGTGTCATGGACAAAGTGTAGTCGGTAAAATAGTCTTTTATCTTGATAGCCCATTCTGTTGCTATTGAATCGGGCGAGCCGTAACGACTAATGTTTTTTAGCATCAACCTTATGTTTTCTTCGCCATCATAGTTATTATTCAATACTTCAATCAACTTTTCAAACGTAATTAACTTATCGATAAATACTCGTTGTTCTACGGCCGCAAAAGAGTCGGCTACAGTTGCGAGCGCAATACCGTCGATGCAAAAACTTTGGTTATCAACACCACCCGAAGCAGCATTTATCCCTTTTTCTACAGGCCCGTGCATAAAGAGGTTTAGCACCATTTCCGGCATACTGTTTTCAATAACTTCAAAGTGGAGATCGTAACCTTCACGAATACTGTCGATGCCAACTCTTAAGTGATGTGTAAATCTGTCCCAAAGATCTTCCATCGAATATTTTTTTGTTTTTTCGATGTCTTCCATAGCTTTGTTAAAAGCGACAGCAAAGTTAAATCGTGTAACGTCCTGGAATGGGTACTCACGCCCTGGTAGCGCCGTCCAGTTACAGCCGACTTTTGCTCTACCTCTTGCCACAACCTCGGAAAATCCGTTTTTTGCATACCCCTTAACACAACCGTTATCCATAGAATAATCGACGCCGCTTCCGTTTTTCATGTTGTATTTTAAGCTACGCTCCAAAAGCACCGGATTGACATTGTCATGAACTCTAAGTGCAATGTTAATCGGGATGTTAAGACAGTTCATCGCGTCTAAAATAATGAACGACATTCTGTTCGATATATCGGCTTTACCATCCGGTGAAAGTCCGCCAATCTGGGAATAGTGTGTATCATTGAAAAATAGGCTGGCAACATACCATACTGCCGTTTCATCATCCAGAATACCGTTTTCGACATCGTTTTTATAGTAAGGATACAGCACTTCGTCTAATTGACCAAGAGCACCACCGCCCCAATACGTCCTGTCAAAAACTTGGAAGTGTGCGATAAACTGGCAAACTTCACGCAGCGTTTCAGGTGCTTTATGTATTAACTTTTCATTGATGCGTGCTATTTCCAGCAAGTTCGCTTTGTAAAATTCGTCACCCTCTGCCTCGGCTTGCTCTTTTGCATAGTTTGCTGTTTGTTGAATCCACTCTTGCATAGCGAGCAAAACCTGTGTTTCACCATAGTAAAAATCCTTGTTGCCATTATAGTTATACTCTTCATAATAGCGAACTTTTTCTAGAAGGCCACCCCAGCCAAGCTTTAAACCGATTGTGATGTCAGGGCCACAGTGATTCATTGCACCGAAGCCGGGCTGAAATATATCGTACTCTTCCCATATTGCATCGAGGCGCGCATCTCTGTCTTCGGGGATGACTTGTAACGGCATAAACTCATGGATAAAACCCATCCAGCAACCACCGAGGGCACTGTGCTTATTGACGTATTTTGGGCAATCATTAAAAAATTTGCGAAGATTATCTCCGAGTGCCCTGTATCCATATACGTACCCGTCTTTGTGATTGGGTACTGGCTCGAACTTGAAAGAAGGAAAAAACACAAAGCCTTGATCATCGTTATCATACTTTCCAAGATGCTCAAGTTTTACCTTATTAATCTCCAATTTGTCCGAATGTAGGTTGTCAATAAGTTCTTTGATTTTTTTCGACAATTGAACTGCTTCTGTGTTTAGCATGATTTTATTTCCTTTCACTATTTGACTTTTGCATTAATATCTTTGTCCGTAAATATTTTTAGTGCATCCTTCAGTTCTTCTTCTGAAGGAGGAGTTATTTCTAGCATGTCGTTTCCTGCGGACAGTGCCGAATATTTTGCATCGCCTAATTTGTGGTAAGCGAGCAATTCAACTGCACGACATGGGATTTCCTTTATAATATCAGCAATTAAAGACATTTCTTTATCATTCATGGTTGGTATATAAGGTATGCGAATTACTATTTCGCTATCAGTTTTAGACAATTTAATCAAATTGTTGATTATCTTTGTGTTAGTCACACCTGTAAGCTTCTTATGTACTTCTGCAGATGCTGCTTTTATGTCATAGAAAAACATGTCAGTGTATGGTAATACTTTTTTAAATGAGCTGTATGATACAACCCCGGCAGTGTCAATCGCTGTATGAATACCGTGCTCTTTACATCCTTTTAGTACAACTGATAAAAAATCGGCCTGTAACATTGCCTCGCCACCGGAAAAAGTGACTCCACCGCCCGAGTTGCGATAGTATAGTTCGTCTTGAAGTATAGATTTTATAACATATTCCGCAGTTACAGTTTTTCCGACACCGACTAAAGCCTCGCTGTAACATTGCTTTGTACAATTCAAGCACGATGTACATTTATCACGGTTAATAGTGTGGAGGTTATCAATTGATTGATGGCAAGGACACACTGAGAAGCAGCTGCCACAACCAATGCATTTTTCAGAATATAAATTCAACTCGCTTTTTAGGCCGATTGATTCAGGATTATGGCACCATTTGCACTTTAGGTTACACCCTTTAAAAAAAATCACCGTCCTAATGCCGGGGCCATCATGTGTCGAAAATCTTTGTATGTTAAATATCACGCCGTTTAATTTGTTCAAAGTATGCCTCACGTGCAAAATGTTCGGTCTTTTAAGCACATTATACATTATTGAAGGTGAAAGTAAACATATCAACTTTATATCGATATTCATGATGAAAAAATCCTGATTGACTTTACACAGATGTTATGATATAAAACAGATATATTCTTTTTTTGAGGTTAAAATTATGTTTAACAATAACACTTACCACTATTTCAAACCGGCACAGCAACCTACCTCTGTCACTGTAGTTTGTCCTGACAACTATACAGACGCCGAGCGTGTTTTGATTACCTCTTTACAGGGCTTGGTGGCAAAATCAAAGCCGGAAGTGTATATCGATTACACAAACGACAAATTCGAGCATAAAAATTGTATGGAGTACTTTACGTATATCGTAGACAAATATTGTTTAAAGGTAGAATATGAAAACGATCTGAGAAAATTGCTGTGCAAGTACAGAACACATGTCGATGGATACATCTTGACAGAGTTTTACAGTGAGTATATAGAAAAATATAATCGTGAAGTTTTAAACGTAGAATCGCTCAACGTTGCAACCAGCCTAGCTGGAATACATCACGCCGTGATAGTTGATGAATCGCTTGTTGAGTTGATGAAATCGCTTGATTTGCCGTTAATAAAGGATGTCCGCGGGAAAGATACCGAATGGCTTACACAGCAAGATGAATATGAAAAGCTGTACAAGTATCACTCTTTCGAACTTGGCGCTCTTGATTACACAAGAGATTACTGTATAGCGTGTGATGGAATATGTTTTTACAACCTGGATGCAGCGCATTATCCCGCACGTCAAAAAATATTTGAAGATACAGAAAGAGATACACCGGTTTTTGGTTGGGGAAACGCATTGGCGAGCGAGCATGGATTTACAGAGCCATTAACAGACAGCGGTCATTTTTGGGCGGCAGGCCACCCTGGAAACTTATCTTTTGTTACATCATTTGCGAATGAACAGGAAGTGAAGCAGCACAAAATCACCGAGTCGGTTACTGCTTCTGACGACAATCATTATGTGACTTTTGTTATTAGTGACGGTGATAGCCTTAACTTTGCATACAACGGTTTTCTCTTTGGCGAAAACAATCTTTTCGACAGTGATAAAAAAGGAGAATTTCCGCTAGGCTGGGGAATGCCTGCTGCATTAACCGAGCTTGCACCGGATGTGCTTCAATATATTTACAATACAGCCGCAAACGGCAACTCGAAAGACGGTGCTTTTTCTGATGAATTCATCTCTTATTCTTCGGGTGGATATATGTATCCGTCAAAATATCCTGACGATTTGCTCGATGGTCATATTATTAAGTTGGCAGATTCGATGCGCCGCTCCGATACAAGCATACTCGGAATAATAGACTTTGATCAGTTTACAGAGGAATGTCTGCCACTGTGGGATAGGTACACCAAACATGATGTTATCGATGGGATATTTTATGTCGACTTTTGCTCGTACGCCACCGACTCAGATACCATTTTGTGGTCGAACGGAAAACCCATTATTGCGTCTAGGGCGCGATTTTGGCAAGGGCTTCCGCAATCCGACATACCCTATATATCCAAAAAAATAAATGCCATGCCAACAGGGCTACAAAACCCGAACTCTTACTCGCTTATTATGGTTCACTGTTGGTCTAGAACTGTAGGTGGAATTTCAGATCTAATTAAGCATTTTGACGAGCATGTAAAAGTTGTTACACCTAAAACTTTTGTCGAACTAGTAACGCAGAATGTAGATAGAACCGTAAAAACACAAAAAAATACCACCAATACCGATTTTCTCGAGTTTGTAATCGATACAGGTGATTTTTGTCCCGAGCAAACTGTCATTAAAACTCATGGAGTGACTATAAACAGCGAAGAATTAGCGTATGCTCCATTTGCAAACAGCCCTGCAGGAAATGCTGTTGCCAGAGGATACAAAATGCCAAAAGGCTCGTCGGTTACAATCGGTTTTTTGAACCCAACAACGGTGTCAAAAGATTGCCGTGTTGAGTTTGCACTTTGCAATAAAGGGAATAAAGGTAAGATAACACTGAAATTCTTTGGTGAGAACGAAAGTGTCATCGAAGAGGTAGACATTGACTTCATTGGTTGGAAGTTCTTCTCGATTAAGAATAATGCTTTAGATGATATGCTGTTTAAGGGGTACACAATTACTTGTGATGCGGGTGATCTTGACTTTTGTTTAGATGAATTTGTTGTTAGAGGCAGCATTAATCGAAACATTATAGGACATTCGTTCCCAATAAATAGAGAAGTTGTACTACAAAAAAAAGATGAGACAACCATCGAATTTGAGCGCAGAATGTACAGCTTTGAGACATTTTATGCTAGTGGAACTTACTTTTACACTCCAACTTTTGCAACGATGGACAGTCAGCATATCGAGGTGAAATATTCATGTATAAGCGACTGTATCGAAATTTCACCTGATGGAACAATCACTGCTATGAAAGCAGGTTGTGCAAATGTAGAAATAATCAGCAAGTGTTACGGACAAAGTCCGTTGAAAGACATAGTGAAGGTAACGGTGCTATAAGCCGTAACACAATAACTCCATTGTCCTACGTGACATAATCTGTGGTTTTTCCCACGACTAAAGAGGGCTTGACTGTTATTATTTTATTGCTTTGCGTTGTAGGTACTTTATTAAGCATGTTAATGAGAGCATTTGCGGCTGCAAATCCCATTTCATATGAGCCTTGCTCAATGTACGTAAAACTGATGTTTGTCATGTATGGCTTGTCATACGATATTATCGAAAGATCGTCGGGGAAAGAAATGTTCTCATTTTCACATAGTTGCAATAATTTGTTAGTCGTGTCAACGTTTCCGGCGATTACAGCCGTGATATTTCCGTTTTTGACATTGGGAATAAAATCGTCGGCAAAGCTAGGGTTTTGATCCATGTCTACATAGGAGTAGCAGCCAGACAAACCGTTATTCTTTTGAGACAAGTATGATATAAATGAAGACTGCCGCTTCAGAGTGTTCATCTCGGATACACTACTTGAACTAACGAAGGCTATGCGTGAGTGACCAAGAGAAAACAGGTGATCGAGAGCCATTTTGCAAGAAATATCATTGTTAGAAATTATACTGCATGACTTTATTCCCGGTATGAGCCTATCGATGACGATTATCGGATAGTTGTTGAAGTCTAGCTCGAGTATAACCTCATTATAGTATTCAGAATCTTGTGGAAACACAATTATTCCATCGTACTGCTGTTTTATAAACGTATCTATTGTAAATGTCTCAGCTTCTATCGAGGAGGCGCAGACTGTGGCTGTGAAAAAATCGGGGTATGTCAATGTTTTTGTGATTGACTCAATAATTGCCACGCTGTGGTAGTCGAAAATTTGCGGCATCAACACACCTATCCTGTGATAATGTGTCTTTAAGAGACTTTTTGATGAGGGGCTAGAAGCTAATGCTGTTATTCGCTGGGCTTTTGGAATAACATATGAACCTTTGCCCTGCACGCGCGAGATAAACCCCTCAAGCATCAGCTCATTCAGTGCTTTTGTGGCTGTAATTCTGCTTACAGAATACAACTTTGTAATCTGTGTTTCACTCGGCAATTTGTCATAATCGGAGTAAAAATCATTCTCGATTTTCTCTATAAAATCATTGCGAATTTTTTCATAGAGGGCTGAATTTGTGTTTTTGGGCATTTCTCCACCTTCTAATTCTACTATTGATATGTACTTGATATAAGTTTACAATATATCAGGCTGTTTTTCAAGATGGTTAAAAATATTTATATAGCAAGTTGCTAAATAAATAACTTTTTTGATGTTATTGTCATTTCTTGTGGAGGTTTTCACTAAAAAATCACATCGATTATATAACTTTTACACAAGTTGTTAACTCGATATAAGGTTGATATATTGCTATTGAACCTTTACTATGCTAACATAAAGATACAACAAAAGACAGGAGGTTAATAAAAGTTGGAAAAAACACTCAACAAAAAGGGTCTTTGGAGCAGAATAAAAAATCATAAAGAACTGTACTTTATGCTGATTCCATTAGCTATATATTTAATTGTTTTTTGGTTGGCACCATTATACGGCATACAAATAGCATTCAGAAACTTTCGTGCAAACGATGGCTTTTTCGGAAGTGAGTGGGTTGGGTTAGATCACTTTATACGATTTTTCGAAAGCTTTTATTTTGAAAGAACTGTAAAAAACACACTTGGCATTAACTTTTACGGTCTTATTGTCAGCTTCCCGCTTACGATAATCTTGGCACTTATGTTCAACGAAATCGGTAATAAAAGGTTTAAAAACTTTACTCAAATAGTATCATATGCTCCGACATTTTTATCTGCTGTTGTGGTTGGAGGAATGATAATTTCTTTTTTCGCAGCATCTACGGGCATGGTCAACTCTATAGTAGAATTTTTTGGTGGTGAGAGAATAGACTACCTCGCAGATCCAAAATATTTTTGGGATATATATGTTTGGACAAACGTATGGCAAGGTATCGGTTTTGGCACAATTTTGTACACAGCGGCAATGAGTTCCATCTCGGAAGACTTGTACGAAGCGGCAACATTAGACGGTGCTGGAAAACTAAGATGTATGTGGCACATCACTTTGCCGGGCATACAATACGTAATCATAATAATGATTATTTTAAGCCTTGGTAATATGATGACGCTGGGTTTTGAAAAAATATACTTACTGCAAAACAACCTTAACTTAGATGCTTCGGAAGTTATATCAACATACGTCTATAAAGCAGGTCTAATCGAGGGACAATTTAGCTACACAACCGCAATCGGACTATTTAACACCGTCATTAACTTGATGTTGCTCAGCGGAGCAAATTTTATCAGCAAAAAAGTCCGTGGAATTAGTCTGTATTAGGAGAGGATACGATGTTGACAAACAAATCTACTTCAGCGAAGATATTCAACCTTGTAAACTATACTTTAATCATAGTGTTTCTCGTGGTGATAGTCTACCCACTATGGTATGTGCTTTGTGCATCTTTCAGCGATGTATTTAAGGTGAACGAACAGCCTTTTTTGCTATGGCCGATTGACTTCACCTTAGAAAGCTACGAACTTGTTTTTGAGTATGATAGAATATGGATAGGTTTTAGAAATAGCTTTTTGTATATGATAGTAGGCACATGTCTTAACATTGCGATGACACTATTATCAGCATATCCATTATCGAGAGAAAGCATGCCGGGTAAAAAAATCATCTCACGCATTATTATTTTATCAATGTACATTTCAGGCGGAATGATTCCACTATACTTAATTGTGGACGGCACAGGCATCAGAGATACGATGTTAGCAATGATTTTGCCTAATGCGGTAAGTGTGTATTTTATACTAATCTCTATTTCGTTTTTAAAAAGTATTATACCTGAGGGTATTCAAGAGGCGGCACGAATTGATGGCGCAGGTTACTTTAAAACGTTCATGACTATTGTAATCCCACTGTCAACTCCACTAATTGGCGTACTGGCACTTCAATACGGTCTTGCACACTGGAACTCTTACACGCAAGCGATGATTTATCTTGATAACGTTGACTTGTTCCCGTTGCAGCTCATACTAAGAGAAATTCTTATCAAAGCAGATTCATCGATGGTTTCGACCATGTTGACGAACCAACAGGTTGACTATGTAGAACTGACAAAAGTCAGGGAAGGCTTTAAATACGCCTCCATTATAGTGTCGTCTGCACCACTGTTGTTCATTTACCCGTTCTTAAGGAAACATTTTGACAAAGGTTTACTTATCGGCGGAATAAAAGAATAGATAATTTAGGAGGAATAAAAAAATGAAGAAAAGACTATTAGCACTTCTCATGGCTGCCGCAATTCTCGGCACAATGATGCTGACAGGATGTGCATCGGAAGAAAGTGTGTCCACACCGACAGAATCAGAGGCATCAACTTCCGAACCCACCAGTGACTCCACTACAGAAGAACCAACAGACAATGGCCCATTCCCCGTAAGCGAATCACCTATTGACCTCACAATGGTTAGACTTTCATGGACCGGCACTTTCCAAGATATCGATGATAAATGGAAATGGCAAGACTACGCAGAAAAAACTAATGTCAATGTCACTTTCGACGAATACCCAATCACAAGTTATCAAGAAGAATTGCAGCTGAAGCTGACAACCGGAGATTTACCGGACGCTTACTATCAGATGATATTCTCTAACGAAATGATTTTCGAAAACGGTCAGAACGGTAACCTAATTCCACTTAACGACCTTATCGCAGAACATGCACCAAACATTCAAAAAATGTTCGAAGATTATCCTCATGTTAAAAAATCAGTAACGATGCCGGACGGCAACATCTATTCGTTACCATGGCTATCACTAGATAAATTGAGTGCTTCTGTGCGAACATATGTCAACACAACTGTAATCGACGAGCTCGGCATGGAGGTTCCAAACACAATCGACGAGTTGACAGCATTTATGGAAGCGATGAAAGAGCAAAATCCGGAAATTTATCCTCTTTCATTCTCAAACGGAAACCAAGGCATATTTGCAGATACATTCTCAGGTGCTTTTGGCGTAGGTAATGCAGGATTGCAGGGCATGGCTGCACACATTGACATGGGAGATGATGGCAATGTGCGTTTTTACAAAACTTCAGACGACTACCGCGCAATGTTGACTCAAATGTCAGACTGGTACAAAGCAGGACTTATCCATCCTGAATCCTTTACAACTTTGGACGCTGCACGTTGGGTGAACATGGGCGAACAAAATGAAGTTGGAGTATTTTGCTGGGTTAGCCCTAGCATTATCGGTGGACCGGAAGTTAGCGAAAACTTCACAGGAATTAGCCAATTCGAAGGTCCTAACGGCGATCAAATTATGAGCTGGATTGATGCTGACGTACGTGGCAACTGGTCATTCATGATAACAAGCGAAAACGAAAACCCGATTGAAACAATTAAATGGGTAGATTACTGGTATAGTGAAGAAGGTTCTGTTTATTCGTTAGCAGGTTCGGAGGGTGTAACCTACGAAAAAAATGCAGACGGTGAATATACACTTATCGGTGATGCACTTACTGCGTACGATAACAACGAGCTTTACAATGTGATAGGTCATTACGGCGGCTTTGAGCCCGGCATTACCGGCATGACATATAGCGAAGAAAACCAAGCCATAGTTGACGCGGTAACTAATCCGCTCGGACTTACAAAAGCAGAGCAATACTATGTAGAAGATGCAGACGACTATCTTAACTATATGCCTGATGACATCTGGCCTGCATTCACTGCTACTCCTGAAGAAGCAGAAGAACTCACAATCATTGCAACTGAAATTAGCACATACCTCACAGAGACACTCGACAAATTTATTACAGGTGTTCTTGATGTCAATGATGACACAGTTTGGGACGAATATATCTCTGACCTGAATTCACTTGGCGCAGAGAGGTACTTAGAGATAAAACAAGCACAGTATGAGCGTTACGCAAACAGCTAATTAGATTCAAAATGTGATGACTGCAGATTCTATTGTTGATTTGCAGTCATCATCCATATATATTAGAAATTTACAAACATATACGCATTTAGCTCGAAAATCAATATAAGGTAAAAGGTAGTTTATAGTATGGTTCATAAATCAAAGCACATATTAAAAGAGACCGATTTAATAATATCGCTAATAAAGGAAAGGATATACTCGCATGTGGCTCCGTTGGAGGCGGTTGGGTCTGTTACTAGTGAGCCTGTTGCATATTCTGGACGACTTCAACTTGAGTACAGACCATATAATATCGGAGAGAAGTGGGGTAACCTGTTTGACTGTGCGTGGTTTCATATAACCGGTGCTGTTCCGAGCGAATGTATGGGCAAAAAGCTTGTTTTAAAAATTGACCTAAATGGTGAAGGATTGCTGTATGATGAAAACGGTTGTCCGATGCGTGGAATTACCTGCGTAACCTCCGAGTATGACAGAAGTCTGGGGTTGCCCGGAAAACGAATTGTCCAACTTACCGATAGCTGCAACGGAACCGAGCAGGTTGACCTTTGGATTGATGCAGCGTGCAATGATCTGTTTGGTAAATTTCAAGGTGAAGGGTGTATTGCCGAACTTGAAATCTGCGCTGTAAACGATACTGCGCGTGAGCTATATTATGATTTGGTTATTCTGAAAGATTTGTTGTGTTGCTTCGAAAAAAACAGTGTTCAATATTTTTCGATACTCTATACCTTAGAAAACACAACGAACATAATCTCTGAATTCACCGAAGAAGAGTACAAGGGTGCACTTGTTATAACGAAAACCGCACTTGAAAAAAATGCAGGGGACACCTATCTTAATTTCACCGCAGTAGGTCATGCACATCTTGACCTTGCATGGCTTTGGCCTATTAGAGAGACAATTCGCAAGGGTGCTAGGACATTTGCAACACAGCTTGAAATGCTGGACAGATACCCGGGATACAAATTCGGTGCAAGTCAGGCACAGCTTTACGCATGGATAAAAGAGCATTACCCAAAACTATACGACAAGGTAAAAATCAGTGCTGAGAAAGGCGACTGGGAGCTTCAAGGCGGAACATGGGTCGAGCCGGATACCAACATACCGTCGGGTGAAAGCTTAGTGAGACAGTTCCTATATGGACAAAGCTTTTACCGCAATGAATTTGGGCAAACTATGGAGATACTGTGGCTTCCCGATGTATTCGGATATAGTGGCAACCTTCCACAGATAATGAAAAAAAGCAACTGCAACTATTTTTTAACTATTAAGTTGAGTTGGAATCAAATCAACGATTTTCCCTACCACACCTTTAATTGGCAAGGGATCGACGGTAGCTCAGTGTTGGTTCATATGCCACCCGAGGGAACCTATGGTTCTGCATGTATGCCACAATCGATAAAAAAAGCCGCCGACAACTATCAAGAAAAAGGTTTATGCAGTGATGCCTTGGTACTTTACGGGATAAGTGATGGTGGTGGAGGTTGCGGGCCGGAGCATCTTGAACGAGTAAATCGCATATCGAATTATCCGGGGCTATACCCTGTTAAGCAGGGCAAGGCAATCGACTTTTTCCATAAAATTGAAAAAGTCTCCGATGTCTATTCCACCCATAAAGGTGAACTTTACTTTGAAATGCACTACGGAACATCTACAACACAGGCAAATACAAAAAAGTATAATCGAAAAGTTGAAGTACTGTTTCATGATGTCGAGTTGTTCTGTAGTTATGCGAGCTTGTTGAGCGGGTTGTGCTACCCAAAAGCAGAACTGCGCGAGTTGTGGCACGAATTTTTACTCTATCAGTTTCATGACATACTGCCAGGCTCTTCAATCAAGCGCGTTTACGACGAGTGCGAAGTGGCTTATAACCGCATATCACAACGTCTGATTGAAATTAAAAATGAAGCACTCAATGCTCTTTATGTTAATGATCAATCTGCAATGATAAATACGTTGCCATGGGAACGTCGAGAACTCGTAGATGGGGAGTGGTATCGTGCTGCCTCACTTGGTGTTGCAGTTAAAGAAGAAAGCACAGATGTAGCTGTTCCAAGCATTGATGAAAGTGTTATGGAAAACGAGTTGATAAAACTTACCTTTAACGACAATGGTGACTTGGCGTCTATTTTTGATAAACGTATCGGAAAAGAAATCCTAAAAAGTAAAGAATTTGGTAATAAGCTTACAGTTTTCACAGATATTGGCGATGCGTGGGATATTGCGCTAAACTACAGAAAAAGAAAAACAGATTGTTTTAAACCTGTTTCTACCGAATGCTATTTACTGGGTCAAAGTGTAGTTAGAGAAACCACCTATCATTACAACAAATCGACAATTAAACAGCTTATTACAATTGCGAGTGGCTCGTCATTGATTGACTTCTCTACTAAGGTGGATTGGAATGAAGAAAATAAGATGTTGCGAGCAGAATTCCCGATAGACATAGCGAGTGATGTTGTAAGCTGCGATATCCAGTTTGGAAACATTAAGCGACCTACTACCGAGAACAACAGTCATGACTATGCTCAGTTAGAGTTGGTCGCTCACAAATATATCGACCAATCACAGAGCGATTACGGCATAGCGTTATTAAACGATTGCAAATACGGTTACTATGCTAAAAACGGAATAATTAGTCTCAATCTTTTGCGCTCGCAAAACTATCCCGGCAAAGGTGCCGATATAGGCAAACACGAATTCAAATATGCACTTTATCCTCATCTTGGCGACCTTTACAGTAGTGATGTAGAAGAAATAAGCTACAATTATAATTATCCTCTTACTGTTGGAAAAACTCCAAGGATGCTTGAACCTTTAATTATGTTCGACAAAAGTAATATCAAGATTGAGACGGTTAAGATGTGTGAAAACTCGGATGATTTTATTGTAAGAGTTTATGAAACAAAAGGTGTACCCACAAAAACTACTGCACATATAAATAAGATGTTTGCGCAAGCAGTTCTTACAAATATGTTAGAGGATGATATCGCAGAGTTTACACTTGCAGATTGTTGTACGGTAATGATTTTTAACCCTTTTGAAGTTCATACAGTACGGCTTTCCCAGGCCGATTGTTTGAAATAATTTTGTATGGAGAGAAAATGGAAGATTTTGCAAAGTTACATACCGATGTGTGTTTTAAAAGGTCTAACGGTAAGATAATCTGGCAACCACGAATAGATTGCTGGATTTCCGACAAAATGTTCGATCATGGCGAACTTCCGGGCATTTATAAGGGTATGAAGAAATCAGAAATTTATCGCAACCTTGGTTGCTCTGCTCGGGCATATGAATTTAACGATTGTTTTAAGCTTAGTTACACAGGTGGGATCACCACCGAGACTACTCACGATGGTGCATTTAGTACTACTTTTATACATACACCTGTAGGCACAGTGAGTCAGATAACTAAGACTACCACCTCCAGTTGGGCGAAACTTGTTACGAAAGAGTGGGTTGAAACAGAAGAAGAACTGAAAATTTACACCTATATCGAACAGCACACACAGTGGCATTTTGACGAAGGTATTTATCAAGAGCGTCTGGAGGAGTGGGGAGATCTCGGTGCACCGTGTATATTTATGCCCAGAGTGTCGATGCAAAAATTATATATCGACCTCATGGGTGTTGAAAATGCAGTGTATGCTATTTATGATTATAAAGACATCGTGCTTGAGTACTTTGATGCGCTCCGTGAGTGTCATTTTAGAATGATTGACGTGATTAACAAGTCTCCAATTATGTTGATTGACTTTGGCGACAATATCCACTCAGGTACACTGTCACCCGAGTTTTTTGAAAAGTACGTACTAAAAGAATATCAGATGAGATGCGATAGATTGCACAGTGCAGGAAAGTTTGTCTACTCGCATTATGACGGCAACAATAATGGTTTAATGGAATACTACCAGCAGACAGGGTTAGACGGCATTGAAGCCATCACCCCAAAACCGCAGGGCGACGTTACTTTAGAAGACGTCAAAGAACACTTAGGTGAAATGTTGATGATTGACGGTATTCCAGCAGTTTACTTTGACGACACATACTCTGAAGAAGTGCTGATAGAGTGTGTTAACAAAATTATCGACTTGTTTGCACCGAACTTAGTTCTGGGCATTTCGGATGAAATTTCCTCAACCGGCGACATAGAGCGCATAAGATTGGTGGGTAAAATTGTCGATGAATACAATGCAAAGATGGAAAAAACAACTAAAGGAATCGTAAAATGAACAGTAAAGAACTAGTGAAGGCAACCTTGGAATTTAAAAATACTTCCGGAAGAATTCCGAGGCAACTTTGGGTGTTACCTTGGGCAGAGATGTTTCAACCGCAACAACTAAAGCACATTATAGATGATTTCAAGTGGGACATAGTAAATCCGAAAGCGATTTACTCAATACCCTCGATTGCAAAGGGTGATATGCACGAGGTAGGCGAGGCAACTGATAACTGGGGGTGTAAATTCATTAACATACACCGCGGTGTAATAGGCGAGGTTAAAGAACCACTTGTACAGGATGACGACTGGGAAGACGTGGGGAATATTCATATTCCTGAGGAGGAACTGTCCTTCAATGTTGAGCAGGTAAACGAGGCCTGTAAGGAGATTTCGGATAAATTTCTGCTTGGTGGCTGTTGTCCAAGACCGTTTGAACAGCTTCAATTTATAAGAGGAACAGAAAATTTATACATGGATCTTGTAGATCCACCAAAAAAAATGCTGGAATTTATCGAGCAGATGCATGATTTTTATTGTCGTCTTTTAACAAAATGGGCACAAACAGATGTTGATGCACTTAACATGATGGACGACTGGGGTTCACAGAACAGCCTGTTAATCAGTCCTACAATGTGGGAGAAAATTTTCAAACCCATGTACAAAGACTATATCGATATAGCGCACAAGCACGGGAAATACATGTTTATGCACTCGGATGGAAATACTCTTCAAATTATTCCACATTTGATTGAGATCGGTTTAGATGCATTCAACACACAAATTTTCTGTATTGGTGTTGATAAACTTGAGCAGTTTAGAGGTAAGATTACGTTCTGGGGTGAGATTGATCGCCAGCAATTAATACCTAACGGAACCATAGAAGAAATACGTAGCGCAGTGGACAGTGTATATAATAATCTTTGGAAGGATGGTGGCATAATTGCACAGTGCGAGTACGGTCCTGCGGCAAATCCAGACAATGTTTACGAGATATTCAAGCATTGGACTACAAAACGATGATATTTTGAATAAGGTTAAGATATGACACATAAACAACAATTTATTGATACTCTTAGCTGTAAAAAAATTGGTGGCAGGGTTCCACACTTTGAGATAGTTTTCTTTTTGACAATGGAGTCTATCGGAATGTACCACAGCTCTCAAACAATTTTCCACCAATGGGGGCAGATGAGTTTTGAGGAAAAGAAGCTACACATTAATTATGCGGCCGATATGTACATTAAAATTGCACAAAAATATGATCATAGTGCTATATTTATTCACCCGAGTCCGGGGGATTTTGAAAATGTGAAGTGGTTGCTCGAAACAATTAGAGAAAAAACGGATGATGAATACTACCTCACCATGCATGGTGATCCAACCCATGCAATTCCGGATGGCGACCGTATGATGGATTTTTCAATTGATATGTATGAAAACCCCAGTAAACTTAACGATATATCTAAACAGAGGATGGAAAGCAGTCTCGAATTTGCCCAAAAGCTTCCCGCCGGCTTGTTAGACGGATTTACCCTTTGCTCCGACTATGCACTAAATGCAAATCCCTTTTTTTCTCCCGAATCATTTGAGGAATTAATAGTACCGTTTCTTTCCGGAGTTATTAAAGGCTACAAAGAGATGGGGTATTACACAATAAAACACACAGATGGAAATATAATGCCCATCTTAAAGCAGATGGCAGATTGCAAACCGGATGCACTACATTCTTTAGATCCCCAAGGTGGAGTAAATATGTTGGAAGTCAGAAATATAATTGGAAGTGATATCTGTTTAATCGGCAACGTAAATTGCGGGTTACTTCAAACCGGAACAGATGAGGAATGCAGGAATGATGTTATAAGGGCTCTTCATGAGGGGATGGAAAATGGTAGGGGATATGTTTTTTCCACCTCTAACTGTGCCTACACCGGTTTGTCATTAGATAGGTATGAAATGATGGTGGACATTTGGAAAAAGTACGGTAGCTACGACAATTAATACAGTTGAATGTTTATGCCCAGACATTATCGAGTACTATATAAAACATTATTATTATTATTTTACATAGAATCAATATGTAAAATAACCAGCCCAATGGCTATTCCTCTTAACTATAGCATTGTTTTAGCTGAATGCATATTTAGGGCTGTTTTACCTAGGGCTCGCCAGCGCATCACGGCAGTGTGGGGGTCAGGAGTTCGAATCTCCTATGCTCCACCAAATGGACATTGCACGAACACCTATTATTTTAATGGCGGTTTTGCCGTTAGGGTGTTCCTGTGATTTAACGATAAAACTCCTACAATGGATTTTCCTTGTAGGAGTTTTTGTTATAGTTTAGCTATTTGTAACCATTGTATCTGTTGAACCATCGTAGATTTTCAAGCTATGTAATGAAAAGCTTGAAGATGTATATGTCATTATCATTTTGTAGCAATCAATTTTTTATCTTTGCAGATTGCTAATAAAGTATCTCTATCCTCATCACTTATACTCGAGCCTAGATATATAGCAACTGGCTTTATATCTGTAGCTAGAACATCATATTTTCCTTTTGGACTTTCGTCAAATTTGAATAAACGCCACTCTTTCTCATTAGGTCGGCTGCTTTTTTCACACCTGTTTTTATACAAGATTATAGGAATCAATTTAGTGCCTGCAAGACCTAGCGTTTTGATTAAAGATTTTCAGTTTCTTTAAAACCCTGCTAAAGCTTGTAACTGAAAGTATATTTTTTTATGTTGTTTTTTATTACTTTGTGTTAAAATAGTATTAATATAGTTTTACAGGTTAACTAATAAGGATTCTCTATGTATAAAATAATGATTGTAGAAGACGACACAGGCATAGCCACTTTAATAAAACAACAGCTTGAGAGTTGGGGTTTTTCGGTGTTTTGTGCAGAAGATTTTAAAGATGTATCAATGCTTTTTGCAAATGAAGCTCCTCATCTTGTTTTAATGGATATATCCCTTCCGTATTTTAGTGGCTATCATTGGTGTGAAGAGATTAGAAAAATAAGCACCGTGCCAATTCTGTTTATATCATCAGCTTGTGATAACATGAACATTGTAATGGCTATTAGCCTAGGTGCAGATGATTTTATTGCAAAACCGTTTAATACCGAGGTGCTTATGGCAAAGGTGAAAGCGCTTTTGCGTAGATCTTACGATTTTGCAACCGACACAGCTGTACTACAACATAAAAATGTATTTTTAAACATCAATGATTTGTCGTTAGTTTATGGTGAGTACAAAATAGAGCTAACAAAAAATGAGCATAAAATACTAAAAACACTTCTTCAAAATAAGCAAAAAATTGTAAGCCGGGAAAAGCTAATGGATAGCCTCTGGCAAACAGACAGCTTTGTTGACGACAATACACTCACCGTGAATGTGAACAGAATAAGAACAAAGCTAAACACAATAGGGCTAAACGGTTTTATTACTACAAAAGTTGGAGCGGGGTATATTATAGAATGAATTTGTTTTTTAACTATATAAAAGAAAAATACGTTATTATAGCTGTAAATTTATTGATATTCATATTCTTCTCATTTTCTTTTTATCTTTATCGCCTGCCGCTTGTAGCAGTGTTATATCCCTATGTTATATGCTTTTTAGTGCAGCTTGTTTTTGCAGGTGTGGGGTTTGCACACTATAAGAAAAGGCATGAAGAACTTGAACTTTTAAAGAAAAATATTGATCTATTAACTGATTTAACGTTTAAATCAAACTCTTGCATAGAGCAAGATTTCATCGAAATTTTAAACGTGCTTATTAAGCATCAACGAAACGTACAAGATGACTTTAACTTGCGATTAAAAGATACAATACAGTATTATACGGTTTGGGTACACCAGATAAAAACACCCATTGCATCCATGCGGTTACTGCTTCAAAACGAGGACAGTGCTTTATCAAGAAAACTTAGCACAGACCTTTCGAAAATTGAGCGCTATGTACAAATGGTTATGGCATATCTTCGCATTAATTCTGATAATACCGATTATCTTTTTGCACCGTGCAACCTTGATAGTATGATAAAGCAAGCGGTAAAGAGTTTTAGCACCGAGTTTATCGAAAAAAAGATAGAGCTTATCTATAAACCAATAGATGAAGATGTAATAATAGACGAAAAATGGTTTTTGTTTTTGATAGAGCAAATAATTTCCAATTCACTTAAATACACACATAAAGGATATATAAAAATATATCTGAACAGCGAAGGAGTTTTATGTGTTGAGGACAGTGGTATAGGAATTGCAGCACAAGATCTACCACGAATATTTGAAAATGGTTATACCGGTAATATTGGGCGCATATATAAAAAATCCAGTGGGATTGGGCTGTATTTATGCAAAACGGTGTGTGATAAACTTAATTTAAGCATATCGGCCGTATCTGAGCCGGAAAAAGGAACCACTATTAAAATAGCCTTTTAACCTGTTAACCATTACTAATAGTAATCTTACAAAAATGTAAGGTTATGTACTCAAAATGTAAGCCAAATAGATGGAAGAAGAGTGGTGTAATTTGATATCATCATTATAGAACTAAATAGCAATATAATAAGGAGATGTAACGATGAATATTTTACAAATTAACTCACTTCAAAAGGTTTATGCGTCACGCTTTGGCACAAATAAGGTGCAGGCACTAAAAAATGTGAATTTTAACGTTTTACGTGGCGAATACATGGCAATTATGGGGGAATCGGGCAGCGGAAAAACAACTCTTTTAAATATTTTAGCAGGGTTAGATAAACCTACAAGCGGTACCGTTTTGTTGGAAAATAGCGACATAACAAAAATAAAAGAAGCCAATCTCTCAACATTTAGACGTGAAAATTTGGGCTTTGTATTTCAAGATTTTAATCTTTTGGATACTTTCAATTTAAAGGACAATATATTTTTACCACTAGTATTAGCCGGTAAATCTTATGAAGAAATGGAAAGGCGAATTTTACCTATTGCAGAAGATCTTGGACTAACAAAGCTGCTCAATAAATATCCCTATGAGATTTCAGGGGGGCAAAAACAGCGTGCCGCTATTGCACGAGCCCTAATAACAAATCCAAAACTTATTTTAGCTGACGAGCCAACTGGTGCATTAGACTCTAAATCATCAGATGAATTGTTGCACCTGCTATCAGAAATAAACCAAAAAGGGCAAACAATTTTAATGGTTACACACTCCACTAGAGCGGCAAGTAATGCAAACTGTGTTCTGTTTATTAAAGATGGCGAGGTTTTTCACCAGATATTTAAGGGTGAATTAACAAACGATATTTTTCACCAAAAGATTACAGAAACACTTACCTTGTTATCAAAAGGGGGGGTAAAATAATGTTTTATCCCAAAATTGCGATAAACAGTATTAAGGTTAACAACAAGCTTTATATACCGTACATTTTAACAAGCGCCCTTTGGGTAATGATGTTTTATATCATACTAAGTATGGCATCGTCAGAGCAAATTTTAAATTCCGGCGCTGGTGACTCTATTGTTATGATTTTATCAATGGGGGTGCCGTTTATATTTTTATTTTCGGCCTTGTTTTTATTATACACAAGCTCTTTTTTAAGCAAAATGCGCAACAAGGAATATGCTCTTTACAATGTTTTAGGCATGAATAAGCGTAATATTTCACATATACTTATCTGGGAGAGTTTTTTTACCACCTTTAGCTCCCTAGTTATAGGACTTTTTTGCGGTGCGTTGTTTTATAAAATCTTTGAGCTATTATTAATGCGAATAACAAAGGAAGAGGTTATTTACAGTTTTGAATTTAATATTAATAACCTTGCTTACACAACGATTGCATTTGCCATAATCTTTTTCGTTATATTAATAAAATCACTTTTAACAATTCGACTTGCAAGGCCGATAGAGCTTTTAAAAAGTCAGAACATTGGTGAAAAACCACCTAAGGCAAACTGGCTTTTGGGGATTTTAGGAGTTGTGTCGCTAGGTATAGCTTATTATATTTCTATCACCGCAGAAAACCCGATGGCTGCGATTAACTTATTTTTTGTTGCAGTTATTCTTGTGGTAATAGGTACATATTTGATTTTTATCTCCGGTTCGGTATTGCTTTGTAGAATACTTCAAGGCAAAAAAAAGTTTTATTATAAACCAAATCACTTTATTTCTGTTTCTTCTATGGCATACCGAATGAAGCGTACAGGAGCAGGTCTTGCTGCTATATGTATTTTTTCTACAATGGTGCTTGTAATGATCTCGTCAAGTTTTAGTTTATATTTGGGAAACGAAGAGTTACTAACTTTGCGCTATCCAAATGATATTAATATATTGTTTAGCTCTAACAGTGCCGACACCATGAAGGAAGATTTTATAGGGGCCGTTGATGACTTTGTTCACAGTGAAACAGAGCAAAGCGGAGGCAATGTTTCAGACGAACTAATATATCAAAGGCTAGTAACAGCAGGGCAGTTACAGGGAAATACTTTTGAACTGGATTCTTTAAACAG
This sequence comes from uncultured Oscillospiraceae bacterium, assembly GCA_964368625.1. GTDB lineage: Bacteria > Bacillota > Clostridia > Oscillospirales > Ruminococcaceae > CAYJBH01. The sequence continues at coordinate 36,451 of CAYJBH010000023.1, forward strand.
TACTAATTTTGAAGATATATATCAAATATTTTTTTATGATATAGCAGATTACAACAAAAACATGGGAACAAATATTTCGGTAGACGGAACACATGTTTATATACATTCACCACGTGAAGATTTTACGCATGATAGCATTAATTTATTGGGTACAACATTTACGGTAATTGGCAAACTAGATGATTTTTGGAGCGACGGAATATCGGCAATGACAGTTTTTCCAACACTCATGATAGTTGTAGACGATCTCTCACGAATAGAGTCTATGTTTAGTGGTGTTACAAATCAAAGCGGCGAAACTTTGTTAGTTTCACAGTATTCATACAACTATAACTGCGGGTTGTCGGGGGAAGGTCAGATAGCATTGAGCGAGCAAATACAAGAGAATTTTACTGATACCCTTGGACATTTTAAGCATTTAAGCAGCTTTAGCATAGAGTCATTAGAGGGTAACAGACTTGGTTTTTACGGACTTTTTGGCGGGGTTTTATTTATAGGATTAATACTAAGTATTCTTTTTATATCAGCTACCGTGCTTATAATTTATTACAAGCAAATTGTAGAGGGTTATGAGGATAAGCATAGGTTTAGCATCATGCAAAAAATTGGAATTACCAAAAAAGAGATAAGGCGCAGTGTTAATTCTCAAATGTTAACAGTTTTCTTTTTGCCACTATTAATGGCTGGTATACATCTTTGTTTTGCCTTCCCGATACTTAGGCTGCTTCTGTTAATGTTTAACCTAACCAATGTAACTCTTTTTATTATAATATCGGCTGCAGGATTTGTAGTTTTTTCAATTATGTACGCATTTATATACAAGCTAACCTCTAAATTTTATTTTGACATAGTAGCCAAAACAGTGTAATTCTAAACTAGCTATTACACAAAACTTAGTAACACGCTTTAGAAAATGCCTTATCGGCAATGCTTCTGAAGCATTGCAGTTGGCAAAGTTCTGCCCGTTAAAACGGGGTAGGGGAGGAGCTCGAATTTTCTACGCCCATCAGCCATCGCGCACTACGATGAGTTTGCGATGGTTGATCTGTAAAATTCTAAATGCTATTGCAAGTATAGCTAATTTGCTCATCATTATTTTATCCAAAGCACATTCGGGACAGCTGTTCGGCGCCAATGTCCTAACGATACAAATAAGTTGATACCACCTTTGTGTACTGTTTCGCTGAAATTAGGCTGCTCCAAAAAGTATTTCCTTTTCATATTATTTTCTGCTAAGTTACTATAATTTTATATTTTCATTTCCTCTAACTAAATAACATAGTGCTTAAAATTAAAGTAAATGTTAAGGCACTGTTCTTGACACTGTTTGTTTTAATCTTTAACGCTATAGTTCATTCCCTTTATCAACAAGTACAAAAACCATCGAATTTATACGATGGTTTTTGCACTTGTTAAAGCTGTCTATCCAATAAACGGAATAGGAATTTATTTTTGCCTATCATTTTTAAATTTTCATGTTCTAATTTAAGCTAAAAGATCCATTGCCTTCTCTTTATCATCATCGCTTAACATGGTTCCTACATCGTTCTGTTCTCCGCTAAGGGTAGCAGCATAATAATTTACTGTTTCATAAGGCAAAAGACTAAATATTTTGGTTAGTCGATATATTTCTTCTGAACCAATATTCGAATTAATATTACCGCTAAGTTCTTTTATCCTTGCCGGTATTTCGGCAAACATAATCTCCATATTTTCTTCAAGTAGTAAACTAAAGCAGATGCTTCTTACCAGCTGCTTACTCTCGTTGGGAGCATCCTCTACAAGACTTTTTGCATATTCTGGTGATATAACATGTTGATCTGGAATGTTTAGTCTTTCAGATATTTCGACTGAAGGAGTTGCCGGCTTAAAATTAATTGTTAGTGATGACAGCTGTTCAGAACTTAATAAGCAATAATAGTCTATCCTCACATCAAGTAGGCTCTCCAGTTTTGTTGTTACCATGGCGGGTCCACCATAGCTTAACGTGTCGACTATATTTTCCTCTTCAGAAACAACGATGTCTGATGGAATAGCAAGATTAACTACACTTTTTCCAAAAGCATCAAACTTTAAAATCATAAAAGCTGGGTTTTGCTCGTCGGTAATTAACAAAATACTTTTGCTGTCCTCCTCAGTTGGCTTGGTTGCCGGAATATCACTTATTGATTCAGCAACCGAGCTAATCCTTGTTAGACTATAGGCTCCTATCAAAGCAAAGGTAGGCAGTATTATTAGCAACGCCATGATAAGGGTTAAAAAAAAGTATCTTAAGTTCTTTTTCCTCATTGTGTAACTCCTCTTTACTTATTATGTTACTGAATAAAGTGTTGCCTATTGCACACAATATATTCCATAATAAACAAATAAGGAGAGTGTATGAATAAAAAACAATATGAGCCTGCCGGACGTAGCTTTACCGAGGTTATTCGCAGCATATTAAACGAAACACCTTCCTCTTCGGAAGGTGAAACGAAAAATATAGAACATGTTAACAACATAACCGAAAGTCAGCAAGCTGGTGCAGCAGAAAAATAGAACCTATTTGTTATTTATATTTTCAGCCGAAACATGTAAAAAACAAGGTTCTTTACCTTCGTTAAGTTCCATTATACCGTAGGTATGCGATTTCTCATTAGCCATGCCTAGGGTTCCGGGATTAAAAAGATATATTCCGTTTAACGTTGCACAAAGGGGTTTGTGGGTGTGTCCAAACAGGGCAATCTCACAACCTCTTGTTTTTGCAGCATTACACAATTTTTCAAGTCCCTGCTTAACTGCATAAATATCTCCGTGAACATAAAGGATTTTATATCCTAATAGCTCTATAGTTTTAGGCAAACCATTTCCCATCCCGTCACAGTTGCCATTTACTACATATTCGACCTTGCTTAAATAACCCTGCATCACGGTACGAAAATCAGATAATCCATCACCGAGAAAAAACACTCCATCAACATCGTTGTTTTTCTCAAGCACCTTTTTCAGCATTTTTTTGTTGCCATGGGTATCGGAAATTATTAAGTATCTCATCGCTGTTTTAAAACCTCATTATAGAGTTTTGATCTCGAATGACCGGTTAACGCTGCTATTTCTTTTGCAGCAGCAGATAGGCTAACTCCGCTATCGGCTAAAGATATAAGCTGATTCACTGCAATCTCAAACGAAATAACAGTTTCTTTGTTTTTTCCTTCAAGTATTAAAACAAACTCGCCCTTTGGTTTATTGCTGGTGTAGTATTCCACCGCTTCTTCAAGTGTGAGTTTCAGACAGTATTCATGTATCTTAGTTAATTCATGAAGTATTGATATCTCCCTATCTCCAAAGGTAGCATAAAAATCTTTAAGGGTTCTTAAAAGTTTATGTGGCGCTTCGTAAAATATCATGGTGCGCTCTTCGTTTATTAACCCGTTTAAATGTTCTTTTCGTGCCTTAGTTGCGGTAGATAAAAAACCTTCAAAACAAAATCTTCCGCTGTTCATTCCCGATATAGAAAGTGCCGCTATAACCGCTGATGGGCCGGGTATCGTAACAACATTTATTCCTCGCTTATGTGCATCCCTTACAATCAACTCTCCCGGATCCGAGATTGCTGGTGTTCCCGCATCGGTGCAAAGTGCACAACTTTCACCGGCTTCTATCCTGTTAAGTATCAAATCGGCACTGTTAAGGTTATGTGCATGATAAGCAACCATCTGTTTTTTTATATCAAGATGATTAAGCAACTTAGCAGTAACTCTTGTGTCTTCAGCGGCAATAAAATCCACTGCTTTTAATGTATCAATTGCCCTTAACGTAAGATCTTTCAGGTTGCCGATAGGAGTTGCAACCACATATAAACCATTTAAACTATCTAACATTTTAACCCTTTATTGCGATGCATTTGTTTTGATAAATTTTCATCATTTCGGCTGTATGTTCCCCAGATCGGTTTTCAACTATTAGATCAGGTAAAAGATGCAGACCAACACCGCCTGCTTTTCTGCCGTCTATCAGTGCAAGATAGGGCGTTCGCCCTACCTTAGGCCTAACCAATCGCAATCGTTTTGGTTCTATGCCATGATTCCTCATTATGCAAAATATGTCTGCAAGTCTGCTGGGTCGATGACAGATACACAACCTTCCCCGATCTTTTAAAACTGCTGCTGCTGTCTCTATAACCGAATTTAGTATCCCTTCAGATTCATGCCTGTTTGTTGCTCTAGATGAGCTCTTAGCCTTCTCTCCACTATCAAAATATGGTGGGTTGCAACTAACCAAATCATAAAGTTTTTCGGTTCTATAACCGGTTAGATCTCTGCAAACAACCTCTAGGTTATCTAAATTCTGTTCCTTCTGTGCTTTTTCTATTAGGGAGGCCGCTTCCTGCTGTATTTCAATGGCTGTTATTCTGCCCTTGGCCCCGCCATCGATAAATCTAAGAGGAATTATTCCACATCCGCTACAAAGATCAAGTGCAGACTCCAGCCTCTTTAGTCCACAAAAATGTGATAACAGCATCGCATCGGTGCCAAATCGATGAACGTTGTTTATATATACAACCGTTCCGTTATTTAAAACTTCTTTTGTCATAATTTCTCCGGCAAACGGTTAACAATTTAAAAATTCATTGTAAAAAAGGTGTATTCGCTGTTAAAAGCGATACACCTTTAATTACTTAACCTTCGATTGCATCTGAAGGACATGAATCCTTACATACTCCGCAATCAATACAGTCATCGGATATCACGTAATGATCGGTTCCCATAGAGATTGCCGATACAGGACATTCGCCTTCACAGGCTCCGCAGCTGATACAGTTATCGTTAATTACATGTGGCATAAATTTCACCTCCTGTTTTACTTTGGCAACTCATAGACCTAAGTTTTTGATTTGCCTTACCTGAATATTACCACATTTTGCAAGAATAATCAAGTGTTTCGCTAATTATTAAACCATAACATAATAGATATCTATGCCTTTACTTTTCTATAACCCTCTTCAAAATCAATAATATTATTTAGCTCTTGATCGTTTAAATAGTTTTCAAGATTAGCCGTAAAAAGGTTGTAAATCTCATCCACTGTTTCCTTCATGCTAAATCCTCCTGATACATGGGGAGTTATAATAGCACTAGGTATGTCCCAAATACGATGGTTTTCCGGTAGCGGCTCGGGATCTGTTACATCCAGTGCAATACCGGAAAGTTTACCGCTTATTAAGGCATCGCAAACCGCCTCAGTATCTAAAATGTTACCACGTCCAACATTGATAATTATTGCCCCATCCCTCATTAAAGAAATTCTTCTCGCATCAATGATTTTTTCAGTTTTTCCGGTGCCGGGAAGTGCTATTGCTACAACATCAACCCTTGGTAATAACTCATCGAGCTTATCCGATAAATGAAGCTCATCTACAAATTCCGGCATTTTTGTATCTGCCCTCCTCACACCGATTACATATGCACCGAGAGCCTTAACTCTTTTAGCATATTTACCACCGATATCGCCAAGGCCTATAACTAGCACCGTGGAGGAAGCGATCGAACGCACCATTCCGCAGGATTTCCATTCATGAGAATGCTGCTTATCTCGGTATAAATGCAGCTTTTTAAACAAGGAAAAATGAACCGCCAACATATATTCTGCAATTGCAAAACCATATCCTCCGGTAGAATTAGTGAGCGTAGCATCTTTAGGGAAACAACCATCAAGATATCGATCAACACCTGCTGAAACTGTCTGCATCCATCTCAATTTATTATGGTGCTTTAGCTTTATTGGATCGATATTGCCCCAAATTATTGTGCTGTCGGTATAATTCTCATCTCCCAAAACAAAGTTGCAACTAGGGAATTTCAACTTAAGCTCATTAATCTTATCATGATACTCTTTGTTAATAATAGATATCTGATGCATAATTTACCCCTCCCCATCTTTTCACTTAATATATGAAGTAGTTATGTACAGCGTGGGTGCTGCTACTAGTTATTTACCAATACAGAATTTTGCAAATATAGAGTTAACTATCTCATCGGTAGGATTTAACAACAGCATTTCGCATATTGCTGAATATGCATCCTCCAGCCTCACCGATGTAGCATCTAAAATACCTATGTGAAGGCATTTAACCGCCTCCTCAATTTCGACAGATGCATTCCTTGCCGCCGTTGCTTGTCTTATTGAAATCGGTAAAACATCTTCCTGCGGCATCTCGGGGAGTGCTGCAATAATCTCATCTATTAAAAGCTCTCGGTAATTAGTATCAATTGCTGAAATCTTAACTACCCTGTTATATCCCGTTAAATTACTACAGTCAATGCTATTTCCTACGTCAATTTTGTTTATAACCGCTATTGAATTAATTCCCTCGGTTAATTTAGAGAACTCGTTATCGTAATGCTGTGTCGCATCTAGCACCACAATCGCAAGCTGGGCTTCCTTAAGGCTTGCACGACTTCTGCGGATTCCTTCCTGCTCAATAAGATCGTCGGTATCATGAATACCGGCAGTATCAGAAATTATTAATCGATAATCGCGAAGCTCGGCGTGTTGCTCAACTATGTCCCTTGTTGTTCCTGCCACCGGGCTTACAATAGCTCTATCATAGCCACAAATTAAATTTAAAACCGTACTCTTGCCAGCGTTAGGTTTACCTACGATAACCGTCTTTATTCCATTATCAAAGCTTTGAACCAACACGGCATCTTTTGAAAGCTTTAAAAGCTTATTCTTAATTTTATTTAGGCCGTCAATCATAGCCTCTATTTCAAGATCTACGTCCTCGGGGTAATCACATGCGGCGGCAACCGTGGCTGCTATAGACTGCAGTTCTTTTGAGAGTAGTTCAAGTTCACGACCAAGTACACCGCAAAGAGCATTTGATGCTGCGGCAGTCGATCGCCTTCCTTCGCCTGAGATTAGTGCAGATACTGCCTCAGCTTTAGAAAGAGATAATTTACCGCTCATAAAAGCTCTTCTGGAAAATTCTCCGGCAACTGCCTGACGTGCTCCAAGCGAAACAGCCGCTTCAACAACACGCTTAAGTAGCTGGGGATTTCCATGACAGCTGAACTCCACAACGTTTTCACCGGTGTATGAATTCGGTGCATAAAAAAACAAAGCTATCGCCTCATCGATAGGACCCACAATGTCATACAAAACACCAAACCTCGCTTCATATCCATTTGGTTTAGCGGGGTTAGCTGCTTTAAACATTTCGGTAGCTATCGCATGAGACGAAGCTCCTGATAACCTAACAATCCCGATTGCAGAGTTGCCGTTAGCTGTCGAAATTGCAACAATAGTATCCTGTGTCACTAATCTATTATTGGTTCATCTACCAGATCACCGGTCGGGATTTCGCCAAGATCATCGCTGAACAAAATTTCTTCATATTCGTTTAGTTCACGTTCTCTGCGTGCAAGATAAAAATATACTGTTACGAGGGCACCGGCTATCGCCGCTAACAGTAATGCAATTGTAATTGATTTACGCATCTTATTGTCCTCCGATTTACTTTTTGTTAATTCCTTTGTAGGTAACAAATTGGCTATTGCAATAGTAAAAAGCGTTGTAAGGAAACCGTATACATGCTTAATCATGCTGTTAAGTTTCATCTTCTACCTCAAAGGTTTTATCTTGTGACTATTATACCACGCAAATTGTGTAAAATGCAAGATAAATTTCTATTATATTAAACATATGATGTTTTTGTAAAGACTATTGATTTAAGGCTTGTTCAATGATATAATATTACCAATAAATTAAAGGAGAAAATATGAATGAAAGATATTTTGTCTGTTGATAGAGCAAAGGAAATTTTCAGGAAATATAACAGCGAACCTTTCCACCTTTTACATAGCGATACCGTAGGAAAGGTTATGGGATATTTTGCAAAAGAATATAACGAGGATGTAGAGTACTGGACAATTGTCGGTATTCTTCATGATGTTGATTTTGGCATGTATCCACAGGAACATTGTAAAAAATGTTTTGAGCTTTTGCGAAACGAGGGCATTGATGAAGGCTTGATAAGATCAATTGCTAGCCACGGATACGGACAGTGTTCAGACGTTGAACCGGCCGAGTTAATGGAAAAGATTCTTTTTGCAGTTGATGAACTTACAGGATTAATCGGAGCAGCGGCTCTTATGAGACCTTCGAAAAGTGTAAGTGATATGGAACTTAAATCGCTAAAGAAAAAGTTTAAGGATAAATCTTTTGCGGCCGGATGCGACAGAGCGGTTATACTAAAGGGTGCCGAGCACCTCTCCTTTACAATAGATGAGCTGTTAGGCAAAACCTTGGATGCAATGAAAGCAGTAGAAAACACCGAGTTATAAGAACAGAATTTGGGGGATTTAATATGGCTAAAGTAGTATTAATAATAACCGATACCCAGCGCTATGATATGGTTAATGCAAATGTAGAAACCGGACTTGCCACCCCTTGTCTTGATAGGTTGGCGGCAGATGGCATGCGTTTTGAGCGTGCCTACACCACCCAGCCTGTTTGTCAACCGGCGCGTGCATCACTTTTTACCGGTTTATTTCCACATTCATGCAACAGCTGGACAAACTCGGTAAGTCTTTCTGCTGATGTTAAAACGATAGGTCAGCGACTAACCGATAATGATATACACACTGCATATATAGGGAAATGGCATCTCGACGGAGGAGACTATTTTGGCCTTGGTAGATGTCCTGATGGGTGGGACGAAGATTATTGGTACGACATGCGTTGCTACCTCGAAGAGCTAACCGAAGAAGAAAGGCTCCTCTCGCGTGATGAGAACAGCATGTTAAACCACGATTTTAGTGCCGAGTTTACCTATGCGCATCGCTGTTCAAACAGAGCTATCGACTTTTTGAAAAATCATTCCGAGGAGGACTTTTTCCTAACAGTTTCCTACGATGAACCCCACCATCCATTTATCTGCCCACGTGAATACTGGGAAAAGTACACCGATTTTGAGTTTCCGAAAAGTCCTAATATAAAGGATGTGTTAACAAATAAGCCGGATTATCAAAAGGCATGGGCAGGAGAAAGTGCAGGGGCTGATCGAGACAGTATTAGGCTTAAAAATGCGTTTTATTTCGGATGTAATGAATTTGTTGACCATGAAATCGGTCGTGTTATGGATGTTATAAACACTATGGAAGATGTTTATGTTATATATACTTCCGACCATGGAGAGGCGCTAGAGTCTCACTGCTTAACAGGGAAGGGACCAACCGTATACGATGAGGTGGCACGAATACCGCTGTTTATTACCGGCAAAAATATCGAAAAAGGTCGGGTGTCGGATGTTGCGGCTTCACACATTAATCTTCCACCAACTGTTTTTGAGATGCTTGGTGTTGAGCGACCAAAAATATTTGCAGGTGAAAGCATGTTGCCGATGCTAACGAATAGAGAGTCGGAAGGTCAACGTTACAGCTTCATAGAGTTTGGCAGATACGAGATTGACCATGATGGATTTGGAGGCTTTCAACCTATGAGAGCAGTGTTTGATGGTAGATATAAGCTGTCGATCAACCTCTTGAGCCAGGATGAGTTTTACGATATGCAAAATGATCCACATGAAACAGATAACCTGATAGACGATTCCACACATTACTCTAAGATTTGTGAACTTCATGATATTATACTTAACAACATGAACCTAACTCGAGACCCGTTCCGAGGCTACTACTGGGAACGTCGCCCCTGGAGAAAAGACGCTGTAAAGGCGAGCTGGGAATACACCGGCTACACAAGGCAAAGCGAAAATGACTATGAACAGCGCCAACTCGACTATGCAACAGGGTTAGAAATGGAACAAGCAACACGTAAGAAAGTAACAGTGAAAGCTGTTTTGGATTAATAACCCAGTTTTAACGCGCTGGTAGCACAATATTAAAAAAACACTTTACCTTTTATTTAAACTGTGATATAATATCAAACAGATTAAATAAGAGGGTATAGCTCAGTTGGTTAGAGCGCTTGCTTGACATGCAAGAGGTCGAT
>CAYJBH010000024.1:0-3750 GCA_964368625.1 uncultured Oscillospiraceae bacterium
GAGGCAGAAAAGGGTTAGCTTTGCACTGCCGGAAACCGTCATTACCCCCGGGTCGTTATGATCGCCGGCAGAAAAGGTGCGGTTAATTGACTCAACATCAATAACCGCCGTGCCGGAAATTGTTGTGTCGGCATTAATGTCGATGGTGGAAATACCGCTGGTATCATTCGTACTAATGCTTCGCGCGATAAAATTTCCGCTGTCCATCGAGAAGTTGCCGTTGGTTAAAAGTGCCACCGAAGTAACCTCGCCTCCATCATAGTTTAGCGTGCCGTTGCCGGTGATGTGAAGGTCGGCATAAAGCCACTTGCCATCTTCGATAAATGAACTCACCGTGATGCCGAGGCCGTTTTTAAGTGTGCTGGTGCCTATCAGCTCTATTGTTACCTTATCCTTTGAAGAAATGTCTATTATGTACCAGTATCCTGAGTTTGCCACCTTTTCTAAATTGGCATTATTTAGCGTTAGGGTTTTGGTTGCATCGTCGTAGCTAACGGTGGCGGCAGCGCCGTCGGCAGCGCCCAAAACATCGGTGTTGTTTGCCGGGGTTACAAGGGTGCCCATTATGTATATCTCGGTGTCGTCGTAGGTGGGGTCTGCCGCATAAATCGGCAAAGCCAGGATGATTGCTGTTAACACAATCAACAACGGAAGGCATGTTAAAAATCTCTTTCGCATCGTTCCTCTCACTATTTTATTTACTTCACAAATTTCACACTCGTTTAAACGTATTTTAAAAACACCTCTTTGGTAGCCACAAAAACATCGCCATAGTTATCGGGAAAGGCAAAGCCACCGCTTGCTTTAATCTCCTCTTCGTTTTCGTAAAGCAGGCTAAACGAAAAGCCGTTGCTTGCATCCATCACCTGTAGATGTTCATCAAAGCCGTTCCATTCTTTAAGGTTGTGGGTTTCTATTAACGCAAGCAAATCCGATTCTAAACTTTTGCGTGTTGCTTCATCAAGCTTTATTTTTTTATAACCACCCGTTTCGGCAGTGTCGATATATATCGTTTCGTAGTTTAAATAAAACGATTGTGACGATCCATTCTCGGTGGACATGGCATTGCCGGAACTCTCCCGAAGTTGGTACGACATTATTACATAATCATCCCTGTTCACCGGCTCACTCACCCCCGTATTCATAATAACGTCAATTTGATAAAGGTTTACTGCTATAAATACAGCTAATGCCGCTAAAAGTAACAGCAATACAATAATTATCACCTTTTTTACGTTCATTTTTAGCAAGCGCCACCGCAGAACTCACAACAGCCGCTTACATCCGGTGTTGTTGTTGCTCCACAGTTAGGGCAGGTTATGGCTACCCTAGGGGCGTTAGCCTCGGCAACCTCTTCACGAATTTGCTCTCTAAGACCGGTTAATGTGTTTTTAATCTCCTCGGCATTGTGTTCAGCCTCTTTATATTCGTGTGAAAAACGGCTGTCGATATCGTCGTCGTTTAGCTGAAACTTAATGTCGTCGAACCAGGGAGAGTTTATGTAGATGGTAATGTTAAAATCGTAGCTCTTTTTATACCGTGGAGGGTTATAGCTCTCACGTTTGCCCGGCTCGCTATCCTTGTATATCTCGTATTCGTGTTCGTCGATATCTACCTCACAGCCGGTTACCTGAGAAAAATCTATAATATCAGGGTTGTTATCCTTCCACTTTCTTGTTCTTGAAAACAACCACTTTTTATTGTCCTCGTCGATGCAGATAAGGTTTCTACCACCAATAACCTTTGTAGGGTTAAATTTGGCTACGCTTTGCTCGTTTTGTTTACGGTAGGCAAGCTGTGCCTTAATCTCATCGACGGTAGAGTTTCTTCTATCATCAAAAAAGGGCGAGAGGTCGCTCGCACAATCTTTACAAAGGTTACCGTCCTCTAGCTTTCTGTTGCCCAAAAGCCCAATTTTTTCTCTACAAACGTCACAATATTTTTTATCAAATAATCCCATGATAAATTCCTTTCTCTATTGTTGTTTTATGCCCGAAGTATCATTTGGGTTTTTTAACACCCAAATGATACCGGCTATATATTTTACTCGTAATCGATGTTGTTAATTGACATGGATTTATAGGTAAGCTCACCGTCTTCTTTATTAAAGGAGATGTTCAGCAAAGAGGTTTCCGACTCTATCGAAATCCATTGGTAAGACACGAAGGTATCCCCCTCGTTTGTTATATTCCCGTTGATACCGTTAAAATAGCGGGATAAAACTTCCTCATGGGTGAGCGAGAATTTTTCATCTATGCTAAGTTCCTGAATTGCTAAATATACATCTCGAAGCTCGTTCATGGTAAAGCTTGTGGCATTGGTTTCCGGAACAGGGGTAGGAGCGGTTTCGGTGTCACCGGCAGTGCTGTCGACTGAATCGGTTGAACCGGCTTCTGTGCTGTCGGTTGAGTCCGAGGTGTTGCTACCTTCTACCATGGCAAGTTGAAAGTCGATAACAAAACTCTCGCCGTCATGGTCGTAGTTATAAGTAGCGCCGAGAATTCCGTTTGTTAGGTTGGGGGTATACCAGGTGTTATCCTCTTCTTTTAAGGTGGCATCACCATAAAGCCATGCATGTTCGTCCACAACGGGGAAGAAGGAATAGTCGTGCAATTCTATGTTAAAAGACATAAAGTTGAGGTAATCATCACTGTCCACATATCCGTACAAATATATCTCGAAATAGTCGCCGATTTCATCAGTGCCGATATAACCCCACGCCTCATGTTCACCCGAGATATCGTCATCACCAACATAGTCGCTAATCGTAACAACACCATACCATATAGAAGGGTTTGAGAGAGTTTCTACCGGAACGGTTTTTTCTGCGCCGTAGCCGGGGGCAACAAAGCCTGTTGCGTTTATTCCGCCGCCCGAACTATCGCCCCAGATAGAACTGTTCTCGGAGGTGAACACAAACACTATTTCATGACCGTCGTTATCGCCCGAGGCAACGATGCTATCACCGTCTATAACATAGTCCAAAACAATGCCCTGTAAAAGCATTGTTTTTGCCGAGGTATCAAGTTCAACCGACGACGATTCACCGTAGGCAACAAGCGTTCCCTCCTCGCCATTGATTTCAAGGGTCATCTCAATTTCTGCTTGTTGAATAGCATCATAGTTCATAACTACGCCTGCTGTTGTCATGCTTGAAAGTATGTAGTTACCGGTTAAATTGTTTTCGTTTATAACCGCTAAGCCGCCTTCTGCAGATGAATCTCCCGAGCTTTGTGCCATACCGTCTTTAACAAATCTGATATCAAGACCCATGTTAAGTAGATTGGTTATGGTTATAACATTTCCTTCAATTGTTCCGGGGAATTCGTCGCTTCCGTCAATTAAGGTGAAGGTAGAACCCACGATTTCATAGTCTGCATTAAAATTGTCGCCGTCTAACGAAAGGGTGCATCTGTTGCCGGACTTTATCTCTAAGCTTATACCGCTTGGATAGATATCGGTGGGGCTCATCGTCATGCCCATCATGGTTATCTCGTCTGCCTTCCAAACCCCTATGTTAGGATCGTTGGAATCGCCACCGGATACAGCGTTTACGATTAAAACTATAATAAGAATAATAACAGCCAATGCTGCTACGCCGATACCGATAAAGATAAACAATTTATTATTACTTTGTTTAGTTGCAACCCCACCACCATGCTGTGGCTGAAACGGAGGGGGAGGTTGCATGGGCTGGGGCGGTTGATATTGTTGTTGCTGTGGTTGCATGGGCTGTGGCGGTTGATACTG
>CAYJBH010000024.1:3850-32401 GCA_964368625.1 uncultured Oscillospiraceae bacterium
ATGGGCTGTGGCGGTTGATACTGGTGTTGCTGTGGTTGCATTGGTTGTGGCGGTTGATTTCTGTTTGTTTCCTGGTGTGGATATGGGCTAGCGGGTATGCTGTTTTGATATGGTGGTGTTTGTTGTGGAGTGCTCGCAGGGGGTGCGGAATATCCACCCTGTGATGGCGGCGCTGTGTACCCACCTTGTGAGGGTGGTGCGCTGTAACTAGATTGTACCGATGTTTGTTGATTGTCGGATGGCTTTGCGCTGCCTGCCGGCTGGGTGGGAAGGGGAGCACTCTCTATCTTCGCTCCGCAGTTGTCGCAAAACTTTGATGTTGGGGCGATATCTAACCCGCAATTAGTACATTTAGACATAAATCCTCTCCTTATTATTTTGTGTAAAAATAACTTAATGATTATATACTTGAAACCATATCTACAAGGTAGTTAAGGCCCGAAGTGCTGTATAAAAACATGTCTATTTCATCATTTTTAAAGGCCAAATTTGCAACCGAGGCCGAATTTGGAAAACTTTCTTCGTCTACGATAAGAACAGTTTTACACGTGGGAACAATTCCCTTTATTTGTTCAACCCTTGTTAGCCAATCGTCTAATGCAAGGGGAAAATAGTCCCTAAGTTCTGCCAGTAGAACGTCTGCGTTACTGCTTCTGCAAACCGATAAGCAGCTCTCAATTCCTGAAATAATCTCTATTTTAATGCCGGGGTTTCTTTCGGCAATAGCGTGAGTTATCCCCGATGACAAGAGTTTGTTTTGAATATAAACCGCTATTGTTCTCAATGTGACACCTCCCTTTTATTCAACACCGAACTGTTCTCTAACAGTCTCGTCTTCATCACGTAACATTCTAATTGGAAGAATATACTTCGATTACAACCATTCTGCCATCACCCGGGTCGGTAAATACAAATTTAGTGTATCTACTCTCATCTTCTGTCGATACATAAGTAAATGTGAATGTAAACCCGTAAAACTCTTTTAATTCGTTATAAGTTTTGCCATAATAGTTAAAGCTTTTAAAAAGTTATGCCAATTCGGCCGATGTGTGAACCGGTTTATCCTCGAAATAAAAATGCGCAAAATCCTATGTCTTTAGTACAAATTTTTCATCAAGTACATTTTATCTTGCAAGCTCGTATCTAAAACTAAAAACAGAGTTGTAAGAACCCTTTATACCGTTTCATATACCTTTGTATACCATGGGAAGTGAAAAAAAGGTAATAAATTCTCCTTAAACAACGCTTAGTACCGCAGGTAATTTTCGGCCCATAAAACACATACTCCTTCAATTTTAATAAAAGTATAACAGTAAATAGAATTAAAAACATCGTGTATTTCCGCTGATTACTATTTTTATTTATAAATTGAATAGAACAAAAAAATGCAAAACAGCTGTTCTGCATTTTTTAATAACCTTTAGTTCGACGTTTAGTATCTGTGTGAGTAAGGCAAAGTCGAATTAATAATTGTGTAATTAACCAGTTGAGATTAATAACATGTTTTTACTGATATAAGCTTGAAGAAGGCAGACAGATATACAAATTCCGTAAGTAAGACGTAAAAATTAACGGATGAGTGACCGGTGCATCTGTTCACTGCAGGCCATAATAATTATGCGGGTATATTTAAAAATTATCATCTTCGCCCGAGATAATAAATCTCTTAGTTGCAACATCGGCAACGAGTTTTAACAGGTTGCTATAACCTGTTTTGTTTTTAATGTTACTAAGGTGGGTGTCTAGCGTTCTGCTTTTTATGTTAAGCAATAAACACACCTCTTCGTTTGAATGTCCGTTCACCTTTGCTTCTAAAATCTCAAGCTCTCTTGCTGTAAAATCAGAAATTTTCGCAATACCTATCTTAATAACCGGCTGTTCTTCGGGATAGTAGATTTTGCCATCCATTACACTATCCATAACCGGTAGCAGGTCCATGTCGGCATGATCTTTATACCAAAATCCCTCACAGCCGGCAAGTTTGGCTTCTTCGATATATTTTTTTTGTAACACAAATGTTAAGATTATTATTTTTATATTAGGGTAGAGATTTTTCACCTTAGCGGCTACCTTAATACCGTTTTCTTTTCCTTGTGTATGTATATCCATAAGAATTAAATCAACCGGCTCATACCGTAATTCATCAATCACCATGTCTGCATTAAAAAACGCTTTAGTTACTTTATATCTGCCCTCACTTCTTAAAATTGCATACTGCATAAGTGCATGAGAGCTGCTTTGGTCATCAACAATCATCACGTTATACATGCTTAAGGTCTCCTTTCAATAGCTTAACAAACATGGTAACACCATCTTCACATGTCATTTTCATTGAACCACCCGTCTTTTCAATTCGCTCTCTCAACCCAGTAAGTCCGCCACCCTCTTTTAGCTCAGACAATTTGTGTTCCGTTTCATTATTAATTGTAAGATTTATTATGCTGTCCGTCTCAAATATATTAACCATAAGTTTTTGTGCGCCAGCGTGTCGATAGGCATTTTTAAGCATCTCATTGATACATAGCAGCGTTGTGATATTGTTGTGTTCTTCTTTAGGTAATTCGCCATCTAAAATTATTTCACAGCAAAGCTTGTTTGCAAAAAGCACAATCTGTTCTAGTGTTAAGACTTGTTTGTCGTTACTTGACAGCTCCTTAATTACCTTGTTCAAATTTCCCCAATAATCCACAAGTGTTCTTGCCTCGTTAATGTTTTCGCTCTCACGCAGAGCTTTTTTTGTTAAGGTTAACAGGTTGCCGAAATTATCGTGAAAGTTTATCTTCATATTTAAGGCGACACAACTCTCAGCATTTTCCTCGATGATACTTGTAAGCTCTTTAAGGCGATGCTGTTGCTGTGTTAGTTTTTCGTTTACAATGCGTGTATTTTCGATTAAATTGTAAAGTTGTGAAATGTCGGTTGCCTTAAACTCATAATATTCATCGTTATTATAAATACATAGTGTTTTTGAAAATTGCCAAACACTTCCATCAATTAAGGTAAATGCCGGCATTTCGCCTTTTATAACGCAGCAATTTTCAGCCTGTAATCTAGATAAATCCTGCCAAAAAGCCTCAGCACTCAGTAATGATTTACCTGTAAGCTCAATGCACAGATTGTGAATAATATGATTTGAGAGTAACAGCTCTGCCTTTTTTGTCGTGAACGCAATACCTGTAGGAAGATTTTCAAGAGCCTCTTTTACCGAAAAGGTGTTAATCTTATTATTGCTGTTTTTGTATAAACTATATAAAGAAAGTATAGCAACTAAGATAAAAACTAAATTCATGATTATATGCACAAGGTAAGGTATGTTGTTTAATATCGCCAATGCTTGTGTTAGCGAGATATCATATTTCGTTCTGTTTACCTTGTTTAATTGTGAAAGCACTGAAAAATCTAACATACTTGCAATCAACATTGAAGCAAGCACAGCTATTCGGGTGCCTTTGTTTTTCTCCACTATATAGGCGATAAGTACAATAACTAGTATGATAACGGTTAATGTACTAAGTAAAATTATATAAGCTTTTGCTATATCACTTAAAGATAAAAAGGCCATGCCGGCTCCTCCTTTCGTTGAAAAATCATATTTTGCTAATGTTATTTTGGCATAACAAGTGAAATATAATAACTATCGGTTTCATTTAAAAACCTTATTTCGCCTTTTTGTGTACCAAGCTTATCGGTTAATAAATCATTGTAAGACAAACTCATATCTCCCGAAATTTGAACGGCAAATGTCATGCTATCGTTATTAAAATTGTAGGTAACATAAACGGTGTTAAAGTTATATTTTGCACTTTCTATAATGTTTTGATATAAATCAAAACTTGCTATTGCCGCATTTAAACTAATATTACAGCTATCAATAATATTAATTGCACAAGTTATTTCATATAGCTTAAGAAGTTGAAATGACTCTAGAAAGCAGTAACGCATGTCCTCAACACAGATGCTCTTTTCTGTCTGCTCGGTTAAGATTAAATTAACCTTTCTCTTTATATAGGTTGATGTCATGCTTGTTTCAAACAGTAGGCGTTTTAACTCCGCTTCCTGTACTTTTGGGCTGTTTTCTATTTCTGATTTCATCTTTTCACTCAAAGGCAATATTTCTTGTAACATTATGTCCTGAATATCATTTAATTTTCTAAGCCTTGCTCCTTCACTTTTTTGCTCATTTTCAAGGGTTAAAGTATCCACCTCTTTAAAGAGCTTATTATTTATAATTTTTAAATTTTTTATCATCTCACTAATTTGTGCTACATTACTATTCCAAACAACGTAGCCCCCGGAAATTGGTGCTATTTGTGAAAGAGAGCCGGGATTAAATGAAACTGTATTATCCTTTTTAAGTATGTCGAAATTAGCTTTTGTTATCGGTGTTGAATTTTCTGAAATGTATACAACTGCCCCCTCACTATCTAAAATTTGCGCCCTTATGTCTGCCATTGCAAAGCATTCACTGTGTCCCATGTTTGAATGGATGAGACCTGTTCTAATAAAGGCCTCCAGCAGTGCTATCGCCATTGTGCATCCAAAGACAGTTAGATCGATAACATACCCAATTCCATAATTTGGCTTTATAATATATATAACACAGTAAAGTATGGTTATCGTTATTACCAAAGCAGGCATCAAAGCCTTTTTTCTTGCTTCTTTTAAAAGGCTGAATTTACGCACAATTATGAAAGAAGACATTATTACCATACTAAGGATAAAGAAAAGCGCAATAAAATAAACAGGACCGTGACTGTAATCTCTACCGTAAGCATGCGTTGTTTTATCAATAATAAAGGCTAGGCCATGAATGTCGTTGGTAAGTATAGCTATAAGTATTAATACTGCAGGTATATAGAGCAATAGCCATTTCTTACTTGGTTGATAATCTTCGGGTTTGCCTACATAAAGTGAAATAAATAGGAAAAACAGGGTTAACATAATCATCGGAATATAGTACATATACCATAAAATTCTATCTTCAAATATTACAAAATCAAACGCTGACCATTTTATTGTTCGAATTGTTATCCAGAGTATTATGTTTGCCCCAATAAGCATTAAATAATTGCGAACATGGTTTTGCATTATTCTTCGGTATACACTTATTGTCCAATATGAATAAACCCCTATATAAATACAGATTGAAACGGTAAATGTTACTCTGTTTAAATATGAGTCACTAATAGGGAAAATATTTTTCAAATTATCAAGTGTTATGGCAAAAATTATTAAACTTGCAAAAACCAGGATGCTTAGGTAGGCTTTTTGTGTTAACTTTTTTACCATTATGCAAATTCCTTTCAAATTTTTATTTTGTTTATAAAGATTATTTGTATTACTAATTATTAAACCATTAAAATTTTGTAGGAGTATTGAAAAAATAATATGTTTCCTTCATTATACAAGCATTGTTTAGCAATTACAACCTTAATAATAACTCCTTTTCGTTATAGGGTTATACGCGAGAAGTGTGGTAGCTCAAAGTGTTGATACAAAGCCCGGAAAAACGTGTTTGTCGTTTAAGTTTTTATAGCAGCTTTATAGAAAGCTGGTATTGCTTTGGTGTCATGTTCATATGCTTTTTAAAACCATCGATGAAATTTCTGTAGTTGTTTCCAAACCCAACCTCTTCGGATATTCTAGTTATCGTTAAGCTAGGGTCGGAATGAATTTTAGAAACTGCAATATGTATGCGTCGTTTTGTAACATATTCTGTAAATTTTATTCCAAGTTCCTTCGTAAATAGTCTACCGGCATTAGTTTCATTCACAAATAATATTGTGCGACAGATGTTTTTTAAGGTAAGATTAGGGTCTTTTATATTAGCTTCTATCTGCTCCAATATCTGGTTAACTAAAGGGTTATCAGAATGATAAAGGTTTTCGTTTAAATTTTCTTGTGTCGACTTTTTTTTCAATATTCCATCTATGGCATCAAACAACTCTTCTGCCATAAGGGGTTTTAGTAAATAGGCGGCAGCTCGATATGTTACCGATTTTTGAGCGTACTCAAATTCCTTGTGTCCGGAAACAAATATGAACTCAATATCGTCGCTTAACTCGCGGCATTTTGCAATTAGCTCAATTCCACTCATTCCCGGCATTACAATATCTGAAACAACTATATCGGGCATATTTGACTTAATACTTGTATATGCGTCAAGCCCGTTATTTGCTGTGCCAATAATTTCAATAAAGTTAGCAGTTTCTAAAAGACTAACTAGTCGTTTACGTAGGATAGATTCATCTTCGACTATTAATAGTTTAATTTTTTTCAACATTTTTAAAATCACCTTGATCATATATAGTTATTCTTATTGCTGTATATCTTCCCTTCGCACTTCTTACCTTAACCTTAAGGTTATCTCCAAAAAGATTTTCAAGCCGTAAAAAGGTGTTCTTAAGACCGTGTCCTGATAGCTGATCAAACTCTTTTGACTTAAGTAATAACATGATATCTGTATCGATACCGATACCATTATCTATTACGGTAATCATAAGATTATTACTCTTTAGTTTTACATTAAGTTTTATATGGGCAGTACTCTCTTTTAGCTCTGCACTGTATTTAACGGCGTTTTCAACCAACGGTTGAAAAATCATCTTAGGCATTTCAATGTTATGACAGTGCCCACAAGTCTTAACCTCAACAATTAATCTGTCATAATATCGAAGACGCTGAACAGTTAAATATTTTCGTAGAATATCAAGTTCAGATTCTACGTCTGATATAATTGTTTCTTCCAATGAATAACGCATTACAGAGGCTATGGACATAGACATATCTGAGATAGGTTTTATATTATTTATCTGCGCTAGTGCATTAATTGTATCGAGAGAATTATACAAAAAATGAGGATTAATTTGAGATTGAAAAAGCCTTATTTGAGCCTCCTTGAACAATAATTTTCTAACCAATATTTCATTAACCTGTTCGTCGATTTTATTAATAAGGGCTTTGAAATTAATTGATAAAACGGTTAACTCATCGCCAATATTATCTAAAAAGTCGTTGCTATCAAGCTTGAAATTATTGTCATATGCCTCGGTAACTCGCTGTGTAAGATTTCTTATTCTGCCGGTGATTGAAAAAATATTTCTTAAAACAACAAATAGCATTGTTAAGGATAATAATAAAATTCCGCCTACCAACAGCAATGTGTAAAACCCGAGGTTGTTATAAAGGGTGGTAATATCTTGCGATACGTAGTACTGCATGGAATATTTTGATGAGTAGTGTGAGGAAAGAACGTACTTAGATGTACCATTTATATATGTGGTAGCACCCTGGCTTTTATCTATGTTGTCTAATATTGATATGGGAAATTCATGGTCAGAATTCGTGTAAATAAGATCGCCATTAATATAAATAGATGAATATACTGTGTTTTCCCCTATGGTACTGTATGAATTTTCTAAAAATAGCCTTTCGAAATCCATTATATAGAAAAGGTAGCCCATCTCAGAAAGCCGAAGGAATTCTAAATCACGAACCGGTCTTATTAACACAAGGTAATTGTTTCCATCAATTTCGGTTGCAAGCCAGCTGGTAGAGTATTCGTCAAAATTATCGAGATTTGGGCTGCTTAATATGAAATCATGCATCTCCTGCTCAACCTCATAGCCATAGCTGTGAATTTCTTTAGAAAGGCCTATAAGTCCAACAGTTCTGATATAGCCTTGCCAAAGCTGAGTTGAACTATTAAGAAATTCACTCCAATCGGTAAACAGGTCAAAATACTCCTTGTTTTGAGTTGAACCGGTGTTAACATGGCGTAAAAAATCTTGTGTTTCTGTTGCAACGAGGATATCTCTCGAATCGGAGTCGATATAGTTAAAGGTTTCGTCGAAGCTGAGGCTTACCACCGAATTAAGCGTTCGTGCTTGTGAGTCAAGGCTCTCAATGGAGATATTGTAGATGATATTTAAACTTATAATAACTGCCACTAATATGATAGCAATCATTAAAGAATACTGTGATATAATCTTAAATGCAATAGATCGCTTTTTCATTAACGTTAATACCCCTTGTATCTAAATGATTTATTGATTATAACACAATACTTATAACACTACAATCATTTTTTATTACTTTTTTATCAATTTTTGCCGATGAATGAAAGCCGATAGTCGTATATAATATTATTTATGGAAGCAGTCGCTAATAAAGCGGCTCTAATAAAAGGAGGAATATTGATGAAAAGAGTAATTGCTATGTTGCTTGCAGCGCTACTTTTGTTTGTTACGGGCTGTACACAATCAACACAAACGAGCGAAGGCGGAGCAGAATCGACTTCACAGGCTACAGAATCAGAGACAGAAGACACCTCAGATTCAGCAGCTCCAAGCGAAGGCGAATTGGTTACAATTTCTTGGTGGGGAACACAAACAGTACATGATTTTACACTAGAAATAATTGAAATGTATACCGAAAAGACAGGGTATTCCGTTGAACCCATATATGCATCCTGGGGTGACTATTGGACAAAGATGAACACCCTATCTGCAGCCGGAGATCTTCCTGATATTATGGAGCAAGACTATCAGGTGATCGAGCAATATGCATCCAAAGGATTAATTGCACCACTTGAGACATATGTGGAATCAGGTGAAATCGACATGAGCAACGTTGACGATAACACATTGGCCGGTGGAGTGATAGATGGTAGCCTTTATGGAATAAACATTGGTTCCAACTCTATGATAATGGTATCCGATGTAGAGCAGATAGAAGAGGCCGGGTTAACCGCTCCAACAAACGACATGACCTGGGAAGAATATGAGACATTTGTGCTGGAATATCACGAAAAGACCGGTTTATATGGTGCTGGACTTAAGGTTTATGTTGATAGCCCTAACGCATTTGAAATTTATGCAAGAGGCAAGGGCGAAATGTTATATGATGTTTCCGGTGAAGTACCCACAATGGGCTTTTCAGCTGAGACATTGGTTGAGTTTATGACATCAATCAAGACTATGCATGATGCAGGAGCATTACAAAGCGTAGATACATTAGCGCAAGAAACAAGCGGTGAGGACGGTGTTTTTGCAAAGGGTAGTGCGGCAACAGATATTGCATTTACCGACATGTACGCCACCTATACCGGAGTAAAAGGCAAACAACTTGGAATAAATGTTTTACCAGGCGCCGGCCCAACTCAAGCTATGTATGTAAAACCTTCAAAGTTCTTCTCTATAGGCGCAAATTCTGAGATGAAAGAGGCTGCTTTTGCTTGGATAAATATGTGGACACAGGATGAGGAACTTAATCTATTTCTTAATGGACGTCGTGGAGTGCCTATTTCGAATGAAATGGCAGATCTTGTTGCAGCTCAGCTAGATGAGAATGGTCAGGCTACATTTGGTTATATGTCTGAAATTTCAAACTACGCTTCTGCTATAGGGGCGCCTAGTCCGGCAGGAGGAACTGAGGTAGTTGCAGAGTATAAAAAACAGATGGAACTCATGCTTTTTGATGAATCAACCCCAGAAGAAGCTGCAGCTGATTTTGTGGAATTGGCAAACGGAATTCTCGAGACCGCAGCGGCTCAGTAACACTTGTAGGTATATGGGCTGACTGAATGTCAGCCCATATTTGTTTTTTAGGAGTACTATATGCGACGATTAAAGAAAAACGATAACCTGTTAGGCTATCTGGTTATATCGCCTTGGATTATAGGTTTTATAGCGTTTACCGCAATTCCCATGTTCACATCGCTTTACTATTCATTTACAAACTTTGATGGAATTAGTACTCCAAAATGGATAGCATTTGATAATTTTATCAGGATGTTCTCCGATGATAAATTCTTTTCTTCGCTTGGAGTAACATTTTTATATGTAGGCATGCTTGTTCCTCTACGGCTGATATTTGCTCTTATTATAGCAATGTTATTAAACACGAAGATGCGCGGACTTGCAATATATCGCTCAATATACTATCTCCCTTCACTATTAGGCGGTAGTGTAGCCATAGCTATAATGTGGGCTCAGATGTTTGGTAGCGATGGAGCAGTAAACTCATTGTTATCAGCAATAGGGATAGATTGGGATATATCATGGATAGGTAATCCGGACACTGCACTTGGTGTGCTGGTAGTTCTCGGAGTGTGGCAATTTGGAGCCTCGATGTTAATTTTTGTTGCAGGATTAAAACAGATCCCTGAAAGCTACTATGAGGCAGCAACGCTTGATGGGGCTTCCTTTTTCAAGAAATTTAAGTTTATAACTATACCTATGCTATCGCCAGTTATATTTTTTAACCTAATTATGCAGATTATAAATACATTTAAAGCTTTTAATGAGAGTTTTATTATAACTGAGGGTGGCCCTATGGATAAAACTCTTTTCTATGCTTTATATATATATCGTCAATCTTTTGAATATTTTAACATGGGTTATGGAAGTGCACTGTCATGGGTATTGTTAATAATTATTTCCATATTTGCAATACTTCTTTTTAGGTTTTCCAATAACTTTGTATACTATGAAACAAAGGAGAATTAGGAGATGAGAAACGAAACCCAAAAAAAACTTTTGTTTCATACAGTGGCTATATTACTTAGTATTCTAATGGCTTATCCACTGATATGGATGTTGTCAAGTTCTTTTAAACCAAATGAAGAAATATTTACCTCAGCTCATCAGCTTATTCCCTCTGAGTTTAGATTTGAAAACTATATAAACGGGTGGAAAGGCATGGGCGGAAACACTTTTGGTGTTTTTTTTACCAACTCATTTATCGTGGCTGTTTTTGCAACTATAGGGTCAGTTTTTTCCTCTTCGCTTGTTGCATTTGGATTTGCTCGTTTAAACTTTAAGTTTAAAAAAATATTGTTTGCAATTATGATATCTACCATGATGCTTCCTGAACAGATACTAATAGTACCACAGTATATTATTTTTAAGGCGCTAGGATGGACTAATACCTTTTTGCCGCTTATTGTACCTTTTTTCTGCTCAGTTCCATTTTTTGTTTTTCTGAATATGCAGTTTTTAAGAGGCATACCAAAAGAGCTTGATGAAGCAGCATCTATAGATGGATGCTCGAAAATGTCTATATATGCCAGAATACTCTTTCCGTTATCGCTACCGGCAATTATTACCTCGCTTATTTTTTCTTTTTATTGGCGTTGGCAAGATTTTTTGGCTCCGCTAATATTTTTAAGCGATCCCAAAAAATATACATTTTCGGTGGCCATAAAAATGTTTGCTGATCCAACCACTCAAACAGATTGGGGAGGCATGTTTGCAATGGCAGTGCTCTCGTTAGTACCGGTGTGTATGGTTTTTATATTTTTTCAAAAATATCTGGTTGAAGGCGTCGCAACATCAGGCATTAAAGGTTAGGTATTATTTAATTAATTTTGAAAGGACTTTAATAGATTATGAAGGGTAAGATTTCATTTATTGGAGCCGGCAGTTTCGGTTTCACATTTAAACTTGTTAATGATATTCTGGCAAAGCCGGCACTTTTCGATTTCGAGTTAAGCTTTATGGATATAGATACTAATAGGCTTGAAAAACTTAAGCTACTACTTGACGTATATTTTAAAAAAATGGGCTACAATAAAAATGTAGTTTATACTACCGATATGAATAGCTCAATAGAAAACGCAAACTTCGTATTTCATATTACTAAAATTGGAGGCTACGAGGCATCTGTAAAAGATATGGACCTTCCCAAAAAATATAATATATATCAAACAATAGGGGATACAAGCGGTGTGGCCGGAATATCGCGCGGTTTGAGAACAATGCTGTTCATAAAAAAACTGTTGACTGCAGTTGAGACATATGGTGCACCGGGTGCAGTAGTGCTTAATTATACAAATCCACAACCAATGAGCGTAATATATGCAAATAAAATAAGCAAGGTGCCGTTTATCGGCCTTTGCCACAGCGTTCAAGGCACAACAACCCAGATGGCAAACGCTATAAATGTACCATATGATGAGATAACATTTGATGCTGCTGGAATTAATCACCTAAGCTTTGTAACAACCTTTATGCATAAAGGTGAAGATCTATATCCAAAGCTTAGAGCGATGGCTCCCGAACTGTTTTTAAAACAGTATAGCGACGAAGATCATGTAATGGCCGACCTTGGTAGGGCACGAATAGACCTTATGAATAGATTTGATTATATGGTAACCGAATCAAGCCAACATTTAAGTGAATATGTTCCTTATTATCTAAAATTCAGCGAGATGGTGGATGAGCTGGACCTCAAAATTGATCTTTTCAAACGAAATATTGCTAGAAGCACAGAAAAGTTTGCTCAGATGGTTGAGGATGCGAAAAATGGAGTGCTTGAAACTCCGGAACCGAGTGTAGAATATGGCCCTGATATTGTTAATGCAATGGTAACAAATGAACCATGCAAAATTTATGGCAACATAATGAACGATAACCTTATAGATAATCTCCCTGCCGACACCTGTGTGGAGGTTGCCTGTCTTGTAGATCGCAACGGTTGGAAACCCTGTAGATATGGCAAGCTACCGAGCCAGCTTGCAATGATTTGTTCACAACAAGCACAGCTTCATATCTTAGCAGCAGAGGCAGCGTTTAGGTTAGATAAAAAATATGTGTATTGGGCAATGTTAAGTGATCCGGTTGTTACCGGAATCTTAAACCCAAATGAAATTGAAAAGCTAACCGAGGAAATGTTGTTATCTCAAAAAGAATATCTTGAAGGCTTCGAGATATAAAATATTAGTGAGATTGTTTTAAAACAATAAATAGCAAAATTAAATTTAGCTGTAAGTAAGAGTTTTCTTAAACGCAAAAATATCATAACAGCCAAAGCGGATATTCATAGATGAAATACTTTCTCTATGAATATCCGCTTTATCCTACTAATATTAAGTGTCTGTAGTCTAAGTCGATTTACGGTTTTGTGCGAGCGCAGTATGTAAATATGTAAAATAGAATACAAATATAAAGCAAAGGCACCACCACGGAAAATACACTCATAAAGCAATCTAGCCAATACGCAAATGGAGTAACAGTGTATTTTAGCAAGAAGGGTAGGGAGGTCATAAACGATAAGAAAGATTTCTTTATTTTTAACGCATGTGAAACATTTACAGAAAATACCGTTAAGTAATTAAAAAAGCCTTTATAATTTGCTACAGGGCTGAGCACATAATAGCAGTTATAGCAAAGCCTGTAAATGTATAGAAATATTTCTACTAATAGTATAACTACTCATTTTCTACACTATAGCCGATAAATAATTTTGTTAACCCCTTTCTTTTTAGATGATAAAGTTGTATAATTAATCTCAATAGGTTTTTAAACAAAATATATCCAAAGGAGTAACAATGTCACAATATTTTGATAACATGAAAAACTACCTAAAGATAATCGATGAGGTAATTGAAAAAGGGCGTTATAAAGATAGCTGGGAGTCGTTGTCTAACCATAAAGTTCCTGATTGGTATCGTAACGCAAAATTTGGAATTTTCATCCATTGGGGAGTATACTGCGTTCCCTCGTATTGTGATGAATGGTATCCTCGCAGGATGTATAAGAATATTGTAGAGCCGGGTAAAAAGGATGTGATGAAACATCATGTTGAAACTTATGGCGAACACAAAGATTTTGGCTATCGCGACTTTGTGCCGATGTTTAAGGCACAGAAGTTTAATGCCGCTGAATGGGCTGAACTGTTTAAAGAAGCCGGTGCACGATTTGTTATGCCTGTAGCCGAGCATCATGATGGCTTCCAAATGTACCACAGCGAGCTATCAGATTGGTGTGCCACTAAAAAGGGACCAATGAAGGATATTGTGGGAGAGCTGAAAGAGGAGTGCGAAAAACGTGATATGATTATCACAACATCCTCACATCGTGTTGAGCATTACTGGTTTATGTCCGGAATGCGTGAATTTGATAGCGATTTTTCTAAGTATGCAGATGAAAATGGAAATATACCATATGGCGATATATACTGGCCATCATACCCCGAACCATTTGCCGAAAAAGGTGAAGAAGTTACCACTGATCAGGGTAGCGTCTATATAAAGGATTTAGACCCGATGTTTATGGAAGATTGGCTGGTGCGAACCTGTGAGCTAGCCGATCGATACCGCCCACGTATAATGTATTTCGACTGGTGGATCCAGGTGGAGGCTATGAAGCCATACCTGAAAAAGTTTGCAGCCTATTATTATAACCGAGCTATAGAATGGGGTGTTGAGGTTACAATTAACTATAAAAATGATGCATTTCAACACACCTGCGCCGTTAAGGACATTGAGCGTGGTCAACTTAGTGATGTTTCGCCATTTTTCTGGCAAAACGATACTTCGGTTGCAAAAAACAGCTGGTGTTATACCGATGGTAACGACTATAAACAAGCACATGAAGTTGTTTGTGATCTAGTGGATGTAGTAAGTAAAAACGGTTCGTTACTACTTAATATAGGACCAAAACCGGATGGTAGCATACCTGATAAGGATGCACATATACTAAAAGAGGTTGGACGTTGGCTGTCGGTTAACGGTGAGGCTATCTATGATTCTTATCCTTTTAGAAAATATGGCGAAGGGCCAACCGAAGTTCTAGAAGGGCACTTTACCGATGTTTTACGCAATGCGTTTACCAGTGAGGATATACGTTTTACCTTTAAAACCAATACGTTATATGCCTTTTGCCTAAAGTGGCCGGATGATGGTGAAGTTAACATAAAAACGCTGGGACTTAAGAGTCTTAATTTTAATGCAATAATCCGAAACATAGAAATTCTAGGAAGCGATAAACCGTGCAGCTATGAGATTAACAATGATTATCTAAGTGTTAAGGGCGAGATGGCACAAACAGATTATCCGGTGTGTATAAAGATAACGGTAGATTAAAATAATAAATGAACGTTATATCGCTAAGCGTTATAAGAGATATATTCTTTTTCCAGAGTGCTAACCGGCGGCAGAAATAAATAATGTACCGGCTGGTTAAATGCAATCCCACTGTGGTGATGTTGCAAAACGGTATCCTAAAATTGCTACATTAAGCATTGCTTAATGTAGCAACTGTTATTTTTGATAAGGATATTAGAGAAGATATCGGATTGTTATTGCGATGGTGAATCATATTTCGGCCAATACATATGTAAACAATGCTACTTAGTATCCTAAGTTTTACTTTAAGCTAGGGCGCAGATATAATATATAGAAAACGATAAAGGTTGGTGCGTAAAGTTACTAAAGGGATAAAGTATATAAAAAAGGTGATAAAGGCCAAGAGAGAAAGCCAGAGGATTTGGATAGGTTCGCCAGAATGCTGCGGTACAATTTAACTTTAATGAGATAGGTTTTATTATTTGTAAGGTAATAGTTTTTTAGTAGTTTTGTTCGGTACCCCATATGTTAATAAGTTCTATGCCAATGCAGATAAGCAATAATATATTCAAGAATTATTGCTCAAAACACTTTTTTCTGATAGAATAATATTATGTTTTTAGTATTAGGTGAAAAATGTTTTCAATAAAAAAGATGTCATATCGTGCTCAGATTTTTATTGCAACCAGTCTGGTTTTAGCATTGCCGGTTACTATAGTTGGTGCGCTAATGTTTAACAATGTACTGCGTGATATGAATGATGATTATCAGGATGCTTTGTCGGACGTTACCGTTCAGATAAGCACTAACATTGATACAATAATTAGCTCGGCTACTGCGCTAAGATCTCTTCCGATTATAAATAATGATATTTATAATGCACTTACTTCACCATATATATCTAATTCACAAAGACATATTGATGCCTATCAGTTTGTTACAGGATCTATTTCACAAGCCTTGATGTTAGATCCAAACATACTTCAGGTTATATTTGTTGGGCGTAATGGAATAGTTTATGATTATGGAATTGTCTCAAACACAAGTTTAGATAAGACACTCGAAAATATAGTGAAATGGGCTCCTTTAGCTCAGCAAGAGGACGATAAGGTTTACATTGCTCCGGTAGATTTTTCTGATACAGAAACAACCTATGGTAAGTCAGTGCTACCTGTGGTTGTTTCGTTATGGGATATCTATAACAATCAAACTATAGGAACACTTTATGTTGGCATTAATTTTGATACTCTGGTAAAAACCATAGATGGCTCTGATACACCACCTATGCATATATCGTTGTTAGATGAAGATAACAATGCTTTCTATTACGGTTCAAGCTCGTTAAACGAACAACTTATACAACTTCATTCGGCAGCTGCCAATGTTTCAGCCGAAGAAACCCCTCAAACAATTGAGATAAATACAGCCGAGTACGGATACTCTGCTTGTATCCTTGAAAACAAACGAACTGACTGGAAAATTGTTCAGTACTTCGACAACGATATTATCGAAACTGCGTATAGTAATAACATTGCCGGAGTACTGGTTCAGCTTGTTGTAGCGCTGATAATCAGTCTTCTACTTTCCTTTATCTTATCAAGGGGTCTTACACGAAATATCGATAAGCTTTGTAAAGATATTGACGACTGCGAAAGCGGTGATGTTGATTATATTCACACAAACTACTCATCGTTAAACAAGGAGTTAACCAAGATAACCGACAGCTATAACATGCTTAATCTTAGATTGATGGATAGTTTAAAGCAGAATTATAACGATAAATTAATAGAAAATCGAATGGCTTTCATGGTTTTGCAATCGCAGATTAATCCTCATTTTCTTTATAATACACTAAATACGATAAGCTCGCTTGCTAATATAAATAATGTTCCAAAGATAAGTTCTGTTGCCTGTGCAATATCAGATCTTCTGCGCTACAACTTAAAGGCAGGACCAATAACTACCTTAAAACAGGAGCTTTTACAGATAGATCGTTATATAATAATACAAAAAGCAAGATTCCCTAATAAATTCAGCTATGAATGCTCGATAACACAGGAACTTTTAGAATATGAAGTACCTACCTTTGTGTTGCAACCAATTATAGAAAATGCAATTATTCACGGGCTAAATGAAAAGGAGTCCGGTGGCACGATTGATGTTGCATCATATTGCGAAGAAGAGGCATTTCATATTCTAATATCCGATAATGGAGTCGGGATGGATGAGGAACAGCTACAGGGGCTTTATAAATCGTTTGAAGTAGATTTTGCACTGGATATGCTTAACTCTAACATTGAAAAGTCAATAGGTATATTAAATGTTCATAAGTTGATACAGAGTTATTCGTCTAAAGAATATGGGATAAGCATTTTAAGTACTAGGGGATATGGAACAGTTGTTGATATTAAGCTTCCCTATGAGATGAAGAACGCCAACAATCTAACATAGGGGAATAAAAAATAGTGTCTATGATCTAAAGGAGAGTAAGATCATAGACACTATAATTAAAAAGCCTTAGGGTAAAATGTTGCCGGCCGAGCGGTAGATTTCATACCATTGTTCTCTTGTAAGCTCAATGTCAGCGGCTTTTGCCATTTCAAGAACACGTCCTATATTTGTAGAACCAATAATAGCCTGCATTTTTGCTGGATGTCTTAAAATAAACGCTATAGCGATTGCAGATTTAGTTACACCATATTCATCTGCATATTTTTGTAGTGTTTCGTTAAGCTCAACATACTTGTCGCTATCAAGGAAAACACCTTCAAAGAAACCATATTGAAGCGATGACCAACTTTGAATGGTAATATTTTTAATACGGCAATACTCCAGAATGCTTCCATCACGGTTGATGGTGGCTTCGTTACGCATGTTAACATTTAGACCTACATCAATCATTCCTGTGTGTGCAGCACTAAACTGAAGCTGATTAATTATAATAGGCTGCTTAAGTGCAGTGTTCATAAGTTCTATCTGCATAGGATTTTGGTTGCTAACACCAAAATGACGAACCTTTCCGCTGCTCTCAAGTTGGCTGAATGCCTCTGCAACCTCTTCCGGCTCGATCAATGTATCGGGACGATGAAGTAACAGAACATCAATATAGTCTGTGTTAAGACGTTTTAATATACCGTCAACCGAGTTTAGTATATGCTCTTTAGAAAAGTCGAACAATCCTTTTCTTATTCCGCATTTTGATTGAATTAACATCTTCTCACGTGAAGAAGGACTCATATCAACTGCCTTTGCAAAGATTTCTTCCGAACCTCCGGCACCATAAATATCCGCATGGTCGAAAAAGTTAATTCCGGCCTCCATAGAGCTGTTAACTAACGTAGTTACCTCGCTAACCTCCATGTTTGAAATTCTCATGCACCCTAGCGAGACAACCGATCCTTGCAGATCACTGTTTCCAAGTTTAATAGTTTTCATATTTACCTCCGTTATTATTTATCCAACATCATTTCTAAAATTGTTGCGTTGGTATCCTTCATTCCTTCGTTACTTAATACGCCAAGATTAATAAGAGTTTTTTCTACATCGATGGTTACTATACCATCATAATGATTTGCACCAATACCTTTCATTGCAAGATCAGCAGCGCGTAATGCAGAGGTAACCGCTGTTGCAATTTTTAATGCGCAACCTGGTTTTGCTCCATCACAAATTACACCTGAGATATCTGCAACCATTGTGTTAATACCATCCTCCATATGAAGTTCGTTGCCACCAAGTAACAGAATAACCCCGCAACAGGTTCCTATAGAAGCGGCTACGCCACAAGCGCACAGAACAGAAAGTCGACCGATAAACCTTTTTGTGCTTATTGTTATTAGTATGCTAAGTGCCAGTGCACGAAGAATTTCCTCCTCGGTGCGGTTTAGTTTTTCACCCACTGCAGCTACAGGCAAAGAGGCGGTTAAACCCTGGTTACCACTTCCTGCGGCACTCATTACCGGTTTATCGCAACCGGCCATTCTTGCATCAGCAGCTGCTGCGGTACAGGCTATGGCATAGTTTGCAATATCCATAGTAAATATACCCATAGAGGCATCCTGCATCATGCTTTTGCCAACTTTAAGGCCATAATCGTTTATTAAGCCTTCTTTAGAAATCTCACCATTAATTTTTAAAACATCTTTCAAAAAATCAAGCTTTTCAATATCAACAGTCTTAACAAATGTTAATAGTTCAGTTAGGTTAATACTATTGCTACCTTCCTGTAAAGGAACGTTTGATACCGGCTCAGTAACATTATTATATATTACCTCGCCATTTTTTTCAAGTAAGGTTAAGTTTTTATGGCTTTGAGAAATTACGGCACGAGAACTACCTTGTTCGGTTTTAATTAAAACCTCGATATAAACCTTTTCTGTAGTTTTAGCAAGGCCGATATTTACCATACCAAGCTTTACCATCTCCTTTGCCTCGTTTTTAATATCTTCGCTTAAATCGGTAAGAACCATAAGTTCTTTTTCGGGAGAGGCAGATAATATTCCGAGTGCAACGGCGATATCAAGCCCTATCATTCCAATTGAAGGTATGCCAACGTTCATACCATTTTTAAGTATATATTGACTTACATTTACCGTTATCTCTTTAATTGTTCCGGTAGCTTCCTTTGCAGCGTATGCAGCAGTTAGTGCTGCGGCAGCAGGTTCTGTACATCCTAAGGCTAACGATAGTTCAGACTTTAGTAGATCGATATACCCTGTTTCTTTTTCTTGTGTGATTAAATCTTTCATTGTTTCCCCGGTTTATTATCTCTTTCTGATTCGGTTAATCTAAATTTCTTTGGTGTAATGCCAGCTTCACTTTTAAATGCATGAATAAACTGTGATACATCATTGTAGCCACAAAGACCGGCTACATCGGTGATTGTTAAATCGCTTTGTTGAAGGGCCTCTTTAGCTCTTGCTATTCTAACCTGCTTAAGATATGCGGAATAAGTTATACCAACTTTTTCGCTAAATAGATGGCTAAGGTAGGTAACGTTTAAGAAAAAAACATTTTCGGCAAGATGTTTTAATGATATTTCCTTGTTGTAGTTCATTTCAACATATCTGCGTAGGCTTGTTGCAATGTTATCAGGATTTCTAAGTTCCTCCATCTCTTTGCATAGGCGTGAGATTGTTGTTGATAGTTCAGCAATCAACTCGTCGCTGCTATTAAAGTCTATTATTCTGAATTTGTCTTCATGTATTGCAAAACTCTCGTAGTTGCAAAGTGTTGCGTTGTCATACATTATAGATTTTAACCTACTGAATGTATGCTCATAACCTGATATAGCAAGATTGCCCTGCATATCCATCGTTGTTATTATCTTGGTTAATACCTTTATGGCGTTTTGTTCATCTGCCTTTTTTAGCCAAAGATCAAATAGCTGTAGGTCATTTTCTGAAGGCGTGTATTTGGTGTTATGTTCAGACGATACCTTATCATAAAATAATATCTGTGAGCTATAAAAAAACTTATTTGAAACTGCTTTTGTTGCCTCGTCACAAGCTTCTTTTAGCTGTGTTACACCGGTATGCATGTTGCTAATTCCAACTCTGCAATTCTTGTTAAATCGTGCAATGGTAATGCATAATTTTACAACAAAGTCCTCTACTTTAAGCTGCCCCTTAATTATAAATCCGTATGACCGTTGATTAATGGTGGCAATTCTATAATCCGGTAAGGTGAATGATATTCCGGTTCGTTTAACATAATCGTTTAGCTCATCCTTGGTGGGAATGGTTGATGCATCGAAAAAAAACACTGCAAAGGTGAACTGAGAAAAAATTTTGTTAAAAACAATGTCTTTAATAGGATTATATATAACATCCTCTGAGGATATTATAGAATCGATATACTTGTTAAGAGTATCGTCCTTTTCCGCAACTTGTTCAATGTTTTTTATAACAGATTTTAATGGTAGATGCTTTTGTATAACTAGAAGCAAGTCTTCCTGCATTATTGGTTTTAGCAGATATGCTTTAGCGCCGCAGTTCAACGCCTCCTGTGCATACTTAAAGTCAGCATATCCGCTAATCATAATAAAAACAGCATCGTTGTTAACCTCGATTGCTTTTTTCAGAAGCTCAATTCCATTTAGCAAAGGCATATTTATGTCGCTTAAAACGAGGTCTGGCATCTCTTCCTTAAATATTTTTAAACCAACCTTACCATTTTCGGCTTCAAATATTTGCAAATCGTTTAATGTGTCACAAGCTTTTAGCTGCACCACGAGAGAGTCTCTTGAATAAGACTCATCCTCAACAACTAAAATCTTCATAAATAATCCTTTGTTAGATATCTGCGTTCAATGCAATTTTACGCCTTAACAGCTCCTGCTGTCAATCCCTTAATAATATATTTTTGCCCTATGCAGTAGATTATTAATACCGGAATCATCGACATAAGGTATGCTGTAAACGCCATCGGATAATCAAAGGAATACTCGGTTCTAAAGTTGTATTGGAAAAGAGGAAGTGTCCAGGAATCCTTTGTTCGGTTTAAAATCATTAACGGGAGCATGAAATCGTTCCAGAACCAGAGTGAATTCATAACAACAATAGTTGCTATCATGGGTTTACATAGGTGTAAAACAATCTTTGTATAAATTTGAATTGTAGCGCAACCATCAATTTTTGCCGCTTCTTCAATCTCATACGGCAACGATCTCATATAGTTTGTAAAGAGAAAAACACCCTGGGTGAGGCTGAATGTTGCATAAAGCAGAATTAAGCCGAAAATGTTTTGCATTTCTAGGGTTGCCATCATCTGGGTAACCGGTAACATTATTACCTGCGAAGGGATAAATAGCCCCATTATTAAATAGTAATTTAAAAACCGATAATATCTTTTGTGGCGGTTTCTTGCAATTGCATACGAAACTGAAGGAACAAGAAGCAATACGCAGAATATAGAACCCACCGTAATTATTAGGGAGTTTTTAAGGAACTGCCAGTACTCATTATCGCTAAAAAGATTAATAAAATTATCTAAATAAAGCGATGTTGGGAAAGCGAAAAAGCTCTGACCGGCGGCCTCTAAAGACTTAAATGAGTTAATAACAACAAGATATAATGGAGTAGCTATTAATAACAATCCTATTGCAAGAAAAATGTTTCTCAAAATTCTCCAACCAAGCCCCTCTATCTGTATCTTAATCATCGCCAATCCTCCTTCTTATTGGTTATGCTAATCTGAATTAAAGAGAAGACTGCAATAATAACAAACAGTATCATTGCCTCTGCATTTGCAACCGAAAATCTGAGGTTTTGAAATGCGTCATTATATATTAATATACCGATAAGTTCTGTTGAACGTACAGGTCCACCACCGGTTAGCGCAAATGCATAGTCGAAGGAGGTAAATCCCATTTTTATCGTTAAAATGGTATTAACAGTTATTGTTGGGAGAAGGAAGGGCAGGGTAATATGTTTAAAACATTTAAAAACGCTGGCACCGTCAATCCTTGCCGATTCATATAAATCCTCCGGTATCGATTGTAATCCGGCAAGAAATATGATTGTTGGCATTGAAACTGCCTGCCAAAGATGTACAAATAATACAGCATAAAGAG
Organism: uncultured Oscillospiraceae bacterium; assembly: GCA_964368625.1. GTDB lineage: Bacteria > Bacillota > Clostridia > Oscillospirales > Ruminococcaceae > CAYJBH01. Next base: position 26,272 of record CAYJBH010000024.1, read on the forward strand.
CCGTATCAGGTGTAGCAAGAAGGTTTAGCATCAAAAATTCAATGTTAAGAGCTTCGCCTATTGCAGGAACCAGTCTGTAAAAAAGTTGATCCCATATAAGCGCGATGGTTATAGCACCTATCATAGCGGGAACAAAGAAGACAGATTTTAAAAATGCTTTAAACCGTTTGATAGAGTTTAACCCAAGAGCAAGTATTAACGCCAATACAACTACACCAATAACCAAAATCACCGCATACTCTAACGTAACACGCATAGAACGCCATAATATCGGACTTTGTAAAAGGTTAATATAGTTTTGAAATCCCACAAAGTTATAACTTATATCTAATCCATTCCAATCGGTTAGGCTAAAGCCTATGCCCGTTAAAACAGAAAAAACATAAAAAAAGCTATATAAACAAAGCGGAATAATGGTGAATAAGAAAAATGTTTTTTTGTCTAAAAAAGCAATAAACTTTTTCATGCTTACGACCAGTCCTTTCTCGATGCTTGCGGGAGCAAAGGTTTACCTGTGGCTATTTCAATCTATTTACAGGTGTTAAGGCTGTGTTACCTACTAAAACACAAAATCGGTGTTTGAAAAAATCAAACGTCCTCCCTGTTTTATTTAATTGCGGTGATTCAAAAAAGTTCAAATCACCGCAATTACTGATATAATTATAGAGCTGAGGTTAAGGCTATTGACTCGTCCATCTCCTGTAGGAACTGTTCTACGTCCTGATGAATTAGGAAGCCCTGTGCAACGCTGTAAAGGTCTGTTGTAACGTTACCGTTAATTGTTGCTGCTGCCCAGTCGTGAACTCTACCATCCTGGATGATGTCGATCATGGGTTGTGTTCCGGCATCCTTATAAACAACCTCGGTTATGCAGGAAGGTGCGCCGTCATTATCGCAGAAGATCTGTGCATTTTCGGTTCTTGTTAGGAATTCAAGGAACATTAAGCCAGCTTCTTTTTCAGCATCTGATGCATGAGCAGAAATAGCCACTGCACTATCGATACCGCTAAGTGTATTTGTAGATTCTACAGTATCATTAGGGATTGGGAAGATGCCTAGGTTAGCTTCGGGATTTGCTATCATCATGGTTCCTCTTGAGTAAGAACCGGTTGGAGTCATTGCATATTTGCCGTTAGCAAACTCTTCCCAAAGAATAGTATGTGTAACGCCGAGAGCATCATCGTTAGCATACGAGAAGATTTCTATCATCTTGCTTGCAAACTCAACAAAGTCAGTGTCTCCGGATAGTGTTGCTTCTCCGGCAACAGCAGCCTCTATAGTCTCAATACCGTCAGATGTGTAGGCAACTAACATACCCTGGAACATATGACCGATACGGCCTGGGTCTTTAGCATCGATACCAAGTGGTTGCACGCCTGCAGCCTCAAGTGTTTCAAAAACTGTAATAAGCTCGTCATGTGTTGTAGGAATTTCTATACCATGCTCCTCGAATATATCTATGTTGTAGAATATACCGTAGAAGTTGTTAGAATAAGGAAGTGCGTATAGTCCGCCGTTATCGGATGTTGACATCTCGATAGCAGAAGGGTTTACCCTTGAAAGGAATTCCTGACCGGTAAGCTCTTCAATGTACCCATTCTCAATCTTTGCCTCAAACTGAATCTGTGTTGGGAAATCGGTAAAGATTGGAGGTATGTCGCCGGAAGCGATACGTGAAGTTAATACTTCGCCCGGATCCGGAACGGTGTTCATCTCAACAACGTACTGTGGGTACTCTGCGTTAAAAAGGTCAATTATCTCTTGATAACCCTTTTGTGGGCCTTCTTCACCTTTTTGCTGGAAGAATTCTATGGTAAGAACTTCGCCTGTAGATTCTTCCTCGGTGGTGTCTTCGGTTGATGCATCGGTTGGTGTTGAGGTTGTTGTTTCCTCAGCTGGCTCTGATGAACAGGAAACAAATGATACCAACATTAATGATGCCAGTAAAATAGCTAATAATTTCTTCATAACATTCTCCTCCTATAAGTTGTTATTTCATCGGATAATCATGTGCCGCTTTAACTGCAACGGCAATCTTCTCGATGCTTATGTTCTCGCCTTGAATGGTACAATCGGCTCCAACCATAAGCCCTTTTGTGCCGAAGCTATCGATTATTGACTTAACTTCAGACTTGATGCTTTCTTCGGTTCCGTTTAGTATGTTGCCTTTGTTGTTCATTCCGCCAAGAACAGGTTTCTTAAAGTAATCACGCCCCCTTTCAAGTTCATAATAGTTATCCTTAACCGACCAATTAACCAGATCAGCCGGGTAATCACCGTATCTATCTACATGAGACTTAAAGTCATAATCCGGTTCACCGCAGATGTGTAGTAGATTATATTTATCGCTCATCTGCTCAGCTACATTTAGTATTTGAACGTCATAAGGTTTAACGAGCATTGCCCATTCATCAAATGTGAATCTTCCTACTTCGGCAAACTGACCGGAGAAATAAATTCCGTCGGCGCCTGCTTCTAAGAAGCCCTTTGCCCATAATTCCAATTTATCAGCAATAATCTTAATGCCTGCTGCAACTGCTTGTGGTGCCTTTTTACAATGATCCATCAATATTTCTTCACCGAAAATCATAGATGCTGCTTTGAAAGGGCTAAACATTGTTTGGAATATAAGTGCTTCGTCGCCAACTTCCTTTTTTATCAGCTCAACAACCTCTTTAAGTTTGTTGAATGCTTCGCATTCGGTGCCAGGAAACTCGATGTTATACCAATCCTGTGGTTCGTTAACCTTGCTGTCGGAAACATAACGATAATCTTGCATTATCTTTATGATGTCCATATCAGTCTCACGATAAAGCTTTAAATGTATTTCTGCCATCTCTTTTGGTGATAAGCTGCCAGGGTAATGAAACCAAAAACCTGCCGGCACCTTATCCGGCGTTTCGTTAGCCATAACTGCTTTTACTCTCTCCACTTTGGTCATGTAATTTGCTCCTTTCAGATTACCTTAGCTTTTATAACATGTTTTAATTATAGTTCATAGAAAAACACAATAATATGAAAATGTTTAGGTTTTTCACGGTGCATTCTTTGGAATTTACATTAAACATTCACAAGAGATACATTTTTTGCACATAATAAACAAAAAAACTTGCAAGATAAAACAGTGTATTTAATATAAATACACTGTTAATCAAAAATATTCAGTTTCTTAAAAGTTTATGACGGAACAACTGCCTCTGAAATACACTTAACCGGACAACTTTCAGCACACTTAGCACAACCAATACACAGATCATGATTGATACTTGCGTTGTTATCCTTTACAGATATAGACTTTTCCTGGGTTGGACATACCTTTGTACATTTCATACAGCCTATACAGCCGGCACTACATGCTTTACGTGTAATATTTCCTCTATCCTTATTTGCACATAGAACAACAGGCTTTTGGTTTGAGCTAACCAATGAAATAATTTTTTTAGGACATGCCTCTATACAAGCCCCACAGCCGGTACATAGGCTCATATCGATGGTAGCAAGGCCGTTATCAACGGTTATAGCGTTAAACTTACAAACTATCTTACAGTCGCCATAGCCAAGACAACCATAGCTACAGCTACTTCTACCGCCAAAAAGTGTAGCACAGGCTTCACAGCTGATAACGCCACTATAAAGATATTTATCTGTGGTGTTATCATAGTTTCCCTGACATCTGATTACCGCCTTTTTAGCATCAACAGCGTCAACAAGAACTCCCATAATCTCACCAAGTACGGCAGCTACAGTGTTACCACCGGGCGTACATAGATTAAGTTTAGACTCCTTTTCGGTTGATATAGACGAAGCGTAGTCAGCACAGCCGGCATAGCCACAAGCCCCACAATTAGCTCCCGGTAAAGCGTCCTCAAGCAGTTGAGCTTTTTCATCCTTTGGTACAGCAAAAAGTTCTGAAAATACTACCAGAATAACGGCCCCAACAGCGCCTACGCCTACAATTACAGCAATCGGTATTATTATAGTCATTTTAACCTCCTAAAACTGAAATATATTTTCTATAATGCCACCGAAGCCCATAAAAGAAAGCGACACGATACTTGCAGATACCAGGGTTATAGGAAGTCCAACAAAAGCCTTTGGAGGGTTAGAGGTTTCTAATCTTCTACGCACACCGGCAAACATAACCATTGCAAGCATAAATCCAAGTCCGGCACCCGCTGCACAAACTATACTCTCAATAAAGTTATAGCCATTCTCAATATTTAATAGCGTAACACCAAGTATAGCGCAGTTAGTTGTGATAAGTGGAAGATATATACCAAGAGAATTATATAGTGGTGGTATAAACTTCTTTAAAAGAATTTCAACAAGTTGTACTAACGTTGCGATAACAAGTATAAAACTTATAGTTGATAGATATTCAAGTCCGTTTGGATAAAGTAAAAAGGTATATATTGGATGAGTAACCGCTGTGGCTAAAACCATAACAGCGATAACGGCACAGCTCATTCCAAACGCCGAGTCCAACTTTTTAGAAACTCCAAGGAAGGGGCAGATTCCGAGAAATTTAACCAGTACATAGTTATCTACCAGAATCATGCCAAAAAATACTACAGCAAGTTCAGCTCCCATTAATTTTCCTCCTCGTTATCAATGTTATTAGCGTCAAAAACCTGATTGTCGGCCTGCTCCTGTGTGGTAGCTATAACATCGGTGGAATGTCTTGCCTCCGGAATGTTCTCAGAAACAGCAGTTTTAAGGCCGCCTTCCTTTTCAAAAGCGGGACAGCCGTTCTCATTAGGGCAACCAATACAGCTGTGACCTTTTGGTGCTGGTCCGAAAAAGGGTGTTTTTTCTAGCTGTAGTGCTAATGCAATCAATATTCCGTATACAAAAAATCCTCCGGCAGGCGCAGCAAATATTGCCATTGGCTCGATAAAGGCATTTGTTATCGAGACGGAAAATAGGGTGCCGGCACCTAGAATTTCTCTAATTCCACCCATAAGTAGCAATGTTATAGTAAATCCTATACCCATTGAAACCCCGTCAATCGCGCTATAGAACACGTTGTTTTTAGATGCAAACATTTCGGCTCTACCAAGAATTACACAGTTAACAACTATTAGTGGAAGGAAGATTCCTAGTGCTGCATCTAGCTCGGGAAGAAAAGCTTTAACTACCATCTGAACCACCGTAACAAAGGTAGCAATAATGGTGATATATGCAGGTATACGAACCTTATCCGGAATAATATTTCGTAATGCCGAAACAACAATATTAGAACAAATTAATACAAAGGTGGCTGCAAGCCCCATGCCTAGCCCGTTAAAAGCACTGGTTGTTACAGCAAGGGTTGGGCAAACACCGATAATTAGGCGCAAAACCGGATTTTCAAGCAGAATGCCCTTAACAAATAAATCTTTTACTCTCTCTATCATCTCTACTCCTCACCTCCGGTTAAGCTATTAATAACGGTAAGTGCCTTGTTTACCGATTCATAAACGGCTCCGGATGAATAGGTAGCACCGGTAATACCATCATACTCACCTTCGGCAAGCACGGTTGTAAGCCCAACAAACTGACCTAAAAATGTTTCGTCATAAATCCTGTCACCAATACCGGGAGTTTCGCTGTTATCACTAATAGAAATGGCCATAACAGAACCTTCGGCATCAAACGCAACTATTATCGGAACATCTCCACCATATCCTTTTGAAGCAGCGGTTACAATATATCCTACTATCTCTTCTCCGCTCATGGCGCTATATGCAGAGCTAACAATAGTAGCAGAATCGCCTGTTAATTCTATACTTGTAAAGTTTTCGGCTTCAGGAATAAGAAGCCTCATGCTACCTTGTTCTGCATCAGCCTGATTAGCGGATATAATTGGGGCAGTAAGTTCATTCGTTAGGCTAAGTAGAAGTGCTGCAACCATACATATTGCACAAAGAATGGCAACAGGCAAAAGTCGATCACGCCATTTTTCATTTATCGTTGGAAAAGCAGTATCGGTAGCCGCTACAGATACAGTTATCTCCTCAACAACTTCATCGACAGCCTCCGAAACCTCCTCGACAGCCTCCGAAACCTCCTCGACAGCCTCCGAAACCTCCTCGGCAGCCTCCGAAACCTCCTCGGCAGCCTCCGAAACCTCCTCGGCAGCCTCCGAAAC
>CAYJBH010000024.1:32501-44091 GCA_964368625.1 uncultured Oscillospiraceae bacterium
CAGCCTCCGAAACCTCCTCGGCAGCCTCCGAAACCTCCTCGGCAGCCTCCGAAACCTCCTCGGCAGCCTCCGAAACCTCCTCGACAGCCTCCGAAACCTCCTCGGCAGTCTCCGAAACCTCCTCAGCAGCCTCCGAAACCTCCTCGACTACAACATCTTCGTTAGCTTCCTTCAACTCAGATAACGAATCCGGGTCAGCATTAACTGTTTGCGCAGTCTCTTCGGTTGCTTCAACGACCTCTTCATTTAACTCTTCTATTATCGGTAAAGATTCATTTTCTTTCTTGGTGTTTTTATTTTTTGCTCTTGACAATTCCTTTACCTCCTAATACGCATTGACGTGTAAGTTTGTTTATGAAAGGAACAAGGATATTCATTAACAATATAGCGTAAGATACGCCTTCAGTCATGTTCCCGTAATGCCTGATAAGGCCTGTAATTATACCTAGACAGATACCGTATACGATTTTTCCCCTCAGTGTATAGGGAGAGGTTGAGTAATCGGTTGCCATAAAGAATGCACCTAGCATAAGCCCGCCACCGGTAAGCTCTAAAATTAAGTTGCCAAACAGCTGAGCAGTGGATGTGCTGTCGCCGGTTATAAATGGGAATGCCATAACAACGAGGATATAACTTAAAGGAATGGCAGGAGAGATGACTCTAGCCATAATAAGATATATGCCGCCCATTAGTAGTGCTAGCGTGCTTGTTTCTCCAAGAACACCACTATGTGTACCTATAAACAAATCAAGAAACTGAACACTAACCGTTTCTGCGGCAACGAAAGGTGTAGCACCGGCAAGTGCTTCAACCGAGGTTACCGAGGCTACATATGGATAATTTGTCATAGCGGAGGTGAAGGACAAAGCTAGCACAATTCTTCCAACTATTGCAGGATTTGCAAAGTTATTACCTATTCCTCCAAAAAGCATTTTAACAACTATAATCGAAACAAATGCGCCGATTATTGCCATCCAGATAGGTAATGTTGAAGGAAGATTAAATGCTAATAGTAGGCCGGTAACAACAGCTGAGAGATCCCCTATAGTTTGGGGTTTCTTCATTACTATTGCCCAAATAGATTCAAAGGCAACACAGGCTGATACTGTAACACATATTAATACTGCGGCTTGATAGCCAAAAATAAGAACAGCGGCAACGGTAGCAGGCAACAGGGCAAGCAAAACCTTAAACATTATCTGCCGAGTTGTTATGCTGTCACGTATATGAGGCGATGAACTCGCCCAAAGAATATCATTCATTTTAACCCCTCCCTCTTTGCATAACCTTAGCAAGCTTCATTGTAGGAGTTAACGGTCGCTTTGCAGGACATGTAAATGAGCAACATCCACACTCAATACAGGCGGCAATATTTAAAACCGTAAGCTCTTTCACATCCTCAATCTCATAACCATCAGATATTTCAACCGGCGATAGCCCCATAGGGCAGGCCGCAATACAGCGCCCACAACGAATACATGACGTTGTGTGAGGTGGTCTTGCAAGATTTTCTGAGAGAACAAGTATAGCATTTGTTTGCTTTTGGATAGGAAGGTCGGCACTGGGAATGGTTAGTCCCATCATGGGACCTCCCATTATAAGCTTGCCTACCGGTTTTACAGTTCCGCCGCATTGCTCAATAATATCCTTAATCGGTGTTCCGATAACTACCTCTAGATTTTGGGGGTTTGCTATTGCATCTCCATCTACGGTTATTCTCTTTTTAATAAGCGGAATTCCTGTTTCTATATATTTTGATATAAATGAAATTGTGGCAACATTTAATACTATAACACCAACATCAGAAGGCAATCCACCAAGCGGTACCTCTCTACCCGTCAAGGTTTCAATTAAAACCTTTTCAGCCCCCTGAGGATAGCGCGAGTCAAGAGGAACAACAGATATACTTTTATCACCGGCAGCAAGACTATATAATAGGTCGATAGCCTCCGGTTTATTATTTTCTATACCTATTAATACTTTTTTAACACCCAAAAAACGTTTAACAAGAACGATCCCAGCCATAACATGGTCGGGACATTCAAGTATTTCACGATTATCTGCAGTTATATAAGGTTCACATTCGGCAGCATTTATAATAAGAGTATCTATAGCTGTTAAATTTTTTGGAGAAAGCTTTACTGCAGTTGGAAAGCCAGCGCCTCCGAGACCTACAAGTCCACTTTCGGCAACAGCCTTAACAAAGCTATCGTAATCGTCAACCTTAGGTGGCGCAATATCAGTCGACATGGTTTGAGCCTTATCTGATTCAATAACAATGCAGCTTTCCTTACCGGAAACAAACTGCATTTCAACTATATCCTTAACCTTGCCGGAAACACCGCTGTAAATAGGGCTGGAGACAAATCCTCCCGCCTCAGCAACTTTTGTTCCTACCTCAACTGTATCGCCTTTTTTTACAATAGGTTTTGTTGGCGCTCCTATATGTTGACGTAAAGGAAGATAAATTATTTCCGGTATCAACATGTAACGCGTCCGGCAGGAATCTGTTAGCTTGTTGTGTGGTGTGTGAACACCCTCAGAACTTCGCCGTAGCTTTTTTAACAATCCGCACCTCTCATATTACTATTCTCTTTTATGTTTCGCCATGCTTATCGAAACAAAATGTTTACCTTATATTTCTGTGCAGACTATAACAAACTAAGTTAAATAAGATTTTTTAACAAAAAATAGCCAACACAAAAAATAATTATTTATACCACAAATAATTACTGATCTTTATTTTAACATTAAAAAAACACATTTGCAACCAAAATATTTAAATTAGACAAGATTATATAGATTTCTGGGTATAATACTTTTTAAGATAGAAAGGTAAGGTGAAAAATGCAGGAGAATAGATCAAACGAAACCATCATAGAAAACAGTAGTGTCTTTAAAACAAAGGGTAGAAGAGCTATCCATTGCTTAACAGTTATTGGGCAGGTAGAAGGGCATACGCTAGCACCTCAAAATCAGAAAACAACTAAATATGAGCATGTAATCCCACAACTTATTGCTATAGAGGAAGATCCTGAAATAGATGGTCTACTTGTTATCTTAAACACGGTGGGTGGAGATGTTGAAGCCGGGCTTGCGTTAGCAGAACTTATAGCAGGTGTTCAAAAACCATCCGCATCGTTGGTTTTGGGAGGGGGGCACTCAATAGGTATACCCCTTGCAGTGAGTGCAGACTGTAGCTTTATTGTTCCAACTGCTTCCATGACGGTTCATCCGGTAAGACATTCAGGAACCCTTCTTGCTGTTCCCCAGAGTCTTGAGTATTTAAAGGAGATACAGAATAGGATTACCGGATTTGTTGCAAGGCATTCAAGCATTAGTGAAAAACGTTTAGTTGAATTAATGATGAACACCGATCAACTGGTTATGGATATCGGTACGGTTCTCAACGGTGCGGAAGCAGTGGAGGAGGGGTTGATAGACAGATTGGGAACACTGTCGGATGCGCTTAACTTCCTTTATACAATGGCTGATAGAATGGATCCAACTATAGGACCAACAAAAGGAAAACCCAAAGGTAAGCAGATAAAAAAGAAAACAAAAAAAGCAAAAACCACTAAATAATAATTTTGTAATGGGATGGAGCGAATAAAGCTTTCCATCCCATTTTTTGTGTTATTTTTACGGAAAATAAAATATTTTATAAATAATGGTTGAAAAAACTGCTATTCTATTGTATAATAGGAGTTGCGGAATTTTCCATGATGGTAAATCTGTTTTTGTAGGTTATATATTCTTTTTGGAGGTTATATGGGAGCTCCCTCGGTTCTTACAGTCGTCCTAACGGGCATCTTGCTAGTATTTTTCTTGCTGTTATTATTAACTGCAATTATCACAGTCTTTGGTATAGTGATGGAACGCGCTAACAGGCCAAAAGCAACGCCGGTTGCACCACAGCCTGCTGTAGCACCGGCTCCGGTTATCACACCGGTTGTCGCCGAAACCGTTACCGACGATAACGAGATAATTGCGGTAATTTCTGCAGCTGTTGCTGCAATGGATGGTGGCACCGTAGTGTCAATTAAAAAACAACAGGCAGGAAAGGCAGTTAGTGGTAATTCCGTTAACGCATGGAAACAGTCTTCGATACTGTCGTATCTCCAACAAGTTTAATTAGAGAGGGCTTTTAAAGATGCAAGAATTTTTTGAAACTATACAATCCATAATTATGAACTCAGGTTTTGTCGCTTTTGCTGATGAACCGCTGTCAATTGTAATGATTGCAGTTGCCTGTTTCCTAATCTGGCTAGCAATTGCTAAAAAGTTTGAACCTCTGTTGTTGCTACCAATCGCATTCGGCATGCTTCTTGCCAATCTACCACTTGCCGGTCTATCTAGCGATGCAGCACCTGTTTATGATGCAAATGGCGAAATGACCCAGGTTGGTGGTCTACTTTACTACATGTATCAGGGTATTAAACTTGGAATCTATCCGCCACTTATCTTTCTTGGTATCGGTACCATGACTGATTTTGGTCCGCTATTGGCAAACCCAAAAAGTTTACTTCTTGGTGCAGCAGCTCAGATTGGTATTTTTGCAACCTATTTTGGAGCTATCGCACTTGGATTTTTACCGGAAGAAGCAGGATCTATCGCAATCATCGGTGGTGCCGACGGCCCAACAGCAATTTACACAACAGGTAAATTAGCGCCTCATCTGCTTGGTGCAGTTGCGGTTGCAGCATATTCATATATGGCTCTTGTTCCGATTATCCAGCCGCCAATTATGAAAGCTCTTACCTCTAAAGAAGAACGTAGCATTAAAATGACACAGCTACGAGTTGTTTCTCAACGTGAGAAGATTATCTTCCCAATTCTTTCAACCATAATTATTTCGTTAATACTTCCCTCTGCTGCCCCTCTCGTTGGTATGTTGATGCTTGGTAACCTTTTCCGTGAGTCAGGTGTAGTAGATCGTATCAATAAAACAGCCGGTAATGAACTAATGAATATCGTTACTATCTTCCTTGGCATTTCGGTTGGTTCTACTACAAAAGCTTCTACATTCCTTACAGCCGACTCGTTAATGATTGTTGGTCTTGGTCTTGTTGCCTTCTGCATAGGTACTGCCAGTGGTGTTTTCTTTGGAAAGATTATGTGTAAAGCTACAGGTGGTAAGGTTAACCCCCTTATCGGAGCCGCAGGCGTTTCAGCAGTTCCAATGGCAGCGCGTGTTGCACAAAAGGTAGGGCAGGACGAAGATCCGCAAAACTTCCTTCTTATGCATGCAATGGGTCCAAACGTTGCCGGAGTTATCGGTTCAGCAGTTGCCGCAGGTATCTTAATCAATATTCTAGGTTAATTTATTAAAAGATAGGGCTGCCAAGATGGTGGCCCTATTTTATTTTACAAAAAAATAATTGTTCACAAATTGGACATAAAAAAAGATTAATATAAATCATTATTAATTTTATGGAGGTTGAAATGCCCAGCAAAGAATATCTTGAAATGTTAAAAAAGGAAGCGGGGGATCCTTTACCGCCTATCGAATCCACCTCTCGTGATAAAGCAAAGGATTTTTGGTTTTATCATAGGATTTTCTTTTTGTGTGGTGGCATTGCTGCAATATTAATAGGGTTCTTTATATATGATATGGCAACGAGAGAATTGCCGGATCTTGAGATAGCACTTATAACCGATCAACAGTATGTTCCTACCGAAACGTTAGAAGCCTTGAAGCTAGACTTTGCTGCTTTTGCAGAAGACTATAACGAAGATGGTGTGGTCTCGGTAAATATAAATCTTTATAATCCTGCGTATGGAGAGGAAGCCGAAACAGTTGATCCAAACATTCAAATGGCAGCCGTAACAAAGATGATGGCTGACATGAGTAGTATGACCTCGATTATTTACCTTACCGATAATTTTGATGAATCGCAGGAGCTTTACGATGTTTTTTCGGTTCAGGGTGATGTAACCACATCTGCTACTTCTGCTGAGGAAGCAGGGCCATTGCTAAATGAGACGGAACTGGTACCTCTAACTACAGAATTCACCGAGTTAGGTGCGGCTGAGTCGTATGAAGATTTTTATGAAAATCTTATTATAACTACAAGGGTATTACTGGTTGAAAATCTTAACAATTCTCAGCTAACAGACTACACTAATTCAATGGATACATATCAAGCAATTTTAAATGGATAGAACAAAATATGATTATTAATACCGAAAGATTATCTTTAAGACCTCTTCAAATAGGCGACTATATAGAAGTTCATGAATATGCTACTGACAATACAAACTGCCAATATATGATGTTTTTACCATTTGAGAGCAGTGAAGAAACACTGGAGTTTCTAAGATGTTCGCAGGAGAACTGGAACAAGGATAACCCGGAATTTTATGATTTTGCTGTTGTATTATCTAACGTAGTAATTGGACATGTTTCTATATATTTTTTTACCGAGAATAGTAGCGAAGTAGCCGAGCTTGGTTGGGTTTTTAATAGCAAATATCATGGCAAAGGCTATGCCACCGAAGCTGTAAAGGCACTAAAAGATTTTGCAGTAAGCAATCTTGGCTTTAAAAAAATATCTGCTCATTGTGATTATAGAAATGCGGCTTCATTTAGGTTGATGGAAAAAATTGGAATGAAATTAGTCGATGATACAAAAACCAGGCTTAACAGGGGTGATAGCATTGAAACTAAAGAGTTAATGTTTTTATTGGATATTAGTACAAATTATTAAAATAAAGTTTGTGCGGTATTAACGATTGACATAGTATAAGGATTAAGTTAAAATTTACTCACCGATATATTTATTTTGAAAGGGTTGCCATGAAAAGCAAACTTAAAATGGCTGTGGTGGGTGCCGGAACATGGGGAGAAAATCATATAAAGATTTATAATTCTCATCCATTTGCCGAGGTTGTAGCTTTATGCGATCGTGATGTAGCAAAGCTTAACGATGTTGCTGAGAGGCAAGGTGTTAAGCAACGATATACCGATTATAATGAAATGTTTGAAAAATCGGGCTGTGATGCCGTTGCGGTAGTTACGCCTGATTTTTTGCATGCTGATATAGCGGTATGTGCTGCTGAGAATAAAAAACATATCTTAATAGAAAAGCCAATTGCTACAACGCAACCAGACATCGCACTTATTGTTGATGCTATCGAAAAAAACAACATTCGTGCTATGGTAGATCTTCACAACCGCTGGTCACCACCATTTAATGCGACCTATCAATCAGTTAAAAATGGAGAATTAGGTGAAATCTATAGTGCCTATTTTAGACTTAACGATATACTATGGGTTGCAACAGATCTACTTCCTTGGGCGGCTAAATCTTCTATTCTATGGTTTTTAGGAAGTCATAGTCTTGATACATTGCGTTGGCTTGTTGGTGATGAAGTTGAAGAGGTTTACAGTGTTAGTCGTAGGGGTGCTCTAGATAAGCTTGGAGTGGCTACTGAGGACATGTATCTTACTACATTAAAGTTTAGAAATGGTGTAATAGCACAGATGGAAAATGGATGGGTTACACCAAATGGAAACCCGTCGGTAAATGATATGAAGTTTACGCTACTTGGAAGTAAAGGGGTTGCATCGATGGACCTATCTTCACACAATTTACTACAAATTCACTCACAAGAGCGTGGTAGAACACCCGATATACTTGTGCAAAATTCAGTGTTTGGACAGCCCAAAGGGTTTGCGTTTGAAAGCATTAGAAGTTTTGTGGATTGTCTGCTTTATGATAAAGAGTTTAATGTAACAATTAAGGATGCCGCAAACACCTCACTTACCATTCTGAAAATCATGGAATCGGCAAGAACCGGCCTACCAGTTAAGGTGACCGGTCTATATAGCTAAGTGTTACCAATTTTATAACAATACAGGTCTTATCTGACGACCGGCAAGAGCTACCTCTATGGTATCCGAAACCCTGCCGAAGTCACAGATGAGGCTTGTTGGTTTTTGGTATGGATCGTCCTGCGTGAAGGGAACAAAATAGTAATTTTTAGTGTTAAGAAGCCTGCCGATATTCTGAGCCGATGCCGCTAAACCGTCATTGGTTGCAATAGCTAAAACTACCGGCCTACCGCCCCGCAAATGGCTTTTAACTGCCATGGTAACCGGTGTGTCGGTTATTCCATGGGATAACTTTGCAAGAGTGTTGCCTGTGCATGGACAAACAAGCATTACATCGAACATTTTTTTTGGACCTATCGGTTCAGCGGCAGAAATACTGGCTATTATTTCATCCTCAGATAATTCAGCAAAGTTTTTTTTCCAATGTCCGGCACTGCCAAATCTGGTGTCGGTTCCAAAGGCAGCTTCCGACATTATAAATCTAAGATCGGCACCTTCTTGTTTTAACTTTACCATCTCGGAATATACCCTTTCAAAGTTGCAAAAGCTACCGCACAGTGCAACCCCTATTCTTTTATCGTGCATATCTTCCCCCTTAATATATTATCTATGGTTCTAAAAACGTATTCTGCAGCTGTGAATGGACTGTATTTTGCAGGTAGACCAGGCGCCCATTCTACCGAAAGCCCCAACTTTTCTGCCTCGCTAATGGAAATTCCACCCGGAGAAGATGCGAGATCAAGCAAGTAAATATCTTTATTTGCATATTCAAGCTCCTTTATACCCACAACTATCGATGGAACCATATTTACAAGAACATCAACAAAAGGCAAAAGTTCTGTTAGCGCATCATAATTATACACCTTATAACCGAACGCTTCGGCCTCAGCTCTAGTCTCCTCCCTTCTAGCCAGTACAGAGACTTTACATCCTAGAGATAATAACATTCTTGCCAGGTGTTTGGCTATTCTACCATATCCAAGGATTGCAATTTCACTTCCCTGTAAAACTTTATTTTGCCTTAGCATTATACATAATAAAGCTCCTTCGGCTGAAGGCAACGCATTCAGCTGGGCAAATTCTTCATTTTCAGCATAGTCATATAGCCTTAAATCCTTTCCGATATCTTTTTCCTCACTGGAAATTGCACCTGCAAATACCTGACCTTTATACCCGCTAACAGCAAGTTCATTAAATAATGTTCGCTCTTTTCGCAGAGGAGTAGGAAAAACAACAACATCGGCCAACCCCGCTTTATCGGTGGGCAGAACTCTAATCCCCTTACTTATTAACAGCTCGATAAGGCATTTTTGTCTTTCATCTTCCCCGTAAACACAAAATATCATGCTCCTCCTTAATAATTGATTATAACTAATAGTATGGCAAAGGCTAAAATATTGTTAATGACAGTCAATTTAATTAACACAAAATTGTTACAATTTGTGTGAAATCACAAAATAAACAACAATTATTCTACGCTTGAAAGTATTGACATTGATAGTGAATATGCTATAATAAAGATACTCCACAAGGAGAGAAGATAAATTTTAGATACTAGCAAATCCTAAACTGATTAATTGTAAAGGGTTTGAAAAATAGAAGGGGGTGGGTCCGATGGATAATGAACCAGTGATATTAGAATCCGATAGTATCGGGGTTACCTGCACAGCTGATTCTCGGGTAAAGGCGAGATAGGCAGAGGGTTATAACAGCTTTCGGGTGAAAGTCGAAACTGTGATTTTATTAGGAGTAGCCGACTAGGTTTTACTCTTGCAAAACAGCAAAGTGCTGTAAAATATAACTAAACTCAGGAAAAATGTGATAGGTAACAAACGGTTGTAACGACCGTGATATGCAAAACCAAGATATTTATTAACCGTTCACCTATAGATATATATAGATTTAGCTACAACAATTCTATCGAATGGTGAAAGCATTGTATAGAATACAAACAGTGAGCCTGTTAGTAGATTTATCAATAGAAGAGGTGTTAACAAAGAATATACGGTGTAGTAATACCGAAGAGTAATTGGTTTATATATTGACCGAAAGGTTGATATTTCATCCTTAAAGGTGACGTTGATAAAGGTTTTGTTTATTGAATAAAATTGAATATTCTCATACGGTAAAGTTGAAGAATGTTAACATTTAAGTTAACGTTGATAGCTAAGAGAGTATAGTATGGTAGCTTATAACTAAACAGTGCAAAAGAAGTACCGAGAAATTTACAGTTGAAGATGATAATTGATTTAATTAACTGTAAAGGGTCTACATTTATAGGAAATATTTCAAAGAATGATGATTCAGTATAATTCGCTTGTAGACTAAAAAGTTAATAGATACTATCCTAATCGCAAGATTAACGAGCCCATATTATATTTGTATAACAAAAAATATTGTTTTTAGCTCTTAGATATAGTTTAAATTTAACTTTATACGTAAATTAAAAATCATTAATAAAAACAACATAAACATAAAGAAACCGCTTTTGGCATCTGTCAAAGGCGGTTTCGAAATACAATAAGAAAGTAAAATGATTTTGTTGGTATAATTACAGATAAAAACCTTTTACTAGATTTTTATTAACAGAGTAACAAGATGGACTAAATAAAAAATAAATATAGAGGGAGCGGCAGTGAGTTCTTGCATAAAATTAATAGTTACCGATTTAGATAATACATTACTTCAATTTGATAAAAGTATTTCGCAATATACCATCGAGGTTTTATCTAGATGCAAAAAAAACGGTTTTAATCTAGCTTTTGCCAGTGCTCGCTCTGTGGCTGCAATTTCAAACTATTTACATAATGATTTCCCAGACTATATAATTGCAAACAACGGTGCTACAATTATTGATAAACAGGGCAAGATTATTCTTAATCAACCAATAGAAGAAAAAATAGTTAGCAAACTAATTAATAGATGCAAAAAAGAAAACAGCATTAAGCAGATATCATTGCAGGGGAATAAGGCTAACTATAGTAATGATCCAAACATTTCGCAGATGTTATGGGCAACGGAATATAATGCCGAATTTTGTGATTTTAAGAGATTGCCAAATGATGAATTTGTAAAAATATCAACAGAATGTATAACTCCCGCGGTTATTAAAGGTATTGTGGATGAATTTGATAGCCTTCATCTTTATGAAAATCAAGGTGAACCGTGGCAGCAGGTGATGCGTAATGATTCAACAAAACTTAATGCTATTAAGTTTTTAGTAAAAAAGCTAAATTTAAAGTTAGAACAGGCTGTTGCCTTTGGTGATGATAACAATGATATGGATATGATTGTTAGTTGTGGGATAGGAGTAGCGGTATCAAATGCGATTAAATCATTAAAGTGGGTGGCCAGCGATATTTGCGAAGACAACAACAGTGATGGTGTTGCGAGGTGGATACATAAAAATCTTTTACCGGCTAAAGAATAGAAATATTAGCTATGTTTTTTACAAAGACTGAAAATAACGCAAAAACAGTCTGTGTTTTAACTAAAATTGTTCATCATTTTCCCCGGTTAGTATTGTAATTTTATCAATCATACAATAATTTTAATAACTTTTTAAAATAATACTTGAAATACATCGACAGCTGTGTTATAATCTAATAGCTGAGTGTTTAACCCTCTAAACTTAATATCATAGTGGTTAATTAGCATCACAGTATTAATATTCAGTTTTGGTTAAACGTTATAGCCATTCGCGGATGTGGCGGAATTGGCAGACGCGCTAGACTTAGGATCTAGTGTCTTTGA
>CAYJBH010000025.1:0-33441 GCA_964368625.1 uncultured Oscillospiraceae bacterium
ATCTTGCTTCGCAAGATACCGTTGCTTTTTGGTTGGACAAAGGGTGGATAAAGCTCGCATAGCGAGCCGAACATCTTGCTTCGCAAGATAACATTACATACTAAGTTTATAAAAAATATTTATTAAAAGGAGAATATAACATGACTAAAATTGATCCCAAATTTGTTCCGCAGAAGGTTCTGCGTAACGGCGATCTTATGCCAATGGTTGGCATGGGAACCTTCGGAAGCGATCGCTTTACGAGTGAGCAGATTTCTGCTGCCGTTAAGGGCGCTATAGAGTGCGGCTACCGTTTGTTCGATGGTGCCTCGGTTTATGGCAACGAGGTTGAGATCGGAAAGGTTTACCGCGAGGCCTTTGATGAGGACATTGTTAGGCGTGAAGAGCTTTTTATCACCTCTAAGGTATGGAACGACAAACACGATGATGTTGTGGTGGAATGCATGAAAACACTTCGCGACCTACAGCTAAACTACCTCGACTGCTATTTTGTTCACTGGCCCTTCCCGAACTACCATGCACCGGGATGTGATGGCGATGCAAGAAATCCCGATTCGATACCGTTCGACCCTGCAAAATTCATAAAAACCTGGCGTCAGATGGAAACTCTTTATAAGATGGGTGTTGTTCGCCACCTCGGCATGTCTAACATGACCATCCCAAAACTTGAGGCCGTTTTACCACAGTGCCACATAATGCCATCCATGATAGAGATGGAGCTACACCCCTCCTTCCAGCAGAAGGAAATTCGTGCCTACTGTGAGGCAAGGGGAATTGCCGTTATCGGCTTCTGCCCAATAGGTTCGCCCACCCGTCCCGACCGTGATAAATCACCGGACGATGTTGTGGACATGCAGATGCCTTCTGTTGTTGCCGCTGCCGAGGCACACGGTGTTCACCCGGCTGTTATCTGCCTAAAATGGGCATATAAAAACGGTCACACCCCGATACCATTCTCCATCTATCCCGAGGAGTATGCATCAAACCTTAAAGCCGCAATCGAAGATCCGCTTACCGATGCTGAATACAAGGCTATCTGTGATGCCGATGCAAACAGCCGTTTCATCAAGGGTCAGGTATTCCTCTGGGAGGGTGCTAACGACTGGCAGGACCTTTGGGATCTTGACGGAACAATAACAAAATAGTTTAACTTAAAAACTGAAGAATGATTGCCACATTATAAACGGTGGTGAATCATTCTTCAGCCATAGTCATTTAACTTGAAAAACGACACAATATTGCCGAGCAGAAGTTTCGCCTATCAAGGCGAAGGATTGAGGAATACTTTCATATTCCGATTGACGACAACATATTGTCATTGACACCAAAGTTGTCATTGACACCAAAGTTGTCATTGACACCAAAGTTGTCATTGACAACTTGGATAGACGTAGTTTATGCCGGGAAGACATGGCGTTTTTTTAAGTAGAACGACTATATGTATAAAGGAAGATGCTAAAACATGAAAAACAGTTTAAAAATGCTTTTAGAGCAACGCAAAACCAATAAGAATATCGGAATCCCCTCCTACTGCACCGCAAACGACCTTGTTATTAAGGCGTTGTTGAAAAGAGCGGCAGAGACAAAAAAGCCCCTACTTATCGAGGCAACGGCAAACCAGGTTAACCAGTTTGGCGGTTACACCGGAATGAAACCTGCCGATTTTGCCAATTTTGTTTATAATCTGGCAGCGGAGATGGGCTGTGATAAGGAGTTGGTAATTTTAGGGGGCGATCATCTCGGCCCACTTACCTGGAAAAACCTACCCGAAGCCGAGGCTATGGAGCACTCTAAGCGTTTGGTATACGAATATGTAAAGGCAGGGTTTACTAAAATCCACCTCGATACCTCCATGAAGCTTGCAAACGACGATGTGAACGCTATGCTCTCCACCAAAACAATAGCAGAGCGTGGCGCAATTTTATATAAGGAATGTGAGCGAGCTTTTGCCGAGATTAACAACGGCGAAAAACCTCATCCGGTTTTCGTGATTGGGTCTGAGGTTCCGATACCCGGAGGCGCAACCGAGGCTGAAGAGGGCATCGAGGTAACCAAGGTTGCCGACTTTACCGATACCGTTTCTACCTATAAAGAGGTATTCAAAAGCCATGGTTTTGCCGATGCTTTCGAGCATATCGTTGGCGTTGTGGTTCAGCCGGGCGTAGAGTTTGGTGATTCGCAGGTGTTTTTATACGATCGCGCCGCCGCCACCGAGCTAACCGGCAGTATATCCGGCTATGAGAACCTTATCTTCGAGGGACATTCCACCGACTATCAAACAAAGGAATGCCTAAAGGAGATGGTTCTGGATAACATTGCAATTTTAAAGGTAGGGCCGGCTATGACCTATCGTTTCAGAGAGGCTCTGTTCACCCTAAGCTATATCGAATCCGAGCTTGTGCCTAGTGATAAATGTGCAAACTTCCCCGAGGTTTTAGAGCGGGCAATGCTTAAAAATCCCGAAAATTGGGAAAAGCATTACCATGGCAGTAAACTAGAGCTAGAGCTTGCAAGGAAATACAGCTATTCCGACAGGGCAAGGTATTACCTAACCGACCCGGAGGTTAAGGCTGCAATAAACAAGCTTATTGCAAACCTTTCAATGGTGGTTATTCCGATGAACATTCTTCATCAGTTTATGCCTCTATCATACGAAAAAATTATGAGAAAACAGCTTAAAAACAATGTTACCGAGCTTATCTATGATGCAGTTTTAGAGATGGCCGATGATTATGAATACGCCTGCGGTTAACCATTATTAATAACTTAAAACCGCCACGTGGGAGTAGAGCTACCTATGTGGTGGTTTTCTTATCTATATACAACAACATAAAATGTTAATATTGTATTGAATTTTGTCAAAATAAAGGTAAAAAGTATTGTAAACGCAATAAAAAGGTGATATAATTGTATTACTAAAGCAAATTATTTTTCAGTTGTACATCACAGGGAGATAAACCATGAAGTCCATAAAGTTAAAAATCCTCACTCTGGCAATGTCTTTACTACTTGTAAGCATCTTAGTTATCAGTATTAGTTCGATTTTAAGCACCTATAACAGCACTATGTTCGCCCTTGAAGAATCTATGATGGCAACCATCGATGCAACAGCCGATATGGTTGAGGTTCAGCTGGATTCCTACACTGCAACTGCAACCCAGTTTTCTACCGATCCAATACTTTCTCAAGAAATCCCTAGTGTTGGCGGAGAAACCTCTGACGGCAAGACCTACAACGAGGTAAAGACTGAAATAGCTGATCATGCCGAATCTTTAAAGGCAGCGTACAACTTTGAATCAATTGACATTTTTGATGTGGATGGTATAACCCTTAACCAGGGACTTGACTATTCCACTGCAGATATTTTCACCATACCAAGAGATACCGGCAAACCATACATCGGTGATCCTATACTGAGCCCACAGACCGGACAGCTTACCATGACGGTAACATCACCAATTATGAGAGATGGTAAGTTTGCAGGTATCGTTTTATTCGCTGTTAATCCCGAGGTGTTCTCTGCAATAACTTCCGGTATTTCCATTGGTGAGGGAAGCACCGTAACAATAATAAACAGTGCAGGTGATACCATTGCGTACAACGATATTCAGCTTGTTTATGATGCTTATAACGCTAGCGTTGAGGCACAAAGCGACCCATCACTTATCCCTCTTGCCGAGATGGAACAGGATTTGATGAGTGGCGGAGAAGGGTTTTCTTCTGTAGCATATGATGGATCTGATTGGTTTGCCGCCTACACCCCGGTTGACGGCTCTAACGGTTGGGGCATATATATCTTTGCTCATCAGGAGGTTTTCCTGGCACAGATGATAAGCTCGATTATAATGATAATTGTTTTAAGCATAGTTATCATTGTTGTTGCAGCATTCATAACTATAGGTATTGCAAAAAAAATATCTAAACCCATTACCCTTTGTGTTGAAAGACTTAACCTTGTTTCTCAGGGTGATTTAAATTCACCAATGCCGGATATTAAAACAAATGATGAAACAGGAGTACTTGCAGCATCAACCTCTTCTATAGTAAATTCCATTTCGGTAATGATAAACGATTTAAACTACACCCTTTCAGAAATTGCAGCCGGTAACTTCTCGGTACAGAGCAGGGCAAAGGAATACTATATCGGAGACTTTAGCTCGCTTTCAACCTCGCTCGAAACCATAGTAGACAGACTTTCTAACACCATGGTAAAAATCAGCGACGTTTCCAGCCAGGTTAGCGATGGAAACAACCAGGTTGCACTGGGGGCTCAATCCCTTGCACAGGGCGCAATAGAACAGGCTTCCGCCATAGAGGAACTTTCTGCTACCATTGAGGATATTTCAAGTAAAATTACCGAGACTGCTAACGATTCTCTTAGTGCTAAAACCGCAAACGAAAAAGCACATGGTGCTCTTAACGAGAGTAACGAGCTGATGCGCGAAATGGTTGATGCTATGGCTAACATCACAGAGAAATCTATGCAGATTAGTAACATCATCAAGGCCATCGATGATATCGCTTTCCAAACAAACATTCTTTCCCTAAACGCCTCGGTTGAAGCTGCAAGAGCCGGTACTGCCGGTAGAAGTTTTGCAGTTGTTGCCGATGAGGTTAGAAGCCTTGCAACAAAGTCGGCTCAGTCGGCAAGCGATACCGCAATTCTTATTGAAGAAACCGTTGCTGCTGTTGAGGTGGGAAGTCGCATAGCAAGTAGCACATCTGAATCGATTAACATTGCCATCCAGAGCGCTAACGAGCTTAGCAGCCTTGTAGATAGTATCGCAGTTGCCTCAACAACCCAGTCTGAGGGTGCAAAACAGGTTAGCATAGGAATCGAGCAGATTTCTGCCGTTGTTCAAACAAACTCTGCTACCGCTGAGGAGAGCGCTGCAACCAGCGAAGAGCTTTCCAGCCAATCTCAGATTCTAAGAGATCTACTCTCAGGATTTACCCTATCAAACTAAAACAACGATTATTAACTAGGAGAAGGGCATGTACAACAGATAAACATTTTTCAAAACTTTTAAGAGCTTTTGCTTTGCCTTGTTGAGAAAAATATGTGTTTATCTGTCGATGTGCTATTAGGTATACCGATATACAACACTACTTTTTTTCTACGATGAAAAAGCAGTGTTGTATATTTTTTTAGGAGCAGAACATGTCACAGATAAGCGTTAAAAATCTAACATTTGGATACGATGGTGGGTATGAAAACATCTTCGAAAATGCATCATTTACACTAGACACCGATTGGAAACTTGGCTTTTGCGGCAGAAACGGACGTGGAAAAACTACATTTTTAAAACTTTTGCTTGGTTCACTTATATACAGTGGGAGTATCTCTTCTTCTGTTGAGTTTATCTATTTCCCCTTTAACGTAGCAAACAAGGAGCAGAACTGCATAGAAATTGTTGGTGACGACTGGAAACTTTACCGAGAGATATCCCTTATGGGAATGGATAGCGAGCTTCTCTACCGACCGTTTAACACCCTTTCAAACGGAGAGCAGACCAGAATTTTACTCGCCTCTCTTTTCTGCGATGACAATAAATTTTTACTTATCGACGAGCCGACAAATCATCTTGATATCGATGCAAGGCTTACCGTCGCCAACTATCTAAACACAAAAAAAGGCTTTATTGTGGTATCACATGATCGTGCCTTTTTAGATAGCTGTACCGATCACACCCTCTCCATCAACAGGGCAAACATCGAGATAATTAAGGGCAATTTTTCGGTTTGGCATGAGAATAAATGTAGGCAGGATGAATTTGAACTGGCAGAAAACGAAAAGCTTAAAAAGGATATAAAGAGGTTAAAGCAAAGTGCAATTCAAAAGGCTTCCTGGGCAGATACAGCCGAGAGCCGTAAGATAGGATTTAACCCGAGATTTACCGAAAAAACTCAAGGAAGGCGAGCGTTTGAAGGTGCAAAAGCCAAGGCAAACATGAAGCGTGTTAAGGCAATAGAAAAACGCCAAAACGCGGCCATTGATGAAAAGGAATCATTGCTTAAAAATCTAGAAAAATCTGATAGCTTAAAGATACAAACTCTTAGCTTTCATAGCGAGCGCCTTGTTGAGTTTACTGACGTTTCGTTATGCTATGATAATCGCTGCATTTTAAGCGATCTTAACTTCGTTATTAAATCCGGTGATAGGCTTGCACTAAAGGGTAGGAACGGTAGCGGTAAAACCAGCATTATAAAAATGATACTGAGCAACGCTGTTTCCTCCGGCAATGATATTGCCCATAGCGGTAACATCTATCGTGCTAACGGGCTTATTATTTCATATGTTAATCAAAGCACCGAACTTCTTGATAATCCGGATAAAACAGCCGGTTCTCGCTGGTCATTTTGCGACTATGAGGCACAGAATGAATTAGACCCAACCTTGTTTCGTGCAATACTTCGCAAGCTTGATTTCTCGAGACTACACTTTGAAATGGCTATAAACTCCTTTAGCGAGGGTCAAAAAAAGAAGCTGCTAATAGCTAAATCGCTTGCCGCCCCTGCCCATCTTTATATCTGGGATGAACCTCTTAACTATATCGACCTTCTATCCCGAATGCAGATAGAGGAATTAATAATACAATATAAACCCACCATGCTTTTTGTTGAGCACGATAGGTTTTTTTGCGAAAAAATAGCAACCGGTATTATTAATCTTTAGGGTTGTTTACAACATTTATGGGTAACCCGCTGTAATATGCCTTCATATTCTCTATAACAGCGCCGGCGAGCCTTAAAAGTGAAGCGTCGGTAGCCCATGCTACATGTGGCGTAATAACCGTATTCTCACAGGAAAGAAGAGGATGCCCCTCTGTGTGCGGCTCACCTGTTAACACATCGGCAAGATAAAATGATAGCTGCCTACTCTTTAAGGCATTATAAACCGCATCATCGTCTATTAATCTTCCCCTTGAAACGTTGCAAAGCACTGCCCCTTTTTTCATCATGTTTAGCCTTGCTTCATTAACCAGTTTATCTGTATCATCGGTATGGCGGCAGTGTAGCGATAGTATATCACTCTCAATGAAAACTCTTTCCAGATCGCAAAACTCCACCCCCGGTGCTCTTTTATTACTAAAGCTGTAACACAGCACCCTCATATTAAATGCCGTGGCTATTCGAGCTACTGCAGAACCTATGTTTCCAAATCCTATAATACCGATGGTTTTACCGCTAAGCTCAACCATTCTACGCAGCGAGTTTATACCCTGCATCCTGCCCAGCCAATCACCGCTTCTTGCCGCCCTCGCATACCCTGAAGTATGGGCGGCATATTCTAACAGCAGGGCGAAAAGCTGCTGTGCTACGCTATCGCTACTGTAGTTTGGAACGTTGGTTACGGTAACCCCATAATTATTACAGTGCTCTATATTTAACGTATCGTATCCCGTGGCGGTTATGCCTACATATTTTAAGCGTTTACAAAATTTTAAAACGTTATCGTCAATTAAACCTTTATTTATAACAACGGCATCGGCTTCACCTATTCGTTCTACAAGCTGTTCTGTTAAGCTGTGTGGGTATATCGTTATATCATCGCTAATCGCACTAAGGCCCGACCAATCGATATCATCTGCACGCATAGCCTCAGCGTCAAGCACCACAATCTTCGGTTTTAACTGCATTAATACATCCATTCCTTTCATTTATGCTCATCGGCAATGTCAAAACAAGCTTATTCCCCATTGCTCCTACCGCCCGATAACCCTGCTCTAACATTTGGCTTAGGCTCTTACTTTCAGACGTTACACAGAAGCGATAGTCATCGCCTATCTCATCCCGCATACCACACTGTATTAACAGATATGGCTTGTTTCCAAGGCCTCCCCTAAGTGCTGTTAGCTCGAAATTTCGTGTAAACAGCTCGGCCAGTTGATTTATGTGGCGATAATGTATAACCACACAGTGGTGGTTTGGATATAGCTGCTTTGGGCTCATTAATATGTTAATGCATTCAGCTTCATCATCCATAACCCTTATATAGCTAAAATCAACACCATCGCCAACAAGGTCGACCAACATTCTATCAATACAAAGTCCGCGCCCTGTTCTGCCACAAAATTCTACAGCAGCTAGCTTTTCAGAACAAAACACCCCGTATATTCGACCCCTGGCCAAAAACTCTTTAACCTCTTCCTCCGCCATATATCCGCAGTATCTGCGGGTGTTATCCGTTAGCTGCAACAGCTGCTCAAGGTCGGTTTTTATTAGCCTTCTCTTTGAGTATAATTTCATGATATAAGCTCCCCTTTCGTCCTAAATAATATATTCAAAAAGAAGGGGAAATATTACTCTTTTGTTAATAAAAAATATAAGGTTTAAGGGATAAAATGTATAACCGGTTGTTAAGATGTCGGTTTTATTGCCGCAACCGGCACAGTTACCTCGGTTGGTGAAACAGCTGTTAGTGCAGTAGATTCAACTAGCTCATATCCTCTTGCCATATTTGCAGCAACCATCGATATAGCCTCTGCCATTTCATAAGGGTCGTTATATACAGTTCCCATTAGCTGTCCATCGTCGATTATGTCTATAGCCTGGGGGATTGCATCTATTCCGTAAACCGGTATGCTTAGCTCATACTCCTTTAGCATTTCTATAACACCGAGGGCAATCCCGTCGCTATTGCAGAAAATTGCCTCTGCATTTAAAAGTTCTGCGCTCTCCTGCCATGCCTCACACTGCTTCCTTGCAGAATCCGTCGACCAGTCGGTGTTGGCCTCGGCTATCATGCTTGAGTTAATGGTGTTTAGACTAGCTACCACCGCTTCGCTTCGTTCTGCCGTAATCGGATTTTCCAATTCACCTTTTAACAATAGATATTGCAAAACACCGTCGCCGTTTTTATCCGCGATAACCTCGGTGTTAAAATCAGAAATTGCCATCTGTGCCTGCAAAGTTCCAAGATCCGCCTCGTTAATATGCAGATAAACATAGTTATCATATTCCGGTAAACCGGCTTCTAAAGGCTTTGCGCCGAAGAAAAGAACCTGTATTTCGGCCGCCCTGGCATAGTTGCACACCGATTCAGCATAACTTTCATCTATCAGGTTCACAGCAACAACGTCAACACCGAGCGATATCAGATACTGAATATCATCCTGTTGTTGATTGCTATCACCTGCCGCATCTAAAAACTCTATCTTTAGGCTGTTATCGTCGTAATCAATCTCGCTAAGTTCCGACATTATCAAGGAATAATAGTTATCGTTAAAGTCGGCAAACGAAACACCTACCGATATAATTGGTTGTTCTTCATCCCGGGATGAAGATATCGATTCCTGCTGTGTATTATTACAGCTGGATAACAACAAGGAAAAACTTATTAAAACAGCAACAGCCGCAAATTTAAACATCAAATAACCTCTTTAATAACATATAAAAATTTTACCATTGCTCACCACCTTTGTCAATGCTTTGCATCCTTTTTGTAAATGCTTTTTAAGGCTGCGCCGGCTGTAAATAGCCATACAGCGATGTTTTATAGCAAGAAAATAGATAAAATATTGATATTTTATTACAAAAAACGCAATAGGGGTTGCAATTCATGATTATTTATGGTATAGTATTAAAGCTAATGATTACAAATTAACAAAATAAATTAGAATACGTTTAAAGGAGCAGTACAGGATGGCAAACATTAAATCCCAAAAAGACAGGGTAATTCAGACTCGCAAGGAGACCGAGCGTAACAAGGCTATTAGGTCTAATCTTCGTTCTACCATAAAGAAAACTGTAACGGCCATCGAAACAGGTCATGAGTTCGATCTTGCAAAGGCAGTTTCCACAGTAGACAAGGCTTGTTCTAAAGGTGTTATGCATAAGAACACTGCAGCTCGTCGTGTTTCCAAGTTGGCAAAAAAGGCAAACGCAGGCCCAATTCACCACCACAAATAATTTAAGAAACACAGCTTTGCCCAATATTTTTAAATTTACACTCTTAGCCCTTAGTGGTTAGGAGTGTTAGGTTACTTTATTAAAGTTGCTTTAAGAAAGGATTGCCCCTTGTTAAAGGAAGAAATAATAAGAAAACATCTAAACAACAAAAACAATTTTCAGTTTAAGCTTTATGAGAGCGTAGGCTCTACTAATATTGTTATGCGAGATTTTACAATCGAGCCACAGGGACTGGTTATTGCGGCAAACGAGCAGACCGACGGGCGCGGCCGGCTTTCTAACCGTCGTTTTTTTTCACCAAAGGATAGCGGCCTTTATGTAAGCATACTACTAAAGCCGAAACAAACTGTTGGAGATGCGGCGCTGATAACATCGCTTGCGGCTGTTGCAGTTTGCGAAACTATAGAACAGCTTAGTGATAAAAAAGCCATGATAAAATGGGTTAACGATATATATATTGATAACAAAAAGGTTTGTGGAATATTAACCCAGGGAAGTGTTAACGCGCAAGGTGCGCTGGATTATGCTATTCTCGGAATTGGTGTTAACCTAATAACACCGGCAGAGGGTTTCCCCGATGAACTTCTGCAAAAGGCAGGGGCGGTGTTTGATGGTGCTGATGATGAAAACATCGATAGCCTTTTTCTCGCAAGCCTGCTAAACATCTTTTTTTCGTATTACGAGGCATTAACCCAAGCCGAGATTGCCTCTCGATACCGTGCACGAAGCCTTGTGCTGCATAAAAACATTATGGTTTTAAATGGCGAAAACAGCTATAACGCATATGTTGATGACATAGACGATAGCTGTAATCTTTTAATTACGACCGGTAAGGAGAATCAAAAGCAGGTTATCTCCTCCGGAGAGGTTTCAATTATAGTAACTTAGCCTTGAAAATTGTTTTGCGGTTTTAGAGCTCTTTGTCTGCCAAACAAGAGGTTTATAGCGTTATATCTGCATTTCATGCAGACAAATAAAACAAGGCGTAATTATAAAAATTCTGTTATTTTTAGCTTAAACTTCTTTATTTTAGGCTCTCTTTCGGAATAAGCTTTGCTACGGCAAGATTAACGAGTGATAGCGTTGCGGCAAAGATAAACACAAAGTGCGGACCCCAATAGGTCCAGATAAGACCGCATAGGTATGAACATGTTATAGCTACAACATGATCGAGCGATATTCCGAATGATATTGTTGAGAGTATTTCTGATTTATCCTTTGTTATTTTATTTAGGTAAACCGAACGGATAAAGCCCATCTGGCTGGACATACGGTCGATAACAAACAGAAGAAATGCTACTGCAACAGCAACACCGGCTGTTGCAAAGTTGCCCACATAAAAGTTATACGCCATAAATGCAAAGGCAACATAGATTAAAATAAAGGATAAAGCATCGGCATAGAGCATCGTTTTTATGCCGAATTTATCTAGCCATTTTCCGAGAAGTGCCATAAAAAAGATACCGAAAAACGAGCTTATCATAACAAGCAATGAGAAGGTATCGGCACCCACGTTTAAAATTTCGATTAAAAGCCAGGGAGAATACACCAAAACTATCTGCTTTTGAACCCCGTGCATAACCGCAAGAATATAGTAGTATTTGTATTTTTTGCGAATAATCGGCCTTGATGTTTTGGGTATCTCTCTTGCGCCCTTAGCCTTTAAAAGCATAACGGCAAAAAGCGCCACCGCAACCAAGAGACATCCGCCGGCAACTAAAAACGGAACCTTTATTGGCGTTTTAAATGAGAAAAAATCGGTTCTGAATCCAACGAAAACTATACCGCCGGCAATAAGCGAAAACAAGGTGGAAAGCCCCTTTATTTTGCCAAGAAGCGAGCCGAGATTTGGATTTTTGTCGCCCCCGAGTATCGACATTGCCAGGCTATCCTGCAGTGGCATATATGTATGTACTCCGAGCGAGAACACAAAGAGAACCGCCGTCATGGTATAAAAGCTTGGTGTCCAGAATGCAAGGGCAACTATACCTATTGTTGAGAGTAGGTGCGCTATCATTGCAATTCTAATATCTCCAAGCCTTGATAATGCCACTATAAAAAACAGTGCAAGAATA
Organism: uncultured Oscillospiraceae bacterium; assembly: GCA_964368625.1. Taxonomy (GTDB): domain Bacteria; phylum Bacillota; class Clostridia; order Oscillospirales; family Ruminococcaceae; genus CAYJBH01. The sequence goes on from CAYJBH010000025.1 coordinate 11,988, forward strand.
CCGGGAAGCTCACGCGGTATCTCGATAAAACCTCGTTGCTGCGCAGTAGCATTATATGCATCTTTAAAATAGTTGCTGAGAATCGTATCGCTAAAACCCATTGCAAGCGCAACAACGCAGGTTGCCAGCAGGTATAGCATAATTAATGACGAGGTTTTTTTCATTATTTTCTCTTCCCTTTCTTCGTGGTTTTATCTATCTTGTTATTAAATTACCAAATATTTGAACCTTTGGATTGAAAATCTTTGGTTTTTTTAGCCTTTGGCTAGATAACCTTTTTGTTCATCCATACATTACTTTTATATCTATAAACATAAAAAACTGTTCTAACAACCCAGTCGATCATCATGGCATACCATGCACCGGCAACACCAAATCCTAACCGGGTTGCCATAACATATCCTAAAAACACCCTAAAAACAAACATAGATACCATAGACACCACCATGCTGTATCTAACATCTCCGGCACTGCGAAGGGTATGCGCAATATGAAATGCCGGTGTCCATAACAATATTGAACCTACGCAGTGTATCAATATAAGATATCTTGTTAGCTCGTGAGTAGACTCTGAAAGATTATAGTAGCCAAGGCCAATATCGCTTATAAGGATAACAAATAAACTAATAAGAGCGGTGCAGACATAGCTAATTTTAAACAAAAATTTGTGGTAGTATTTCGCCTGCTCATAGTCGCCGGCTCCGATACATCTGGCAACAACTGTAACCGTTGCTATGCTAACCGCCATTCCCGGCATGCAGTTTATTATCGCAAAGGAACCGGTTATGGCATTTGCCGTTATAGCCGTGGTTCCAAGGGTTGAAACAGCACCGGTTAGTATAACCTTTCCAAGCTGAAAACTGCTTCCCTCTATTCCGCTTGGTATACCTATTCGCAGTATCCTTGATATAGCCGCACCATCAAGCTTTGTTTTAAAATGCTTTAATATATTAAACCCATGGCTAGATTTCACCAACAAAACAAACAGCAGCACTCCGGCAAAACAACGAGATACTAAGGTAGGAATGGCGGCTCCCTCCACCTGCATATTTAATCCATAAATGCATATGGCATTTCCTACAACATTTATAATATTCATACCAACAGAAACCAACATCGGAACCCTTGTGTTTCCCTGTGCACGAAATATTGCACCAACGGCTATGTAAACCGAATATATAGGTAAAGATAATGTTGTTATTCTAAGATATAAAACCGCATACTCAAACACCGAGGATTCCACCTCGCCAAATATCAGCGAAACTATTGCACCGCTAAACAGCTCTAAAACCAGCGTGATTAAAATGCCTACTGCTAAGCAAAAATATATAAGCTGCACACCGGTGTGCCCTGCAGCATTATAATCCTTTCTGCCAAGATACTGCCCAACAATAACCGCTCCGCCGGTTGCAAAGGCCGTAAGAATAGTTAAAAACAAAAACATTAACGAATCAACGAGTGAGATGGAGGATATAGCCGCCTCACCCACCGAGGAGATCATAACAGAATCTGCTAAGCCTACAAAAACCATTAACAACTGTTCCACCGTTAGAGGTAAAATCAGTGCAACAAGTGCCCTACCGGTAAATAATCGAGGGCTTGTTTTTGTTACTGTTTTAAACTTGATAGGTCAGCACTCCTCATATCATTATAAAGCTCTTTTTATTCCGCAACGGTTACAAAAAACATCCTCGTTGCCAAGGCTATTTCCGCATCGCTCACAGAATCCTTCTCCGGGTTGCTCCTTGTTAATTATAGCAAGATTAGATTCAAGCAGGCTTATCTCATAGTTATATCCATCAACTATTTCCTCAATGCGTCCCTCCTGCTCCTTTAACTCTTCCCTAAGAGCTGCAATCTGTTTAAACTGATCGTTAAAGCTGTAATTTTTCACCTCTGCCAGATGATTTTCGTAAACAATGGAACCTATTCTTCGAAACAGCAGATCTATTTCATGGTCGGTTCTTGTTCGTTCCTCCTCTAACCCATTTAAAATCGTTGCCTTTTTAAATTCAATGCTCTCTATCTCGTTTGCTATTCTTTGCTGGGTTGTTAGCTCTTTTTTAAATAAGTTTTTAATTTTCATCGCTACCCTCCAAAATATTCAATTCTTCATCTTTTTTAGAAGATAATTTTTTTTGCAAAATAAGACCCGCCACCGAAAGGCCAATTATTAAATAAGGAAAAACAGATACGGTAAAAATTCTTACATCTAAGAATGCCGAGGGGATGTTTGCCGATAATAGCATGGTGGAAATCATATTATTTAGTAAAAACGAAACCAAAAACGGAATTGCCGCAACAACGATTGATATAGTAAAGGTTAACTTTGCAAACAATCGTTTTGACTTGCTGTTGCTATATAATAGAATGCCAAAAACTGCAACCAATACCAGAATTGCAAAATATCCTACAATCATTAATATCGCCGCTAAAGGTAAAAATATATTTCCCTGCATAGATTTAAACATGGTAAAAAACAGGTTCACTATATCCAGAGCCGAAAAATCGGTTCGTAATACATCGCCCATCTCACCTAAATTTGATATGTATGGCATGACATCCGAAAGAGAGCTTAACGTTAAAAGGCTTGGCGAAATAGTTATCCAGCCGTTTAGCGTACATACAAGTAGGGCTATACATATAATATATAAAGCTGACTCTACCGGTCGATCGGTAAAGGCCTTAATAAAACGATTTTTTTGTGAATCCTGAACGGGTTCTTTATCAATTTTTTCACCACAGCGGGTGCAGTAGATTATATCCTCTGCTAACTCGCTGCCGCAACATCTACACAACATAGTTTTACCTCAAACGATACTGATATAATTATACAACAAATTAGCACTTTGTCAATGAAATACAGCCTGATAAAGGATGGATTATGCGTTAAACAAACCGAGAGATTTTATGTCTATAGCCTTTACCGGACACATTTCATGACAGCAGTAGCACCGTATACAATTCTTTTTATTTATAAATGCCTTACGGCTTGTTATTGTTATAATATCCTTAGGGCATATCTCGGCACATTTAGCACAGCCGATACACCCCTTTTTGTTAACAACAGGTCTCGGGCTTAAATGCTCTGCAACAAACGGCATAATAAAACGTAAATGTTTTGGCAATCGATTTGCAAATATAATAGATTTTTGCGTTGACGGCTTCTTAAAATCCTTTATCGGCTTAAAATTTTCTGCATTATATAATATTTCGGTTGAAAACTCTCCACATATACCACGTTTTTGAGCCGAAACAAGGTATGGTATATCCATTGTTTCCACCCCTATTGTTGCAGCCGAAACCAGATCGACATTATATATGTTTTCGCCCGCTATAAGCTGGCCTATAAATCTTGGATCGCCTCCTGTAGGTCCATCACCCTCCATGCCAATAATAGCATCAACTATTGTTATGTCCGGCTTAACCAGCTCGCATAGATCGCACAGCATTTCGCCAAAAAAGTTTCTATCGGGAAAACGCATATGAAGCTCGGCCTTCTTAAGGCCCGGAATAACGCCATAAAGATTTTTAACGGCACAGCTAAAACCCATCATAGCATGGGTTTTAAGTTTTGGTAGATTAATGATAATGTCGGCATTGTTTATCGGATTAATAACGGTAAATTCCCTGCATCGAACTCCGTTTATCTTTCTATCCTCGCTACCATAGTCATCACCACACCGAACATCCAGCCTTTTACATAGCTCCTCCATGCCCGAAATTTTATATATAGGGCGCATAGCTGCCTCACCGTAAACACCGCCGGCCGAATCGATAACCGTTATATCGCGTGCACCTCTTACCCTAAGAGCCGTTATTACTGCCTCTACCACTACCGGGTGGGTTGTTATCGCAGCCTCGGGGCCATGCTTTGCAACCAGATTGGGTTTTATTGCAACCTTTGTTTTTTCGTTTATACTATTCGCCACCGAAAGCGTTTTAAAAATCTCTTCAACCGCCAGAACAACCTTTTCAAGGTTATATTCCTCAACCTTCTTTATTATAACTTTATCAAGGTTCATTAATAACTCCGTTTTATCTCCTCGTATAGTTTTAGATAGCTGTTATATCTGCTTTGGTGTATTTTTTTCTCCTCTACCGCTCTTAGCACATCACAGCCTTCCTCGGCTCGATGGCTGCAATCGGCAAACCTACACCGCTCTTTATATTCCCTAAACTCTAAAAACAAGCTATCTAACTCACTTTGCTTTGCATCGCAAAGCATCGAGAAGGAAAGAGAAGAAAAACCTGCCGTATCTGCCAAAAAACCTCCGTTTTCGGTAGGTATAAGTTCGGCTTCCCTGGTTGTATGTACGCCACGACCAAGCTTTTTGCTTATAGGAGCGGTTGGTCGATTAACGCCGTATAGCCTGTTCATCAACGTACTTTTTCCTGCACCGGTATTTCCGGCAAGAACCGATAGCCCCCCAGATGCTAGCAACGATATTTCATCGTCATCCTTACCCGAAATTAAGGGCTTATGCGGGGTGTTTTCATATATGTCTATTAACCGCTTTGCTTCCTTTAAATCGGTTTTTGTTATTATTAGCGATACCTTTGCATCGAGAAATACACCGGCAGCTATCATGGTATCTATTATCATTGGCGAGCTTTTTGGCTCTACCGTTGAGGCAACTATTAAAAGGCGATCAACATTTGCTACCGGCGGCCTTACAAGCCTATTTTTCCGTGGTAAAATTTCGGTAATAACATGGGTAAAGCCCTCGCCTTCATCGGCCGTCTCCAGCAAAACAAAATCGCCGGCAACCGGTTTTTCTCCTTTTTCTCGAAAAATTCCTCTCGGTTTTGCCGTAACAAGGCCAAAAGGCGTATGTATGGTATAAAAACCACCTACGCCCTTTAAAATTATATTGTTATTATTATCCATCATCCGGTGTAAATTCCGTATGCTAATACGTTACCGGCCGACCCAGCTCCCGGTATCTGCGTACATATGGTGTTTGGAGTTCCACCCGCTATGTTAAAGTCCTCATCGTAGTTCATCTGAATGTGAGGATAAAGGGATTGTGCAGTTGCCGGATCAAGACCAACGATGCTTGGAATAACAGGCTCTCCTGAAGGTACGGTTACCACTATCGGTGTTGCAGTAACAACATTAACAACGTTATTTCTCGGAATTTCGGTTCCGGCTTCCGGTGTTTGGGAGATAATAGTTCCTGCCGGCAAGTCACTCGGAACCTGGCTTGCAATACCGATTATCAACAACTCATTATCGAGAATTGTTCTTGCCTCATCATATAGCATATTTGTTACATCAGGCACAACAACGTTTCCATCTACCGACATGGTTGAAACATATAACGTTATGCTGGAACCGCTGGATAGCTGGGTTCCTACCTCGGGTTGCGATCCCATAACATATCCAAATGGAATCTGTTCAGTTTCATCTTCTCGTAGCTCTACATTAACAAGTAAACCAAGCTCCATCAGCATTCTCTCGGCATCGTTTCTCGACTGGCTTAAAATCTCCTGTGGAACGGTTACAATCTCTATACCTTTACTTACCTGTAACGTTACCTCGGCGTTTTCCTTAACCGTTTTAGGTGGTTTTGGGTATTGATTAACTACATAGCCTGCGGCATACTCGTTACTGTATACCTCCTCTATCATAAAGTCAAACTCGTGGTTATCCTTAACATCATCGTAGTAAGCACCGATAAAGGTTGGCAGCTCAACATCTTCATAATTTGTAAACAATGGGTTGCCCGAAAGGTTAAAAATAATAAAGACCAAAACCGCACCACCGATGGCAAATGCCATGGCGAGGCCCAACATCATCGGTATAACAATACCGAAAACCGTTATATTCTTTTTCGGGGGTTTTCTTGCTTCAACCCGCTCTCTAACACTTTGTTTTTTCACTTCACTCTTCTGGGTTACTTTATCGATATATTTTGTTCTGCTATCATCGGCAGAAAGATAGGTATATTCAAACTTAATGCTGGGATTTCGTTTAAACTCCTCTAAATCAACCCTCATGGCAGCGGCTGATGCATATCTATCCTGTGGCTCCTTAGACATTGCCCTCATGGTTATCTCTTCGAGTGCCTCCGGTATCTCCGGATCTATGTCTCTTGGTCTTATTGCTGTATCGCTTATCTGCTTAATCGCAACCGAAACAGCACTATCGGCCTCAAAAGGCAACATTCCGGTTAACATCTCGTAAAGCATTATTCCAACCGAATATAGATCCGCCTTCGGGTCGGTAGAATCGCCCTTTGCCTGTTCCGGACTAATATAATGTACCGATCCTATCGCCTTTTCCGTCATGGTTCGAGAGTCGCTTCTCGATAGTCTCGCTATGCCAAAATCCATCACCTTTAGGTTACCATCCTGCATAAGCATTATGTTCTGCGGTTTTATATCGCGATGAACAACACCCTTTTCGTGTGCATGGCTAAGCGCGGAGAGTATCTGCTCGGTAAAGAACACAGCAATCTTCCATTTAAGCTTACCGTCGTTTCGCTCTATATAATCGGCAAGCGAAATTCCGTCTACAAACTCCATAACGATATATTGGATGGAATCCGAAACGCTAACATCAAACACCTTAACGATGTTATCATGATTTAACAGCGAGATGGCCTTGCTCTCGTTTTTAAAACGACGAACCAGCTCGGTGTTAGTTAGAAACTCATCCTTTAAAATCTTAACCGCAACCGTTCGCTCGGTCATAAGGTCGGTTGCCTTGTAAACGTTCGCCATTCCGCCCGTCCCACAGAGCGAATTTAGCTCATACCGACCGTCTAGCTTCTTTCCTATAATCTCATTCGACGACAATATCTTACCTCACTATCTTTGGCATTGCTATAACAACGGTGGTTATGTTATCCAGTCCACCACCTGTTTTTGCTAACTTAATCAACTTATCGGTTATATCAAAAAATGGGCTTGTTTGCAGTATCATCTGTATTGCCGATTCATCGGCACAGTTGGTTAGCCCATCACTACAAAGTAATAACTTATCTCCGGGTGAAATCTCGTAGGCAGTGTAATCAAGGTCTACCGATTCTCCAACGCCTACCGCCCTAGTTATTAGATTCTTTTTAGGGTGAATTCTTGCCTGTTCAAGCGATACCTCGCCATTATCTAAAAGATCCTGAACTATTGAATGATCCTTTGTTAAAAGCTGCAGTATTCCGTTTCTTAGAAGATAACATCGGCTGTCGCCAACATTAACAAGATGTAGCAGCCCATCTCTAATAACCGCAGCCACCACCGTAGTTCCCATTCCAAGCTTGTTTTTATCCCTAATCGAAAGGGCGTAAATTTCCCTGTTCCCCGCTAAAACCGCATCAAGCATCAATTCTTTTATCTCTTCACGCTCGGTTGCGTCTGCAAGTTTTTCGTATATTATATCTTCCATCGAGCTACACAGCATATCGCTGGCAAGCTTTCCGCCAACAGCACCGCCCATACCATCACAAACAAATGCAAACGCCGCACCGCAAGGCAACCTTCCCGCTCGGAAGTTGTCTTGATTTTCTGGTCTTTTACATCCTATGTCGGTTCTTCCGGCAATGTTCAAGTAGCTGTCTCCTGTGTTAAATTTTTGCGTCTTAGCTGTCCGCAGGCGGCATCAATCTCGTCTCCGAGTCGTCGCCTAACTGTGCAGGATAATCCTGCCGATGTTAGCCGTTTTTCCATATTTAATGCGGCAGAACTCCCCTCTGATTTACCATTATTAATAGGATTTAATGGTATAAGGTTTATATGAATGTTGTGGCCAAAAAACATATCCTTAAGCCTTTTAACATCTTCTTCCCTATCGTTCTCTCCTGCCTGTACCGCATACTCTATCGAAACCCTTCTTCCCGTATGTCTGCCATAATCGTAAACCGATAACAAAAGTTCTTTAAGCGGGTATCTGTTCGCAATAGGCATAACCTTTACCCTCTGGGCATCGGTAGTTCGGTGTAGCGATATCGATAGTGTTAGCTGTAATCCCTCGTTTTTTAGCTTTTCTATCTGTGGTATTAGTCCGCAGGTAGAAAGACTAACATTTCGCCCTGCTATATTATAGCCGTTCTCGTTCCCCAGTAATCGCAAAAAGTTAACAACGTTTTCATAGTTGTCCAGCGGTTCACCTATTCCCATAAGAACAAGATATCTCGGCGGCTTTTCACATCGGTTAGCAATAACATAAACCTGCGCTAAAAGTTCTGCAACCGATAAGCCTCTAACAAATCCTGCCCCGGTAGAGGCGCAGAATACGCACCCCATTTTACATCCGAACTGGGTTGAAATACATAGGCTGTCACCATGTTTGTGGTGCATTAAAACTGCTTCAACCGCATTGTTATCGGGATACTTTATAAGGTATTTCTTTGTTCCCTCACGATCGCTCTGCTCTAATGCTATGGTGGGGTATATAAAGGCATAACTCTCTCTTAACTTTTCCTTTAGGGATATCGAAATGTTGCTAGCCATATCCAGAGATTCAATTCGCTTATTGTGTAACCAATCGAAAAGCTGCTTTGCTCGAAACTTCGGCTCTTTTAGGTCGATTAACTCCTGCTCTAGCTGCTCCTTTGTTAGCGACAACAGCTCCTTTTTCATGTTAAACCTTTCATATTATTTTACCATACTTTTCTTAAAAAAGCCATAAAAAAACCATCAATTTTTTTATTATCGGGAAAAAAAGTTATATTTTTCTCTCTAACCTCGCAAAATTCCGGTGCATCAAACGGCAGACAGATGGGCTCAAAACCCTTGTTTTCGGCTAAAAACCGTTCTATCTGTCGCTCATTTTCATCCCTGAAAAGTGAGCAGGTTGAATAGCATAACACCCCTCCTACCTTAACAGCCGAAGCGGCATTTTGCAGAATTTTTTGCTGTGTTTTACAAAGCTCTTCGGTTCTCGGGGGTGAATGCCTTAACTCCGGCTTTCGAGACATAACCCCGCTTGCGCTGCATGGAACATCGCAGAGCACTGCATCGAACTCACCGCTAGGCACTGAAATTGCGGCATCGTTAACAATACATTCCACATTTTCTAGATTAAGCCTTGCAAGCTGGCTTTTCATTGCCGAAAGCCTGTTTTCGGAAACATCGCATGCCGTTACCTTCTCTGCCGACATCGCCATTATAGCCGTTTTTCCGCCGGGAGCGGCACATAAATCTAAGATGTTTTTAGGTTTAAAGCTAAGTACGCCCTGAGCCGTTAACGCCGAACAGCTACCTATAACATGAAATAACCCCTGTTTAAAGCACTCGGTTTGGGTTGGTGCCTCACCGCCCTGTAAAAGCCGGGAATTTCCCTGCAACGGTTTATGGTTTCCCTTCAACGGCTGGGAGCCTTTACAAAACAGGGTGTTATCTGCTATCCCTTCGGTGGTTTCAATCCCCTGTTTCTCTAACAGCTCGGCCAATTTTTCTCTCGTGGTTCTGTTAAGGTTGGGGTAGATACATAGCTGTGGCCGCTTGAGGGTGTTTTCAGCAATCTCTTCATAGCTATTCGGATAATCGTTTTTAAGCCTTGCTATAATCTCGCTGTGAAGGCTAAATCTTGCCGTTTCGGTGTTTGGAATCTCGGCATTCTTCACCTTTCGAAGCACAGCATTAACAAGCCCCGTAGCGCTAGATTTTTTATACGCCTTGCAGAGCTTAACTCCCTCGTTTATTACGGCATAATCTGCAGATGTTTTCATATATAGCAGCTGATAGGCCGACATTCTGAGGATAGTTATCACCTCGGCATCCATCTTCTTAAAACCACCCTTTAAAAATGGAAGAAGAACTTCATCTATCGCAACCCTTTTCTCCAGCGTGCCATATACCACCGCTGTTATAAAGGGGGTTGTTTCACGGGTTGCAAGCAAAAGGTTGGAGTAGCCACCCTTTTCTACGCGAAGCAGTATATCACAGGCTGTTCTGCGCTCACCCATATCCCTTAATCCCTATTTCTTGCAATTAAAACAAGCCTAAGCAACGATACAAGTGATGTTGCCAATGCTGCAACATAGGTCATTGCTGCGGCGGAAAGAACCTTTTTAACCCCTCTTTTTTCCTCATCGTTAACATATCTGCCCTCGGCCAATATTTTAACGGCACGTGAAGAGGCGTTAAACTCTACCGGAAGGGTAACAAGTTGAAACACCGTAACAAATGCAAATAGAATTATACCTATGCCGATTAGGGCTTCGAATGCCGGAAAGATAAGCCCGAGAAAAACCATCGGCATAGATAGGGTTGATCCTATCTGGGTTACCGGTATTATAGCCTCACGAAGCTTGATGGGTGCATAGCTATCGGCATGTTGCAGGGCATGGCCTGCCTCATGTGCCGCAACGCCTACCGCCGCTACCGTGCTTTTTGCGTAAACCCCGTCGGATAGCCTGATAACGTTATCTCGCGGGTCGAAATGATCACTTAAATTTCCGGCAACATGCTCTACCCTAACCGTGTATAATCCGTGGCCATCCAGAATAGCTCTTGCCGCCTCAGCACCCGTCATTCCGCTATACATCCGCTCTTCGCTATATTTCTTAAAGGTGGATTTAACCGAAAACTGAGCCCATATTGCAAACACAAATGCCGGTATTGCAAACATCAGATACGTGCTATCGAAACCTATTAAATAATAATCTAACATGCTTAATTACTCCTGTTTAATCTTTCCCCAATAAGCCTTTGCCGCCTGTTCGTTTTTATTTTGTCCGAACTCATAATATTTTTTGCCCACCAACCCATCCGGCAGATATTGCTGCTTAACATAGCTGTTTTCATAGTCGTGTGGATATAGATAGGCGGGAGCGGTTTTTCCCTGTTGTAGATTATCGAGATGTCTCGGAAAATCTCCATACCCTCCCCTTTTAACGTCGGCTATCGCTGAATGTATTGCCACACAGGCGGTGTTCGATTTTGGTGCAGTTGCAAGCAGAACCGCTGCCTCGCCAAGAGGTATCGCCCCCTCCGGCAATCCAAGCTGCAACGCACTGTCGCACAGCGCTTTCACTATCGGCATTGCCTGCGGATATGCAAGCCCTATATCCTCTGCGGCTATAACCAAAAGCCTACGTATGGGAGATATAATATCTCCGGCTACAATAAGCCTTGCAAGGTAGTGCAGTGCGGCATTCTCATCGCTTCCTCTTATTGATTTTTGTAATCCCGATAATAAGCGATAATGAATGTCACCATTTTTATCATAGCTTCCTGCACTGCTTCTAACTATCTGGGAAACCATGTCTACGCTAATTTCTTTATCTCCGCCTGCAAGCAGTAACGATAACGATGTTAACGCCTTTCTCATGTCTCCGCCGCTTCCTGCGCTTAGCATTTCCAGTGCCTCATCGCCTATAACCGCTCCCTCACCTGATCGCTCAACGGCTCGTTTCACACCGTCTGCAATATCTTCGTTGGTTAGCGGTAAAAACTCAAAGACACTACAGCGTGAAAGCAGCGCACCATATACGTAAAAATACGGATTCTCGGTGGTTGAGGCTATCAGTGTAATGTCTCCACTCTCGACCGATTCGAGAAGAGATTGCTGTTGTTTTTTATTAAGATACTGAATCTCGTCGAGATAGAGAAGAATTCCGTTGTTTCCAAGCGTTCCTATATCGGATATCACCGATTTTATATCGGCAGTTCCTGCATTGGTTCCGTTTAACTTGTGAAGTGTTCTGCCTGCATTATCAGAAAGAATGGTGGCAACGGTTGTTTTCCCAACACCGGGCGGCCCATAAAAAATCATGTTGGGCAACTCTCCGGATTTTAGCGCCTTTCTTAAAACGCTGTTCTCGCCAAGAATATGCCGTTGCCCCACAACATCGTTAAGTGTTGTGGGGCGAAGTCTTTCGGCAAGTGGAACCCTGTTACTCATAAAGGGGGAAATCCTTGCAAAGCGCCTTAACCTCGGCAATTATATAATCCTTCTTTGCCTCAAACTCATTCACCGTAAGTGCAATAAGTTCGGCAAGCTTTCTCATCTGCGGTTCGCCGAATCCCCTTGTGGTTACAGCCGCTGTTCCGATGCGAACGCCGGAGGTAACAAAAGGTTTCTCGGGGTCGTTTGGTATTGTGTTTTTATTAACGGTAATTCCAACCTCGTCGAGTCGGTGTTCCAGCTCCTTGCCGGTACAGCCGGTTCCTACCAGGCTAAGCAGTATTAAATGGTTATCAGTTCCGCCCGAAACAAGGTTTAATCCTCTGCCCATTAACTCCTTTGCCAAAACGGCACAGTTGTTAACAACAGCCTTCTGATACTCGGTAAACTCCGGGCTTGCAGCCTCTTTAAAGCATACCGCCTTTGCTGCAATAATATGCTCAAGCGGGCCACCCTGTGTTCCCGGGAAAACGGCACGATCGATATCCTTTGCATATTCTTCTTTACAAAGAATCATGCCACCGCGAGGACCTCTTAATGTTTTATGTGTTGTTGTTGTAACTATGTCGGCATATGGAATCGGCGAGGGGTGAACTCCTGCCGCAACCAGACCGGCAATATGTGCCATATCCACAAATAGCATTGCACCGCATGAATCGGCAATCTCTCTAAACTTTTTAAAATCGATGGTTCTGGGATAGGCAGAAGCACCTGCAACTATCATTCTGGGTTTATGCTCATCTGCAAGCTTTGCAAGTGCATCATAATCGATAAAGCCGGTATCGTCTACCTCGTAAGGGATAAAGTTATAATATTTTCCCGAGATATTTATCGGCAATCCATGAGAAAGATGTCCGCCATGTGAAAGTGAAAGACCGAGAACGGTATCTCCCGGCTGTAAAAAAGCGAAATAAACAGCCGTGTTTGCGTTTGCTCCACAGTGTGGCTGAACGTTAACATGCTCTGCCGAAAACAGCTTTTTTGCACGCTCTATCGCAAGGCTCTCAACAATATCTATGTTAACACATCCGCCATAATAGCGTTTACCGGGGTAACCCTCGGCGTATTTATTGGTAAGTATGCTTCCGGCGGCGGCAAGAACGGCAGGTGAAACGGTATTTTCCGAGGCGATAAGCTCAATGCCATCGCGAAGCCTTCCGAGCTCTAGGTTAATTGCCGCCCCAACCTCGGGGTCACTCTGCATTAAAAACTCGCCGGAATCAAAAAATTCTTTATACATAGTATCATCTTCCTTTCTCAATGTTATGTTCGTTTTTTATTTTAATAATTGAATTGCAAGCTTTTCATCAGAAAGCTACTAAATCTTTCCTCAAAAAATTTGTATTTACTGATATTATATGATATAATTTGTGAAAAATCAAGGGCAGTTAACGGCTATCCACCTTAATTAAACTGCCTACCTTCCTTTTTACAGATTATCTCAACCGCCTTGGCAAGCATTCTCTTATCGGCTGGGTAGGCAAGCCTTTTGTTGGCCTCAGCAATCGGAACAAACGCGGCCTCGCGCAGCTCCTCTGTTTGAAGCTTAATGCGGTTATCCTCGGTGTAGCCCAAAAAGTAGACAACATCTTTGGTTATCCCCTGTGTTGGATTATACCTCGATACCTCGCGATACCCCGGAATAAGCTCTACCGTAATTCCGGTTTCTTCAAACACTTCTCGAAGAGCTGTTTGCTCCTCTGTCTCCCCCGGTTCTACATGGCCCTTCGGGAAGGACCAGTGCCTGCCGTGGACATGGCAAATTAACAGCACTTTCAGCTGATCTTCTCTAATTAAATAGCAGATTGCTCCGCATGATTTTTCGTACTGCATCTAGTTCCTTTTCGTATTCTTTGATAGAGGTATATTTTATGAAAAAACGTTTATTGTTTTTAGATGATCTTCGTGGATTTTTTATTCTACTTATGGTTTTATACCACATGTTTTATGATATAGTGTTTATCTTTGGTGTTGATGTTCCATTCTACACCGATGTTGTTATGCCGCTACAGCCGATAATTCCGCTTGGCTTTGCAACCATTGTCGGCTTTGGTTGTTTTTTGTCGAACAACAACGTAAAAAGAGGCGCTGTTGTTTTTGGTTGCGGACTTATTGTTAGCGTTGCCACCCTTGTTGCAATGCCTCAGCAGGCGGTTGTTTTCGGTGTGTTATCTATGCTTGGTATCGGAACAATGATATGTGGGCTTTTAAAAAAATGGCTTTTAAAGATTAATCCGATTATAGGATGTGTTGGCTCGGTTGTTCTTTTTTCTCTTAGCTATATTTCGATTTATCTTCTACCCGTTCCGCAGTTTATTGCCTCATCGTCTGCCTATGCAAACAACCTTTTTCTGCTAATCGGATACCCGGCGCCAAACTTTTATTCCTCTGATTATTTTCCCATAACTCCATGGGTATTTACCATCATTCTCGGCTTCTTTATAGCAAGGCTTGTTCTTCGCTCGCCACCCGATTTTCTTTATAACAGCTATGTTAAACCTTTAGGGGTGTTTGGTAGAAAAAGCCTTATAGTTTATATGCTGCATCAACCTATACTCTATGGTGTGCTTTATCTAATCTTTAGCCTTTAGATAACCCATTCGCCGTTAACAAATAGCGATATCTCGCTGCCATCTTTATGAATACCAACGATATCCATATCGTTTGTGCCTATCATCACATCCTGATGATAGATACTGTCGTTTACACCCTTTTCGAGAAGTTCTTCTTTAGAAAGCTTTTCTCCGCCGGCAACACAGGTGGGGTATGCCTTGCCGAACGCAATATGACAGGCGGCATTCTCGTCGTAAAGTGTGTTGTAATAAAGTGTATTACTGCGTCCAACTCCACTATGTTTATCAACAAGGGCAATCTCGCCTATTCTTTTGCAGTGCTCATCCCCCGTTAACAGCTTTTCCAGAAGCTCGTTTCCAACCTTAGCTGAATATTCAACAACCTCGCCATCCTGAAATTTAAACCAAAAATCCTCAATTAATGCACCGTTAAATACATATGGTTTAGAGCTGTAGGCAATGCCATCTACCCTTGCGCGGTGTGGTGCTGTAAAAATTTCTTCGGTTGGAACGTTTGCTATAAACCTGTTACCCTCCGGCGTTACCGAAAGTCCGCCATCCCAAACATGGTCGTCGGCTAGTCCTACCGTGAGGTTTGTTCCGTTTGCCGCACTCATTCGTATAGAATGAAGCCTTAGAGCGTTAAGCTTTTCTCTTCTTGCCACCGTTTTATCGATATACTCTTCCCATTCCTCTACCGGTTTACCGCCGGCAACCCTGGTGCAAAGGAAGATATTTTCCCACATCTTTTCCTCTGCCTCCTCGGCCGAAAGGTTTGGAAAAACTTTTTTATTCCATGCCTCGTTTGGAACGGCAACAATTGTCCACTGAACCCTATCGTTCATGGTGTAGTTTCGAATATTTTCGCTCGCAAGGCTAATTGCCCTGCTTCTTGCATCTATCTTATCAATGTCGATACCCTTTAAAAGCTCCGGATCATCGCCTATTATGTTTAGCAAAACGGCTCCGCCCTCTCCCTCGATATAATCCAACCTCATCCTTTCGATGTATGGTTTAATATCGGTTAGGGTATCAATGGAGCAATTTTCCATCTTCATACGAAGCAGCCTATCGTCGGAATAGTTAACAACAACATCCCTCGCGCCGGCAGCGTAGCCTTCCTTTGCACACATAACAGCAAAGTATGATGCCTGCACCGAGCTATTTATAAGAAGGTTCTGCCCCGGCTTTAATCCGGCCGCTACCCGAACCGCAAATGTTGCATATTTTTGTAGTAGTTCCCTATTCATAATTATCCTTTCAATTCGATGAATACATGTACCGAGCTCGTTGCCGCTTCAAATTCAAGGTCCGATAGATTCGCTATCAGCGCCTCCGCCTCTAAAACCTCTGCTATCTCCGGCTTGGTTTTCGGGTGGGGGGGAGTAAATATGGTACAGCAATCCTCATAGGGTTCAATCGAGGTTTCAAATGTTCCTATCTTTTTTGCTATCGCCGATATCTCTACCTTATCGTGGCAGATAAGCGGGCGTATTATCAACATATCGGTTGCGGCATCAGAGCAACATAAACCCTTAAGGGTCTGGCTTGCTACCTGCGCAAGGCTCTCGCCGGTAATAAGTGCATCACAACCGTTTACCTTTGCAATTATGTCGGCTATTCTAACCATGCTACGACGCATAATTATGGTGTGCAGCTCTGCCGGAACTTTTTTTCTAAGCTCTTCGCCTATAGGGGTAAACGAAACGGTAGTTAGGTTTATTGCCCCTGCATGACCGGCTACCAGCTCGGCAAGGCGCTCAACCTTTTTTTGTGCCCTAACCGAGGTGTATGGTGGGCTTGAAAAGTGAACCGCCGAGAGTGCCAGCCCTCGTTTAGCCGCAAGGTATGCCGCCACCGGCGAATCTATTCCGCCCGAGAGCAGAACCATTGCTTTACCACTTGTTCCTACCGGCATTCCACCAACGGCATTTTTCTTGCCGGTGTGAAGATAGGCTAGCCCATCACGAATTTCTACAAAAACAACCGCCTCTGGTTTCTTAACATCCACCGAAAGGTTACTAAAGTTATCAAGAATAACTCCGCCGAGTTCGGCACAAATTTCCGGCGATTTCAGGGGGAAATCCTTGTCGGCACGTTTAGCCATAACCTTAAATGTTTTAACCCTCTCGAGTTCATCCTTAAATAATTTTGGAACCTCTTTGCATATTAGCTCAAAATCCCTTGGTAGAATGAACGCGCAGGAAACCGAAGAAAGACCAAATGTTCCTGCCGCAATCTCGGTTGCCCTCTCCATATCTGCCTCGCCTTTTGGGCTAATAAAGAATGTGGACTGGGAGATGGTTATTATGAACTCACCTAACGGTGAAAGGCGACGCCTCAAATTCTTGGCAATAGCCTTTTCAAAGGTGCGGCGGTTAAGACCCTTTAAGGCAACCTCACCCTCATACCCCATTATTATCTGCTTATATTCCGACAATATTACGTCCCTTCCTAATCTTTTCCCTCGCAACACTTTTTATATTTTTTTCCGCTACCGCATGGACAGGGGTCATTTCGCCCAACCTTGGGTTCACTTCGTTTGTCCGGTTGTTTAACCGTAGCAGCGGCGGCTCCGCCACCGGATTCACCGGTTACCTTCGCAACCTGTTTTCTAACAATAGGTTGATCTGCAACAAGCTTTGCAGTTAACACTATTCTTGCGGTTTCTTCCTTAATTGTCTGCACCATGTCGTCGAACATGTCAAACCCTTCAAGACGATATTCGATAACCGGGTTACGCTGAGCATAGCTGCGAAGATGGATACCGCGCCTTAACTCGTCCATTGCATCGATATGCTCCATCCAACGAAGATCAACCGTTTTTAGAAGAACGTAGCGCTCGAACTCCTGCATATTTTTCTCGCCCAGTGTGGCAAAACGTTTATCATAGATAGCGTTTGCACGTTCTAGCAGAATTGTGGTTATATCCTCAGGCTCTACCGATTCCAGCTCGTCTACACTGTAGCTAAAATCATCCTCGGTTGTAAGCCATCCTAGGTAGTGGCTACGAAGCTCGGTAAAATTCCAATCATCCTTAACCTCACCGGTTAGATTCTTTGCAACCTGAGATTCAACGCTCTCCTTTATCATGGTCTTAACGTTATCGCTAATCGCCTGACCATCAAGAACCTTGCCACGTTGACCATAGATAATCTCACGCTGGCTGTTCATAACATCATCGTAATCCAGAACAGTTTTACGGGTAGAGAAGTTGCGAGCCTCTAGTTTTTTCTGGCTTCCCTCGATGGTATTTGTTACCATGCGGTTTTCTATCGGGGTATCCTCGTCTACGCCAAGGGTGTTCATTACGCCCTGAACCCTATCGCCGCCGAACAACCTCATTAGATCGTCCTCAAGTGAGATGTAAAACCTCGTTTCACCAACGTCACCCTGACGGCCGCTTCGACCCCTAAGCTGGTTATCGATACGGCGACTCTCATGTCGCTCGGTACCTATGATAAACATACCGCCAGCCTCTTTAACCTTTTCGGCCTCGGCTGCAACATCCTCTTTATGTTTTGCCGAAAATTCTTCAAATGCAGCCCTTGCATCTAATATTTCCTGATCATCCGTCTCGCCATGGCCGGTAGATTCAACTATCTGCTGTGGGGTGAACCCTTTCTTGTGCATCTCATCCTTCGCCATAAACTCAACGTTACCGCCAAGTAAAATATCGGTTCCACGCCCTGCCATATTAGTGGCAATTGTAACCGCACCAAATTTACCGGCCTGAGCTACGATTGAGGCCTCCTGTTCATGAAACTTTGCATTCAAAACATTATGTTTAATGCCACGTTTTTTAAGCATAGAGGAAATCATCTCGCTTCGGTCGATTGTTATGGTACCAACCAGAACCGGCTGTCCCTTTTCGTGGCACTGCACAACCTGCTCAACTACAGCACGAAATTTCCCTGCCTCGGTTTTATAAACGCTATCCTCATGATCTTTTCTGCAGTTTGGACGGTTTGATGGAATTTCCACAACCTCAAGACCATAGATATCGGCAAATTCTGATGCCTCGGTTTTTGCAGTACCCGTCATACCGGAAAGACCTTTATACATCCTAAAGTAATTTTGGAAAGTTATGGTAGCTAACGTCTTATTTTCCCTGGCGATGTCAACATTTTCCTTTGCCTCAATCGCCTGATGTAATCCTGCACTATAGCGTCTACCCACCATCATACGTCCGGTAAACTCATCAACTATAACTACCTCGCCATCCTTAACGATATAGTCAACATCCCTCTTCATAACACCGTAGGCACGGATTGCCTGGTTGATATGATGGTATAGTTCAGCACTCTCTCCCTCTGCAAGATTTTCTACCGAGAAAAATCTCTCTGCCTTTTCTATACCCTTTTTGGTAAGGCTAACCGTTTTATGCTTTTCATCTATAATATAGTCTGCATCTATGGTGTCGTCGTGCTCCTCCTTGGTATCCATCTCAACCATTTTATGGGCCCGAAGTCCCCTTGCAAATGTATTGGCAAGTTTATAAAGATCGCTTGATTTATCGCCTGCACCGGAGATAATAAGCGGCGTTCTCGCCTCATCTACCAGAATGCTGTCAACCTCATCAACTATTGCAAAATGATGTCCTCTTTGAACACGATTCTCTTTATAGGTAACCATGTTGTCTCGTAGGTAATCGAAGCCAAGTTCGTTGTTTGTTCCATAGGTAATGTCGCAGGCATAGGCGGCACGGCGTTCATCGTTGGTCATGCCGTGCAGAACAACTCCAACGCTTAAGCCCAAAAAGCGGTATACCTTGCCCATCCATTCGCTATCACGCTTAGCAAGATAGTCGTTAACCGTTACCACATGAACGCCCTTGCCCTCTAAGGCATTTAGATAGGCAGCAAGCGTTGCCACAAGTGTTTTTCCCTCACCGGTTTTCATCTCGGCTATTCTGCGCTGGGTAAGAACAACACCACCAATTATCTGAACATCAAAATGGCGCATAAACAACACCCTAGATGCCGCCTCACGACAAACCGCAAAGGCATCCGGCATTATCTGTTGCAACGTTTCACCGTCTGCAAGCCGCTGCTTCAACAGTACGGTTTGATTTGCAAGCTCGCCCGACGACATAGCCTTGTATTTCCCTTCAAGCGCTGCCACATCGGCAACAATGGGGTTGATTTTTTTCAATTCTTTTTTTGAGAAATCTCCAAATATTTTATCCAGTATCGACACTGCAAAACCTTCCTATAATATAATTAGCCTATTCTATATAATTATATCGTTTTTTATCAGCTTTGTCAAATTACAAAAACATTAAAATTATCATTGCTTTTATTCTGTATGTATAGTATTATTATGTTAATGATAATTCCTACTATTTTAACTAAGGAGATTGTGATGTTTAAGTTTGCGCACTATAATTACAATGTATTAAATCTTGAAAAAAGC
Organism: uncultured Oscillospiraceae bacterium; assembly: GCA_964368625.1. GTDB lineage: Bacteria > Bacillota > Clostridia > Oscillospirales > Ruminococcaceae > CAYJBH01. The sequence continues at coordinate 31,830 of CAYJBH010000025.1, forward strand.
CTAAAATTTTATGATGAGGCGCTTGGGTTAAAGGAAATCCGACGCAATGAACACGAAGATTTCACCCTGGTTTACCTTGGCGACTCTCAATCAGATTTTGCATTGGAGTTAACATATAATCATGATCGCAAAAAACCATACAGCCTTGGAGAGAACGAGTTCCACCTTGCCTTTACCACCGATGATTACGAAAAAAGCTATAACAAACATAAAGAGATGGGATGTATCTGCTATGATAACCCCGATATGGGAATTTATTTTATAACCGATCCCGACGATTATTGGCTAGAGATTGTTCCCCAAAAATAATATTATAAATATATTTGCGTCTTATGAATTAGAGGTGTGATTTGTATATTAAATTAAATGATTTAAAAAGTTTTTATGACATGATGGACATCCCAACTATTATCACCGATTTAAAATACAATAAGGTTTTTTGTAACAATGTATCTGAATGTAGCTATCTATGTACTGCATTTAACCCCGCCCTTGCCATAGAGGCAACACCGGGAGCAGCTGAACTTCTTAACAATAATAAACCGGCTATTTTATTAAGGTTTGAAGCCAGCTCTAACACCCTTGCTGTAAACGCATTTCCGATAGGCAGCTATATTGTATTTCAGCAAACTACTGCGCCCAACGCCCAGCCGGATAACAAGATGATTTTCAAGGATGTTTCCGATAACCTCGATAGAATCCTCTCGCTCCTTCCCACCCTTGTTAAATTTGGCAGTGGCGACATACTAACCATGGAGAGTTTTAATCGCATTCATCGTTCCTGCTTTGCCATACTGCGCACCATTCAAAACGCAGATACCATTGCCGATCTTGTTGGTAACTGCAACCTAGATAATGAAACCTTTAATATCTCCTCGGTATTAAAAGGTATCGCTGAGGCCTGCAACGAAACCTGCTGTAGTTTACCAGAACAGGTTCCGATTTATTTCGTTGGAAAAGCAGAGGAAATATATGTAAATTGCGATAAAGAAAAATTTTCCATTGCAATTTTAAATCTTTTAATTAACAGCATGGTTTATACCCGAGATGAAAACCAGGTTAAGATAGAGTGCTCAACCATTGGTAACAACGTTTTAATTATGGTTTCGGATAAAGGCATGGGTATATCTAACGAGCATGTTGACAGGTTACTTTTGCCCTACAAGTCAAAACACCCATACGACGATGAACCGGGTGTTCCCGGAGTTGGAATCGGCATAACGTTGGTTAAGGAATTTGTAGCAAGATATGGCGGAAGCTTTCGCCTTGAAAGCGAACCGCATGAATACACAAACATAATTATATCTCTGCCGAGGGCCCTCGAACACGAGGAGACCGCTATGCAGGACCAGAGAATATTTGCATCGCTAATTAAGCACCGTTTCTCGCCCCTATATATCCAGCTTAGCTCAATCTGCAATCTACCATGGGGTGATAATTTACTAAAGAATCCTTTTGAAACTACCGCTTAGTCCTCCACGTTTATTACCTTTATTTCCTTTTTACTCAGTGCATCGTACACTACCGGAATTTCGGCATAAGCTAGGTCATAAGCGTCGCTTAGTCCTCCACGTTTATTACCTTTATTTCCTTTTTACTCAGTGCATCGTAC
>CAYJBH010000025.1:33541-43304 GCA_964368625.1 uncultured Oscillospiraceae bacterium
ACTACCGGGACTACGAACAGTGTCATAAGCGTTGCGTACAACAGCCCACCGATACAAACTATCGCGATGGGCTGCATCATTTCTGTGCCCACACCTGTTCCTACAGCCATGAAAACCAGACCCAAAACGGTAGTTAATGCCGTCATCAATATTGGGCGCATACGCGTTTTTCCTGCCTCAACAATGGCCTCGCGTTTTTCCATTCCGCCCTCTCTTAATATATTAATATAATCAATTAAAACAATACCATTGTTAACTATAATTCCCGAAAGCATAACAAATCCAACCATGGCAACTACGCTTATCTCATGGCCTGTTAACAACAAGGCTAAAAAGCCTCCGGTTGTTGCTAGTGGTATCGTAAACATAACTATAAACGGGAACTTAAGCGATTGGAACTGTGCTACCATAATAAAGTATATTATAACTACTGCCAGCAAAAACATAAGTGCAAGCTGTTCTAGCGCCTCCATAATATCATCGCTTTCACCGCCAACTACTATCGAGCTGCCCGGAAGGCTATCATAATCTTCCAGCATCTCGTTTATTTCGTTTGTAACCAAGGTAACGTTATGTGTATCGGCAACGGTAGCGCTAACAGTAATTACCCTTCGTTGATTTTCTCGGTTTACCGAGCTTAAACTTTGAGCAGATACTATTTCGGCAACATCCTTTAGAGCAACCTCTTTATTCTCGCCCTGCATATCCTGGTAGGTAATTACCATGTTTTCAAGCCTATCTATCGTCATGCTTTGGTTTTCTTCGCTGTATAAAATTATATCCTTGTTATAGTTTTCTATAGTAATCTCGGTAGAGCTAGATTCTGTTGTTATTTTTTCTGCAACCTCGGCAAATATCTGCGCAGTTAATAGGCCGTGTAGAACCGCCTTTTCCTTGTCTACCGTTATTCTTATCTCCGGCTTAGTATCGTCGATTCCGGAATTGATATCAACCAGTCCATCTATGGTGGTAAACAGCTGGGAAACATTTCTGGCTTCCTCAATCAAATCATCAGGATTATCGCTGTAAATTTTAACCGAAACACCGGAGCTGCTTAGCATTGATGTCATGGAGGATGCACCGGAAACGGTGGCTTCCAATCCAAGCCCCTCACAAATTTCTGTTATATCGGCCGATACCTCAAGGTCGGTTCTACCGCTATCATCATACATTAAACAGTTAATTGATATTTCATCCGAACCACCCATTGCCATGCTCATAAAGCCACTTACTGCGCCGCTCTCCTCGCTGGGCAGCGTTATTCCAATGGTTTCAAGTTCGGGAATTTCGCTTAGCTGTTCATAAATTTCATCGGCAAGCACAACATCATCGCTAAAGGGAGAATTTGGGGTAAGCGGTATGGTTACGGTAAGTTCGGTGCTACTCATCGTTGGCATAAATATAAACCCTCTTGCCAAAATAAGGAATGCACTTGTTGCTAACAACGCAAGTGAAATAACCAGAACTGCCGCTTTATGATTAAGTGCCTTTCTTACGGCAACAACATAAACCTCAACCACCTTATTTAGAAGGGTATCTTTTCTCTCCTTTTCCTTTTTAAGCATGGTTGATGCCATTGCAGGAACAAGCGTTATTGCAACTAAAAGGCTTGCACCGAGCGAATAACCCACCGTTAGCGCCATATCGGTAAACAGCTCTCTGGTTAACCCCTCGATAAAAACAATGGGAAAAAACACCATAACCGTGGTTAGGGTAGAGGCGGTTATAGCTCCGGCAACCTGTGTTGCACCCTTTACTGCCGCTTTAAAGCTACTCTCACCCCTCATTCTGTATCTATAAATGTTTTCTATAACAACAACCGAGTTATCAACAAGCATTCCAACGCCAATAGCAAGGCCGGAAAGTGAAATTATATTTAGGCTTACACCGGAAAAATACATAAGAACTATTGCAAACAACAGCGAAACCGGTATTGAAAATGCAATAATAAGTGTTGGGCGAAAATCTCTTAGAAATAAGAACAGAATTATTATAGATAGTATTGCGCCTAAAATTAAACTTTGAAGAACACTGTTAATAACAATGTTAATGTAATCTCCCTGATCTAACAGATTAGCGAAGGTTAAGCCTTCGTATTCCTCTGAGAGCTCCTCGAACTTTTCGTTTAAATTCTCCGAAACCGTTGCAGTAGCATAGGTTGGCTGTTTTGAAAAGGAAATTATCAGTCCGTTCTCGCCGTTTACCTTAGAGTAGAGAAGGTTAGAGTTATCGGTTAAAAACACCTCGGCAACATCGCTAAGGTAAACCGTTCCCACACCATCGATATCTATATGCATAAGGGCAAGATTTTTAAGTTCCTCTACATCAGAAACCTTATCGCCTACCCTAATTAAATAGTCCTCCTCGTTTTCGGTTATATATCCTGCCGGCATCGAGAAGTTTTGAGCAAATAGGATCTGATTGATCATATCCATCGTTATCTCAAGTGTTGCGCCGCTTATTGCACTATCCTTCTGCTCTTCGAGGTCCTCTTTTGCGGTATCGAGCTGTTCCTTTGCCGCCTCAAGCTCTAACTTCGCGCTCTCTAAATCGCTTTGTCCCGATATTATCTCGGCAAGTCCAACCGAAATTTCAAGTGTTCCGGAAAGTGTTTCGCTGTTTAGCTCCTCCTGAAAATCCGAAAGGGTTGCCGTTCCGGACTGCATCTGGATTAAAATATCATTCATCTGGCTAACGCCGGCTTCCAGCATCGCCATCTGAGCAGAAAGCTCGGCTATCTGGGCATTAAGCTCGTTAACATCGGCTATTCCGAGGGTCTGCATGGTGGACTCAACACCCGATATGGTGGTTTCCATGCTTGTTATCTGGCTGTTATATTCTGCAATTTTTGCATCTATACCGGCAAAATCTGTTGAGTTGCCGGCAAGGGTTGCATCCATCGTAGCAACATCAATATTAAGCTGGGTTAACTCGGCTCGGTAGTTGTTTAGCTCTGTCTGCTCGGCGGGGGTTATACTTCCTGCCGTCTCCTTTGCCTCCAGCGGAGCTATAAGCACATTTAACTCGCTTACCCTTTGGGTTTTGGTAGGATAATCTGTTTTTATCGCCTCTAAAGCGGTTATTTGATTATTAAGGTTATCCCTTTGAGAATATAATTCGGTTAGCTGTTGCGAAATACCGGTAAGAGTTTGCAGCGTTAATCCCAGCGTTTCGTTACTTGTCTCGGCAGTGCTAATTTGAGTTTTTAGCTCGGTTATCGCACTCTCCAGCTTAAAGCGTTCGTTTAAAAGTTCCGCCTCGGCAGAGGGTATCTCGCTAACCAGTGCATCCTGCCCATCCTCAAGGGTATCGCGAAGGTCGTCGAGCTCGGTGATACCTGAGTTAACCTCATCTAATCCATCGTTAATTTCCTGCTCACCGTCTGCTATTTCGTTCTCGGCTTCTTTAAACTCCTCGTTTAAACCATCACTTATCCTGCGGTTTAAAGCATCTATTTTTTCCTTTGATAAAATAACGTTAACCTGTTCAACAACGTCTCCGTTTAGCTCAACTCCGGCAACACCTGTAACCCCTTCCAGCTCGCTTAGTATCTCCTCGTTAACAAACTCGGTAAGCTCTACATTGCTTTTACCCTCAAAATTTGCAGCACTTATTACTACCGGCAAAAGGTTTGGGTTTATCTTTATAATAAACGGCGTTGTTACCGTGTCGGGCCATTCGCCCGAAACAGCATTAATCTTCTCCCTTATCTCCGGAACAACAACATCCATATCTGCAGAATCGGTAAACTCTAGCATTATCTGGGAAACACTCTCAGAACTCGTTGATGAGATAAAGTTAATATTTTCTAACGATGCCATGTTTTGCTCTAGCGGCTTAGTTATTGTTTCCTCAACCTCCTCGGGTGTTGCGCCAACATAGGCGGTTACAACCACCGCATACGGAAGATTAATGTTTGGTAACAGATCAGGAATCATGCTTGAAAAGGAAACAAAACCCAAAATAATTACCATTAATACCGAAACAAAAATGGTAAGCGGTTTTTTAACGCTAAACTTTGAAATCACCTATTATTTACTCCTAAATTATTGACGCATCGCTATATCATTTTTACAAATTAAAATAAAGTTAGCTGAATATCCTCGGCCAGGTTAACAACATATAGATTATTTAATATAGCATATTCCATTGTATATGCAGTTCCGCCTTTTTTATGCTTAAGAAATGCAATACAGGCACGGCTGTTATCTACCATATACCGATTCCTTACAAACATACATCCGCGGTGGTATTCATGAGCAGTATATACTACCTCGTTACACCGTTCCTTAATATCGTTATATACTTCAACATCCCGTGCCCTCCAGCCCCTTGTTTGGTCATCACAGGGCAGAACCGCAACCAGCTTTATATCCTTATATTCATCTCTTAGATTAAGAACAGCAAGGGCCGCCTCGGTATCAAAACCTATTGCTCCGCCGGTATAAAAAACACGATAACCTTTATGAATCATATCGAGTATTAACCCCGGAAGGGATGTTTTTATAGTGGCTAAGTCGCTGGCAGAAATCTTTCTGTGTCCGGTAAAACAACAAGCCTGTTCCCTCACAATGCCCTCATAATTTGTTATTATAAATCTATTCTACATTAGTTTTCTTATGCTGTCAATTATAACACAGCTACATATTATAATCAACTGTATATTTTTGCTAACAGTTATATCTAAATAGCTTTCCTGCCATAAAAATGTTATGGTAATCAGCGCAACAAAAAACCGCCCATAAAGAGCGGTTTTTTTAAGATTTAAACTGCCTGCAATTAACAGTGAAATAAACTATGCGTTTGCTGGAGCAGCTGCATCTATAACGGTTTCACCGTCATCATTTTCGTCGTTATCTCTGTTCTTTTTGGAGGCTACTGCCATAAAAATGATCTGTAGAAGAACGAAAATTACGTGTAGGATTGTCCACATATCGATGAGTGCCATCGGCTGGGTTATATCCTGTGTTAGGAAGAATGTTACTACAGCTAATGCTGCTGTGATTAGGCTCATTATCTTAAACCATCTAGCCCTTTTCTTGCGGCGATTCTCATATGAAGGATTGTTGTATTCTCTCTTGTCCTCATATTTCTTGAATGCCTGGATGCCTGCAACTATGATTGCGAGCAGAGAAAGGATAAGGTTTAATAGTGCCCATGATGCGCCTGATGCTGTTGGAACAACATCATCCTCAATCTCTATCGGTGTTTCCTCACCGGGACCTGTTGGAGTTTCGTCGTCCTCGATTATGGTACCCTCGTCTCCTTCATCCTCTTCATCATCTTCAGGATCTACAGGATCTACCGGGTCTACCGGGTCTACCGGATCAACAGGATCAACAGGATCGTCGATTATGGTTGTTATCGGATTAATAACAAAGTTTGCTGGAACCAAAGTTACGGTGTAGTTCTTTACATCAAGTCCCGAAACCGAAGGCATAATGTCGTTAACATATGTGCCGGAAGCTTCGTTTGTGCTAACACGGTAGGCTGAGATTGAAACTGAATCGTTTTGCATGATTGTTCCGGCGGTTAAGCTTGCCGAGAATGCCGGATTAGCTGCGCCTTGATCTTTAGAAGCGGCGGCGGCTGTTACCGTGATTGCTATCGGATTGATAGTTATTGTTGCTGTGTATGCTGTATTGTCGTTAGAAGATGCTGCAGCTGATTCGCTTGCTATAATTCCTGATGCATCGGCTATTAGAAGTTTATAGTTAACGGAATATGAACCTGCATCCCTTGATGTTGTGAAGCTATCGAGATCAAACTTACCGGTTGCCTCGTTCCAGAAACGTAAAACTAATTCCTGGCCTGCAGGTAACTTGCTAGCCACTGTTGATGCGTCGCCTATAACATTAGGATCGTTCATCAGGTCTTCTGCAGTTATTGTGTGGGTAAGTCCATCGTAGGTCTTGGTGTAGGAGTAATCGTTTGCAGCATACACCTTTAGGCTACCTTGGTTTTGATAGAAGTAGTAGTTAGAGCTATATGCATCTAGGTCTACCTCGGTTTGGTAATTCGTCTGAGCACCGGCCATAAGACTATGTATGCTACCTGTTCCCTTATAAACTACATCAAATGCATCTGAGGAGTAAAAGCTCGGCGAACCGGAGTTAATATTAACAAATGTTTCTCCGATAACCGGCTGGGTTAGATATGCTTCAACCATTAGGTTAGCGCTTGTATCTACATAGAAATATCTGTATGCATCAATTAGCTGAGTTCCGCGCTGAATATTAACAATTGGGCTTGCTGTGAACTGCATACTATAGCCATGTGGGTAGGATATGCTACCGTAGTTACTGCCTGCCTCATAGTCTACCATTGTGTTAGAGCCCTGAACCGCCACCTGTGTGTTTACGCGGTTTACCATAACTACGCGGGGATAGATTTTAACATCAACTGTGCCTGCTGCGCCACCACTCAATGTATAGCTTACAGTCTTTGTTGCAATGTTAGCATCGCTAAAGCCCTGGTTTACATCAGGTATGCTTGCCCACGCTACGTTAAAGGATGTGCCCGCTGCGAATTCGACATCTTCGTTTGTTTTAAGTGCTTCCTGGATTGCAGCCTTTAGATGTGCCTCGGTATCTCCTGCGGAGTAAACCACGCTAACTACATCGATAGCTACAACAGCATCGCCCTTTGTAAAGGACATAGGCTCTGTTAGGTTCATAAGAGAGATGTCGCCATCTTCATACCATTCGCCGTCTACGCTGCTTTTCCATTTAAATCCTGGGCTGGAGGCTTCGTTTGTATCAGGGATTTGGTGCTGAGATACTTCGTAAACGCTGGTGCGATTTCCTGTGAAATCGGTGGTTAGTGTTTCAAGAACGGTTTTTCCATCGGTATCATAGAAGGTAATATCAGAAATAATAACCGGATAAACCTTGGTTGCTGCGTCAATAACTGTATTGTCGTATACCTGTTGGAATACGTTGTCTGCTTCATGATACCAGCTGTAGTTTCTATTGTTTGTGCTATCTAAACCTGTTGCTAATGTTTGTCCCGGTAGAAGCGGTGTATCAATACCTGCTTCAAATTCTGCCGATGTTGTTGGCAGAGCGGTAATTAGCGGTGTATCTTCATAAACATAGTAGGTATCGAAAATTAGTGTGCTTGGATAGTTTTCTTGATATGCTGTAAACTCAACAAGATCAACCGTTGCGGTCTGTACTCCATGTGTGAATGTAAAGGTTGTTGCGCCATCATATTTTCTGTCGCTAACATCAAAAGATGCTACCCATGCATTGTATGTTGTATCAAAGCTTGAGGTAATCTGTTCTGTGCCTGTTGCCCAGCTTGCATCAAAGGTTGGTGCTGTTGTAAATGTGCCCTTATCTGCAACAACGAATGTTTGGGTTTTAACATCAAATGATGCGGCAAAGTCTGCCGGTGCTACTAATTCGCTGTAGGGGATATCGTCAACCCTAAAGGTATGAGAATATTTGAAGGTGCTTGTTCCAATAGTGTAGGTAAAGAATTGACCTGAATTGTTCCACCAGGTGCTGGCAACTGTTGTGTTGTGGTCCCAAACTGTGGTAACCGTTACAACGCCTGTAGCTGCATCCTCTACTGCTGTATAGGAAACCAATCCGGTTCTGTTAGTATTGTTTAAATCGGGAATACCAACAATATCAACATTGCTATTAGCGTTTGGAGTTAAGGTTGTAACAATCGCAACCTGACTCTTATCTGCACTAAAGGTAGGTGTTCCCTGTGCAACTGCGATGTATGGCTCGTAGAGTGCGTAGAAGTCTGTATCCTCTTTCATGGTATATGGGAATACTACCTCTGCGTCAATTTCTGGTGTTGATGTATCCTGATCAACGAAGGTTACGCCTCCGTCGGTTGATACAGCCCAGCCAACAACCGCTTGGCCTGTACTGGTAATGTTAGAGGTGGAAATACTTGTAACAACGTTATCAACGTCTGTAACTTTGGAATTAGTCTTTATATATCCGCTACCAATACTTGTCTGATACCATCTGATAGCACTATAGTCTGGAGGAGATATCTCGTAAACAACATCAATAACAACGTTTGCTCCATTAATCTTATAGTTTGAAAGATTATATGATGTGATTTCTGTGCCGATAAGAACGTTATCGGTTGTTCCGTTGTTTGAAGCAGCGGTTTTAAAGGTTACAACAGGGTTTCTGTGGGCTGCAATTGTTGGGCGAAGTTCTGCGTTATATACCTGGTAATATGCGCCATCAATCTTCCACTGAACATAGGATTCTTTAATTGTTTTGCCGTCTGTATCAAGATAGTTAACGGTAACCGAGTATCCGGTTTCGTATTTAACAATAATTTCTGTATGCTTATCTCCAATCGTAATTTTGTTGCTTGTTGAAGTAGGTGCATAGCTAACGCCATTAAAGTTTATCTCAAGTGGCTCATCTACATTGTGTGTTTGACCACTAATTACGCTAACTACAGTTGATTTGGCAATCTCGGTATCAACGCCACCGATGGTTGCTACATACTTAATGGTAAGATTGAAGGAGGGGTTCTCGAGGTAAACAAAGGTTACTTCCTTATTCTCTCCTGCAGTAGTTGTTCCCATTGTTCCTGTTAATGCATCGCCTGTCGTCTCTATAAAGGCATAGCCTGCAAAGCTTGAAGGTGTTGCATCTACAGCATAGTCTTTACCGGCAAGGAACTCGGTTTTAGTTGATGCTTTAAGGGCATTGCCATTCTCGTCTTCCCAGTTAACAGTTAGGGTAAACTTAGAAGCTTCGGTGCGCTGTGCATAGTAAGATTCGTTAAAATAGTTCGGGGCGTTTAGGGTAGCTCCGGCATCATATGTTGCATAGCTTCCCGATTTGCCTTTCCAACCTTCAAAGGTATCGCCTTCTTCAAGGTTTGCTACACTCTCCTCCGGTGCTGTTCCCGGGAAAGTTGCAGAGTAGTAAAAGCTATGAACTAGCCTGTTATTTACATCATAAAAGCTTGCCTTTGCGCCATAGTTCTCAAAGTTTGGATATAGTGTAATAACCTTTTGGTCGTCCGGAAGGGTCATGACTGAACCAAAATCGAACTCCTGGGTTCCGCCGGTTGTGGTTAGGTAGTTTCCATCGCCATCCATATCCCAGTACCAGTTATAGGCCCAGCTATAAAAATATTTGTAACTTAATGAATCGTAAACCATCTTTGGTTGACCGTAGGTTTGAGTTACCTTATCCTGTGCCCAAAGTGTTATCGAGCTATCGCTAACGGTTTCGGAATGAATTACGGTTGTCCAATCGGCTCCGTAATATTTAATTGTCCAATCAGAAGTGTTTGTGTCAAGAAGTAAGTCTTCATCTGAAAGTGTATCTAACAAATCATTAGCATCTGCAAATGATGCTGTTAGTGTTGTATTTGCAGTGGCTGTAAAGCTATTTAAAACAAAGTTTTCGTTAACAGCTGTTTCATCGTTAACCAACCAACCTAAAAACACCTTATTGTTGTTGGTAGCGTATGTAGTAACAGCTTCTTCAATTGTAGTAACTGAAGCGGTTTCAAATGTTGCGTTTTCCTCTACCGAGTAATCAACGCCTACTGCCGAAGGATCAATAACAACGGTAACTGCAAAAGATTGTGGTGCTTCGGGTGCCGATGAACCGTCGCCTTCTTCTTTCAAGTCAGGGTCAATATCAGAATCCGGTGTTGGTTCCGGTGTTGGTTCCGGTGTTGGTTCCGGTGTTGGTTCCGGTGTTGGTTCCGGTGTTGGTTCCGGTGTTGGTTCCGGTGTTGGTTCCGGTGTTGGTTCCGGTGT
>CAYJBH010000026.1:0-27874 GCA_964368625.1 uncultured Oscillospiraceae bacterium
TAATGCCCCATGTGATTTTCCCTGATGTATATAATAACATAAACTTAGTCTCATTATAACCCCTGAAATAAAAAAATCATATTAAAGCAGATAAATTCAACTGATAATTCTTAATGCAACTTTGAGTAATATGGTAAATACATTTTACTGTTTGACCATAAAAACTTAAAACGAAGGACTATTGCTTTAAGTTAATCCTTATTTTATGTCACTGTTATTGTAGAATTTGAGTTTAACTTAGCATAGCACCTGTCTAACATTCTCTGTGTTGGTGCTTATAACGATTTATTAATCCAAAGTCAAAATTAAATACGACTAACTTTTGTTATTCAACGCTTTTTAACGATTCGATCATGTCGATTTTGCGAAGCCTTGCTAACATTAACCTATTAATAATTACAGAAAACACAAAAGTTAAAAGTACTGAATATACTATGCTTGAAAACGAGACAGTGCGAACAAACATAATAAAACCCATTTCAACCTGCGTAATTATAAAGTTGTGCGCCCATATGCCAAGAAGAGTACCGAGCAAGGCACCGAAAATAGTTAGCACCATGTTTTCTTTAAAGATATAATCTTTAGTTTCGTTATGCCGAAACCCTAAAACCTTTAAAGTTGCAATTTCTCGCTTTCTCTCGCTTATATTTATACTTGTTAAGTTGCTAAGAACGACAAACGCAAGCGCCGCCGCAGAAATTATAATTACAGCTACTACAATATTCATACTTGTTGAAATATTATCAAAACTTGCTATAATGCTCTCATTTAATGTTATTCCATTGACGTTATCAAGGTTTAAGATATCTTCTCGAACTGCCTCGCCACCTAAATCTCCCGCAATTAGTATGGCATTATTTTCAAGAGATTCTGAAAACAGCTTTTCATAATATTCGCTACTCATCAATATCTCATGGTTTATATATTTTTCATATATACCGCCTATGGTGGCAGTTTGAGTTTCGTCGTTTATGCTTTTTATAGTTACTTCATCACCTATCTGAGCACCTAATAATTCAGAAAGTTTTTTGTTGATCAGCAGAGAATCATCAGACAATGTAATCTCCTTTTTTGTGTCTGTATCTCTGATAATATTCATGCTTTTTAATTCATCGTTGCTATCGTATATTTGAATATAAGCCACAAGCTCTTCATCGCCAAAGGTGGTTGCCGAGGCGTAAGTTGTGATAGCTTGCATTTCAAGATTATCGTCAATACTATTGATACTACTGATTATATCGGTGGTATCTTCTGTGCTTTGCGATGTTGATACTAATGCTGTGTATAATGTCAGTTCGTTGTACTGAATATCAGCAATGCCGCCTATTGAGCCTTGCATTCCAAACCCGCTTACAAGCAGACAGGTGCAACCGGCAATTCCAAAAACAGACATAAAAAATCTCTGCTTATAACGGATTAAATTTCTCGCTGTAACTTTAGTTGTGAAAGAAAATTTATTCCAAATAAAGGGGATTTTCTCTAAAAACACTTTTTTGCCGGCAATAGGCGCTTTAGGCCTCAGCAACACACTTGTAACCTGTGCTGTTTCAACCCTGATAGAGCTAAAAGTGGTAAGCCCCATTAAAATTAAGAATATGACTACTGCCACTAACATATTAAACCATGGCGTTTCATAATTTAGTGGCGGAAGATTATACATAATATTCCAGGTACCATATACGATTGGCGGGAAAATCATAATGCCAAGCACAGCGCCTATAATTCCGCCTATTGCTGTTGCACTAAGAGCGTATATCAAATATTTTGCGGCGCACTTAAACTTGCTATAACCGAGTGCACGAAAAATCCCAATTTGTCCTCTTTGTTCGTCAACCATACGTTTCATCGTGGTTAAACAGACAAGAGCAGCGACAAGAAAAAAGAATATAGGAAATATAAGACCGATAATTTGCATTTGGTTTACCGTGTCTTTGTACGTTACCATTGAATAATGCATATCTCTCGTTAAGAGTGTCCATTCACCATCTTCAAGTCCGTCAATTTCAGCTTTTATATTATCAAGTTCTATTTTGGCATCATCAAACTCTTTTCGCCCTTCTGTGAGTGCGTCTGAAAGTTCTATTTGTGCCTCTTCTAACGCCTGTTCGCTTTTTTCAAGCTCTGCCTCGATTTGAGCGGCAATAATGGAGTCGGGTGGTAATTGTTGTCTTGTTCTTGCAATTTCCTCAACTCCTATATCTATTTCATTCTGTGCTTTTTGCATTTGAGTATTAAAATCTTCTAAACCATCGTTATATTCTTCCAACCCATCGTCGTATTCTAAAAGCGCATCAGACTTTATCTTTTCTGCCCGAGTTATCTCTGCACTTGCAATTATATCTTCTATGGATATTTGCTTTTTGTCAATTAAGCTTTTGTAATCTTCACTAAAGAAATCAAGTGTGGTAGCCTCTTTGCTTGATATATACGCAGTTGTATAAAAATCTGAAGCAAAGGCTTCCTCGGGTATATAAAGAAACGAATTTAATGTTAAGCTATCAAGAGTGCCGTTTCCTTTTTCAAGGCTCATGTAATTTGGGGTATTAACTACCCCAACGACAGTATATTCTGTGTGTTCAAAAACCTCGTCAAGTTCAACCCCGGCTCTTTCAATCGTGATAGTATCGCCGATTTTAGGTGTTTCATATAGATTGTTAGAAGCCTCGGCTAAGATTTCATTAGGTTCAGTCGGGTATCTGCCGTCTACAAGTAGAAGCCTATTCAAAGAATTATCTTCGTCCCACGACTCAACTCGAAATATATAGTCAGTTTCGCCAAAACTACCCTCGACATCATAAAAATGACCACCTTCAACAATAAAATCTTCATCAATACTTTTAAGGGTATTAATGTCGTTATCATCAAACCCGTAATTTGAAAAAAGCTGAAAATCAAACAGAGAATAATCATCTAAATAGCTATCTACACTTTGTCCCATGGCAGAGGATATAGACAACATTCCTGCAAAAAAAGAAACACCCATAAAAACAATCAGTATTAGTAAAGTATATTTACCAAGAGATTTTTTTATAGTTCGAAAAGTATCAAGAAGTAATTTGTTTTTCATTTACCACTCGACCTCCTCGATGGGCATCGGAGAATTATTTAAAGTAACAGAAGATATTTTACCGTTTTTAACCTTTATAACTTTATCACCTATTGGGCAAAGTGCAAGATTATGTGTAATAAGTACTACTGTCATATTATACTCTTTGCAGGTATCTTGAAGTAGTTTTAATATTTGCTTAGATGTCTCGTAGTCAAGTGCACCTGTCGGCTCATCACAAAGTAGTAATTTTGGATTTTTCGCAAGTGCTCTTGCAATGGCAACTCTTTGTTGCTCGCCGCCGGAAAGTTGTGCTGGGAAATTGCCGGATCGTTCTTCTAAACCTACCATGCTTATTATTTTATTGGCATCAAATGGATTTTTTGAAATCTGCGTAGCAAGCTCAACATTTTCAATAGCCGTTAGGTTTTGAACTAAATTGTAAAACTGAAACACAAATCCTATGTCAAATCGCCTATATTCGGTTAATTCTTTCTCGTTTATAGAACTAATTTTTTTATCATCGACAATTATATCACCAGAAGTGGCATAGTCCATTCCGCCTAAAATGTTTAGTATTGTGCTTTTTCCGGCACCGGAAGCCCCTGCTATAATAACAAGTTCTCCTTTGTTTATTTCAAAGTTCACTCCGTCAAGCGCTTTTATATCAACTTCGCCTACACGATATGTTTTTTTGACATCTGAAAATTTTATATAGCTCATCTAATTCTCCGAAAATAAATGTTTTTGAGTTTAATGTGACTAATAGCAAAGACAGATTGATTTGTTTTTTAATTCCAACTTTTCTATTGCGTCGACAAGAAAAAAAGCCACATCTTCTCTGCTGATATTCTTGCCGCCATTTGGAACGGAGATGTCAGCGGTTCTAAAATCCCGAGTCATCTCCCCATCAATTAAAGATAAAGGCCTTAATATTAAGTAATCAAGCCCGCTGTTAATAATAACATTGGCGGCAATTTTATGGTCGGCAATAGCATTTTTGAAAAATAAATTTACAAATATTTTTGCAATCACACCTGGCATTTCATCGTGAATTCCGGCAGAGCTTATATGAAATATTTCTTTAACTCCTGCACTTTTTATTGCAGGAACAATGACCTTAATCATATCGGATAGGAGGGTTGATTTGTTGTTAGCATCGCCGCCAAGACACGATATTGCAAGCTGCGCACCCTTTGAAACCTCGACAACTGAATTATCATCAAATAAATCGGCTGTTTTTACCGTAAGGTTATCATGCAAAACTTTTATTTTACTCACATCTCTTACAACAGCAATAACTTCATGCCCTGCATTTAAAGCTAAATCTAAAACTATGCGACCTGTTTTGCCACTTGCTCCAAATAATACTATTTTCATAATTATATTGCCTCCTAATCAATGTTTTCTAACATGTAAAATGTATTTTTCATGTATGTATACATAATTTTCCTAAACTCTTCTTTTTCTATATTGCTGTTACACTTCAAGGTCACAGCTTCTCTAACACCGGCAAAAATTGATTTAGCTATCACTCGAGAGACAATTCGAACTTTTTCAGTTTCGCAACCCATGTCTTGCTTTATTTGATATACAATTGAAGTAAGTAAAGATATCAATCCATTTTGGTAATTAAGATTAATCTGTTCATCGTTGACAATAATATTCATTTCGATGGGATAATCGTTTTGTAGCTCAACCAAATTATCAACCCAGCCAACTAAAAACTCACTAATTGCCTCTCTGTTTAACAAAACTTTATCGCTTAGTAGTCTAGAACTATGGTTGTCTAATTTTGTTAGCAAAGGGGACAGGACTGTATTTACTAAATCTTGCTTGTTTTTAAAGTATTTATAAACATTTCCGACCGGAGTTTCGGCCTTTTTTGCAATCTCTCTCATAGACGAGCCTGCAATACCATTTTTTAAAAATTCATCTTTGGCAGAAACTAATATCTTTCTTCTTAATTCATCCTTTAAAACTTGAGCCATGTTATCACCTACTAAATCGCTTAATAAAGAACGTTTGTTCTCTATTAAGGATACACAATTAAATAGCATTTGTCAAGTCGCAGATGCTTTACCCATTAAGCATGTGAAGTGTGACCTTTAGATTTATACTACAAAAAAACACGATAGCATTCTGCTGTCGTGTTTTTTCG
Organism: uncultured Oscillospiraceae bacterium; assembly: GCA_964368625.1. GTDB lineage: Bacteria > Bacillota > Clostridia > Oscillospirales > Ruminococcaceae > CAYJBH01. Next base: position 5,208 of record CAYJBH010000026.1, read on the forward strand.
AATGTTATTAAGTAGCTAAATTAAAGCAATCTGTTACAAATGTTTTTCATTTAGAGATTGTGCTATATGGGCTATGTCTACCTCTGTCGTCGCTTGCTTAACCCTACAAGAATTATATGCTTTATAGCTTCCTATCCGCAACAACCGCCTTTTGCACCATCTCTCGACTTACTGTTTTCCGCCGGATTCTTCATGCAAAGATGTACTGCGGCAGTTTTAAATGTTAGTGGTAGAGCTAGGATATTCGGGGTTTCGCCTACGTATTTTTTCTTTGCATCGGCAAGTGCTTCTTCAAATGTGGCCCTTGTTTTTAGACCCATTCCTCTTGCAATACCGGGTTCTCTTGCACCTACTATGTAGATGGCACTGGTGTGTTCCTCTGCAAGGTGTCCACAGCTCATCATAGAAAAACCATGAAACGGGTGGAAGGCGTTGCAATATCTATATTGACGAATATATTCCTCATTGGTTGCAAAATAATCGCCATAACGGTTCATATCCGGCAGTGTGTTCATATAATCCTTTTGGAACATGTCGTACAATTCCTTTGCATACGGCCAACGCTCGTCGTGGAACCAACCGTCACAAGAGGAGGAAACGATAAATACGCAGTTGTCGCTGAGTATACGTTTGTGGCGAATCACCTGTGCCGACAGGGCCTGCATCATCTGAATTGGATTTGTTCCCATGCCAGGACCATAATGGAAATCCTGAGGCATACCAAAAACAACCACATCATACTTTTTATCTGCCCAGTGGACATAGGTGCGCTTGTCTGCCACCTTCCAGGAAACAGGCTGCATCTCCTTTGCCCAACCGCTGTGAATTGCTATTTGGCGGCTTTTTGTGTCCAGCACAGCATCACAGCAGAAGAATTTTTTTCCCATCTTTTCTTCCATAAACATGCCCTGCGTGTCGAACTTGCTACGCATCTCGTTGTTGGTTGAAACCGGAACAAATTCCGGTCGATGCATTACCTTTGGCACATGGTGGGATGAAATGCTTTTCCAGTGGGTTATACCTGTTGAGCAGTGCTTGTATCCGCCGGAATATCCTCCATATGGGTTGCCCATCGCATGGCCGATTAGTATTGCAATATCGGAATCGAAAACTCGTTTGTTCATAATAACATGATCGCCGTTTGGCGCAAGACCAAGGTCGACAAGGTCATCGTAGTTTTCGCTGTCGTGGCTATCTACCTGACCTGTATGGTAAAATTCATTAAAAAGCTCTTCTCCGAGGATTGCCCGGTTCTCTGCAACCGTTGCACGGGAGTGTAATCCGTTGGAGATTAAAAGCAGAACGTTTTCCTTTTTAACTCCTTTTGAATAAAGCTCATCAAGGCAAACCTTGATAGCAACCTTGCGGTGGCTGGTCGGTTGTACCCCACCTTTTACTATATCTGGTATGATGAACACAACCTTGCTGTTTTCGTTTGCAACGGTTGTAAATGGTTCTGTTCCTATCGGATTGCGCACACTTTCTAATGTAGCCGCATAAAGGCTGTCCCAATTTTGTGGCAGACACTCCGGGTCCGGAACGGTTTCTCCCGGTATGAACACGTCGGTATTATCCGGCAGTTCGGCATTCATCATGCCATTACCATATTCAAACTGTAGGTTCATTATCTTCCTCCCAAATACTTATCGATAATTTTTATGTACTCGTTGGGATAAAATCCAATATCTCCGGAAAAGCGTGTTAGTGCAATAAGTCCACCGTCAATCTCTTCGATAGAGGCAAGCATCTCGGCATTTTCCTCTTTTAATCCGCCACCATACACAACATCGAGTGTTGGGAAAACAGATTTCACAAATTGTGCAATCTTGGTGATATATGGTTTATCGGCAGGAGTTTTGCCGGGACCTATCGACCACACCGGTTCGTATGCTATGGTTATTTTAGTAAGATCCACACCCTCAAGCCCCATTGTCAGCTGAGTTTTAAGCACATTTTCAAAGTCTGCTTGCTCCTGCGAGGTCTCGCCGATACAGTAAAGAACATCCATTCCGGCAGCGATTGCCGCTTTAATTTTTTGATTAAAGTGGTTGTTTACTATTGAAAGATCAGCTACATCTGCACCAGCTAAAATACCTTTATAGTAGTTGCGTTCTTCGCAGTGACCTATTAATGCTGTATTTACACCGGCAAGAGTCATTGCATTTGCAGGGCGAAGAGTTGTGAATGCTCCAAAGTTGCCGCCCTTTGCTGTATCGCTCTCGTTTACGCTCTGGCACCCTATTTTGATTGTGCCATCGTTTGCCGACACTGCATTTAAAATGTGCAGTTCAGGAAAAAACATGGTGAACTTTGCCTTTTCGGTATATCCTTTAAGCTCATTCTTTGTGCCATCTACAATGAACTTTGCCCAGTCGCTTATCGATGCTATCGAGTTAACGCCTCCCTTTTCTGGGGTTATGTCAAATCGTTTTAAGTTAAGGTATATTTTTTTCATTGGAAATTATCTCTCCTTATCTGAATTTTTTTAGAATAGTTCTTTTGCCGCTTTCACTATCATCTCGGCATTGAGTCCGTAATATTGCTGTAGTTCAGGCTTTGTTCCGGACTTGCCAAAGGTATCCTTAACACCGACTCTGCGAAGTTTGGCATCGCCTGTTTCGGCAAGAATTTCGGCAACGGCAGAACCTAAACCACCGATGATGTTATGGTCCTCTGCTGTAACTATTTTACCTGTTGTCTTTGCATAGCTTATCACTAACTCGGTATCAAGCGGCTTTACGGTGTGCATGTCGATAACTGCAACGCTTTTCCCCTCTGTCTCTAATACATTTGCAGCCTCTAACGCCTCGAAAACCATGTCTCCCATGGCTATGATGGTAAGGTCGTTGCCGTCTTTTAACACATTTCCTTTGCCGATGGTTATCTCTTCATCACCATTATAGATATCGGGGCAGGCATTTCGTCCGGCGCGAATGTATGCGGGAGACTTGTAGTCGACAAGCTGTCCCATAAGTTTATTCACGCTGTATTCGTCACAGGGCACAAGAACCGTCATGTTCGGAATGGTTCGCATGAGTGAGACGTCTTCTATTGCCTGATGTGATGCACCATCCTCACCAATAAGAACGCCGCCGTGTGTTCCGGCAACAACCACCGGTAGATTAGGGTAACAGATGGAGTTGCGAATCTGTTCAAATGCACGCCCAGCAGCAAACATTGCAAATGTGCTTGCAAAAACCTTTGTTCCACAGGCAGCAATGCCGGCCGCTGTGGTCATCATATCTCCCTCCGAAATACCCATGTTAAAAAATCTTTCGGGAAATTCCTTTTGAAAAAGGATGGACTGCGTTGCCTTTGCAAGGTCTGCATCTAAAACTAAAAAGTCGTTATCTTTTCCAAGTGTGGCAAGTGCCTTGCCATACGCTTCTCTTGTCGGTATACCCATTAGCAAATCACCTCTAAATCTTTCATCGCTATCTCATACTGTTCGTCCGAAGGTGCCGCACCGTGAAATCCTACCTGATTTTCCATAAACGAAACACCTTTTCCTTTTACGGTTTTGCAGATTATCGCTGTTGGCTGCCCCTTTGTTACGCAGGCAGTGTCTACAGCGCCCTGTATTGCCTCGATGTCGTGCCCGTCAATTTCTATGATATGAAATCCGAACGATTTGAACTTGGCGGCAATGTTTCCGAGCGACATAACCTCGTCGTTAGATCCATCAATTTGCAGACCGTTGTTGTCTACAAAAACGGTAAGATTATCTAGCTTGTAGTGGGCAGAGGTCATTGCCGCCTCCCAAATTTGACCCTCTTGTAGCTCGCCGTCTCCGCATATACAGTAGACGCGATAATCTTGTTTTTTGTATTTTGCGTTTATTGCCATGCCGTTCGCGGCGGAAAGCCCTTGGCCAAGTGAGCCGGTGGACATATCCACACCGGGCACCTTATTCATGCAGGGATGACCCTGTAAAAAGCTGTTAATGTTACGTAGGTTTTTCATCTCCTGTGTCGGAAAATGACCCTTTAGGGAAAGGGCGGCATAAAGTGCCGGCGCGGCATGTCCTTTTGACAGTACAAAACGATCGGGATTTACTCCCTCGCTATTCATTTTATCGAAAAACAATACCGACATAATATCACATATAGAGAGTGAACCGCCGGGATGACCGCTTTTTGCGGAATATATACCTTCAACTATTAGCCTGCGCATCTCGTTTGCGTTAATTTGCAGCTGTTTTTTATCAATCATATTGGTTGTCCTTTCATGCTTTTGAAAAATTCTGCTCCTCGTTTTGCACATTCATTTGGCGTCGGTTTTGGAAGCGCCTCTAAGCACAAATACCCGTCATAGCACTGTTTTTCAAAGAGACGATAGAGTACTGCCATGTCGGTGTGTCCCATCGAGGGTGCTAATCGATTGGAATCTAAAAAGTGGATATGCTTTGTTAAACCGAGCGAGTGAGACTCCTCAAACATTGCCTCGACATCTATTTCTTCTATGTTCATGTGGAATGTATCTAACATCAGATAGAGCGGCAGTTTTGTTTCCTTAATAAAATCGATGCCTTCTCTTGCCGAGTTGATGGTGTTTATCTCGTATCTGTTTATCGGCTCTATTAAAAGTGGTACGCCATCACTTTTTGTAAGTAATTTTTCGCAGGAATCTACAAATTTTTTATTAAAGTGTTCGAGTGTTTCATCGCCTATGGTGCTTCCCCGCACAAGTCCCAGCGACACCATTCCGCCGAGTGCTCTCGTATAGTCCACAATCTCAGATATTTTTTTTATGCAGCTGCTTCGGATATCCTTGTTCTCATCACCGAGAAAAAGCCCCATACCGGCGAGTGCCGCCGGCATAACAACCCCTACACCGAGATCATATTTTTTTAGCATCTTTACAGCAAACTTTGCCCTATCACTAAAAGGATCATCAACAAACAGGTCTATACCGTCGTATCCGAGTGACTTTATAGTGTCAAAGTTTTCTTCATCACATCCCGAGAAAAGAATTGGTGCACCTTTTTTGGCGGGAAAGATGGAAAGTGATACCGATGTTTTCATTTTAATCTTCCTTGCTTTGATAGAAGTATGAGTTTGCACCGTGTTTTCTTAAAAAATGCTTATCGAGGGAGTAATCCTCAAGCTGGGGCGCGTTTGTGTCTATCTGCTTTGTTAGTATGGCCATCTTGGATAGTTCCTCTAAAATTACGCTGTTCTCAACTGCAAGCGCTGCAGAGCTTCCCCAGGTAAAGGGGCCATGTCCCGCAACATTAACACCAAACACCTGCATCGGGTCAATTCCACGCTCAACAAATGTTTCTACAATAACGTCACCTGTGTTTTTTTCGTAATCGCCTGCAACCTCCTCTGCCGTCATCACCCTTGTACAGGGAATGTTCCCATAAAAATGGTCGGCATGGGTAGTGCCGTAGCAGGGAATATCTTTTCGTGCCTGTGCGAACGCTGTCGCGTAGGTGGAGTGGGTATGAGCTATCGACTTTATCTCGGGGAATTTTTTATACAGTGCGATGTGTATATCAAGGTCAACCGATGGGAGAAGCTTGCCCTCCACGATGTTGCCATCGAGGTCGGTCACCGACATGTCGTCCGCTGTCATGTCGTCGTACTCTATTCCACGTGGTTTGATAACTATAACACCTTGTTCACGGTCGATTACCGAGACGTTTCCCCAGGTGTATATTACGAGCTCACGCTTAACAAGCTCGAGATTTGCGGCAAACACTTCTTCTTTCAATGCTGTTAGGTTCATCTTTTCTCCTGTTTTATTGTTTGCTACACAATTTTTTAAATTGTGTTGTGCAGTCGTATAATGAGTCCTGTTGACCAAAGATTGCAAGCGCGCCTGCAACAACAAGATCACAGCCGGATGCCATACAATCGCAAACATTATCCCAACCGATGCCACCGTCAATTTCGGTAATAAAACTGAATCCATTGTTATTTTTCTCGGCCGATAACTTGCGTATCTTTTCTAGCGCAGCAGGGTTAAACTTTTGTCCTGCAAAGCCGGGGGCAACACCCATCACCAATACTAAATCAAGGCTGCCGAGAAACGGTAGAATTTCATTAACATCATCTTCTAACTTTAGTGCCACACCAGCCTTTGCGCCGGCTGAATGAACTGCATTAATCCATCCATCTATGCTATTTATAGCATCAATATGTGTGGTTATGTATTCAACTCCGAGCGATGCAAGGCGTTCGATATGGTCATGTGGATTAATTGCCATAATGTGAACGTCCATAGGGGTGGATGATATCGAGCGAACTGCCTTAATGTAGTCAAAGTTTAGGCAGAAATTTGGAACATAGTTACCATCCATTAGGTCGATGTGATAAAAATCCATGCCAACCCTGTCCATTGTTGCAATATCTTCGGCAAGGTTTAAAAAGTTGGCGCATGCAAGCGTGGGTGAAATCATTATATCCTCAAAATTATCTTGTTAATTCGTAAACAGCAAGCTCGTTTATCTGACGGTTTGCAGCCAAAATTATGGTGGTGTCGCCTTCATTTAACACCGATATTTGAGAGGGCCCCGTTTCACTGTCGATAACCTTGTTAACAAACTCTTTATCTTCACATGTTATTAGGCTAAGTTCCATTTTGTTCCGGCGATATCCCAATATCAAGGTGTTAACCCCACAAACTTTACAGCCGAATAAAACGTGTCCAAATTCTATATCATAGCTCTTAACGAGTTTATACTCACCATCGGTTTTTTTGTATATGTTACAGTTGCTTCCGTGAAACCCTTCAATCGTTGCAAGCTCTAACACTCCATCGTTATCAATATCAACAAATGCTACGTCTGAAACCTCTGTATTCAACAGTTTTTCCATCTTCCATTCATCCTTAAAAGGATCGTTAGGAATAATAAATGCAAAGGCACCCTCCTGGCCGCTAATAACATAGCTATCTCCAATATCTAGGTTTGTTTCACGGAACATGCCGTGGTTTTTTGTTATTCCCTTGTAAATCTCGCGAAGCTCAATTTTGGCTGTTAGGTCGTCTGATAGTTCACCAACAATAAATGATCCCGGCTTACTCCAGTCGTTTTGCTCTTTCTTAGATTCACAAAGAGTTCCACCAACAAGATAGTTCTTACCATTTTTTTCAAGCACATCAAATCTATGTAGATATGGGATATTCATTATTGGGGTTACCGACCAAGCATCATCATTAAAGGTAACCAAGTTTATTTCACATTCCTGAGAATTAAAAACCGGCAAAAACTTTCGTGTTGCAAGGTAGGTGTTTTTTTTGTTTGGAACCGGAACAAAATTCATTGTCCCGCCAATTTCTTCCCAGATAGTGCTTTTTACGCCGTTTTTATATGAGTATGCACTTTTTGCACCCTCGCTACATCCGATAAAAACTTTTTCGCCATCTACCACGTCTATACAGGTGGCATAGCACATATCAATATTGTCCAGTACTTTTTTATTAATGTTCAATCCGAAATTCCTTTCTTACTTTATCTTAAAACGCCATGCTTTTGCCAGCACTCTATAGAGAATTGCAGATCCTCCTTTGTTGCTCCGATAGATTCGGGAAAACGGTATTCAGCAGCAATAATCCCTCCGTTTTCTGTACCCCAATACTTTATTAGGTCGATAACTTCCTGCTCTATCAGCGCTTTATCGTGGGTTGGAAGGGTTGACTGAATATCAACACTTACATCGAAAACTATCTTTCCGCTGTATTTTTTTCCAAACTCCTCAATATTCATTAATTTTGGTTGGTTAATGTTAACCATATCAACCCCAACCTCTATTAAATCATCCATAATATCTGCAATATACCCACAGGAATGCAGGCAAAAATACATTCCATATCCATGAACGGCATCTATAAATTTTTTATAGCGCGGCTTGTAAACTCGCCTCCAAAGATCCGGATTAATTTGAAGGTTGTTTTGGGTTCCCCAATCGTCTGTAGTTTCATAGGAATGAATTCTTCCCGGTGCTAGCTCGTTAATCTTTTTCAACAGTTTTAAATGATAGTCCAGTATCCTGTCGATTAGCTTTATTGCACCATCTTCATCTATGCAGATGTCAACAAGTGCCTCCTCGTAAGAACGTATCATGTGGTGGCGCTCAAACAGAAAATATGCCTCACGAAACTGTATCCACTTACCTTCCTGCTCTGCTTTTTCTATCGCCTCTTCAAGACCCTCGAATCTACCCGGTGCATCTATATCTATAAAGTTATAGTCGTCCTGATCGTCGAGATCTTCAAGTGGGCTGGTTGTTGGCTGTCCTAGACCCAGCGCATCACCATGGTTATCCCAGCTAACTCCCCATTCATCCGGTTTGTCGGTATATGGTTTTGGCTGTTTTGTTATGTCGGCAACCTCGCCCTGCTTGCGATAATCGGTAGAACGCTGCATATAAAGTCTTATGATATCGTTATAACCCGGTGTTTGACTTTTAAAACCGATTCTTTCCGGTTTCGTAAACTCGAGATTCCCTTTTATTATTTCGTAGCCTGTCAATGTTTGCTCCTCTCAGCTATATTTTGTTTACAGGAATGATTTGAAGGGTAGGTTAGGTTCATCGGTAAATGCATCGTGGAAGCCACGATCGAACATAAATCTTTTCTTGTCTTTATCCTGTGGATAGGTATATTGACCTCCAACCTGCCAGATGTAAACCTTAAATTTATAGTCAAGCCTCGGCGCCTTAAACTGGTAGAGATATTCAATTTCGGATGGATCTGCAAGCATGTTACACCAGATATCGTAGTGGAATGGAATCATAACCTTGGTTCGTAGGCATTCAGCCATTCTAAGCACATCTGATGAAGTCATCTTGTCGGTAAGCCCCGGAGGGTTTTCGCCGAATGATGCTAAGGCAACATCTATTTCGTGGTCTCTTCCATGCTTAAAATACATGTTTGAATAGTGAGAATCTCCACTGTGGTATAGATTGCCGCCGGGAGTTTTAATAATATAACTTACTGCACGATCATCCATATCGGTTGGGCAAACACCTCTCATATCCTCGGATTGTAGTGGATCGGTAATTAATGCTGTTCTGTCGAAGGAGTCTACAGCAACAATTTCAAGGTCCTTAATCCTTATAGTATCTCCAGGTTTTACAACCTTCAGTCTATCCTCCGGTACGCCCCATGCTCGCCAGATATCACAGCTGAATTTTGGGCCTATAAACGGTACATCTGGGTGATTGTTTACAATGGCAGCAGCAACATACTGGTCGATATGGTCGCGATGCATATGTGTGGATAGCACGGCATCAATCTTCTTAATCTCAAATGGATCAATAACCATTGGAACACTTCTAGTGTTTGGCTGATATGTTGGGCCTCCATTCATATAGTACATCTGAAAGTTTTTGCCCTGAGAGTAGGGAAAGTCCCACTTTCTTTTGCTCTGTTTACCAACTCCCACCCAAAGGTCGATACAAAGGTTAGCATCACCGGGGGTTTTAACCCAAACACCGGTACAGCCAAGCCACCACATTGCAAAGTTGTTTTCAGGAACAACGCAGTCCTCAATCTCTTCGTTTAACCATGTTCCCCACTCAGGAAAACATTTTTCACGCCAAACCTCTTTAGTAACCTTAGATAAATCTCCCTGGCCTACATTATCGCTAAATCCTTTTTGATCCTTAACCATTAGTAACTTCCTTTCCGGCTTTTCTCTTTTTAAGTATATCTCTTGTAATTTTTATAATCGGCAGTATAACTGCAATTGCAAAAAACAGTGTTCCGATTGAGGGTACCTGTAGGCAACCCCAAAAGTCTTCGTAATAGGTAATTGCTCTTCTTAGGTTTCCTTCAACAACAGCGCCCAGAACATTTGCCAGTATGAATGGTGCTATTGGGTAGTCGTTATTGTCAAGAACATAACCAATAATTCCAAACGCAACAAGGTAGATGAGATCGAAAACATTGTTCCGAATGCTTATTGTTCCCGCCATACAAAACAAGGTAATAATTGGGAAGAGCAGATACTTTGGAAGCTTAGTTATCTTTGCCATAAATCCGATTGTTGAGCTTTGATACAAAAACATAAAGATGTTTGCAATAAACACTATAAGAATAATGGAGCTGAAAAGCACCTGGTTTTGCATCGAAAAATATGGTCCCGGTGTTATACCCTGAAGCATCAGAGCACCCATAATAATTGCAGTCACGGTATCACCTGGAACACCAAGTGCAAGCATAGGTATAAGTGCACCGCCGGTGGTTGCATTGTTTGCACTCTCGCAGGAGAAGATACCCTCTTCACAACCTGTTCCAAATTTTTCCGGTGTTTTAGACATCTTTTTAGTCTGCTCGTAGGAAATTAGGCTTGCTGCACCGCCGCCCATTCCCGGTAGAATTCCGATAAAGGTTCCAAGAAAGCTTGAAAAAATCATAACCTTTATGTTTCTTTTTATCGTTGCAAAGCTTGGGAAGTAGAATTTTTTCTTTTTAACCTCCATTAATTTTGGCTTTACTGCAATTTTGGATATCTGTTTTATAACCTCTGATATTGCAAAAACACCGATAATAACAACCACAAGGTCAAAACCGTTGGCAAGAGAGTCGAGGCCAAAGGTGTAACGCATGGCGACACCATCAACAGGGCTAACGCCTACAGTTTTTAACAGAAGTCCTATACAAACCGATATTAAACCCTTTAACATACGGTTGCCCATCATAACACAAACGATAACAAGAGACATTACAGCCGTTCCGAAATACTCCCATGGGCCAAATCCGATAGCAAGGTTGGATAGCCAGGGAGCCATTATCAGTAGGCAGATTGAGCTGAATATGCCTCCGAAAAATGATGCAAATGCACCATAAGAAAGTGCGTCGGTTGCCCTACCCTGCTGGGCTAAAGGGTAACCATCGAAGCAGGTTGCAACGTTGGATGCCGTTCCGGGAATTCTTAAAAGAACAGCCGAAACAAGGCCACCCGACACACAACCCATGTATAGACCCATAATCAGTGCAATGGCCTGATTTGTTGTCATAATAAAGGTGAGCGGCAGAGCAAGTGCAACCGCAATTGGTGCATTCAGACCAGGTATACAGCCAAAAACATTACCGATAACTACACCGAGTAATATCAGAAGCAGGATATCTATCTGAAAAACATTTGCAAGTATTTCTCCCATATATAACCTCCCTTAAAAACCAATTAATCCGACAGGTAGCAGAACATTTAGCACATCGCTGAACACATAGTTTAATCCAACAATAGCAGCGATTGTTATTGCGCTGATGATAACGCTCTTTTTTATGCTTGGTAACTTGTCGTATTGAATTTTATGAAAAAATATTATTATACCAATCATATAGATTGTTGATGAAATGATAAAGCCAAGAGTCGGAGCTAATACAAAATAAAGGGTAGTCGACAAAACGTAAACTAATGTATTGCCTTTAAAAATCTCTAAAAAGGCAAATGGTTTTCTATCCTCTTTTTTTGTATGTAATATCTGTATTATCCTTATAGCAACAAGAACACACATGATAATTACTACGACACGCGGGAACATTGACGCACCACCCGATGTATCCAGTGTTGCTATAGGGAAATCATATGTCATAATAAACATAGCTACGCCGACAACTATGAGTATAGCCATAAAAATTAATTCGCCCATTATATACCTTCCTAACTACTGTTAAATAAAAAATAAAGACCGCCAACAGTTTATTGTTAATACAAACCAATAAGATGAAAGCGATCTTTATTTTAATAAAGTGATAGTGTTGCTGAGCTAACCAAATTAAAATCAAATTTGCATTTCAACCAAGCTCGTATCCGGTTAAACTTGGATGGATTTATCCAACAACAAGCTTACCCATCTCCACAAAGGTTGCGTATGTTGCAGTGATATACTCGGTATACTCTGCGATGGTTCTGTGATCGGTGCGGAATCCGATGGCATCAAGCTCTGCAAGACAATCCTCATTCTCGGTTGCCGCTTTTAGTAAATCATTAAAGTACTGTAGTGCTTCGGTTGGAGTTCCCTTAGGGGCATAAACGCCGGCCTTTTGAGCAAGGTACTCGTAATCTTCGTAGCCAAGATCTGCATAGGTTGGAATATCTTCGTATCCTGGGATTTTATCAGAAGAAATAACTGCAAGGCATCTGAAATCGCCACTATCAACATACTGCTTAATTGCGCCGAATCCATCAATGTATGTATCAATTCTGTTGCTTAATAGTTCAGGCGCTTTCTGCTGGATGTCTACAAGGTTAAACTCAACTCCTGTTCTCTGCTGTAGATCGATAAAGGCAAAAAGTGGAAGAGTTCCGGTATAAGAACCTGCAAGAATTTCGCCGGGTGCTGCTTCTGCTGCTGCAATTAGGTCGTCTAATGTCTGATATGGTGAGTCTGCATTAACAACGATTGCTAGCGAGGAATCCATCCATAAAGCAGTAGGCTCAAAATCTTCATAGGTGAAATCTGCTGTACCAAGTCCATACTGCATAGGAAGACCTACCGCAACATGTAGATATGTCTGTCCATCTGGATCTGCTGCCATAACTTCTTTAGCACCGGTCTGACCACCTGCGCCTACGATATTAACAACTTCAACCTCATTTCCGGAAATCTCGGTCATGTATTGTGCCATGATACGAGCCGGTATGTCTGCTGTTCCGCCTGCATCATAAGGAACAACGTAGGTAATTTTCCCATCAGGAACCCATGTGCTTTCTGTCCAGGATGCACCATCAGCGGTATCCTCTGAAGCCTCTTCTTCAGTGCTTTCTGCTTCGGTTGTTGCCTCTGAGGCCGGCGCCTCTGATTCCGGTGTTTCTGTCGGTGCTGGTTCTGACGAACATCCAACCAACGCCATGATTAGCATAGAAATTGACAACAACAGTGCTAACTTCTTCTTCATTTGAATTTTCTCCTCTTATAAATCTTATTATTACCGAAAAACTCTAACTGGTATTACCGGTAACTCCGATGATTATGATTATATCACCACAAGACTAAAGTGTCAATTGAACAATTAACTAAAGATTTTTATCATTTTTAGTCATATTGCTTATAGCATTATATGTCAATCTGTGATATAATCCAATAGTAAGCTGTTTCTCGTTATTATCGTTTGTGCTATTTGCCACTGTTTTTGCTCAATTAATCTATAATTGAATTATGTCAAGAAAATGAATACCGGTAATACCAATGAGCGCCATGTGTAGGAGTATCATAATATGGTTACCAAAAACTATAGTCAACAGATTATTGACTATTTTTTCACTGAAATTAAAGAAGGCCGTTTAAATCCCGGCGATAAACTTAAAGGGGAACGCGAACTATGCGATATACTTGGAGTTAGTCGTCCTCCGTTACGCGAGGCTCTAAAAGCATTGTCTACTATTGGAGTTTTAACTACCCGAAGTAGTTCAGGCACTTATGTAAATAGGTACGATGAAGAGTATCTGAGTGGAGTATTAAGGTTTGCTACAATATTTAGCGATGAACTATTAATAGATTATCTTCAGTTAAGAAAGTCTCTTGAATCTGAAGCTGCCAAGTTAGCTGCAATGAATGCAACAGAGGAGGACTTAACCGAGATTAAGAGAATTATTCGTGAACGAGAGATTTTAAGCGAAATTGAGGGCGTTACTATAGAAGAGATTCATAAAGACCTTAAACGCCTTGACTATTTATTTCATATCGCAGTGGCTAAGGCCTCAAAAAATGTAGTGTTTGCTGAGTTTATAAAGAGTATAGGCCGAGCTCTTTCGTTGCATCAGGACTTATCAGCACACTCTCTCGACGATACTAAGGTAACGAATAAGTTTCACCGACAGATATATGATGCTATAGAAACACGACAACCTGAGCTGTCTGCAATGATAATGTATAAACATATTGAAACAATCGAACAAAACCTTAACTACAAGCGTGCCGCTACTGAAACCGACACTTCGGAACTTGTATAATTAAAGAGGAACCTGTGAATCACCTATCAAATCTTGTATTTACTGCTAACGTTATAATTCCGATGCTCTCGCTTATGGTGGGAGGTTTTGTTGTTCGGAAAATTAAGCTTGTTAGCGACCAAACCGCAAACCAATGTGTTGAGCTGGTTTTTAATATTTTTCTTCCTGTTTCAATTTTTAATAGCGTAAGACGCACAACTATTGCTCAGATTTCTGATGTACGCTTTTTTATCTATGCTATATCCGCTATAGTTTTAAGTTTTGTTATATTCACAGTTGTTACATCGCTATTTGAAAAGGATAACAGCAAACGGGGAGTTATTATTCAAGGAATATGTCGATCCAACTATGCAATTTTCGGTCTGCCACTCGTTACTATGCTCCACCCCGATGCCGATACTGGACTTGCGGCAATGTTAGTAGCTATAGCAATACCACTCTTTAATATTCTTTCGATAATTGTGCTAACTGTTTTTGGTAATGGAAAGGTTAGTATTATAGCAATAACTAAAAGCCTAATAACTAACAAGCTTATAATAGCAACATTTTTCGGTGCAATAATGCTATTTGCCTCGTTGGAACTACCCGAAGTTGTTGACAGCTCTCTAAACAACTTTGCGGCAATAAGCACACCTCTGGCATTGTTTATGCTGGGAGCGAAGTTTGATTTAGAGAGGATGAAATCCATAGGAAAACAGATAGTAATCATCTGTTTCGGCCGTCTTGTAATTCTACCGGTTATTTTGATTGCAATAGCCGTTTTATTAGATTTTAGAGAAGTGGCATTAAGCAGTTTAATGATATTGTTCTGTGCACCTACTGCCGGGAGCTCTTATGTTATGGCTAAGGAAATGGGTGGTGATGCCGATCTTGCCGCAGCTTCCATTGTTGCAACCACTTTTTTCTCGATCATCACAATTTTTATAGCAATATTTGTTTTGAATGGATTAAATTTAATATAAGCGCAGAGCAGTTATTATTTCTTTCTAGCTGCTTTAGCCTATGATATTATTAATATATTACTACTAGCATACTTTTCAAAATTTGATAGAAAAGACAGCTGTTTAAAAACATTAATGCATCTCTAACTTACAAGCATTTATTTAGTGCCATCGATGGTTATCGATTTTGGTTATACAAAAACAAGGGGCTGTCGCAAATGGAAAAATCATTTATGGTAGCCCTTTAATTCTTTAAACTTGTGTTGAAAACTATACATAAGTGTAGAACCGATGAAAACTATACAGGATAAAGCAGAGGGTAGAAAAAACTACTCTCTTTTTTACGTAAATATTCAATTAAAAAAAATTAAGCAATCATTTTATTGAATAAAGATTCTCCAAAACGACCTGTTTTTACTCTTGAGCAAAGTTTTTTAATGTTGAAAGCAAAGGCAATTAAGAGAAAAACGGTTTGATTTTTTTGTCTTCCTCTTGTTAAAAATCTTGTGAAATGGTAATTTTGCTTGATTACTCCAAAGGCACCTTCGACTTGTATGGAGCGATTAGTTCTAAGCAAAACACCCTGTTTAGAACTAATGTTTTTCTGTGAATTTTCTCTTTGGTTTAAGAAATTTCTAGAAATAGAAATCTGCCTGTTTTCATATTTTCCTTTGTAGCAAAGCTCACGGTGAGGGCAAGCACTACAATCTTCACAACGATAATTTCTTTTTACAGCGATAAATCCGCTGTCTGTTTTTTTCTTGCTATCATAAGAATAAAGAAGCTTTTTACCGTTTGGGCAAGTGTAAAAATCACCTAACTCATCATAAAGAAAGTTATCTGCACGGTAAATGTTTTCACGATGTTTTTTCTTCTTCTGCATTTCATAGTTACTTGGTTTGATGTATGAATTTTGTCTGTTTTTATCTAAATATGTGTAGTTTTCCTCGCTCTCATATCCTGCATCTGCTATTAAGTTTTCTATTATTCTTCCTGTTCTACTTTTCATACTTTCTAGAAATGGTATCAATGTATTTACATCACTTGGATTTGAAAAAAGTTTAATGCCTACGATATATTCACTCTATTGAACAAACTGCCCGGGTTTTGCAACAACCTCAAGTATTGTTGTTTGAAACTCAAATGACAAATCATTGCTAATTAAGCTTGATGACCCCATCTCGGTCACCCCAACCACAATGTCTGATAGGATAACCTCTTCTTCCATGTACATATTGTTTTGACCAGAGCTCATATTTGCTCCTGCCATTGCGCCTGTAGCGGTGTTATCTTGCGAACCTAAAACACTTGTAAGTAAAACGATTAAAAAAACAACCATCAAAGCAACAACAGCTATAGCAATTTTTTTCTTTTTTGTTAACTTTACTTTCGGCTTCTTAGTCTCTTCCACTGTAATATTCTCCTCATGTTCCTGTAAATTTTTCAACTTATCGTTCATTGGAATAACATCCCCCCACCTTAAAATTTCGTATGTAAAATGCTAACTCTTAATATGTTTTATCACGTTCAATTAAGCATCTCAGCGCTAAAACCATAATTAATTTTATTGATTCTCTGTGATAAAACTCTGATTAAACTGTGGCAAAACATTCACTTTCATATAATTAACAATATAAAACACATACTAACAGAGGTTCCTGAATATACCAGAACCCCTGCTAGTATGTGTTAATTCAAATTTGCACTTGTTAATGCTTTTCTTTATAATATCGTGCCATAACAATCGAACTGCTAAAAGATCATATCTCTAGATAGACTTCCGCTTACTAATTTAGCTTAAAGCAACAAAAGTGCTTATTATTTTACCCGTTTAGCTTCACCCGGCAGTTAGCGAATTGACTCTTGCAGTTGCAAGATCGTTAAAGTTGACAACCCTATCGCCGTTAATGTCGAACTTATTCATTTCAAAAGCCTCAAGGTTGTAGTTTTCAGGAGAAGCTATAGCCGATAGGTCATCGATATCTATGTCTCCATCGCCATCCACATCTCCAGCAGTTAGAGTTATTACTCCGTTTTCAGTTATGCTTACATACTCACCCTGCCCTACCACTATATTCTCCACCACATGGGTGATATGTGATTTCTGTTTTATAGTAACTGTATAGTTGCCGGGATCAAGATCGGTAAAGGCAAAGGCATTAGAGCTGTCCGGAGTAATGGTATAGCTATCACCGTTGCTTAGTTCTACCGCTATCATGTCGATATTGTTTCCGCTTTCTACCGTTCCAAAGATAGAACCTTGTTGTGTTATCTCTCGCTCAGCAACATTAACTATCACCGTGCTCTGCATATCAGTACCTTCCAGCTGAAGATTCAACTCGGTTGTGCCCGGTAGACTTCCCATTATTGTTACTGTAGCAATGCCATTGCCATCTATTACAGAATGTTCCGCTACCGAGGCTATCCGATTTAAAGCAGGCGTAGTAACCAGATTCATCCCCGATACAGCGGAGGCTGGAGCAAGACTCACCTTTAAATCTACCGTCTCACCATGTGTGAGCTCTACAATATTCACCTCTGGTGTCATATCCTCGGGCCTTGTGGTAATTGTTACTGCATCATTTAAATATTCCTCTGCCATATTTACCGCTGCATAACTTTGTACCGAGTTAGTTATCTTCACTGATACAACATCGCCCACCGAAAGGTTGGAGATGGGAACAAACTCTATCTTAGAGGCATAACTACTTCCACCGTCTGCCGCCTGTTCAGAGTTAACTAAGGATACTGCACCCTCTATAGCGATACCATTTTTGGTAACGATAATATTGCTGTTGTTAAGGTCATTGAGCTCCATATATTTTGAAAATTCTATTAAGATACCGTTTTGATATCCGGTTACTGCTTTTACCGTCGGCTGTTCATAGGAGGTAATGGGTATGTTAACCTCTAACTGCGGCGGTGGAACTGGCAGCCATTCGCTGTAGGTGGTTTCGTACCCCTCAAGCTCGTATTTAACCTGCCAGTTTCCTGCCGGCACATCCCAGGCGTATCTGCCCTCCTCATTTGTTATTAGTGGGTTTTGCTGCCCATATTCCTCGGCATCCCATAGTTGTGCGTGCTTTGTTTCGTCGCCGAAAATATTTGTTTCGGTAACCTCTTCATATACCGTGGTAGTTACCCCCAGTATCCGGTTAGACGGCACCGCTTCATACACATAACCCGACGGGTCGATTATTGGTTTTAACGTTACGGGAAAGAATGCATCGGGGTTATCAGGTGCCACCACAGGTAGATGCGACGGTTCTCGTCCTTGTGGACACTCCTTATAGTCTTGCAATATTTGTTTTTTTATCGTTAAAAGTTGATTTGCATAGTCGCTGTATCGCTTTCTCATCCTCTGTTTGTGAGAACTTTCCGCTGTAACTGCATATGCATCGCTCAGCCCGCCCAGGGCAATGCCATCTATTATATTAGCCACATCCTCTACCGGTTCCCACAGCTCCTTAGACATATTTTGACCCTTCCACTTAAAATACACCTTGGTTAGATCATATCCATAGGCAATTATTTTTTTGCCAATCTGCAACGCTGTTGCCTCGCCTTTAACTATACCACTGATATCGCTGTATATATCCATAACCTTTGCATAGTAATCATTGTTTCTTAAAAGTTTATCGAGGGAAAAAAGCTGTGTATATTCAACTAAATCCTCCGCCTGTAGTTGATGGTACAATTCTGTTTCTATGAATAAAGGCGAGTTATAATATTGTTCCGGGTTATCTAAACGGCTACTGCCGTCCACACAAACGGCGTTTGCAAGTTGTATAATCTCCTCTCTTTTGTTGTTAATATCGGGCAAAGTTACATCGATAAAGTTTTTCATGGCATTTATTTCCACGGCAGCATCGATAAATGGGGCTACTTTCTTAACTCCACTTATAGTGTTTGAGACATAACGAATCCATTTTAAAGGTCCGGCAGATGAAATACCACCATAGTAGTTTATTTCGTCCTGCGCCGACAGAGCCGAGGCTTCATCTAAAGAGGATGATGCTTGCTCCTCGTCGGAAAAATAGCTTCCCACCTTTGCCTCAATCTCACCCTGCATTGCCTCGGTTATCGGTGTGTAGTCGATGGCAACATGAAACGCATCCTGTGTTGTGGGAGAGACTATGGTATACTCATCAACAGCAAAATCATGTGAGCTATACTTTGTGTAGGTTGTTAGGGTGCCAATTGTCGACATAACAAACCCTGCCGCTTCAAGATCTATTGAAGCATAGTCGGCATAATCAAGCAGGGTATATTTCATGGCAGCAAGGCTCTCGCCGTCGCTCCCATATACATCATCATCCCAGTACAAATCGGCAGTGATGCTTTTATCATCGGAGGATATAATATTATATCCAAACGGATCTTCATTTCCTTCCGATGTCATCCCATCAACAATCATCTCGACATACGCATTTTCATCGTCATACTGTTGCTGTGTCTTTTCAAACTCTACACCATCTTGAAAGGATACACCCACATTGGTAACTATTGCTCGTTCCGTAACGGCAATCCAGCTGCCGGTTGTTTCGTCATAAGTTGCCGCAATGTTATCGTCGCGATCGTTATGACCTTCAAGATGGAAAATCACATCTCGAACGGCCTCCTTACTCTTATCGGTAAACTCTGCAATTACCGTAATGGGCTTCCCCGCCCCTTTGCTTACATAAACGGTTTCAGAATTTTCTGCATTATTAAAGTCTAAGTCAATCTCGGAAGCCCCGGTAAGTAACGTAACTTTTGCAACCTCAACATGGTTTTTATCATAGTGGGTGATATACTCGCTTGAGCGGTAAATCGTTCCCGAGCCGTAGCTGCCCTCAATATGTATAGTATGATTTTCCGACTCATATCTTTTTATAAGCTCTATTTGTCCGAAAACCTCGCCGTATTTGTTGACCGAAAGTTCACCGGCAAGCTGGTTGTTATCGTAGACATAAAGCTGTGCACCCGGATAAGCAATACCGGAAATATACATCGATGTATCGGCGGTTTCGGTTGGAACATTAAAGGTAAAACCCTCTACCGTAAGAGACACATTGCCTATAGGTTGTAGCTTTTTTTCACCATCCAACATAAACTCTATCATAGCATTGACGCTATATTCTCCGGCATCAACAGGTTCAACACAGAACAGATACGTCTGCCCTAGGTCATTAATCGGAATAGAGATGGTATTAGTTGCGGAGTCATGAGTATAGTCGGCAGATTCCTGCCCCACCATTACAACATTCGTAAGCAAGCTTAGTTCGGCCGGAAGGTCGGCAATAAATCTAACACCGGTAACACGGTCGGCATACTCCTCCTTAAATGTAATATCCGTTCTATAGGCAACAGTTTTTCCAATCATTACCTCAGAAAAGTTAGCACGAAAAGAGCTGTGATTCGGGTCGGTGTAGTAAAATTTCTCCTCGTCAAACATTGGAATATGACTTATCGATACATTTTTCAGTGTGCCGGCAACCGCCTCAAAGCTATTTTTGGCATAGTCAACACCTTCAACAAGCCCGGCATTCTGTAGGTCGGATAGCTTTTGAATATTATTATATCCCGTGCTTTCCCCCATAGAGATAACGGTATAGCTTGCGTTAGGTAGTGGATCTGTTAAGGTGATTAAACCCTGATATGGGTAAACACCCACTAAATTTCCTGCCGTATTGTAAACCATGGCAACAGTAGAGCTGTTTTCAGCAGAGGACGCTTTAAGCCGAGCCCTACCGTTTTGTAAAAGGTTTACCTCAACATCGGCAAGGTTAGCGGTTAGGGTGGCTGTTGCGATACCATTTGCATAGTCACCCTCGGTGTCGGCTACCGTTGCACGAATGGAGTCGCCCTCTGTAACGCTGTTATCCAACACCACAATGGAGGGATACTGAACCGAAACATTGGTTATTTCCCTATTTTTTGTAACATTGTAAAGCGAGATTTCAAGTCCGTTTGAGGTAGAGACTGCCGTTGGTATTGCCTCAGTGTCCAACTCTACGTTGTCTGTTTTAAGCACCGAAAGGTTTACAACCGCACCGGTTATCTCGCTAAGGGTAATGTCCCCTAAGTCATTAGACGCCCAGCTATCATTGTTAATCTCGTGGTTTATGAATTCAAGCTTTGAAACAATTAATTTTCCCGGAACATTTTTGGTGGATAAAAAGAATGTTCCGTTTGCACCGGTTGTGGAAGATGTTGTAACATTTTCTCCACCTATGTTTTGTGCTATGGATACCGTTGCACCGTTAATCGGCGCCCCATCTGCCGACACAACACGTCCTGTTATCGTAATATCCGGTATCCTAACGAGACTAATATCAATCTCGTTTCCAGTGGAGGTAACGGTGTGGGTGCCGGTTGCAGGGGTTTGGTACTCCTTTGCCAACTCTGCGTTTAACACAACCTCATAGGCTAATTCTCGCCCTGTAGTGAGGTTGTTAACACTCGGGGCTGTGGCAACATGAACCGCTTGGTTATTCAGCTTGGTATACCAATTTATCTCCAGCTGTTCGGTAACATCTGCGCCGGCGACGGTAACATTTAGTGATACGGTATGAGTATTATTATCTATACTCATGGTAACAGGGTTATTACCCGAAACAACATCTACATTATCCACACTGCCGATAACATCACCAAATCTATTTATCAGCTCTATTTTATAGGAGGTATTCTCTTTAATGCCACTTATTCTGTAGATATTTGCACCATCGCCCTTAATGCTTTTAGCCTCGTTGCTAACCTTATCTGTTATGCGAATGGTCATGCCGTTGTAGTCACCCGATGGCAGTGTTAAAGATATGGTTGGAGCACCGGAAGAAAAATATTCGTACGGTATTCTCATGGATATTGCGAACTCCTCACCTCTACTTTGAGGAACCACTATAAGTTTAAATCCGGCAGCTAGATACGAGGTGCTAAAGGCAGTGATGTTGTTGATGGTGTGAACGCTGGCAGGTATAAAAAGTTCGGTTATCGCGGCGCCTCTGATTACATGCCCCCCATTTATTGTTAACAGCCCGTTAGGAAGCTCTAAGTAGGACAGTGCCGAGCAAAATTGAAAAGAGTCGTTAAAGGTGGTTACGCCGGAGGGTATTATCACCCTTGCAATACTGCTACAATAAGAAAATGCGCCGGATTCTAATGTGGTTAGGCTGCGGGGAAGAATTAAATTGGTTAAGGTGGTGCATTTTCCAAAGGCATCATCTCCAATATAGGTTATATTGTCGCTAAAGTTTACCGTTTCAAGCTTTGCGCAATCATAAAATGCATCCCTTTCTATTTTTGTGTAGTTATCCGGTATGGTAATTGAGGTAAGTCCGGAGTCCCGGAATGTACCATCGAAAATCGTATCCATCCCGGTAGACAGTGTAGCAGAGCTGAGCGAAGAACAACCCAAAAATGTGTCATCACCCATCTTGGTTACGGTGTCGGGAATATCAATGCTTGTTAAGGCAGTACAACCGTTAAAAACATTGTTTCCACCGATAGTTTCAAGTCCGTCGTTTAAGGTCACCGACTCGAGAGATGTGCTTTTACTGAAAGCTGAGTAATCTATTTTACGCATGGAATCAGGAAGGGTAACAGAGGTTATACCGGAAGACAAAAATGCACTGTTGCCAATGGAGGTAAGGTTTGACGGAAATGTTACCTGCTTTAATGCGTGGGTATTCTCAAACACAGAACTCCCAATGGTGGTTACGGAATCCGGAAGGGCAACAGAGGTTAGACCGGAAGATTTAAATGCGCTGTTACCAATGGTGGTAAGGTTTGACGGAAATGTTACCTGCTTTAATGCGTGGGTATTCTCAAACACA
>CAYJBH010000026.1:27974-41624 GCA_964368625.1 uncultured Oscillospiraceae bacterium
GAGACCCCAATGGTGGTTACGGAATCCGGAAGGACAACAGAGGTTAGACCGGAAGATTTAAATGCGCTGTTATCAATGGTGGTAAGGCTTGAAGGAAGTGTTATCTGCGTTAATGCAGGGGTATCCTCAAACGCAGATCTCCCAATGGTGGTTATGGAATTCGGAAAGGTAACAGAGGTTAGCTTATTTGCACCATGAAACATATCGATTGGTATTGCAGTGGTTACCGTAAACCGGATATCATAGTCCCCGCCGACAGGCCCTGCGGTAGTAAGCAGGCTACAATTTTTAAACGCATCTTCTGCTATTTTCGAGGAAAGTGTGCTGGAGGTTATAACCTTTTCCGGTATAACAACCTGTTCAAGCTCACCACAGTTTAGGAAGGCTTCTTCTCCTATATAGTCGACCGTGGAAGGTATTGAAACGCTTTGCAAAGAGCTGCAATCCTTAAACATAGCAGACGATACGGTTGTTACCCCTTCGGATAGCACAACACTTTGAAGCGAGCTACAGCCTTCAAACATAGAACCGGTGGTATTATTAGTAACTCCACCCGGTATGGTTGCGGTTAAGAGCGAGGTGCAGTTTTTAAAAGCTGACAAGCCGATATCGCTTAAGGTATTGGGAAGCTCAACGCTAACAAGCTCGCTCATTCCCATAAAAGCATTGCCCGGAATTTTTGTATCCCACCCAAACTCCAGGCCATACTCTCCGTCTATGGGGCCGGCAGTAGTAAAGCCGGTGTTTTCAAACGCATTTGTTCGTATGTAATAAACAGATGAAGGGATGGTGAGACGCGTTAACATAGTGCAATCGCCAAAGGCTGATGTGCCTATCCTGGTAACGGTAGAGGGTATATTTATTGTTGTAAGGGCACTACATCCTTCAAATGCATTAGAGGGGATTTCAATCAACCCTTCATGTAGAGTTACGGTTTTAAGCCTCTTGCTGTTCACAAAGAGGCCTCCCATATTATTCAGGCTTCCCTCCTCGTAAACCACTGTTTCTAACAGTGAATTTCTGAAGGCATAGTTTGAAAAGGATTTCATGTTTGGGGTAACGGCTAGATGGGTCACACCGCAATTATCAAATATGTCGGGTCCGATTGTATCTACCGAGGTGGGGATATCCAGGCTTTTTAATGCCGTACAGCCCTTAAATGTATAGCCGGGAAGAATAGTGAGTTTATCCGATAAGGTTACCGATGTAAGCGATGAACATTTTTCAAAGGTAGAGCCCCCAATATCGGTAACACCGTTACCCATGCTTGCCGTGGTAAGTGCGGTGCAACCATAGAAAACACTGTTGCCTAAATTTTTCACGCTGTTAGGGAGGGTGATTGTTTTAAGTGCAATACAGTGCCGAAACACATAATTACCCAGTTCGGTAATCTGTTCGTGCAATACAACCGATTCAAGCTTGGCCGAACCATCGAACAGGTAATCCTCCAACACCGTAACAGAGCTAGGAATGCTGACGGTTATTAGATTGTCGCAATTAGAAAATGCACCGACGCCTATTGAGGTAACGCTGGTAGGAATAGTTAAGGAGGAGATATCGGTTGACGCAAAGGCTCTGTCGCCTAACCCAACAACCGCAACTCCGTTAATCTCCGCAGGAATTGTCGCCGAGGTTATAAGTCCGGTAGTGTAGGTTATAAAGCCGGTATCGTAGTTAAAATATACTTTTCCGCCACCCTCTATTCCCGGGACAGTTACCCACTGTGTTCCTGCAAAAGAATTTTGGGTATTAGCGATTACCTCTTCCCAGGAAACCTCCGCTTCAAGCGAGTGGTTTTCCGGAATACTTTCGGTGGATAATGGTTCGCCTATCACGGTTATCGAGATTATAGGCAGTTCCACCCCGTCGGCAACGGTGGTGTTTTTATCGGCAGGTTGTGCCGTATACACAAAGCTATCGTTTGCCGAATCGGTAAATTTTTTATCCGATATCCACTCTACCGCAACCTCGGTAATCACCGTTTGTGTTTCAGCCTCGTATCTTGGTTCGAATGCTATACTTGAAGTATCAGTCCACAGGGTTCTCGTTACCTTTGCCTTAATAACATTCGGTAGGGTTGGTAAAACACCGGAGTTTAGCTCTATCTCCTGCTCTACCTCATTGCCTAACGGCATAAATTCAGTTATTATTTCACCGTCTTCCGGAGGATGTGACTGCTGTGCATAAACCGACAACATCGGTTGCACTATCAACCAGCCGGCAAGCAATAAACAAAGTAACTTTAACGATACCTTTAACATCATTCCTCCTAACAACTCAACCCATAACTCAACAATATATTTAGTATTATATCAAACATTTTGTCGAATTACAACAAAAAAATATACACTTTGTGTATAATGTGTATAGAAGCAAAAATTGGCTTACACCTTACTACAAAATGTATAAAGTTAATAGGATTTTATCATGTTACGGCAAATTTGATTATATCAAGATGAGCTTCAGACGAGTCAGCTATCGCGGCGATTTCCTATCTCTATTTACTACAATCAAATATATTATCATTTGGGTTATAGCAGTTGCCGGGAATGACAACCAAATGCCGGTTACGCCAAATAACAGTGGTAGGGTGAAAATAAATATCGGTGTAACCAAAAGGCTTTCACAGTAGGTAAGAAATATAGCTTTTTTAGTTTGTAAAACCGCATATAAATTTGAAACATTATACTTAAATATGCCAACAATTGCAAACGAAAGTGCATAAATCAAGATTCCTACCTCAAAAATTTTGTCTGCCTGTGGAGATAGCCCAAACCAACTGCCAAGTACAGATCTATGTGTTGCAACAGCTATTGTTAACATGCCGGCGAACACTAAAAGTATAGCAAAAGCAATTTTCTTAATTTTGGTTAGCCTTTCATGCTGTCCGGAGCCAACACAGTTACTAATAAGGGGTTGTACACCATTACTAACACCGGTAAGTATAGATTGAACCGGAAAAACAATATATGCTATCACTGCATAGCTTGCAACAGCCGCAGCACCGCCATATTCAATGCACTGTAGATTGGTGAACATTAAAACGATAGAGGGGGAAACGGTTATACCAAATGTAGCTAGTCCTATTTTTGATATTCTTCTTAGCTCATCTACTTTAAGTTTAAACCTAAAAGAATCATTCCGAAGTATAACTACAGCACCCATAACTGCTACAAGCAGCTGTGAAAAAACCGTTGAAAGAGCCGCTCCCTGTACACCCATTTTAAGGACAAAGATAAATATATAGTTAACGATTATGTTCACTACTGTACCGATTGACATGAATACCATTGCTAAAACAGCCTTATCTTTGTTGCGTAAAATCGGAATAATCCCTGATCCAAGCGACTGAAAAATGTTACCCAGTATAACTATCAAGGTGTAAGAGTTTGCACTGGTATATACATCACCACTCGCCCCTAAAAACCTTAGTATATACGTATAAACCGGCAATAAAATCAGTGTTGCGGTTAAAGAAACAGCTATAATTAACGTTAGGGTTATATTCTGCACCTCTTTACTTCGTGCAATATTCCCACGTCCATTTTCAAAAGATATAAGAACGCTTCCTGCTGTGCCTATTGTTACACCTATTGCATTTATAACCGCTATAAGTGGCCACGATATGTTTATAGCAGCAAGCCCGGTATCACCGGTGGCATTACCTACAAACAGACCGTCTACAACTCCGTATAGTGCAACCATCGTTAACGAGAACATCGTTGGTATACAGTTTTTTAGTATCTCGCTAAGTAAAGATTTTTGCATTTCGCTACCCTCTCTGCACACTTTAATTACTATCGATTTTTCTAATGAATTAATTTTGTACAGAGGATATATTACCATATTTGTCTTGTTAATACAATCTTTTATTTTTATACCTTTATTATCTTAATTTTTCAGCTATAGTGTTAATAGGCTCTACACCTGATTTATAGATGGATTTTCTACAAACCCGGTAGGCAGAGCATGCAAAATATTATCCTGACTAATCATTAAGCCGGGCAACTATCTGCCCGGCTTAATCAAACAAACGCTTAGTAAACTAAATGCATTAGTATAGTTGTTTTATAAGTTAATTACTTCTTTTCGGTTCTCTATTCTTCAAAATTTATTGCATCAGAGATAATAAATTTTTTCATCGACACATCGATTGCAAGCTTTAAAAGATTGTCGTAACCGGTTTTACCTTTTAAGTTACTTATATGGTAATTTAAGGTGCTTCTAGTTATTCCAAGTATTTCACAGGTTTCGGTATGAGAACACCCATTAACCTTTAGTTGTAACACATGGAGTTCTTGCTTTGTAAAATCAGAAGCCTTTGCAAGGCCAATCTTTACAATCGGCAACTTATCGGGATATATTGTTTTCCCACTCATAACCTCATCAATAACTAGAAGTAACTTTTGTGTGCTGTGATCTTTATACCAAAAACCCTCACAGCCTATCGCCTTTGCATTCTCAATGTGCTCCTTCTGCACTAAAAAAGTTACTATGATAATTTTTATCTTTGGATTATATGCTTTCACCTGTTTTGCACTGCTTATCCCATTCTCTTTTCCATCAGTATAGATATCCATGAGAATAACATCAACCTTATTGTTTTTGCAAAAGCTCTCTGCCTTACTTGCCGATTCCAATGCTCCGACAAGTGTATATTTATCACTTTCAGAAACAATATATTGCATAAGCTCTCTCGAACTTTTTTGATCGTCTACAATAAGAACATTAAACATTTTATTTCTCCTAAACTTGTAATACGATATTAATCACAAGATAATCACATACAAATGTTTAATGCCGAATAAATTGCTACTCGGCTCTGCCACACCTGTGTGGATTTCATATTTTAGAATACCTAAACAAAATATTACTTGCAAAATGATAATACTGAAATCTATCTTATATATTTATTATTTCTTTATTGTAGTATATTACAACAACATAACGTTGTCAAACATATAGCTTATTCTCCTTGTAAAAATTATTAAATCAAATATTTTATAATTTTGACCTTTTAAATATTGTTAATAGCTGTAATTTGCTAAATATTCATATTGACAACTCGTATTAAAGCGGTTATGGTATAATATATAGATTAAGTGTACGTAAAATATATATTTATTTCGGTGAGGTTTAAATGGATAATAATACAATAGAGTTTATAAAACAAAACAAGGTTATTGCAATAGTTCGCGGTGTTGAAAAAAAGGACATCATAAGCGTTGGTAAAGCCCTCCTTAATGGCGGTATTAAGCTGGCTGAGGTGACATTTAACCAAAAAGACCCAGCGCTTCTAAAAAAAACATCAGAACTTATCGCCATGTTATGTGATGAGTTTGAAGGCAAACTTTGTGTCGGTGCCGGAACTGTAATGAATATTGAGCAGTGCGATGCCGCCTTTAGTGCAGGAGCAAAGTACATAATATCCCCAAATGTTAACATAGAAGTTATAAAACATACCGTAAAGCTCGGTGCTGTTTCGATACCCGGCGCCTTAACGCCAACAGAGTCGGCAGCAGCTTACGATGCAGGGGCAAACTTTGTAAAACTGTTTCCGGCAGGAAATTTAGGTACTGGATATATAAAATCAGTCTGTTCACCACTAAACCACATTCCATTTTTAGCAGTTGGCGGTATAAATGCACAAAATATGTCTGATTTTTTATCTGCCGGTGTTTGCGGAGTTGGCGTTGGTGGAAACCTTGTTGACATTAATAGAATAAACGCGGGCGATTTTGCAGGGATAACTGCACTTGCCAAGGAATATAAAATATAACATTTAGTTTAGGAGGTTGTTATGTCTAAGGTTGTTACTTTTGGAGAGATAATGCAAAGGCTGGTACCGGAGGGCTTCAACCGCTTTGCACAGGCCGATAAATTTATTGTTACCTATGCAGGCGGCGAAGCTAATGTTGCTGTATCGCTTGCAAATTTTGGTATTGATGTAGCCTATGTTACCAAGGTACCGGAACACGAAATAGGGCAGGCGGCAGTTAATTCAGTACGTAAGTTTGGTGTTAATACCGATATGATAGTTCGTGGTGGAGATACACTGGGTTCATATTATGTTGAAAAGGGTGCATCACAGCGAGCATCTAAGGTTATTTATAACAGGGCAAACGCCGCTATTGCAATGGCAAATCCGGATGATTTTAACTGGAATAAAATTTTAAAGGGTGTTGAATGGTTTCATTTCACTGGAATAACCCCCGCTTTAGGTGGTTTTTTACCGCAGATATGTAAGAGCGCCTTAACAGTTTGCAAAGAAAACAATATAACAGTATCCTGCGACCTTAACTATCGAAAAAACCTTTGGAGCAAAGAAAAGGCATGTGAAGTTATGACTTCACTAATGCCCTATGTAGATGTTTGTATTGCAAACGAGGAGGATGCCTATGATGTATTCGGCATCCACTCCGTCAATACCGATGTAACTACCGGAACGGTAAATTATGAGGGGTATAAGGCTGTAGCAAAAACATTAGCAGATAGGTTTGGATTTAAAAAGGTTGCTATAACGCTTCGCGGTTCCCTCTCTGCCAGTATTAACAACTGGGCGGCTATGTTATATGATGGAAACAACTATTATTTCAGCAAGGAGTATACAATACACATTGTTGACCGAGTGGGCGGTGGAGATAGCTTTGGCGGTGGACTTATCTATTCTCAGCTTATGGATTATTCGCCACAGGCATCTATAGAATATGCTGTTGCTGCAAGCTGTTTAAAGCATACTATAGAGGGTGATTTTAATCTGGTTAGTGTAGAAGAGGTGTTAAAGCTTGCCGAGGGTGATGGTTCGGGCAGAGTTCAGCGGTAATCATTAACATTCTTAAAACAAATTCTACTACCTCAAGCTGTTTATTCGCTAAAAAAAATCATTGATTTTTATCCCATAACTTATTAATTTTATCCTTTACATATTTGTATCATAATATTATTTTAAAATATGTATATCTGTAGGTATTGATACTTATGGCTTGTTTTATGTTGGATCGACGCATATTTTG
The DNA here is from genome assembly GCA_964368625.1 of uncultured Oscillospiraceae bacterium. Lineage (GTDB taxonomy): Bacteria > Bacillota > Clostridia > Oscillospirales > Ruminococcaceae > CAYJBH01. The sequence goes on from CAYJBH010000026.1 coordinate 34,988, forward strand.
ACTGCTTTATAAACAAAAATCAACAATTCTTAAATATTTCTGAAGACATCCTTTTGCCTTTCTTAAATTGCTTTTATTGCTGTTATGTAGCTGTTATAATGTGTTTAGGCTAACGGTTTTGAGGATGAATATGAAAATTGCAGTAATAATTCCGGCTCTAAATCCGGATGAAAATTTAATAGATTATGTAGATGAACTACTAAAAAGCACAGAGGTTGTTGTTATTGATGATGGTAGCGATAAAAAGTCTCTTTATACTTTTGGTGCATTAAGTCTTAGAAGTGGTTGTACTGTTTTGAAGCATGAATGTAACAAAGGAAAAGGCGCTGCTTTAAAAACCGCCATTGCATATATAGATAAGTATATGACCCACATTGAAGGTGTTGTAACTGCAGATGCAGATGGACAACACAGCATAGTTGATGTTTTAAGAATGGCTAATGCCCTAAAAGATAACCGAAATGATTTAGTTCTCGGAGTTCGAGAGTTTAGTGAAAACACGCCAACAAGAAGTTTATTAGGAAACCGCATTTCTGCAAAAACCTTGCAACTATTATATGGCATTAAACTAAACGATACCCAAACAGGGTTAAGGGCTATTTCTAAAAAATATTTTAGCTGGCTTTTGTCGCTAAAAGGGGAACGTTATGAGTATGAACTTAACATGCTTATCTACAGTAAGAACATTGGGTTAAATATCTCTACGATTGGTATTGAGACAATATATATAAATAACAATAAAGGTAGCCATTTCAACACGATAAAAGATGGGGCACGTGTTTATTTTCATATGCTTTTCGGTCTGTTTTTCTATATACGAAACTCTCTATTATGTGCGGCACTTGATATAGGTATATTTACCACACTGTTTTATGTTACCGATTCATTTCTTGTTGCAACTGCCGCTACTACCTTTTCTGCTGTTACGGCAAGAATATTATCTTCAATTGCTGACTTTAAGCTTAACAGAGCAACCTTTGCCAACAAGACAACCACCGGTAAAGCAGCATATTTAAAATACTACACCCTATGGATTTTGCAGATAACTGTCTCAACAGTGGCTGTTAATCTTATAAATATTTATTTTGGAGCATTACAAACAATTATTAAACCAATAGTTGATTTAATAATTGCTATTATCAGCTATAAAGTCCAGCTACACTGGGTATTTAAGGCTAAACAGCCTACCGAATCGCCATCAGAATTTTTAGATATTGTTTCAGATATACTTATTAACAAGAATTTTCAGGATATGCAGTTAATCCATCACCATACGCTTGACTGCAGCCGCTTTGATCACAGCACCTTTGTTGCCTACACATCGTATAGCATCTGTAATGCACTTGGACTTGATGCTACCGCTGCTGCTCGAGGTGGAATGTTACACGACTTTATTATACCCTCGTTGTTAGATTCTGAGGTGAAATCTATAAAAATGTTGTTTATACACAACCGCATTGCAACACAACATGCTCTAACATGTTTTGATATAACCGAAAAGGAATACAATATTATAGTTTCCCATATGTGGCCATTATCGATAAGAGGGCTTCCGCTATCTCCTGAGGCAATAATTGTTAATGTTGTTGACAACCTCTGTGCAGTTGTCGAGGTTCTTGGCTTGTATCGCTATACCAAAGCCGCAAAAGAATTGCAACTTCAAAGGGATTGCCATTATCTCATTTAGTTTTTCTTTTATCGATGCTGTATTTTTGGGTTAAGCCCGAAACCTTCCCACACAACAGTACAATAGCTATAACATTAGGAACCATCATAAGTCCGTTTAATATCTCGGCTATCCTCCAAACCACACCTATATTAAGCAAGGTTGCAGGTATTATTGCCGATAGGAACAATAGCTTATATATCTTTATATTTCGATTTTTGAATAGAGCTTCAAAACATCTAACACCATAAAGACTCCAGCTAATAATAGAGGTAACTGCAAATAGAGCGACTGCTACAGCGAGCATAATAGGTGCTATGCCACCATAAAACTCATTAAATGTGGCAACGGTGAGTTCTATTCCTATATCATTACCATAATCAATAGGCAGTTCTGTAATAAGGATTGATATTGCTGTTAAGCTACAAATTACTATGGTATCAATAAACACCTCAAGTATACCAAAAAAACCCTGTTCAACCGAACTATCGGTTTCAGCAGATGCATGAGCTATCGGTGCAGACCCTAAGCCTGCCTCGTTAGAAAATATACCGCGTGCCACCCCGGTTCTAACCGCCTGTGTAACTGTTATGCCTGCTCCAGCTCCAAGAACAGCCCTAGGATTAAAGGCGGCTGTAACTATCAATGAAATTGTGGGCATAAGGTTATCAATGTTTGATATTATAATAGCTAATGTTGCTACTATATAAAGAATTGCCATAGGTGGCACTATTCGCTCGGTTATACGCCCCACTCTATTTACACCACCCAGTAACGTAAACCCAATTAACAAAGTTAGTAAAACTGAGATAAAGAATTTTAATATTGTTGAATTAATAAAAGGAAGTGACGTTGCAATTGATGTTGCAACGGTATTTGCCTGTGTCATGTTGCCTATTCCAAGTGCAGCAAAACACCCAAATAATGAATACATTTTCCCGAGAAAATGATATTTTTCTGATAAACCGTTTTTTATGTAGTACATAGGCCCGCCTATATACTCACCTCTAATATTCTTTTCACGATAATAAACAGCTAGTAAAATTTCGGCATATTTAGTTCCCATTCCGATAAATCCTGCTACCCACATCCAAAACACAGCACCAGGACCACCTATAGTTATAGCGCCGGCAACCCCTGCTATATTTCCGGTTCCTATGGTTCCGGCAAGTGCAGTTGTTAATGCTTGAAGCGACGACAATCTCCCCCTTGATTTTTCGGTAGCCCTCGGTTTAAATAATCTTCCTAGCGTGTATCCAACTATGCGCCTACACCAGGTAAGTTGAATAAAACCAATACGTATGCTTACATAAACACCAACAGTAAACAATAATATTGTTAATGAAACACCAAATAACGTTGTTGTGGCATGTTCTATTATTGCTAACATTTTTCACCTTTTAAGATTTAAACAGCTAACCTCTAACTACAGCCACTGTTATAAGGTATGTAAAATACACCAATAGTACGGCTACTCCTTGTAAAGGATAAAACCTTTTTGAAATAATTGTCGGAACAACAGCGATTAGCATAAGCAGTAGTGTTACAGGAATGTCCTCTCTTGTAATACTTTTTGGTATTACAATACTACCCCGAGAAAGCAATGAACAGATTGGTAGTATCAGACATATATCTATAACGTTTGCACCAATTACATTTCCTACTGAAAGGCTATATTCTTTTTTCGCTGCTGCCGAGATTGCCGTTGTAAGCTCCGGCAAGGAAGTACCTACTGCTATCACGGTTATCCCTATAACCATATCAGACACTCCAAGAAACCTTGCAATTTCTTCACCGTTATCCACAAGCAAATCGGCACCAAAAACAATAGCAACTGCTCCAAAAACAAAAAAGAATATGTTACGAATTGCCTCACAGGGCTTCGGTAATGGTCTCGCTTCTTTTTCTATGCTTTTGTGTTGCTTTATTCCGTAATACATAAAAACTATAAGACAGAGCAACATAACCAGCCCCTCTAAAAGAGCAATTGCACCGTCAAATGATACTATTAACAGCAACAAAGTTACCGAAATCATCATTATTGATTTAATATTAAAACTTTTATCAGATATCTTTCCCGAAAAAGCAAACATCGAAACGGATAAACCTATTCCAAGATTAGACATAACCGAACCTATCGCATTTCCGTTACTAATTCCGAAACTTCCCTCAATGGCGGCAATAATTGATACCATTAATTCCGGAAGAGTTGTGGCAAAACTAACTACAGTCGCACCCACAACAATTTTAGGTATCCCGGTAACCAGGCTTACCCAACGCGCAGCATCTACAAAAAGATCGCCACCCTTAACAATAACAAACAGCCCTATCGAAAACAGGACTGTAGCTAAAACTATACTGTTTTGCATTATGCCCATGTCCTTAAAAAGTGCGAGCTTTTTTAGTCCTTACATGGGCTTTCGCCTCTTATTACTAGGGTTTATCTCTCAAATACCCAGAACTTCAACAGCGCGAAAACCTCTCTTGAGTGTGAGGAATGAACCGCCATTAACGGAATTGATGTTGGTATTGCCGTAGCATTGCTTATCCCCTGCTTTTTTGCATAGCCTAATGCACGATAGCAATGAAACCTATTAGTTACTATAACAACACCGCTTTCTACATCAATATTGTTTTCGGTAAATAGCTTCATGGCATTTTCTATATTCTGTTCGGTGTCATCTGAATAAGGGTCTACCAATATATCTTGTTGGGGAATACCTTTATCTAACAAATATCTTTCCATTGCCACAGCCTCGGGTATAAGCTCAAACCTACCTTTGGAACCGGTAACACAGAGCGTTACACCCTCGTTTTCATTATAATACTCAATTGCTCCATCTAACCTATGCCTTAATGTTTCTGAAACTACCTCTCCGTTAAGACCGGCACCAAGAACAATAACCGCCTTTTCACCGCCTGAAGATGTTACTATCGGCATGGTTGACACTACCGTAAACATAACAACATAAAAAGCCAATCCTAAACAGAAAACAACCGCAAACAACCGTCCAATACCGGCAGAACAAAAATCGTTTATGCTATCAAAAAACACTGCATACATTATCGATATAACCGTTAAAAAATAAACGAAAGTCGTGCCGATGTTAATTTTGGTGTTTAACATCAGCATCGCACTTTCGATTACAAGAAGTATCGACAAAGCAGAAATAATTACTCTAATCATGTAATTATTATACAATGATATTAATAGCTTTTCAAGAAATTTATTTTAGTTATAGTATTATGCAAACAAGACCGGAGCAGCCCTCGTTAATAATCCGCTCAACCGTCTCCTGCATTCTGCTTCTTGCATCGGGTGGCATATGAAGTAATTTATTCTGCAACCCTTCGTTTACCAACTCGTGAAGCGATTTACCAAAAATGTTAGAGTTCCACAAATCTTCAGGGTTGTTTTCAAAATCGTTTAACAGTGTTGCCATAAGTTCTTCACTCTGCTTTTCTGTTCCTACAATAGGGGATACTTCAGTATTTAGTGTCGCTTTCATCATATGTGTTGTTTGGAACAAACAGAAGTTTTACCACTGCGCGATATCAGATACTTTTGCTCCCCTTCTAACACCTTGAAATACACATTTAAGTTGATCTTTTTCTTATCGCCTGTGCCGTAAACCTCTATCCTGTCGAGTAACGAATCAATGATGGAGGCATCAAACCCCTCTTTAAAATCAAGTTCGTCCGCTATCATCTGCCGAAGTGTCTCGACGGTGGTGGCAACCTCTTTATTTTTTTCTTCTTCGGCTTTAAGGTTTTCTATCTTGATTTCGGCGGCGGTGATATCATCGTTAAAGGAATTGTTGCGTTTTTTGAACTCCTCGTCGGAAAGAGCACCTTTAATGCTTAAATCAAGCAGTTTGTCCTTCTTTTGAATGGTCTCGTTAATCTGCGTTTGCAGTTTCGCAATGTCCTGTTTAATATCAGAGGTGTTTGCGATAGAGGAATATATTTTAACCAGCTCATGGACAATGTCCGCTTTGTCCTTAATAATTTGGTTGTAGGCATCGCGCATAATCTCGTCAAGTTCGCTTGTATAAACCACCGGAGAGGTGCACCCTGCTTTGCCTTTTTCAGCATACAGTTTGCACTGCCAAAGCTCTTTATCCCCTGTTTTGTATTTAAAAACGTTGCGGTAATAGTATGTTTTGTGCTCACCGCAGATAATTTTGCAGCTGTATTTGTATTTATTGCTGTAGCTGCTCGTGTTTTCCGAAGAATGTTTTTTACTGCGTTTGTCTAATATTTCATTCGCCTTGTCCCAAAGTTCCTCCGAAACGATTGCCGGAACATTTTCCTCGTCTTTATACATCACCCAGTCGGCTTCGTCAAAAACCTTGCGCTCGTTAGATCGATAATCGTATTTATGCGATTTGTTGCCGCAATAGTACCCCTTGTATTTGGGGTTCACCAGAATATTTTTGATGGTAGAAAAAGAAAAGTCGTTGCCCTTCGTATTTTTAAAGCCACCCTCGTTCAGCACGGCGGCAATTCCTCGAATTCCAATTTTTTCGATGGCATAAAGCTCGAATATCTTTCTCACTATCTCGGCTTCTTTGGGCTCTATAACAAGTTTACCGTCCTGCTTTTTATATCCCCAAATTCGACTGTTGCCCAGAACAACTCCGTTTTCGATAGCACGTTTAAAGCCGAACTTAACACGCTCTGATATTTTTCGAACTTCGTCTTGTGCTATGCTAGACATGATGGTTAGACGCAGTTCGGCGTCCGGCATAAGCGTGTTAATATTATCAGACTGAAAAACAACACCCACGCCGCTATTAAGCAGCTCCTGGGTGTATTTGATGCTATCAAGGGTGTTGCGAGAAAATCGCGAAATCTCTTTTGTTATAATCAAATCGAATTTATCAAGCTTGCTGTCGTCAATCATCCTTAAAAAAGCTTCACGTTTAGAAACACTCGTCCCGCTCAAAGCTTCGTCGATATATCCCTCAA
>CAYJBH010000027.1:0-18793 GCA_964368625.1 uncultured Oscillospiraceae bacterium
ATCCAACACTCGGCATCCCACCACTTTTTAGGTAGTAACTATTTGTGATGATGCCTATCTGATTCTTGCCCGCAACACCACCGAGTATACGTGCGCCACTCGCAAGCTTAAACTCACTATTGCTGTAGCAGTTTGTAACAGTACCTTCGATGTTCCACCCCACAACTCCGCCTACAGTTTCATCGCCTGTGAGGGTAGCGTTGCTGCTACAGTTAGAGATGGTGCCGCTATTGTTCCCCACCACGCCGCCTATAACGATACTACCTGCGATGGTGGCGCTACTACTGCAGTTAGTGACGGTGCTGCTATTGTTTCCCACCACGCCGCCTATAGCTTGACTACCTTTGATGGTAGCGCTGCTGCTGCAGTTAGTGACGGTGCCGCTATTGTACCCCACCACGCCGGCAACGATGTTATGGCCGACAATATAACCGTTTACATCAACATTTGACACCTTACCATCCTTGTCGACATAGCCAAACAAGCCCGAAAAATTGGAGGTGGATGTATTTATATTCAACCCTGTAATCTTATGCTCACCGCCATCGAATATGCCTTTAAAGTTATTTGTGTTAGTGCCTATCGGTGTCCACATATGTGCAGACAGGTCGATGTCTTTTGCTAGCGTGTATGTGTCTGTACTGTGATTATTGATAAGCCATGCGAGTTGCTCGGGGGTTGTGATTGTGCCACCTGTTGGTTCACTTGCGTTATCTTTCCAAAAGCTTGCATGCACAGGGTAACCACTGTTTAGGGCGGTAATTACCATCCATTCCCTTGCCTTCTCGGCAGCTGGATTTGCGGTGTTATATGCCGATGCTCCTACGTTAAGGGCGGCAAGTAGGCTTGTTGTGGGGATGTTTGCATCGGATAATTGTGCGCCAGCATCAAGTGTAATACCCGATGTTGCCGAATTAAACCAGCCGACCTCTATTACATTGCCATTATTATTTCCCACAGCCTTATATATATTGTTCCCTGTGAGATAGTGACTGTATGTGATATTACCGGAGTTATACCCCACTACTCCACCAACAGAGTCATAGGAAGCAATGCCTTGAATAACACCAATATTGTAGCTGTTTGTGACGGTAGCGTTGTTCTCATTCTGACCAACAACACCGCCTACAACAGTGGCGTTGGCGTAATAAGCAAAGCTAATTTGGGCACTGTTATAACTGTTTGCAACGATACCAAGGTTATGCCCAATCACACCTCCGACAAAGCCATCGGACACACCCATGATGTTGCCGATGTTATAGCTATTTATTACGACCCCGGTACTAGAGTTTTTTCCCACTACGCCACCACCTGCAGAACTTATTGTGATATTAGCTTTGTTATAGCTGTCTGCGATGTTGCCGTCATTATCTCCAACCAGTCCGCCGACAGAACTTTGTCCTGTGACAGCAGCGTTGTTATAGCTGTCTGCGACGTTGCCGTCGTTATCTCCAACCAGTCCACCAACAGAATTTTGCCCTGTGACAGAAGCGTTGTTGTAGCTGTTTGTAACGTTGCCGTCATTATCGCCAACCAGTCCGCCGACTGAATTTTGGCCTGTGACGGTAGCGCTGGTGTAGCTGTCTATGACGTTACCGTCGTTATATCCAACCAAGCCGCCAACGCTATTTTTACCCAGAACACTGCCGTAAACACCTACGTTTTTAACCGTGCCCGTTATTACGCCAAACAAGCCTTGATTGTCGCTTGTAGGTGCGTACAGGTATAGTCCTGTAATCTTGTTACCTGCCCCATCTAGTGTGCCCATGTAGGGATAGGTTGAATTACCAATAGGCTCCCACATATGGCCCGAAAGGTCGATATCATTTGCAAGGGTATACTCGTTTGTGTTGTTACCGTTTTTTATCAACCATGCAAGTTCTGATGCGGTGGTAATTTGGTTGTTAGTAGGTGCTGTTGCGAAATCACTCCAGTTGGTTGCAAAAACAGGAAAACCACCATCTTCAACAAAGGTCGGATTCCATATTTTTGCTTGTTGCTGGCTAGAAGCTGACGCGTTATACGCCACCACACCCGCGTTTAAGGCGTCGGCAATGTTGCTTATAGGAATGTTGGAATTAACAGCATAATGGGGGTCGATCGCAACTTGCGATGTTGCCGAACTAAATGTACCGACATTATTGAAGGTTCCGCCACTGTAACCCGCAACTTTAATTGCACCCTTGCCGGTAAGATAATAGCTATTTGTGATACTGCCACCCTGGTTGCGTCCCGCAATCCCTCCGGGACTTACGTTGAAGTTTCCGGAGATAGAAACTTCACCTGTATTATAGCAGTTTAAGATATAGGAATTACTGTTGTTATAACCGGTTACACCTCCAACAGTGTTGCGATCTCCGTTCCCCGAGATATAGCCGCTGTTGTAGCTGTTTATGATTCTGCCTTCATCGTTATATCCAACAACACCTCCGGAAACGGTATAACTCCCCGTCCCCGAGATGTTGCCGCTGTTGGAGCAGTTTATTACGGTGCCTTTGTTTTCTCCAACTACACCTCCAAGAGTGCCGGAATTCACCGAAACTGTAGAGTAGTTGTGGCAGTTTGCAACGGTACCGTAGTTTTGACTTACCACTCCGGCGACATAGTAAGTTCCTACAACAGTACCCTCGACGCTGACGTTTTTGACCGTGGCAAGCGCGCTGACATGACCAAACAAGCCGTGATAACTTTGTGAAGGCTTACTGCTGTATAGTCCTGATATCTTATGATTTGCGCCGTCAAAAACACCTCTAAATGGCCTAACCTCACTACCTATCGCAGTCCATATGTTGGTGTGTTCGGTACCTCCAAGATCGATATCTGCATCTAAGGTGATAGTTTTGTTTTCGAAGGTATTGCCATCGTTAACAAGCTGTTCAAAACCTGCCAATTCTTCGGCGGTGGTTATGGTGAAGCTTGTTGCATCGGGATTGCTTGTGTACCAAGCAGTGTCTGTACCGCCATTCCACACAGCCGCCTCTACCGAAAGCGGCAGCATAAGAGTAATACACACGATAAACAAAAGTGATAATAAATGTCGTTTCATATTTTTTCCATAGAATTTCATTATATTATTATTTTAGCATGTTTTTAACTGGTAATCAATGTTTGTAAAAAAATTGTATAGACTGTGTTTTTGCACTTTGTTGTTTAATCAAAAGGGATGATATTGCCTTAATTCAATAAAGCCCGACCGGGAACGAACGGTAAACTGCACAAAGGATTAAGAGAGTGAACACAGGAAAAGCGGCGCGTTTACAAGTCGCCCTGTGTGAGTGAACGCCTTTGTGCAGAAAGGAGAAATGACGCAGTGGTATGAGAAAATCCCGCCCTACCGGACGGGATTTTTGAATGGAACGAAGTCCATTTCGACTTGGCGCGCCTTAAGAGATTCGAACTCCTGACCTCTTGGTTCGTAGCCAAGCACTCTATCCAGCTGAGCTAAAGGCGCAATTATGTTGCCTAATTATCTTAATATAAAAATTCACTTTTGTCAAGCTGTTTTTTTGAAAATACCTTAATGTTTTCAAAAAAACAGCTTGAACTGCGGTTATGCTTCTATTTCTGACACAATTTTAAGGCCGGTGTAATTCGGGGATATTCTATGTCCGGGATTACACACTAAAAAACGTTCATCCCAGATACCGCTAAGTAGAGCTTCTATAAAGCTGCTGTCGCCTTCAATCTCGGTGTAATTCCAACCAAGAAAATCGGCGCTTAACTTAACCTCTATTCTCTCAGGTTCATCGTTAAAGTCTAAGCTTTTAATAAAATAAGCATTTTTATAATTTTTTGTATAGCTCATCTCCATCTCTAAGAGGAAGTCAGCATTATCTTCATCAAACTTTATGAGATACTCCTCGCGAAGACGATTGTAATTTTCCTGAGATGGAACAAAGCTGTTCTCACACCATGATTTGTTATACCAATAGATTCCTTTTTCTGAGTTAAAATAGTTTAGATATCGTTCCTGAGAACCTAGAAAAAGAGCAATGCAGTCATCACATCTCGGGACAACTATAGGAATACTCTTGCTTTTAAGGCCAACAACTGCATTTGAACATAGACCATAGGCAAGAACAATTGCATCAAAATGCAGCTGTTTTTTACCGCTGTATTGCATAGCTTCTATATCATCTATCTTTTTTTGAAGATTATGTCGCAGTATTTCAGGGGTGTCATGAAGGCCCTGCTCAAACCAGAAAGGGAAAATAAAGTTGTCGCTATCTGGTATAATTTTGCTTACGTCTCGAAGTAATACCATACAGCCGATTAAAGCTATGTTCATTTGCTTAACCTCATAGTAAAAATTTATTATAAAAATATACCATAAAATGCAATACAATTCAATTGTTTTTTTAATGCAATTTGTTTGACAGCTAAAAGGTATTGTGCTATATTGCTTAGTGTAACATAACATTAATGAGAAAATGAATGTCGATAACTATAACAGAAGAAAAATTTAATAATGCATTTAATATAATTGAAAGTGCTAACAGGCAACAGTCTTCGATAGGCTTATTAAAGGAGAAAACACTACACAAAATATTGAAATATAGTTTCGAGCCGAACGACGAACTGCATGAGGTGAAAATAGGCAGATATCATGCCGACATATTGAATGAAAATGAAATTATTGAAATTCAAACAAGAAATTTTAATGCAATTAGAAAAAAACTCTCGTTTCTTTTAGATGTTAAACCGGTACGAGTGGTGTATCCATTAGTTAACAACAAATATCAGGTGTGGATAGATTTACAGACGGGAGAACTTACCAAGCGTAGAAAAAGTCCCAAGGTAGGAAGATTATTAGATTGCTTTTATGAATTATATAAAATTAAATCGCTTTTAAGGGATGAGAGGTTAAGGTTTACAATTGTAGTTTTAGATGTTTTAGAATATCGCAACCTGGATGGGTATAGCGAAAACAAAAGGCGAGGATCTAGCAGAAATGATCGAATTCCGGAGCGGTTAGTAGACGTTATTGAAATAAATAATATCGAGGATTATAAAAAAATTTTAAGAGAGAGTCTTCCTGAACCGTTTAACTCTAAAGATATTCATAAACAATGTAACGTAACATTGAGAATTGCCAGAACCGCACTTAATGTTTTAAGCCATGTTGATGCAGTTGAAAAGGTTGGGATGCAAGGTAATACTATATTGTATAAAAAATTATGACTGTATAATGTGTACAAGTTATCGTTGACAATTTAATTAAATTGCTATAATATAAAGTTCAGTTCTATAGAAGATAATATATTATAATAAACTATATATAGAAAGGAAATTGTATGGACTTGAAATTAAGACCAAAAGAAGAGTGTAGGTTTGATCAGATATCTCTAGGTGAGGTTATGCTCAGATTAGATCCGGGTGAAGGAAGAATAAAAACAGCTCGAAGCTTTAAAGCGTGGGAAGGCGGAGGCGAATATAATGTAGCTCGTGGTCTTCGTAGGTGTTTTGGTTATGATACGGCAATATTAACAGCATTTGCCGACAATGAAATTGGTAGATTGGTAGAGGACTTTATCCTTCAAGGTGGTGTTGATACCCGGTTTATTAAATGGGTGAACTATGACGGAATAGGAAGAAACGTACGTAACGGAATTAATTTTACCGAACGTGGGTTTGGTATACGAGGCGCTGTGGGTGTTTCCGATAGGGGAAATACTGCAATAAGCCAGCTAACAGCCAAAGATTTTGATTTCGATTATATCTTTGGTGAGATGGGTGTACGCTGGCTACATACCGGAGGTATTTTTGCGGCGCTCTCAGAAAATAGTGCCGAGCTTACCATAGCAGCGGTTAAGGCTGCAAAAAAATACAAAACAGTTGTCTCATACGACCTTAACTACCGGCCCTCTATGTGGAAATCTATCGGTGGACACGAGAAGGCACAGGCAGTTAACAAGGAGATTGCAAAATATATAGATGTTATGATAGGCAATGAGGAGGACTTCACCGCCTGTCTTGGACTTGAAATTCCGGGCAACGATGAAAATCTTACCGAACTTAACCTTGATGGATATAAAGAGATGGTTAAGAACGCGGTTGCTATTTACCCGAACTTTAAGGTGGTTGCAACAACACTTCGTGAGGTGAAGACGGCAACGGTTAACGACTGGGCTGCCATGTGCTATGGCGATGGTGAGATATATTTTTCTAAGAAATATGAAGGTCTTGAAATTATGGATAGGGTAGGTGGCGGAGATAGCTTTGCCTCCGGATTAATCTATGGACTTATGGAAACCGGTAATGTTGCAACTGCAGTAGAATATGGAGCAGCTCATGGAGCGTTGGCAATGACAACTGCAGGAGATACCTCTATGGCAAGCAAAAAAGAGGTTGAAAGTCTTATTGGTGGAGGCTCTGCACGTGTTCAGAGATAAATGTTTCTAGATATCTTTAAAGATTAATTTAAGGCTACCTGTATTTACAATGTTGTCTAGCTTCGGTAAAAGTGTGGCTATATCAGGGTTGTTACCGCAGATCAAACATCCATGTAGCCTGTCAAGCATACCATTGGCAATGAAAACGATATTGCTCGCCGGAAGGTTTATCGGCGTGGCAGTATCGTTTTTTATGCTATCAATTATCTCGGGCATAAATCTTTCTGTTTCAGGTTTATTAACAAGTTCGAGCGTTCGCTCGGTTCTAACCAAGCCCGGATTAAAGGAGAATATCTTTATTGGAATGTTTTCCCTTGTTAGCTCTAATGATATGCTTTCGGTAAATCTAACCAAAGCGGTTTTAGCGGTTGCATAAGCACTGTTATAAACTTCGGTATGCATAACACCACCTCCGGCCATGTTGATAATGCGGCCGCTCTTTTGATGCTTCATAATATTTATTGCGGCCATGGTGCCGATATAGCAGGTTTTAAGGTTGCCTTCAAGATCTTCTGTCCACTGATCATAGCTCATCTCCCAGCTAATTCCCATGGCGTTGTTAACCCCAACGCCATTTACCCATAGGTCGATTTTACCATATCTACTTGCTACCATTTTTGCGAATTCATTAACCTGCACGTTGTTTAAAAAATCACAGATAGCACCAAAAGCAATACCACCTGAATCTTTAATATCGTTAACGAGCTGACTTATTTTTTCCGCTCTTCTTGCAGTGCAAACAACGGTAGCACCACGTTTTGCAAGCTCAAATGCAATCTCTCTACCTATTCCGGAAGATGCACCGGCAACAACTGCAACCGTGTTCTGTAACTTTGTCATATAAAGGCTCCTTGAATATCAATTTTGTAAATATAATTATTCAAGTATAACACAGTGCTATACATAAATAAATGTTTTTAGCAGCATATATAAATACTAAATCAGAATTATATTTGAAAAAAGAGCAATTGTGTTGAAATAGTAACAAAATAATTACATACTAAAAATAGATGATAATAGTAGGTTAAGTATTTAAGCAGTTGAAGGTGTTTTGACATATTAAACAAAAGAAATGTATACGTTTAGTAGCATTTTCCAAACTTGAATCATTTATTTTAAATCTATTGACTTTTTGCCTATGTTTGAATATAATTAACTCACGGTTAAAATTTAGTATACTAAAAACTATAAATAAATTTAAAATTAGTATTCGTTAAATTATTTGGAGAATTTTATGAAAAAGAGTTCGGCAAGCCTTCGGGCAGATGAATATGCTGATCACGGAGCACAGTGGAGCTGTGGATTTGCATATACCGAGCTAAAAGGTCTTGGCTATGAGACGGGGGTACACCGTAGAGATCCCAGTAGTGTTATAGAACATGATGGTATATATTATGTATATTACACAAAGTCGGTGGGAGCGCATTTCGGTGAATCATCAAAAAGAGATAGGTTTTCTAAAATATATCCATGGGATAATGCAGATTTATTTTATGCCACCAGTACCGATGGTCTGAACTGGACGGAAAAGGGTATTGCAGTTGCAAGAGGAGAGATCGGAAGTTACGACGAGAGAACAGTCTGTACCCCTGATGTTTTGGCACATGATGGTAAATTCTATCTGGTATATCAAGCTATAGCAGAGGTGAACTACACGGGAAGAAATGAGAATGTCGCAATGGCTGTAGCAGAAAAACCTTCTGGGCCGTTTATAAAACTAGACAAGGAAATATTACATCCGATGGAGGATGGGTATTGGTTTGGTGAAGATGTAAAAGGATATAACAGCGGAGAGTTTCACGGCGTTACACATGATCCAAGTTTATATTTTTATAATAACAAATTTTATCTCTACTACAAATGTGGTGCTAACGAAATAACAAAACTTAAAGGTTTTGGCAAGGATACACGTTGGGGCGTTGCTATCTCAGATAACGTAACCGGACCATATACCCACAGCGAGTTTAACCCTATAACCAACAGCGGACATGAAACAATGCTTTGGCATTACGGCGGCGGGATTGCAGCACTGTTAAACCGAGATGGACCGGAAAAGGATACAATTCAGTATGCAAAGGATGGAGTTAACTTTGAAATAATGTCGCGTGTAACAGACACTCCGCAGGCAGGAGGCGCTTTTAGAGGAAAGAATACAAACACATCTCCGTTAGAGGGCATACGCTGGGGACTTTGTCATTACGACGAAAGAGGTTCGATGTGGAACTACATAGTAAGATTTGATCTTGATATGAGACATCCTTATGCAGTATCTCACAGCTATCCCCCCAATAATACTATCGGATTTGGAATGTGGTAAAAAACCAACTGAATTTATGCGTAAAAGTCATGGGAGTGATTAATACGCTTTAAATTAAAAAATACAAACTGAAAGGACAAACATTATGAAGAAACTAAAAAAGGTATTGGCGAGTATTCTCTCTGCTGCTGCTCTGCTTTCGATTCTTGCAGCATGTGGTGCACCTGCAGAAGATGCATCAACAGCCGACAGCGGCACAGATACACCGGCATCTCAAACTGAGGAGGGCAGCGAGGCTTCTGCTGAGGCTTACTCCGGTGAATTGGTAGTATCGGTTCACAACGTAGTTAATAACCAGGCTTTTCTTGATGCTATAGAAGTGGTTATGGCAACCGATAAGTGGAAGAATGTAACAATCGACATGCGTCCCCAAGATAACGAGTATGCAACAAACTTCCCAATCCAGGTAGCAGGCGGCGAAACAATCGACGTTATGTATAACTTTAACCCCATCGAGCAGGCTAAGATGTCTGATGCCGGCGTTATCATTCCTATGGATGAGTATGTTGATGCACTAGGAATTAACCTAGAAGAACGTTATGGAACATATGCAAGCGGTGCTTACACCGAAGGACAAGTTTTCGGTATTCCCGGTGGTGCAACAGCATGGGGTATGTTCTACAACAAGCAGATCTTTGACGATGCAGGCGTTGCCTATCCCGATGCAACAACTCCTATGACATGGACAGAGTATCGTGCACTTGCCGCAGAGCTTACAACCGGCGAAGGTAGCGATAAAATCTACGGTGCACTTCACCTAGACTGGCCTATGTACTGGTACAGCGAAGCAATCATGACACTTGGTGGTGGACAGAACTTCTACACAGCAGACGGACTATCCAACATCGAAGACCCGGCATTTGCAGATGCACTACAGGATACATACAACATGCAGAATGTTGATATGTCTATCCCAAAACTTGCCGACATCCTTGCAACACAGACAGGACCAGAGGCATTCTTCACAGGCAACTACGCAATGTATCCTCACGGAACATGGACACTTAACTGGATTGCTGATACCGAAACATACCCAAGAGATTGGGAGATCGGATTTGCTCCGCTTCCAATACCAGACGGCACAACACAGCGTCAAACATGGGGTGTTGTAGGAACATTCGGTCTGCCGGCAACAGTTTCCGACCCACTTATGGCAACCGACTGGATTGTTGATGTTGTTGCAGAAACAACAAAGCTTTCTTCCTCTGAAATCTATCCTGACCAGACTGTGTCTGCCGATAATCTATTTGTTGAAGTTGTAGAGTTGATTGAGGATGAGCAGTTCACAACCGAAGCTATCCAGGATCTATTCCTAAATCCTGACCAGCTAATGATTCTTGAGAAGGTTTCAGGACCTAATGCTGCAAAATATGAGACCATTATCAACGAAGAGGTTGGTATGTATCTTGGCGAAGAGCAGGACCTTGAAACAACTATCGCAAACATTAAAGAGCGTGGAGATGCAGCTATACTTGAAGGTTAAGAGATAAAATTAAAATTGCATAAATTCTCCGCAAAACAGCAACTAACAATTGTATAAAGACCGGAGAGGAAAACCTCTCCGGTTTATGTACAAACAACGATATTGAAAGCGAGGCATTCATATGAGATTAGGCAAACGCAAAGAAGCTATTGCCGGCTGGTTGTTTATACTGCCATGTTTAATTGGTTTTCTGGTTTTCATGCTGTATCCACTTTTGTATACATCCTTTCTCAGCTTATGGGAATGGAACTTTTATAAGGGGGTTGACGGCTCTGATTTTGTGGCCTTCGAAAACTTTGCTAAGGTTATCGACAACGAGTATTTTTTAACAGGTTTAAAAAATAACTTTATGATATTCCTCATTGCAGTACCGATTCTGCTTATACTTGCATTGGTGCTTGCAAACATACTAAACTCTGCTATATTTGCAAGGGGCGCATTGCGCACGGCATTTTTTATGCCGTATGTAACCACAGTAACCGCATCAGCTATAGTTTTCTCTGCTCTATTTCATGCCGATTACGGTCCGGTTAACGAGGTGTTGCGCGCTCTTGGAATGTCTGATCCCCCAGGTTGGATAACCAGCTCCGACTGGTCGGTTATAACGGTTGCGATGTTCTGGATCTGGCGCATGCTCGGATACTGCATTGTAATCTTTCTATCAGGTTTGCAGGGCATCTCTTCATCATATTATGAGGCATCAGACATTGACGGTGCGAATTCTTGGCAAAAATTTTGGAAAATTACCTTTCCTTTAATAAGCCCAACCACCTTCTTTTTAGCAGTAACAATGTCAATATTTTCGTTTGCACTGTTCGCCGAATCACAGGTGCTTACAGATGGTGGACCCGGAACCTCATCGTATACAATTGTTTTCCATATCTATACCTCGGCATTTGTTAACTTTGAAATGGGTTATGCTTCGGCAGTATCCTTGGTCTATTTCGCAATAATCCTTGGAATTACACTTCTTCAATGGGTTGGACAGAAAAAATGGGTTAACTACTAAAAAACAAACGAAAGGATATGGATTATGGATACAAATATTTCTCATACGAGAACACAGCTTATACTTAAAATTATTAAAACGATAATACTTGCTGCACTTGCAGTATTAATGATTATTCCGGTGGTCTGGATGCTTTCAGCCTCGTTTAAATTCGAGGCGGATGTTTTCGGATTTCCTATTGAGTGGATTCCCGAAAACCCAACCCTACAAAACTATGAAAAAGCGGTTACTGATTTTCCATACTTTAACTGGTATTTTAACACACTAAGAAACACTATAGTTATAGTTTTTGGAATGCTTTTAACCTCATCTATGGCAGGGTTTTCTTTTGCAAAGTTAAACTTTAAAGGCAAAAACTTTATTTTCTTAACCTTTGTTGCAGCATTGATGATACCGGCAGAGATGAGGCTTATACCACAGTTTCTTCTCTATCGTGAACTAAACCTGCTGGATACCATGTGGGCGGTTGTTCTGCCCTGGATGTTGTTCGTTGGTTTTGCAATCTTCTTTATGCGACAGGCGTTTATGGTTATACCAAACGAGCTTATAGAGGCGGCAAAGATTGATGGTTGCGGATTTTTAAAGATTTACTACAGAATTTGTTTACCGCTTGTAAAAAACTCGCTTGTTGCACTCAGTATTTTGGCATTTACCTGGGGTTGGAACGACTATACCGGCCCGCTAATCTACACTAGAACACCTGAAAATTTTGTGCTAAGTGTTGGAATTGCCTCTTTCAGATCACAGTATGCACAGAACTTTGCACTACAGATGGCAGGAGCCTCGATGGCACTTGTTCCAATAATTATTGTATACCTTATAGCACAAAAGTATTTCATAACCGGAATTGCAAATGCAGGTATAAAGGGATAAAAAATGGTTTTTCATGTATCGAAGATAGGCAAAGATAATAACCGTGGTGATGAAAACACACCTTTTTTAACAATATCAAAGGCTGCTGCCACTGCTGTTGCAGGCGATATAGTTGTTGTGCATGAAGGTGTGTATCGCGAATGGGTTAAACCAAACCGAGGTGGCAACAGACCTGATAATCGAATAACCTATAAATCAGCAGACGGTGATAAGGTAACAATAAAGGGTTCTGAGATAGCTGTATATTGGGAACATGTTGAAGGTAAAGTATACAAACATGTTGTTAAAAACAATATATTCGGTGATTATAACCCGTATGCAACCGAAATTGACGGCGACTGGATGATTGACCCTAAGGAGTATAGGGTTCATACCGGAGATGTTTATCTAAACGGTAAATCCATGTATGAGGCGGCTTCGCTTAACGAGGTTATAACCGCCAACGTCCGTGAGGGTGTTATTCATTCCTATTCAGGTGCATTGCTTAAAATAGCAGATAGCTTGAACACAGTTTATCGATGGTATGCCGAGGTAGCTGAAGAAGAAACTATTATATATGCAAATTTTAACGGTGTTAACCCTAATAATGAGCTAGTAGAGATAAATGTTCGCAAATGTTGTTTTTTTCCGGAAAAAACCGGACTTGATTATATAACCGTTTCAGGTTTTGAAATGGCACATGCCGCAACCCCCTGGGCTCCTCCTACGGCGTATCAGTTTGGTATGCTTGGAGTAAACTGGAGTAAAGGTTGGATAATTGAAAATAACATTTTGCATGATGCGAAATGCAGTGCAATATCTCTTGGTAAAGAGGGCAGTACCGGCGATCAAGAAGCGTTTATTGCTAATCAAAAATCAGGATATCTTTATCAAAAAGAATCTGTTTTTAAGGCATTACAACATGGGTGGAGTAGAGAGACGATAGGGTCGCATCTTGTTAAAAATAATAAGATTTACGACTGTGGTCAAAACGGAATTGTTGGCCATATGGGATGTATATTCAGTAGGATTGAAGGAAACCACATCTATAATATTGGGACAAAGCGTGAATTTTTTGGTTGGGAAATTGCCGGGATAAAGTTTCACGCACCAATAGATACGGTGATTGAAGGTAATCGAATTCATAATTGTACACTTGCATTCTGGCTTGATTGGCAGGCTCAGGGAACGAGGGTTACTAGAAACCTTTGTTATGACAACGATTGTGACGGCAATATTGAGGTGACGCACGGCCCGATGTTGGTTGATAATAATGTTATGTTATCACCATTTACATTAACAAATCATGCTCAGGGTACGGCGTTCATAAATAATCTCTTTTGCGGTTGCATTAGGGTTGTGTCAATATTCGACCGATCAAAGCCTTACCATTTTCCACACTCAACAAAGGTTGCAGGTACGGCATTTGTTTATACCGGAGATGATAGCTACTACAACAATATTTTTGTAGGAACCAAAGAACTGGCCGACGAAAAATCTAAACTTGGAACAATTGGTTATAATGGCCATCCATCTTCGAAAGAAGAGTATAACGAAAAACTAAATAATAGAGATAAGGGCGTTGACCATTCCTCTTTTATGGAGGTGAAACAACCTGTTTTTATAAATAACAACATATATCTTAACGGCTCGTTACCTTATGAGAATGAGCAGTCGTTTATAGTTGATGAATCTTTTGATCCCTGTTTAACCTTAACCGAAAGGGATGGTAGCATTTATTTAGACATAAATCTACCGAATAAAGCTAAAAATTTAACGGTTGCTGTTGTTGACACTAAGAATTTGAACAGTCCAAGGATATCAAATGCAGGTTACGAAGATTCAAACGGTAAAACATATAAGATTAACCACAATTATTTTAACATTCTAAGAGAGGATGAAACCGAAGCGGGTCCTATAGAATTCACAAGATACAACAACAGCATTAAGGTTTGGTAAAGAAGAAAGAGGCGAGAGAATGAAGTTACCGTTACACACATCTGAATTTGAGCTTGTTGTTTGCGGTGCCGGAATGTCAGGAATTGTTGCAGCATTACAGGCCGCGAGGATGGGAGTGAAAACTGCATTAATTAACGATCGCGGAGTTTTGGGAGGTAATGCCGGACCGGAAGTTCGTATTCACATATGTGGAGCTAACGGAACATCAGAATTCAACATGTATTCAGATGAAGGCGGGATTTTGGGAGAACTACTCACCGAAAACAGATATAGGAATCCTCAGGGAAATGTTTATCTTTGGCATGATATACTTCTCGATGCTGTATTACTTGAAGAAAATTTAACACTGTTTTTAAATACATATATTGATACTGTTAACATGAACAATAATTCTATAGAAAGTGTTGAAGGAACTCAATCCGGCTCAGAGAAAAGACACCTAATAAAAGGCAAAGTTTTTGTAGATGATACCGGTGATGGAACGATAGGTTACCTTAGTGGTGCAGAGTTCATGTATGGAAGAGAGAAAAGAGCAAGATGGAACGAGAGTATAGCTCCCGAAAAGGAAGATGAGGGTGTTCTGCTTAGCTCAATGTCGTTTTACTCTAAGGATTTTCATCGAGATATGGTTTATAACCAACCGGAATACTCAAAGGATATAAAACCACAATTTGAGGCTGCACTTCCCACCAGAGTTATACCGAACAGAATACCGATGGATTCAAGATATGACGGGTTTCGATTTCAGTGGTATTACGAAACCGGAGCAGGAAGACATCAGACATTTGATAATGAGCTGATACGATTAGACCATGCGAAACTTGTATCTAACATATGGAACGAAATTAAGAACAATAGCAATTTTGATGCAAAACAATATGACCTTGAATATATAAGCCCGGTTCTTGGCAAACGTGAATCACGCAGAATTATAGGCGAATATATTTTAAAACAACAGGACGTTGCACTACAGTCGGACTATGACGACTGTATCGGTCATGGGGGATGGTCGATTGACCTTCATTCTGCCGGTGGTTTTTACTCCGGTGAGCTCATTAACATACATTACTATCTAAGAGGAATATATAAACTTCCGTTTAGGATTTGCGTTGCAAGGGATGTTGATAATCTGATGGTTGCAAGTCGCTGCGCCTCCTTTTCACATGTTGCACTTGGAACTGCAAGAGTTATGGGAACACTGTGTATGTTGGGTCAGGCAAGCGGAGTTGCAGCGGTACTATGCAAAAAACACAATGTCTTGCCAAAAGATGTTGCAGATAGTTATGTTGATGAGTTAAAGCAGCTATTGCAGGAAAAAGATCAGTTTGTTTTTGAAAAGAAACCGGTATTAAAGGCGTTAGCAGAATCTAAAATAACTGCAGAAACGACCTTTAACGGATGTTTAAAGCACACAGAAGATTTTAAACGCTTAGATAAAACTATAGGCGTTAGCCTACCGATAGATGAAAACAGCGATCAGGTAACGTTTTTTATTAAGGCAGAAAAGGATACCGAGCTAAAGTTTTCGATACATAAACCGTCTAAGCCCGAGAATTACGGTCCGGAAATATTAGTGTTTAGCGATAAGGTTGTTATAAGTAAGTCGGATAAGCCACAGCCGGTTTTAATTAATCTAAACATTAATGAAAATCTTGATAAAGTTTTTATTACGATAGAAAAGAACGAAGAAATTTTAATAGAACTTGCAGACGACGACATTAACGGTTATGATATGTTTAGTTGTAGCGACAACGAGGATGAAACCTATTTCGATATAGTAACACTAAATACTAAAAAAGTTTTATGGACTCATGAGAATGCAATTCCGGTTTTAGAAGTTAATAGCAATGTATATAGCGTAGATAATATTAAAAACGGATTTATCAGAAACTTTGCAAAACCTAATCTGTGGTTATCGGCAGATGATAAGCAACAAACGGTAAGAATTGAGTTTAAAGAAGCAATAAAAATAAGCGAACTTTCATTAACATTTGACACGATAAGTGAGAATCTTAGATATGATAACCTTGAAACATTCTACGACAGCAACGTGTGTAAAAGCACCGTTAAAAACTACAACCTTTATATTGTTTTAGGGGATGAAAAAACACCGGTTGCATCGGTAAGGGATAACTACAAAAAGGTTAATCGGATTAAAGTTGATGGGTTAAAGGCTACCAAGGTTTTAATTGAGCTTTTAGCTACAAACGGTTCTAAGCGATTTGCACTTTACGATCTTGATATAAAATAATCGGATGTTAAATAAGTGGTGAATTTATAAAAGCAACAGTAAAGTTTTGAGGTGTTATATGATTAATGATAAAGAAAAACAGTATCTTAGAGAACTTGCAACAGAGTATAAAACTCTTTGTGATACCGAAGAAAATCAGCAAAAAAAACAACAGTGGTTTGATATAAACGATTTAAAAGAAGGTGCAAAACCGGTTTTTATGAACCATTATTGGCCACTTGCTCTTGCCGAAATTTTTCCAAGCGACAGCTATTTTTGTGAAAGTGAGGATGGCAAGGATTACGAACTTCAGCTAAAAACCAGGTTGTTCTATGCCAAGGAGCTAAAGGACGACAACGTGATGGAGCCTGTTATCCATGTGAGACAAATTTTTAGCGCCGATGAGTATCAAGGCTTAGTTGCCGAGAAAAAATATTCCGATCACGGCGGCGATAGCGGCGCATATGAAATGGTTCCGGTGTTGGTTGAGGAGGAGGATATGAACAAAATTCTCATGCCAAAAATTGAATATGATAGGGAGGCCTCACTACAACTGTTTAAGGAAGCGCAGGAGATATTTGAACCAACCTTAACCGTTATAAAAAGGCCGTTCACCTTTGCAGCTAAAATACCGGACGAATATTCCTGGCTTAGAGGTCTAGAAAATACCTATATGGATATATATGATAATCCCGAATGGATGCACAAGGTTTTAGAGAAAATTAAGGAGAATTTTGCTGCACGTTTTGAGATGTATGAACAGGCAGGGTTATGGGGCACACTTGATAACTCTGAGCCGCTCGGCTCTGCCGGACTAAGATATGCAAGCGGTGTACCTGATTTTCGTGACGTAGATGATTGCTTTAACCATAAGGTTAAGGTTTCGGATTCATGGGGGTTTACCTGTGCCGAGGTATTTCACTGTGTATCTAACGATATGCATGATGAGTTTGGCTTCGACTATGACCGCGAAATTATGAAAATGTTTAAGTATATTAACATCGGTTGTTGCGAGGTGCTTGATAAAAAAATAGATTATTGCAGAACAATTCCCAATGCAAGAAAGATATCGGTGGCCGAATGGTGTGATGTAGCAAATGCAGCAGAGGAATTAAAGAGAGATTATGTTTATAGCTACCGCGCTGCCGGCATACACTTTGTTCCGGATGAATGGGATAAGCAAAACGCTGAAAAGGAGCTTAGGGCTGTTTTATCAAATGCGAAAAAGAACGGGTGTAATGTTGAAATTGTTTTAAATATAGGCGGAACACTAGGAAAGAATCCACGAGAAAAGGTTATCGAGTGGTCAAAGCTTGCAAGAGATTTAATTAACGAGTATTATTCATAAAAGGAAGATGAGTATGAAAAAACAAAGCAGCGCAACAAGGCGTGCCATAGAAAGAAATTATTTTCAAAATAGCGACTGGTTTTGTGATTTTACCGAATCAGAACTTAAAGGTTTTGAGCCGGAAGAAGGTGTTCATCGCAGAGACCCAAGCAGCGTAATATTGGTTGATGGTCTTTACTATGTTTACTACACGAAATCTTACGGTCCTCATGTTGGCTTTCATTCGGGTGACCTTAATGCAAAGGTGTTTCCGTGGGATCACTCAGAGGTTTGGTATGCAACATCAAAAGATGGTTACAGCTGGGAAGAACAGGGCTTAGTATTGTCACGCGGAGAACCGGGCAGTTATGATGACCGAAGTGTTTTTACAGCCGAAATATTAAAATATGATGGCGGTTACTATCTTGTTTATCAAACGGTACAGCACCCCTATGTTAATCGTAGTATCGAGTGTATTGCTATAGCTAAATCAGCTAGCCCGAAAGGCCCCTTCGTAAAATCAGAGGCTCCTATTCTAATGCCGACACAGGATGGTGTTTGGAAAGGGGAAGAGGATAATAGATTTGCGGTAGAAAAGAAGGGTAGCTTTGATAGCCATAAGGTTCACGACCCACTACTATTTCATTATAGAAATAAGTTTTACCTTTATTATAAAGGAGAGCCCATGGGTGAAGAGGTCTTTATGGGTGGCAGAGAGACGATGTGGGGTGTTGCAATTGCCGACAACATTATGGGTCCTTATGTAAGAAGTGAGTATAACCCTATAACCAACAGTGGACACGAAACCTGCCTTTGGAAGTATAAAGAAGGTATTGCGGCATTCTTGAGGACAGACGGAGTAGAAAAAAACACGCTTCAGTTTGCCGAAGACGGAGTTAATTTTGAGATAAAATCCGTAATTAAAGGCGGACCTGAAGCGTCTGGGCCCTACCGTGCGGATGAAATTGGAGATGATCCACATGATGGCATGAGATGGGGGTTGTCGCACAATGTGGACAGAGAATGGGGTTACATAATAAGATTTGATCTTAACACCGTTCAGCGAGATACATTTAAAAAAAGGGCGGTGTATGAATAAATCGTCTCCGGCAAAGCCGGAGCCTTTGGAAATACTATTACATAGTATTTCTTGAGCAAATAGGCATCGACTTACTTCAAAGCCGGAGCCTTTGGAAATACTATTACATAGTATTTCTTAAGCAA
>CAYJBH010000027.1:18893-41522 GCA_964368625.1 uncultured Oscillospiraceae bacterium
CCTTTGGAAATACTATTACATAGTATTTCTTAAGCAATTAGGCATCGACTTACTTTAAAGCCGGAGTTGTTGACTTTACTGTGAAATATCGATGAAGTACTTGTTGATTTAGATAATCTCCGACATTTCGGAGCTAAACTAGTTGGTTTTGTTAATAATAAAAAAGGAGAATAAATGATAGTTGAAAAGTTTTTAATCGGTGGCGAGCTTTGTGATAGTTTTAATTCCGAGGTTATCGAGGTTTCAAACCCGTTTAACGGTGAGATTGTAGGAACCGTGCCCAAGGGAACAAAGGAGGATGCCGATAAGGTTTTAGCAACCGCAAAGGCCGCACAAAAGGAGTGGTCAAGACTTACCTATGTTCAAAGAGCAGAATATGTAAACGAGCTTGCTGACATACTGGCTGATAATCGTGAAGTGCTTGCCAAGCTGTTAACATCAGAACATGGCAAGGTTTTAAATGAAGCTCTTGGTGAGGTTGACGGTTCGATTGGTTTTCTAAGATATGCAGCTCATTCGGCAAGAAGGGTTGAAGGAGAGTTAATAACATCAGAAAATGTTAATGAACACGCCTTTATTCATCGAGTTCCTTATGGTGTTGTTGTTGGTATTGTTGCCTGGAACTTTCCGTTAGCACTTGCGGCAAGAAAGATAGGTAATGCCCTTGTGTGTGGAAACACCATGGTGGTTAAGCCGCCATCCGAAACACCGTTAACGGTTATGAGATTTGCAAGACTTATTGCAGAAAAAAGCAGTATGCCAAAAGGTGTTTTAAACTTTATTACCGGCTCGGGTAGGGTTGTGGGTGATGCACTTGTTCGCAATGATGTAACGCAGCTTGTTACCTTAACAGGTAGTACCGGTGCCGGTATTGAGGTGTTTAAGGCTGCTGCAGATAATGTAGTTGATGTCCATCTTGAGCTTGGCGGTAAAGCACCTTACATCGTTATGAACGACGCCAATATCGATAAGGCGGCAAGATGTGCCGCAATTGCAAGGTATAGCAACTGTGGTCAGATATGCACATGTAACGAACGTATGTATGTTCATGCAGATATATATGATGAATTTATTAAAAAATTCATCGAATACAGCAGGCAACAGGTTGTTGGAGACCCAACCGATCCTAAGAGTACCATTGGTCCGAAGGTATCGGCAGTTGAGGTTCAAAAACTCAACGAGATGAAACAACAGGCTATAGAGCAGGGTGCGAAGGTGTTAATGGACATGACACCGCAGATGCTTCCAAACGATAAGGGTAACTGGTACTACCCGATGTTGCTTGAGGTTCCGAATAACAGCAACGTATTAATGCAAACCGAGATATTCGGGCCTATGCTTGGTGTTATGAAAATAAATTCGATAGATGAAGCCATAGATTGTGCTAACGATTGTGAATACGGGTTATCTGCCTACCTATTCTCTGCCGATGTTAGAAACATAATGAAAGCAACAAACGAACTTGAATTCGGCGAACTGTATATTAACCGTGAGAATGGTGAGCTGATTAATGGATTCCACAACGGATACAAGAAAAGCGGACTCGGAGGAGAGGACGGGAAATACGGTTTGGAAGGATATCTTCAAAAGAAGATGGTGTATGTAAACTACAACTTTTAGCACAACAAAGGAGCTTTAATGCAAAACACAATTAAAAGTATTGACGTTCAATACTATCCGCTTCCACTTGAAGGCAATCTTGTTGATGCACTACATGGTAAACACGAAAAATTTGAGCTTATCGTAGCCGAGATAACCTTAGATAACGGTGTTGTAGGAACAGGATACAGCTATACCGGAGGTATCGGCGGGGAGGCGATTGCCAAACTGCTAGAGTTTGATCTCGCACCGCGGTTTATAGGTGAATCGGTAGAAAATCCATTCACCCTTAACTACAAAATGAATAAATCTATACACTATGTTGCACGTGGGGGAATAGCTTCCTTTGCAATATCTGCACTTGATATTGCGGTTTGGGATGCAAAGCTTAAAAGTGAAGGCGTTGCCATTGCTGACTATTACGGAACTCGCAACGAAGGGGTTAGTACCTATCACGGAGGGATTGACCTAATGTATACCGAGAAAGAGCTGTTAGAAAGTATAGAAAATAAGCTTTTAGAAGGCCATAATGCGGTGAAAATTAAGGTTGGAAGAGAAGATGAAATAGAAGATATTAACAGAGTTAAGGCGGTTCGTGGCCTTATAGGTAACAACAGTAAGTTTGCGATTGATGCCAATATGGTATGGAGTGTGGATAAGGCAAAGCGAATGGCAAAATCGTTAGAGGAGTTTAATCTTTTTTGGCTTGAAGAACCAACCGACCCGGATAACTATGAAGGATATGCAGAGATAGCAGCGAGCACTAAAATACCGATAGCAATGGGCGAAAATCTTCATATACCATATGAACATAAGCTTGCAATGGATATAGGTAAGGTGACAGAAATTATACCTGATTGTAGCAACATCTGCGGAATATCCGGTTTCTTTGAGGTTGCAAAGCTTGCAAAGGAACGAGGGTTAAAGGTAAACTCTCATGGTGCACAAGAGCTGCATGTTAATGTTTTAGGAGCGCTCGACAATGCCGGACTTGTAGAGTTCCATAGTTTTCCGATATATAAATACATTAACGAACCTTTAAATGTTAACAATGGTATACTAATTCCAAGTAAAAATCATGGAATTGGAGTTTCATTTAACACAGAATTAATACAAAAGAGTGTAGTTTAAAGATCTAACTCGCCTGTTTTTCCCACGGTTAAGCGAAATATTTTATTTGATATTCAGTTGTATTCATTAAAATAGTATGCTATAATGTATACGAAAAATATTTTTACCGGGGTTAAGGAGTAGATTATGGCACGATTAAAGAGTAGCCTTGTTGATGACACAACAAACGAAATCATGCAGCGAATTAAGGATCACAAGTATTCTGCCGGAGAGGTGGTTTCGGAGGTTGCGCTTGCCGAGGAGCTAAATGTTAGCAGAACTCCGGTAAGAGAAGCAATAATGCGGTTGTTAGATTTTGGTGTGCTTGAAAGAACTGCCACTAAGGTTGTGGTTAAGCCTTTAACACTAAACGATATC
Source organism: uncultured Oscillospiraceae bacterium (assembly GCA_964368625.1). Taxonomy (GTDB): domain Bacteria; phylum Bacillota; class Clostridia; order Oscillospirales; family Ruminococcaceae; genus CAYJBH01. The sequence continues at coordinate 21,981 of CAYJBH010000027.1, forward strand.
GTTGAGATATTAGAGGTGAGGGAGGCTGTTGAAATTATGAGTATAAAGCTGATTTTAAGAAAAGGTGGTTTAACTAAATCGCAGCTTAAGGAGCTTGAAAAAATTAGCAATGACTTTGAGAAAACTGTTTCAGACCACGACTATGGCGAAAATTTTGGTTTAGACAATCTTTTTCATGAGAAGTTGGTTAGTTATTCCGGAAACTCGAGATTAACAGATATATCAAAACGAATTAGCATTCAATCGCAACGCTCAAGATGGATAACAACCATAACCCCGGCAAGACATATTAGTTCGGCAAATGAACACGAAGAAATATTAAATGCACTAAAGTCTAAGGATGAGGATGCAACAAAAAAAGCTATTACATCACATTTTACCAATTCACTAAATAACTACAAGAGTATCTTGATGGATGATAAATTGATAAATATGATGAAGGAGCTTAAAGGAATTATATAGTAAACCAAAGCATATCGTGTGAGCACTGTTGCAAACAGCTCTACGAATGTAGAGGTGTTTAATAAAGGAGATATTATTATGAGCAACATGTTTTCACTTGAAGGTAAGATAGCACTGGTAACAGGAGGGTCTTACGGAATAGGCTATGCGATAGCACAGGGTCTTTCGGCAGCGGGTGCAACGATTGTTTTTAACGACCTTAATGAAGAGTTGGTACAAAAAGGCCTTGATGCATATAAGGCAGAGGGCATTGATGCAAAAGGTTATGTTTGCAATGTTACCGATGAGGATGCAGTAAACGAGATGGTTGCAAAGGTTGAAAAAGACGTTGGCATTATTGATATACTTGTAAATAATGCTGGCATTATAAAGAGAATTCCTATGTGCGAGATGAGTGCTGCAGATTTTCGCCAGGTAATAGATGTAGACCTCAATGCTCCTTTTATCGTATCAAAGGCTGTTATACCGTCTATGATTAAAAAGGGTCACGGCAAGATAATTAACATCTGTTCCATGATGAGCGAGCTCGGTAGGGAAACCGTTTCAGCATATGCCGCTGCTAAGGGTGGCCTGAAAATGTTAACACGAAACATTTGTTCGGAGTACGGAAGCTATAACATTCAGTGCAATGGATTAGGACCCGGTTACATTGCAACACCTCAAACTGCACCACTTCGTGAGCCACAGGCAGATGGCTCTAAACATCCTTTCGATCAGTTTATACTTGCAAAAACACCGGCAGAGCGTTGGGGATCACCGGAGGATCTTGCGGGTCCGGCAGTTTTTCTTGCTAGCGAGGCATCAAATTTTGTAAACGGACATGTACTGTATGTTGATGGTGGAATTCTAGCCTATATCGGCAAACAACCCAAATAATTAAATCTTGAACTATGAGGAAATATTGATATGAAATCTGCACAGATAGTAGAAAAAAAGATTATTAAGGTGGTTGATGCCGCCGAACCGCAGATAGTTAATTCCACCGATGTTAAGGTAAGAGTTAAGGCGGTGGGCATATGCGGAACTGACCTACACATATTTAAGGATGGACGAGCCGACGTTGTTTTTCCCCGTATAATGGGGCATGAGCTCTCGGGAGAGGTTGTTGAAATAGGTTCGGATGTTAAGGAGTTAAAGATAGGCGATAGGGTGGTTTTAGATCCCGTGTTTGCCTGCGGAGATTGTCCAACCTGCAAAAAGGGATATCAGAATGTTTGTTCTAATGTTAGCTGTTACGGAGTTCAGATGGATGGTGGCTTTCAGGAATATATAGTAGAGGATCAAAAACACTTTTATTCATTCCCAGATTCCATCAGCTATGAGCAGGCAGCATTAGCAGAGCCTTATTCAATCGGCGTTAATATTTTAGATAGGGCATCAGCCACATCGGATGACAATATTATAGTAATTGGTTCAGGAACTATAGGCCTTGCCATACTACAGGTAGCAAAAGGGATAGGTGCAAGAGTTTTTGTTGCCGATGTTGTAGATACTAAGCTTGCAAAGGCAAAATTGCTTGGTGCAGATGAAACCTGCAACAGTAAAACCGAAAATCTTGCAGAAAAGGCTGAGGCGTTTGCTCCCGGTGGATTTGACGTTGTTATAGATGCAGTAGGTGTTACCTCGCTTTTTCAGCAATCGATTGAGTTTGCAGCGCCTCGTGCTAGGGTTATGTCTATAGGTTTTACAGCCGAGCCTGCTCAAATTTCTCCGATTGTTATTACGAAAAAAGAGCTTAGCATTATCGGTTCAAGGATGAATAACTTTAAATTTCCAAAGGTTATGCAGATGTTGTTAGACGGCAAGATGAATGCCGACAGCATGGTTTCGAAAAAATATTCAATAAATGATATACAAGAAGCATTTGAAGAGACTCTAAACGACGGTGAGAATACTGTTAAAACACTAATCACCTTTTAATTCAACATAACCAAACTAACAAAATCCACCGGAATAAGCGGTGGGTTTTGGCTATCGCAAAAGTTTGCCGGTTGTTCAATAAATTCACTATGTTATTACCCTAATACCTTTACAAATAAATGGCTTTACGAATTCTAAATTTCGCCTCAAATGTCACCGAATTTGGCATTTAAAGGGGTAATCCTTTGTTTTAGAAAACAAGCCCACCGGGAATACAACCGGTGGGCTTGTTATTGTTTATAGCTGGCCTTAAAGGCTTTTGATAAAATTGTTGCATAACTCAGCAAGTTCAGCTAATTTTTTTTCAGATGATGATAAGGTATCTCCAACAGCGGTTAAATAAAGCTTAAGTTTAGGCTCGGTTCCGGAAGGTCGCACGATTACGAAACAGCCACCAGCTAGCTCCATGCTAACTACATTGCTTTTTGGTAAACCGGTATCATCATTTTCATAATCAACCATACTAATAATATCCTTATCAACAAAGCTACTGCCCCGTAATTCCCTAACTTTATCTATTATGCAGTTCATCTCGTTCATGCCATTAGCACCCTCAAACTCAAAGGTTAAGAGTTGTTGTTTATAGTATCCATAGTTATCGTAGGCATCCTTTAAGGCATCTAACAAAGTTTTTCCGTTAGCCTTATAATATGCTGCCATTTCACAGATTAACATTGCGGCTATAACAGCATCCTTATCACGAACGAAGCTACCGGAGAGATATCCATAGCTCTCCTCAAAACCGATGATAAATCGCTCTTCTTCGCCAATTTTTTCAAGCTTTGCTATCTGTTCACCAATAAACTTAAAGCCTGTTAAAACATTAATAAGCTGAAAATTGTATTTTTTAGCAACGGCGTTAACCATCTCGGTTGTAACTATAGTCTTAACAACAACCGGGTTTTTAGGCATTGTGCCGTTTTCAATACGCTGTGAACACAGATACTCGGTGAGAAGTATACCCATCTCGTTACCGCTTATAAGGCGAACCTTATCGTTTGTTACATAGCCGGCGCCAACCCTATCACAGTCAGGGTCGGTTGCTAGAAAAAAATCAGCAGATGATTTTTTAGCATATTCCGCAGCAAGCCTCATCGCCTCCTCTATCTCAGGGTTTGGGTAGGGGCAGGTAGGAAAGTTTCCGTCGGGCTGGGTTTGTTCGGCAACCATCTCAATATTAATATTGCCAAGAAGTTTAAGGATTTCTCTAACAGGTTTGTTGCCTGCGCCGTTTAAAGGGCTAAAAACAATATTAAGGGGCACGGCAGGCTTTTGAACACTTAGTTCTAAAACCTGCTTATAATAACCATCGATAATATCATTAGTTATATATGTGATCAATCCCTTGTTAAGTAAATCGTCGAAAGATGGTTGTTCTTTGGTGAAATCATCCTCTTTTTTTATGTAGCCTGAAATTTCGTCGGCTGCTTCTAATGTTATCTGGCACCCATCATCGCCATAAACCTTATAACCGTTATATTTTGCAGGATTATGGCTTGCGGTAATAACTATACCGCCACTGCAATTTAATTCGCGAACAGCGTATGACAACATAGGAGTTGGCATTAGTTCGCTGTAGATAAAAATCTTAACACCCATATTCGCAAGCGTTGCGGCGGCTATATTTGCAAATATATCGCTCTTTATCCTGCTGTCGTATGCTATTGCACAGCTCGGGCTTGAGAAGTTGGACAGAAGATAATGGCCTAACCCTCTTGTGGCCTTTGCAACGGTGTAGATGTTCATCATGTTGGAACCGGCGCCGATAACGCCACGCAATCCACCGGTTCCAAAACTTAAGTCTTTATAAAATGCATTCTCGATAGAAGTTTGGTTGTTCTTTATTGATAACAATTCGTCTAAAATTTCCTTATCAAGGTTCTCCTTTGATATCCAACTTTGATATCTTGATAAATAGTTTTCCATCTGCACCTCTAAAATAGTTATTAGTTGTCGTTTTTTTCTTTGTGAACATAGTAGTCGGTAATATATTCACTAACTCGTTTATCAATTCGAGCAAGGTTTAGTCCATAGGCAAGCTCGCGAAGTCTTGGGGTTAAGCTCTCCTGATGCTCGATAAACTCTTTGCTGTCTGCGCCATATTTTTCACGCATCATTGTTTCTCTTGCAAATATAGCAGATAATCTTGCCTCAAGTGACGCACGCTGAATTGCATATGCATACATCATTAGTGTTGCGGCGTTTGTTTTTTCTGCGGCACTCGGATTTTCTTTTGCTGCTAATTCCTTTTCTGCCTCCTGAGCCTTTGCAAGCTTTTGTGCATACTCTGCCTCGGCAGAATCCGCTCTGGCCTCCTCACTCTTAACCTCTTCTATTGTAACACAGTCCGGAATTGTGTAGTTACTAAAATTAATAATAGCGGTTGGGTATGAAAGAATTGAAAAATCAATTTCTTTATCGCTGTTAATTGCTGTTTTAGAAATTGTTTTAGTCTCAACACGAACGGTAACAATCTCTCTAGGCTTAACGGTTAGCGTAACTTCTTCGTTATTGATGGTTAACTCTTCCTTTTCAGCCTCATACGGTGTAGCAGTTGAAACTTTAACGGCAAACGGAACAGCAATCTTCTCTACAACCTCGGTATCGTTTGGATTATATACCCTTATAACAACATCATCACTGTTTTCTGCACATTTAAGTGCTGATAGATGCAGTTTACCTCCTGATAAGCTTGCAAAGCTCTTACTGATATCTAATGCTCCTCCATGCACGCTGTTCTTAACAGCTAACATTGGTGTAACATAACCTACAGCAATGTTATCTAGTTCATGATCGGTAGGAGCGGTGTTAAGCGAACAGAATCCATAATTAAAGGTCATGTCCCTTAGGCATTGTGCTCCCGGAGTTAGCATCTCCGGTCCTGCATCGCCAATCCTAGTATGTAGGTCAAATCTTGCCAACCAGCCAAGTGAACGGAAAAGCGTTAATGCAACAGTGTTCTTAGAAGGAAGTATCTCATATTCCGGCAGGCCTACGTTAAGAACAGCTGCTGTAATATTGCCGTCGGTAACTGCACAGAAATCTCGCTGTGGGAACTGAGTAATCGGGATGCATTCTCTTGCACCTATGATAATTCGCTTAACATTTTCAGGAATGCTGTCGTTATCAAACTCTTTAGGTATTATTGGATGACTAGTAACGTCAAACTGAGTCTGTGCATAGGAGCAATCGGCGGTTATCTCGGTAGGGAATAAAACGCGAATGCGGTGGTCTCGGCAGGTGTTTCTAAGTGATGTTTCAAATCTTAAAACGGGGTCGCCCTTCGTAAGCGTTACAGTAGTAGTTATGGGGATTTCATTCGTTTCAGTGCTTCTGCCGGCACGGTTATCGGCTATACTTTTAGGTAGTGCCCAAACGCGTTCGATTGTGAATGTTGATTGAACTGCGCCATGTGATACGGTAACATTAGCATCTACTCCAAGAGTGGTTAGAGGTATATCGTTAGGAATAAATGAATAGTTATATTCGTCTCCGCTGTCGGCCATGTTCTCAAGCGCTCCTACAGAGGTGTATTTTTTACCGGTTACTTTATCGGTAATATTAAACGTTCCATCGGTGTTGCAAACAACACTAATATACTCATTTTCTGCCATCATTTCGGAAGAATTGTCAATATTTACAACACCGTCCCTGTAAAGTCCGATACTCTCGCTAGCCATTGCTGCTATCTTAACTATAACCACAACCCCTGTATCACATCTTTGCGATTCGCAGACATCTCCGTTAGAATTTTTAACAACTATGTTGTAGTCGGCATTAAATGGAAGGAAAACGCTCTGGCTACGTTCAACAGCCATGGTGTTGAAAATAGTATAAACTGCAACGCTATCAGCAAACATAGAGGTATCAGAAGCGGTGGATAAGGTTGATACAGCACTTTTAGTCATCTCTTCGCTTAGGCCAATGGTAACAGCAAAACGATCCTCCATGTCATAATGAACATCATCAACACTAACCGCACAGATGCTGTCATGTGGATGATTTTTAAGTAAAACCTTCCATGCGGTGTCCATCTTGCTATGGGGGTAATCGCAGCCGGTTAATGCGGTAGCCATTGCACTAAGTGGCTCTGCATAGGATTCTAGCTGGCGCTGAGCATAGTAGTTGGATGTTTTGAGATACATGCGAGCCGAAAGAATGCCAGGGAAAACTGAAATATATCTTCCGCTATATAATGCACCGTGAAGCTGCTGTAGCTCACCACGGCCATCAACCAATGCCTGCATGTATTCGTCTGGTGAACTCTGTTTAATTACAAAGTTTTTAAAATCGGCCTTACCATCTTCTATGAAGGGAAGAATGTCATCAGGCTGCATCTCTTGATCATATCCATTCATTAATAAGACGTTTCCGGTAGTAGCAAACGGAGCAATTTTTTCAACCTCGTTTGTAATTCTCTCGTAAATTATTTCCGGATAATCTGCAAGATGCATTGCATTTCGGTAGCTAGAGAGAAGATAGCCACAGGTCATTTTTGTTCCATCTGCGCCGACCCATTCAAACTCGCTATTTAGATTAAACGGATCAAGTTCAACACCCCTCCAAACAACAATTCCTTTCATATCGAACTGTTTATGAAGCTGTGGGGCTTGAGAAATTTGTCCAAAACTATCAAGTATCCATCCGGTTTTGGTACCGCCGCCAAGCTCTTCAGACATGGTTTTACCAATAAGCATGTTTCGGATTAAAGACTCACCGCTAACAAGCTGCCAGTCCGGCTGTAGGTAATAGGGTCCGATTACCAGTTGTCCCTTTGTTGCGTAACCTTTAACACGAGCTTTAAAGTCTTCAACGTTACGTCCTAACTTCTCAAGTTCTACATAGCAGTCATCCAACATTGAGGTTTGACCATCTAACACAAATCGATAGGAGTCATTTTGATCCATTCTTTCAAAGAGACCCTCAAAGAATGGGGGTAACCATTCGTTTACATACCTACTATTTATATACCATTCCCTGTCCCAATGAGTATGTGAAATTATGTGTGCGGTTTGCTTGTTCATTATAGTCTCCTTTGTATTGTGTTGTCAAGGCGTTATTGTGATGTTGCAATGTTTGCCAACATATGTTATTATTAATATCAAATAAATATTGATATAAAATGAGGTGCATGTTGAAAAAAATAATTCTAATTCCCGATTCATTTAAGGGAACAATGTCATCGGTAGAGGTTTGCGATATCTTGAAAGAAAGTATTTCTAAATTCTCTGATGCATCAATTATCAGTGTTCCGGTTGCAGATGGGGGAGAGGGGAGCGTTGATGCTTTTCTAGCCGCACTTGATGGTGAAAAAAGATTTGTCACTGTTAAAAATCCATACTTTGAAGATATGCAAGGCTTTTATGGTGTTATTCACGAAGGGAAAACAGCTGTTATCGAGATGGCTGCTTGTGCCGGATTGCCGTTAGTTGAGGATCGAAAAGATCCGTGCCAAACAACTACTTACGGTGTAGGACAACTTATGCTCCATGCTGTTGAAAATGGCTGTGATCATATTATTCTCGGTCTTGGCGGTAGTAGTACGAATGATGCCGGAGCTGGATGTGCGGCTGCTGTAGGTGTTCGTTTTACCAACAAAAACAACGAGGAATTTGTTCCGGTAGGTGGTACGCTTAACGAAATTGTGAATATTAATATAGATAACGTTGCGAAGAGTATTAAAGATGCTAAAATAACGATAATGTGTGATATCGATAATCCACTTTATGGAGAAACAGGTGCCGCATATATCTTTGGTCCTCAAAAGGGTGCAGATGTTGAAACGGTAAAATACTTAGATGAAAATCTAAAACATTTCTCAGATATCGTTAATAATGATTTAGAGATAAATGTTTCTTCGCTACCCGGCGGCGGTGCTGCTGGTGGAATGGGTGCGGGACTAAACGCTCTGCTTGGCGGTAAGCTTTATATGGGTATCGAAACAGTTCTAGATACCGTAGGTTTCGATAATCTAATAACCGACGCTGACCTTGTTATTAGCGGTGAGGGCAGAATCGATGGTCAGAGTGCAAGGGGAAAGGTTGTTGCCGGAATTGCAAAAAGAACGTCTGCTCAGGGTGTTCCTACAATTGCAATAGTAGGCGATGTAGGGGTAGGCTCAGAGCAGTTATATGATATGGGACTTACCGCAATTTTTAGCATTAATAGGGTTGCTGTTCTTTTTCCGGAAGCAAAACTTCGTGCTAAACAGGATTTAGCTTCTGTCTGTGAAGATATATTTAGATTACTAAAGGCTTTCAATAAATAATAATTAACTAAATTTGAGGTTGTCGTTTAACATAACATTTTTTATATAATTTGTTTATTTTATATAATTAAAACTATGTTAAAGCGACAACCCCTTTTTTATTGCTGTGAGTTATATTTATCTACCAGTTTACCAACCAACCTAACACGTTCTATGTCACCGGTTGAAGCAATTTCATCCGATATGCCTAATATTAAATTAGGGGCAAAAAGCTTGATAACCTCTTCTGCCTGAGAGAGGAGTTCATCTTCGGTATACATTGGATCGAAAAGTAATGCAGAAACACCATCAAGAAGAAACATGTCGCCAAGTGCCTCTTTAACCTCTTCTAGTACAACATCTCCTTGTGGTTTTGGAGTTATCGCCTCGATGCCGTCAAGCTTGGTTTGTTTTGCATATTTCAAGAAGTTTTTTGTGTCGCCGTCCCAATGAGCGGAAACAAATTTGCCAGCCTCGTGTAGCTTTTCAACACGTTCATGATAAGCCGGAAGTAGGTAATCCTCAAACATCTGATCGTTTATGATGCCGCAATGAACATTGTCACCAAAATTGATAATATCAACAGGAGATGAGTTAACAACATCAATAAGACGCATATGGTTTCGGTCAAGTGCTTTAAAATATTCATGCACGAGATCCTCATAGTCATAGATCGCAAAAACTCCTTCTTCAACACCCATATCATTTATGAAAAGCCCCTGAACATTTACCCTCGGAAGGTAGATGGTGGGAGAGCACATGCTACCCCATATCTCGTCAACCTCGTTTAGTATTTTTTGGTCAAATCTCCATTCACTGTTGTCCTCTAACCAGATAGCAACCTTCATGTCATCCTCGTTACAGATTTTCCATTTAATTTTCTGCTCACGCGGAACTTTTTCAACATAACGGGTAATCTCGGTTAGCCTTCCAACAGGCGTCTCGATTACATGTTCGGTTTCAAGCTCGTTCAGTTTGTTTTTATATCTTCTAACACTTTGCGGATCAACACGTATAAATGCGTTGTTATAGTCAAGGTATGGTCGTGCTGAACAACCTAAATCTTTATAAATTTCATGTGGTTTTAACCCTTGGTATCGCAAAGGGAGAGGGGTTCCTGCCGCCATACGATCATCATACCAACAACCTATTCTCGGTTGCCAGATGATTTTTCCGCCGGATTTTTTCTTAACTACATCTGCGTGAAGCTGTCGTAAATCTGTTTCCAAGTTTACCTCCTTAAAATAATATTTTTAGTATTTGCCGTATTTTTCAACAGCATTAACCATTGCTACTAAATTTTCAGGCGGAATACCATGCTGGATATTGTGAACAGCTGTGAAAACAAATCCACCGTCCTTACCAAATATCTCTATATGTTTCTTAACCTGTGCATCAACCTCTTCGGGCGTTCCCTGCGGTAGAACATATTGAGTGTCGATTCCTCCGCCCCAAAGAATCATATCTTTGCCATATTTTTCCTTAATCATTACAGGATCCATTCCGTCTGCGGCAACCTGTATCGGGTTAACAATATCAACACCCATCTTAACAAAGCTGTCGTAAAGTGTATGAACAGAACCGCAGCTGTGGAAAAATGCTTTAGCCTTAGAATTAGCATGTAGATGGTCGGTTACCTTTTTATAGTTTGGCTCATAGAGCTCTGCAAATGTTTCGGGATTGTAGAATGCATTCTTCTGTGTTCCAAAGTCGGAGGTAGACATAACAATTATGTCAATATTGTCGCCAACCGCTTCAAGATACAACTTAAGGTTTACAATAGCCTGCTCGGCATACACACTAAGCATTTCGTATGCATATTCCGGCTCAAGCGCGGTAACCATCATCCACTGGGTAAAAGGGTGTCTTGCAAAATCACCGGATGTTCCGAGGTTGCATTTAATAAATTCACCTGCAACGGCATAATCAGTATAATCGTGTAGCGCTTTGGCATTTTTTTCTAGAACCCTTAGCTCGTCATCGGTGTAAAGAGGGATAGATTTTCTAAACTCTTCGGCAGGGGTAAACTCTATCTCTGCCATAAGGTCAACCTCGGTAAGCATCTTATCAAAGTATAAACCACCCTGTGGCATCTTTGCAACGAGTGCACCGGTATTGTCTCTAAGGCAAATTACACCATCTTCGTCGAGGTAGGTATCAAAGCTTCCCGGTACCAATACCTCATTATTGTTCTGAGTTTTCCAGCTCTTCCAGTTTTCATTGCGATACCCAAAGCTTGTAGCCGGATTTTCAAGAGGAATAACATCACTGTGTAGGAAGTTTCTCATGTGGCCTTCAACTCTTGTTAGCAGCTGATATTGATCGTAAACCTTTGGTAGCTCGCAGTCAAACCCAAGGTGTCTTGCAAGCTCTAGATACATATCAACATGTATACCGGTGAGGAGGGTTCCGCCTATATCGGTTGGTATTCTATCCGGTATCTTACGGTTAATAACCGCCTGAATTCTTTCTCTAGAAGTCATAATGCTAAATCTCCTATGTTTTACTGGTTATGTCGTCTTCAGAATTGAACACAAAAACCTTGCCTTGTTTTGGTTTGAGATACACCTGTTTATCAACCTCAACAGGAGATTCAGTTTCTACACGAACACTCACAAGTGTGTTACCCACTTCAACAGTAATAAAGTCTTCGCTACCAAGGGTTTCACGAACCGAGGTTACACCTACGAAGGTGCAATCGTCTGCTGTATCGGTGAACTCTAGGTCTTCAGGTCGAATAGCAAGCGATGCTGCATCAAGTTTAATATCCTTATCTATGCGCTCGTTAAGATTAGTTGGAACTTTAACTGTTCCGGTATCGTAGCTGAAGGTGTAGCCATCTCCATCCTTTTCCATCTTACCATCAATAAAGTTAAATGGTGGACGTCCCATAAAGCCGGCAACAAACTTGTTTATCGGATTTTTGTATATCTCGGTTGGGGTGCCCATCTGCATAATTTCGCCCTTGTTCATAATAACAATGCGATCGCTTAGGGTCATTGCCTCTTCCTGATCATGAGTAACATAGATTATTGTTGCTTTTAGCTTTTTATGAATTCTCTTAATCTCGGTACGCATCTTAACACGTAGCTTTGCATCAAGATTAGACAGTGGTTCATCCAAAAGAAGGATGTCAGGGTCTAAAACGAGAGCACGACCAAGAGCAACACGTTGGCGTTGACCACCGGATAGCTCGGCTGGCTTTCTCTTCTCAAAACCTTTAAGATTTAAAAGTTCAAGAGCCCAGTCTATCTTTTCACGCTTAATGTTTTCGGGAACCTTTTTGATTTTAAGGCCGAATGCGATGTTTGCCTCAACGCTCATGTGAGGGAAAAGTGCATAGCTTTGAAAAACCATTGCGATTCCACGATCTTTGCTCTGAACGTTGTTAACAAGCTTGTCGCCTATATACATCTCGCCGCCGGTTATGTCTTCAAGACCGGCAATCATACGAAGTGTTGTGCTCTTTCCACAACCGGAGGGGCCAAGCAACGAAATAAATTCCCCGTCCTTAACATCAATATCCACTCCCTTAACGGCTTCAAATCCGTTGGGATATCTTTTTACAATACCTTTTAAAGTTAAACTACCCAAAATTAACGCCTCCTTATCTTATTTAACAGATCCGGCAGTCATACCGGCAACGATATACTTTTGAACTATAAAGGTGAATACTATAACCGGAACCGAGATTATTAGTGAAATAACCGATAACTGAACCGGGCTCGGTGAACTTACACCGAATAAACTACTCATATAAACACTCAGCGGCATTGATGAGGATATAGATGCATTGGTGATAAAGTGTGCATAGAGGAACTCATTCCATGAAAGCATAAACACATAGATCGCCGATGCCGCAATCCCGGGAACAGCCAAGGGAGCGATAATGCGCAGGAAGGTGTAGCTTTTTGATGCTCCTAAGATATGTGCCTGCTCATCTAAATCAACAGGAATCGTTTCAAAAATACCCTGGGTTACAAATATCATATAAGGTAAACCAAAAAGACTATGGGTTATAGCTATCTTTAAAACAACCGGTAATCCGCCAAATATTGCACCGGTAGCAAATAGCTCGGTAACCGGAATAGCTGCAGCAACGTCCGGAATCATTCTAACCGAGAGAATAGCAAACATAAGAACACCGATGGCCGGAAACTTATGTCGGGTTAATGAGTAAGCTGCAGGAACGCCAACGACCACACAGATGATAACGGTTAAAATAGCTATCTGAGCACTCATTAGGGCGTTACCCCAAAATCGCTGGTCTGAAAGATAATAAATAATATTTTCAAACGTTGGGTCAAACGGCCACCATGGAACAGGATATTTACCGCCGGTTGTCCAGCTAGCTCTGTCACTAACGGAATATTTAATCATTATGTATAGCGGTAAAAGTGTGATAAAAATTGTTATAGCCATTGAAACAAGCCATATCACCTTGTTTTTAGTAAAAAACTTTTTCTTAGTACTAGTTGTATTCATATTCATCACCTAAACCTTTACAAGATAACGATTTATTAAGCTTAACACAAATTTTAATGTTTGGCTGAATAATAAAATCGATACAATTAAAATGATGCCAACAACTGCAGTTAATCCCGGGTTACGAATAACATTATAGTATTCGTCGATTAAAACACTTAAAACAGGGTAGGAGGGGGAAAGTATATAAGGAAATACAAACTCTTTCCATGCCTCGATACTGCGAAGTACCAAAACCGAAGAAATACTTGGGACTAGCAAAGGAACAGTTATAAAAAGTGTTCGTTGCATCTTTGATGCACCCATAGTCATGGCAGCCTCATACTGTGCCTCATCTATTGATTGCATTCCGGCAAGAAGGATTAACATAGAAGCCGGGGTGTCACGCCATACCTTTGCGATTGAGGTTAGGATAAATGAACTACTCTCATCACCGATAAAGGAAATCGGCTCCTCTATCAGCTGAGGGAAAAATGAATATTCACCAAGTAAAAGTGAATTAATATGCCCGCTGCTTGCAAACAGAATAAAAAATACAGCAGAGGTAACCATAACAGGTAGGGCAAGAGGAACAACAAAGATACCTCTAACAATACCTCTACCTCTAAAGCTACTGTTAATAAGAGAGGCAGTTATAAATCCGGTAAAAAGTTGAGCCGGTGTTACAACTAAAACAAATAACAACGTCCTGATATATGCCGAAGAAAAATCTGGATCATTGAAAACTTCAGTATAGTTCTTTAATGAAATTCCAACAACGTCGCCGCCGCTGTATTCCGAAAATGAAAATACCAGTAGGTTAAAAACAATTATAACAAAGAAAAATGCTACATATGCCACTGCCGGAAAAAATGTAACGAAATAAAAGAACTTGTTTCGTATTTTTTCAGACAATGTCGATTTCGGGGTTGATTTAGTCATCACATACATCTCCTTTTGTACCGAATTTGTTAATCGAGAAGAAATGTCGATTTAAAAAGAGCTGTGCTAAGGTGAATTGCACACCCGCTCTTTTTTTGGGCGTTGCCGGTTTACCTTGCACAGCTCATTTTATTTTTTAATTATTGTAGAATTTCAGCAGCGGCAGGTGCATAAACATCGTTTAATGTACCTCTGATATCTGCATTGTTTCCATCACGCACGATATCAGTCCATGCATCAATAAATAGGTTTCCTATTTCAGGGAACTGAGGGATAAGTGGGCTGTAGTATGCAGCATCAATTTCAACTGCAGATACTTCATAAACATTAATCATCCAATCCTCAGATACGTATGCAGCAGGATCTGCAGCAACAGTCTTCAGCGGGATGTAGATTCCGCCGGAAGATAACCAGCGTGATACATACTCATCCTTACCTGCTGTTATCCATTTTGCGAACTCAAATGCTAGGTCCTTATTAGGTGAAGATTCGGCAACACCGATGTTCCAGATCCATTTTGTTGAGCTTGCTGTAGATGTACGAGCCGGAGCACCATCGGTTATCTCTAATGAAGCGCCATCAATGCTGGTTGAAAATCCCATATCATCAGGATTAGCAAGGTAACCTGGCATTTCAACTGTTCCTGTACCATGAACGGTAAATGCGTCCTGGCTGTGCATAAATGCTAGGTAAACATTACCATCAGCCATTGCCTGGTAGATACCACCGCCAGACCATTCTTCTTCCCACATGGTGGGTAGATAAACACCGGAGTTAGCATAGTAGTTTTCCCACTCAAATAGATCAACTATTGGATCAGTATTCATTGCTAGGATATCATCATGTGTTGCACCAAGCTGGTGAGCCTTAGCTGTGTACTCAAGGTATGTACCGTCATAACGTCTTGCACGGTGAGCAATACGTGGAGCAGTTGTTCCGTTATACTCGGTGTTTGCCCAGTACTGTCCAACAACAGCAAGGTCATAATTGTCCCACTCGTTGGGGTCAGCTTCTAGAGCATAGTCGTCCG
The DNA here is from genome assembly GCA_964368625.1 of uncultured Oscillospiraceae bacterium. Classification (GTDB taxonomy): domain Bacteria; phylum Bacillota; class Clostridia; order Oscillospirales; family Ruminococcaceae; genus CAYJBH01. The sequence goes on from CAYJBH010000027.1 coordinate 37,046, forward strand.
GTAAACCGTATCCGTTATACTCTTCTAGTGTTGCACTAATAGCATCCTTCATGCCTTCCCAGTTTGCAACAGCATCATTAACTGCTTCAACCGAGTAAAGCATAGAGTATGCAGAGATATACATAGGTAGGTAGTACTGTTCACCGTTAACCATGGTGCCCTCAATAGCAGCATCGGTGAAAAGCGAAGAGTAAGCGCCGTCAATATCATAAGAACTTGTAGGAGCAACAAGGCCATCCTCAACAAGCTTACTTGTTACAGCATCGTTTGCCATAAATACGGTTGCAATCCCACTCTCTTTATCAAGCTCTAACATGTCGGAAAGCTCGGCGGGGTCTTCAAAAGTCTTGTAAACAACCTCTACGCCATATGTCTCTGTAAACTCAGGCCATACGGTGTCGGATAGCCACTTTGCATCTGCTTCAAGAAAACGTCCGTAGATAACTACCTGCTCACCGCGGTACTTATCTGTGATGTCTTCGGTGGCAGTTGCGGCTACATCGGCAGCATTGCCGTCCGGAGCAGCAGTTTCGGAGGTTGTTGTTTCAGCCGGTGCAGAGCTACAGCTTGCAAGAAGCATTAAAGTAGCCATTAGAATCGCTAAAAGTTTTTTCATGTTTCTCCTCATAAAATGTGTTTCTTCTTGTTGCGTTATCGGTTACGCAACTCTCGAATCAATTATATACCATTTTATAGGACAATTCAATGCACGAAAACAATAAATATTGCCGCAATTTTTGTGTATATGTCACAAATGTGAATAATACATGAAAAATGATGCGGCAATATGACGAAATTATTGTTTGTGTAATCGGTTACATGTGCTAGCACTGTCGAAACTACGTTGATCCTCTTACTAACAATGATACCGGAAGTGAGTAAAATCCAAAATCTTCGCAGGAAACATTCTTTTCAATTTTTTTCATTAAAAGATTTATAGCCATACGCCCCATGTCTGCCTTAGGTTGGGATATTGTTGTGAGCATAGGTTGTACATATTCAGTCATGGTATCATTGTTGTTGCCAACTAAAGCAATATCTTCAGGTATGCGAAGGCCACTTTGTATAATAGCTTTTAGTGCTCCAAAAGCTAGCGAATCGTTAGCACATACAATTGCATCAAACAGATTATCTTGAGAATTTGTGTTTATAAACTGTTTTATGGCTAGAAATCCACACATTTTATCCTCGGTAGCATAAAATTCAGAATCTATTATCTTTATATAAGTATTATTCGAAGCTAGAAGGCTTTCTTTATAACCCTCAATTCGTTGTGCAATGGTAATGCAGTCACCTTCAAAACCGTTTAAAAAAGCAATTCTCTTTCTTCCGGTGTTTAATAAAAGCCGAACGGCTTTTTTAACACCGTCTTTACTATCGGCCGTAACAACATCCGCAGCTACCCCATCAACAAACTTATCTATGAAAACAAAAGGAACACCAAGTTGATTTAGTTGTTCATAGTTTTCGATATATGAACCTGAAACAGGAGCTATTATAATTCCGTCAACCCTTCGTTCAATAAAGTTCTGTATTATCTCACGTTCCTTGTCTATATTATCACCGGAACATGCAATGTTAATAACATACCCCATTTCGCCTGCAATGATCTCTATACCGGAGAGAATTTCTGAATAGTAATGACCAACCATGATGCCACGAAGAATAAGCCCAATGGTCATTGAGCGCTTTGTTCTGAGGGTTTGTGCAATAGTGTTGGGTCTATATCCAATCTTTTTGGCATATTCTGTTACCCTCTTCTTAGTTTTAGGGCTAATTCTTCCGGTTCCGTTCAAAGCTCGATGTACCGTAGTTTTAGAAATTCCGAGATTTTCAGCAATTTCTTGAATTGTTGGCGACAAAGTATCCTACCTTCCTTTTAAGAGAAAAATTAATTAAAAATGCGTAAACGGTTACGCATTTTAATTTATTATTATAATATATTATAAAGCGTTAGTAGCAATTATTCAAGATAAATCTTTGCTTTTATTAAAAATTATAAACAAATTACTACAGCTATCAATTTTTATGTTTTAAAGTAGATAGGTGTAAAAAAATATATATATTTAGTTAAGAAAAACAATGCCTAAATTTAAATAAGTTGCATAAATAATCCAGATAAGATAAGGAATTAAAAGCTTGCTTGAGAGATTGTCTATAGATTTAAATTTAATATACATCAAAATTACAAGCAAATCAAGTATTATAAGAACAAAAGCCGCAGCAGTATAGTTCATAAATGAAAAAAATATTAGTGGCCAAAAAATGTTAACAATTAGCTGAACTGCAAAGATGATAAGCGCTTTTTTACGTTGTTCTGATTTAACCGAAGAAAAAACTCTATATAAGGAAATCGCAAGTAAAGCATACAGTATCGGCCAAACAATTCCAAAAAGAACCGAAGGAGGGGAGAGCGGAGGTTTAATTAAATTCTGATAAACCTGCTGTGAACCCTGCGAAAAGAATCCGCCAATAAAGCCGATAAGTTCAACGCCGATTATACAGCAAAGTAAGCCAATCCAATTCTTTTTAATATAGTCTAACATATCAAAATCTCCGAAAGTATTAATATATTATATGTTGATTTATAGGAAGTATTACAAGATATATTCTAACACTAATAATCTTACCTATGACTCAAATCGAATATTTAAAACAGGAGCCATGATTTTTGATAAATCACAACTTTGGCAGAATGAAACTTGTTAGGGTTTTATTAACTATATAATAAAAATCAATATAAATGCTTGAAATTTTAATTGTTTCATGTTAGAATATCAAGGATAGTATATGAGAAGCCAAGAGTGATGCGTTTATTAAACAATTTTATTTCATATGTTAAGATAGACTCTACTGCTGATGAAAATTCAGTTGTACGTCCATCTTCAACAGGACAATTTGTTTTGGCAGAGCTTTTAAAGTCTCAGCTAAAAGAGATTGGGCTTACAAATATTATTATGGGTCAAAATGGAACCGTCTACGCAAAGTTAGCTCCCTCAAACGGAAATGAAGATAAGCCAACTCTGGGTTTTATTGCACACATGGATACAAGCGGGGCATTTTCCGGAAAAGTAAATCCACAAATTCATAATAATTATGATGGAGGGGCAATCACATTTAAAAATGGAGATTGCATAGATCCAAAAAAGTTTAACACTTTAAAAGAATTTGTAGGCCAAACGTTGATTACAACAGACGGAACCTCTTTACTTGGAGCTGACGATAAGGCAGGAATTGCCGAAATAATAGAACTGCTTTACAGAATTAAGGAAAATAATATTCCTCATCCGGGTATATCTGTAGCCTTTACGACTGATGAAGAAATAGGTTTAGGCGCAACCGGTTTTGATGTTGAAGTATTCGATGCAAAATATGCATATACGGTTGATGGCGGTATAGTTGGTAGTGTTGATTATGAAACATTTAATGCAGCAACTGCAACCTTAGAGATTACAGGAGTTTCTGTTCATACAGGTGCAGCAAAAGGATTATTGGTAAATGCTACTACCATAGCTACTGAATTTATTAATAGGCTGCCAAAGACTGATTGTCCTGAACTTACCGAAGGATATGAAGGCTTTATTCATGTAGACTCCATTAATTCAAATGTCTCGAAGGCAAATGTTATAATGTTGGTAAGAGATCATGATAATAAAAAATTCGAGGAAAAAAAGCAACTGCTTATAGATCTTACAGAGACAATTAATCAAATATACAATAATGTAGCGGTTATTAAAATAAAAGACAGTTATCGCAACATGGCAGATGTTATTAGAACCGAGTATCATTTAATTGAAAACGCTGTAAAAGCTATAAATAACACAGGTGTGAAAGAGATTATTACTCCGATTAGAGGCGGTACTGACGGAGCGAAATTATCCTTTATGGGGATACCATGCCCAAATCTATCAACAGGCGGAGCAGCATGCCACGGCCCATACGAACACATATCGTTGGAAGCTATGGAGAAGGTTGTAGATATATTATGTGAAATAACAAAACTCTACGCAGAATCAAAGTAAGAAGCAATATTTCATAGCTAAAAAAATTAGATCAACAGTACCAAAGTAATAGTTTTTACTAATACCTTTTGGTTACAGAAAACTGAATATGCCCTCTTAGTTAAATGGATATAATAAACCCCTCCTAAAGGGGCCCTGAGGCTGTTTTACAGTGATGTACAGTGCCGAGAAATGCTGTTAAACACTGCATAATTCACGAATACAAGTGTTACCCCGTGATGCCAAATATCGTATAATTTCACCCCATATCGCACAGTCCCGTTAGCAAGTTGTTTGCAAAAAGTTAGCAAGAGCATAAAAAGAAAAAGCGTTAGTCAAACCAATCAATTCCAAGGCATTAGTTATCTGTTTAGATCACCAAAAATCATGTCTCCGTAGCTCAGCAGGATAGAGCAACTGCCTCCTAAGCAGTAGGCCGGACGTTCGAATCGTCTCGGGGACGCCAGAAAACCCAG
>CAYJBH010000028.1:0-41328 GCA_964368625.1 uncultured Oscillospiraceae bacterium
TGCCGTCCCACACCTCAGAAGATGCCGCTTCGGTAGGCAATGCAGTTGCTGATAGCATTGTTACCAATATGCAAAAGGTAATCAGTGCTGGCAAAAGCTTTTCTACATGTGTTTTCATTTTGATGCTTTATTCCTTTCTTTTTTTGCTGTTATATTTTTCGGCAGATAGCCAAAATTATAATTACTTTTCAAAAATCTAATTTTATCAGTAAAATAATACCATATCATCTGACAAAATGCAACAATTTAATTCAATGAAATAGGATTACAGTACCGCTGTAAAAAACCAAATTGCCCTACACTCGGAGATTGTTTTCTATCGGAAATTACAGAAAAGAGATTGAGGAAACCGTTATGTTTTGGCTCAATAACTGAAGAAAAGATACTAGAGAAGGGTTACGCAAATTATACACTCTATAAGGAATAAATTAGAAGTTATGCCCGAAACACCATACCCTATATTAATTTATAACAGTTACATTGGCTGGTGCAATTTCTTAATTAACCGAAAAAAAATCTTCCTAAAGAGTGAGAAAGTCAGTAAAAACAACTAATAGAAAAACCGATCCCCTATGGTAGAAATAAAAAATCTACCACAAGAGGTCGGTTCATGATTTGCAAAACCACCGCTATCTGCTTGTTTTATCTGTTGTAGCTATTATTGTTTTTCTAGGTAAACAACATTTGCAGAATATTCCTTTGCATTGTTAAATATCAATCTACCATCTTTTAGTTCTACACTAATGTCGTTATGAAGTATTTTTCTTATCTTATATCCCTTAAACTGCTTATTTGAGGTAAAAGGGCCATCTTCAAAGGCATGAAATATTGCTATAGCTGAATTATTGTTTACCGAATACCTAACCACAAGTTGACAACCCCTAGGATGCCGAATATTGCCGCCTTCAAACTCATTTAAAATCCTTGTATATCCATATTTGATTATATCTACACATTGTTCATACAGGTCCATAGTTTTGTGCACAAGCAACATCTGCTCTTCCTCTAGCTTATCTATACCTCCCGAGAGGCAAAGCCTGCCAAAAAAGCCTGAAGCAAGACGATATTGCAATTCCTGTATTGAGTAGTTAGGTTGCAGCACCGCCCACATCTGTAGCTGTCTTGCCGGTACTAAACGATTAAGCCTTGCTCCGATAATGGGTATTTCTTTCCCTTCATGTGCATCGGAAAAGCTAGACATTGCCGAACGCCCTATAAAGGGAGCCACCAATCGATGTCCACCGGAAGCACAGCTTTCAAGAACAAGGTTTGGAATTCGCTCTCTTATAAGAGTAAAAAAATCAAGTACTGCATTTATGTGGCTGTAAAGGCCGCCGGCATATGTCTCATCGCCATCACAACCGGCACCAATTGAACCATTGTAGTCTACCTTTAAATATCCTATCTTGTTTTCTATAAGAAAGTTTATAACCTTTTGTGATAGATATTCAATAACCTCGGGATTTCTAAAATCCCAAAAGCTTCGATTATCGCCGGTAGCAACAACTTTATTGTTTCTTCTTAGGTGTAGATGGTCGTATTCCTTTTCGTATACAACAGCACCCTTGGTAGTAACCTCAAACTCAAACCATATCCCTGCAACAAACCCCATCTCGTTAAGTGCCTCGGAAGTTGCACGAATTCCGTTCGGGAACTTATCGGTATCTACTATCCAATCGCCGTTTCCGCCCTGCCCAAACGATTTACCATCCACCTTAGTCCAGCCTGCATCTATAACTACATACTTTACCGCAGTATTCTTTAATGAACTGGCAAGCGACAACATTCTATCGTGGCTTGGGCTACCCCATGTTGTACACCATTCATTAAAAATAATCGGAAGATTATCCTCAGCTTTTGGCTGTGCCTCGACAAAGCTTGTGTATATATCAAGAAGGTTGTCGAAAAGTTCGTTAAAATCTCTCGATGTAGATATGTATGCTGACGGTGCTTTAAAACGCTCGCCGGATTTTACAGTTCTTTGCCATCCGGAAAATTCAACATCTCCTATGCCTCCTGAAAGAGAATAACAATCACTGTCGCGCGATAATTCCATCTGCCAGGAGGACGCAGCAGAAAGAGTAGCACCCCAGAACACACCGTTCTTTGTGTCCTCAACCGCACAAACAGGAAAATATCTTTTAACAGGGTGAGAACCTAGAACTCCAAAGCGTTCGCTTTCAGGAAAGGAGTATGTCCAGGGAGTAGCAAGATTTAACCGTTCTACACTGTCTGCTATGTGTTCCCCCTCCATGCTCCATCCGCCGCGGAAGCGATGCAGTACAAGGCCATGTGTGTCGGCTGTATCATAAGGCGAAAGGTTGTCGAGACTAAAGCTCGTTAGCATATCGAGCACTACGTCATTTGATGAATTATTATTAAATTCGGTACAAACTTCAAAAGCTCGCTCACCCATACAAGGTCTGAGATAATGATTAACAATACAGCCGTCGGAAGATTTTAGCTGTGTTTTTATACACCCATCTTCAAGCACTTCCTGTTTATCAAAGCTAAGCTTGGTGGTAGATGCTCCATATTTAAGGGTGTTACCAGCTCCATTACCCTGTGCATCATTACGGGTAGCAAGATGAACAAGACTACCAACATGCCAGGCTTGGGCATCCATATCTATAGCCATTAGCTCCGGAACATTTAACCATTCGCGACGATTGTTAAAACAATCTTCATTTTTATCACCTGGTAACATTACCAGCGAAACTGCGCCGCTATCTTCATCGATAACATATCGGATAATACATCCTTTATAGCTGTAATCAATTCGCTTCAAGTTCATTAAAATACCCTCTTTTTATATCCATTTTCTATCTTTTTTATTATGTCGTTCATGTCGTTAACATCGTAAAGGTCTTCAAAACAATACATAACACCTTCTGGGTTCAGCTCCTTAATTAATACGTCGAGATCCTCCCCTACTACATTAACCTGTACACATTTACCGGCATCCTGAATTTTTTTAAGTGTTGGAATCCAGTGTGCAGCAGTTGGCTGCCCTGCACCGTAAACCCACTGAATTCCCGCAAGGTTTTCTATTTGCAACAAACGATCAAGATGCTTCAGCGCGCCCGGGCCATCAAGGTGAAAAATTGTGTTTCCTTTTAACCAGTTTATTTCCTCGCAAAGTTCGGGTATGATAAACTCTTCAAACATATCACAGGATAACATGCAGATGATATCAGAACTGGTTACATACCATTTTTCAGGATGCCAAATGCCCATCCAGTTACTGCTTCCCTCAAGGTTGGTTGTTGTAATATTGTAAAGCTCGTTTAGTTGCTTTTTAAAAGCAGGAAACAACTCGAGCACAGCCTGTTTCATGCGCTGGGGGTCATCATAAAAATCCATGCAAACATTCTCAGGCCCCCTAACCGATACTACCCCATCTGCACCCGGGTGCAGATCGGTAACACCAACAAAATAGTCACCCTTAGCATCATCAACAATATCCTGTGTGTGACGAAGCATTTTTTGCCACCAGTGGTTCGCGGTGTCAAAATTTAGCGATGGATAGTTATCCCATTCATCCACAAACGGTATACTATAGCTTGTCGTATCCTCAAAAACTATGTCCGCACCAAAGGTAGCACCAAAAATATCCGGACCAAAATTTGGGCAGATCATTGGGAACGCCTCGGCACCATATACGGTGTTTTCCATAATTTTTCTAGAATTGCTAATAACAAATTCGCTATCTAACCAGGCCTGTTCTTTTGAGGTTGCAACGGCAAGCTCATGCAGAATATTCTTTTTTTGTGCAGCTATTTTAATTATGGGACGATCATAGTTTTCTCTTGCCCAGTATTCCAAATACCTTTGTTTAACCTTATCCCAGTTATCTATATACTTCATACAATTTATTCATCCGTTTTTAATAAGTGTTTTCAGTTTCTTCCCGTGTTATCTCTACGGCCCGCTTAATCTTTTCAAGGTTACCGTTTAGCTTATAAATATCTCGAAAAATAAACTCTGCCTTACAGCTGCTTTTTCGTAAAACTTCAACCGTCTTTTTTATATAGTTTCTAAAAGCTACCTCATCAAAATTCTTTTCAATGCCAATAAAGTTTGGAGATGGCTTTCTTGAATAAATTATGCTTCGTTTAGCAAGCCGAGGAGCTATGTAGTCTTCATCACACCATGCAGAAACCGAAACCTTGCGTAAATTTTTTATCTGTTCTACACCATTTTCCCAAAAATCGCTAACCGGTTCACAGCAACCGTAGTACAGTAACCCAAATTCATCAGCAAGCCGCTTTGTTTCGGGAATAACAAATTCACGATACATGTCGATAGAAAGCCCAACCGATTCCTGCGAATTCATGTGTCCCCAGGTATCAATGCTCCTTACCTTGCCATCAAAATCTTTTTTGGGTAGCTCGTTATTAAAACAATAGCTTCCGCTACCAAGATAGTCATTTTTGTTATTAAGGTGCAAACAATTCGATTCCTCCTGAAAACGGAGTAACCTTATTGAATCATCGGCCAAAAACTTCATCAATCTTTTAAACTCTTCCGGCTCATCAATCATCGAGCAGAACATGTTTTCTGTACCCATCAGCTCTACCATCTGTTGTGAAAGTGACATGCACCAGTGGTTGGTTATATTTTTAGCGGCTACAGGCAAAATATCTCCAAAAATGTCCTCAATCTTTGCCTTTTCTTCATCTATCTCCTTTTTAGGGTAGTGATATTCTGTAAATGAAAGTTTTTCAAAATCTTCCTCAATAACCTCAATAACCGGTTCAATATGAAAACCGATGCCGTCAGATGCATATAGTTTTTTTCTCTCCACGCCATAGCGCTGAAACTCTATAGAATATTCCAGCGGATAGTAGTTTGGGATAATCTTATCGTCGCCCAAAATATCTTCAATAATTATGTTCTTATATAACTGCTCTTCAACCTTTCTTGCAAAAGAAGACTCACATCTTAAGTCGGGACATATTTCATCCCAAAATGAAATATCTTCCATAATAACCATAGGACGTTTACCCTTTAACGAGTTATGATTATACCACAATTCCTCACGTTCTGCCATAATAGGCAGCTGTGCTAAACTTTGTTGTTTTTTTGCTAATTCTCGAAGCATTTCACGTTCTTTAGCTGTTATCATAATAACCAATCCTTTTTTATTTTAAAACTGCTCCTGCCGTTAATGCGTTTTCAATCTGCCTGTTACCAAGTGAGTATATTAGTATGGTTGGCAGGCTGGATAAAATCATTACTGCACCAATCTGCCCCCAGTCTGAAACACCGATACTTGTAAAGAAGCTTAATAGTGCCACCGGTAAAGATCGAATGTCTTCACGTGCACCAACTATAAAGGCAAGGAAAAATTCATTCCATGTGTTCATTGATATAAGTACTGCCTGGGTGGCTATTGCAGGCTTAATGATAGGGAGTATTATTCTAAAAAAAGTAGTATAAACATTACAGCCATCTATTGATGCCGCCTCTTCAAGTTCCTTTGGTAGGCTACGCAAAAAAGCACTAAGCATTAAAACGCATGAAGAAAGTGCAAATCCGGCATATGGTAAAATTAGCGATGCATGAGTGCCGCTTAAATTCAAATCGGCAAGTAATAAATATAGCGGGATTATAACAACCTGAACCGGTATAATAATTCCAAGGGTTAGATATAGCATAACAGGACTTGCTAGTTTCCATTTCATTCTGGTAAGTGCATAGGCCAGCATTGAGCCAAACAATAAAACTATAACTATAGTGGATACGGTATAAATACCACTGTTTGATAGATAATGTAAAAAGTCGAAACCCTCAAGTGCTTCTTGATAATTCGCAAAATCCCAAACCTCTGGAAGCCCGAAGGGGTTAACATAAACCTCGCTTTTTTCTTTAAACGATAACATTATCATCCAGTAAAGCGGAAACAAAAATCCGATAGCACATAAAAGTAAAAATGCTCTAACTATAAATGTACTGAGTTTTTTTCTATTCATTTGAATATCCTCCCTCTTAAGCAATTAATACTCTGTATTATCTCGTTTTAATAGGCTGTTGATTATTACGGTTACGAAAAGACATTGTATTATAAACAAAACTGCAACCGCACTACCGACTCCATACTCGCTACGAGTGAATGCGAAATGATACATTTCGTAGATAAATGTTCTTGAGGTGCTCCCGGGCCCTCCACTGGTCATAACCCTCACATGTGCAAACTGGCCGAGTGAGCCAAGTGTAGATAAAACCAAAACATACTTAGTAATGTTTGAAAGAAGGGGGATGGTTATATGATAGCTCGCCCTAAAAAACCCTGCGCCGTCTATGAGTGCTGCCTCATAATACTGTTGTGGAATTGATTTAATACCGGTGTACATAATAAGTGCATTTAAACCTATGTATTGCCACAAAAACGCTACTGAAATTGCAATCATAACGGTGTCTGGGTCAACAAGCCATGTGCGTGTAAGTGATTCAAGGTTTAGTGCTCTTAGAACTGTATTTATCGCACCCCACTCAGGATCATATATTGCCACCCACATCTGAGCAATTACCGTAACCGTTAATACAGCAGGAAAAACCGAACCAAACTTAAATGTTTTTTTGCAGATACTATTATCGTAGTTCATGAGGAGTGCAAAGAAAAGTGATATAGGTATAGCGATAAATATTGATATAAAGGCCACTGTCCAGGTATTAAAAAATGAATGCCAAAAATCAGAATCTGTCAATATTTCGGTATAGTTTTCCAATCCCACGAAATCGCCAAAAGCAAACCCGTCGTGTTCAAAAAAGCTTATCTGCACCTGAGGTATCATAGGATAAACTACAAATACAGTGAAGAGTATTAGTGCCGGCAGTGCAAACACATATACCGCTATTTTATCAGAAAATTTCTTTTTCACTTTTCCCTCCTACTTATAATCAATACGGTCCGCCGTTTTTAAGGCAGACCGTACCAATTTGTCTGTTTATAGCCTAGTTAAAGTATTCGTTCTCCAACCATGCTTCGTTCATATCGGCAATATATTCCTCTGCGGTGTAACCACCTGCAAGAAGGCTGGAACCGTATTCACCAAAGCTAGCAGCTACCTTTGCATCCATTCCGTTTAGATATATGGTTGCGATTTTATCACTTGCAACATCGTACATTTCAAGATTGGCTGTCATCAAAGGAGTTGGAGCTAGTATTTCAAGTTCGGGGTTTAGGTTAGTTGGTGAGCCAAGGGTGGAATAGTAGTTGGCTTCCTGCTGAACACAGAATTTTGCAACCTCAACTGCTTCATCAACATTTTCACCATTAGCATTTACTGTATATCCGTTTAGCGGTGAACCCCAGAACTGCATAACATCAGTTGGATCAACATCGTCACTCATCTGTGGCCAGTCCATTAATCCTGCAAATTCATTGGTTCCAACACCGGCAACTTCCCAAGACATCATAAAGAGCATTGCAGCATTTCCGCCGGTAAACATCTCTACAGCAGGGCCGTAATCAAGATTCGCAACGCCATCGGCAAGGTATCCACCATCAACTAGCTGTTGAATCTTCTCGACACCGGCAAGAATTGCAGGGTCGGTAAAGTCGCCTGCATTTGATAGAAGATTTTTTATAGAGTCAGGATCATGTAGCTGTGCCATTGTTTGAGTTAAGAACAGCTGTGGAGTCCATCCACCTTTGCCCATCATGGTTATAGGCGTATGACCTGCCGCTTTTAATGTATCACAAGCAACAATAAAATCGTCCCATGTAGTTGGAACTTCAATGCCTAGTTCAGCAAAGATATCCATGTTATAGAAAATTTTAGGGGTAAAGTAGGAGTCTGCACCTGAGGAGAGTGTGTAGATACTACCGTCGTGGAACTTTAACATCTCGGAATTATTGTAGTTTGAAAGGAAATCATCTTCAACAACATAATCGGTAAAGTCTAGCTGATTTCCTGCTTGGATAATAGGAAATGCATAGTCAGCAGTGCTATACCAAACATCCGGAAGATCATCTGTTGCATTGTAAGTCTTCATCTTGTTGGCTAGATCCTCGCCACCACCGCCGGGTTCATATTCCATCTCAACATGAGGCAGAGCTTCCTCAATGTTTGCCTTAATAAAATCGGCAAGAATTGTGTCCTGATTAACGTCACCACTAATCGAAATCATTCTAATCGGGGTTTTTTCACCATCTGCTGCCCCATCGTCATCTGCTGTGGAAGTTGTTTCCTCTGCAGTCGACGCTGTAGTGCCCTCCGAAGTGTCCGGAGTTTCAGAACAGGATGCGAACATGCCTACTGCCAGTGAAAGTGATGCTAGTATTGCTAATAACTTTTTCATCTTTCCTCCTTGTTTTTTAATTAACTTATTTTGATTATATTGTAGTAAAGCTAAAATTGAAAGGTAAAATTATACGAACTATGAGTAAATTTAAACGAACTGTATAAAACAGGCCGTTTCACGGTTGAGTATTTTAATTGTGGATGATATAATGATTAAAATTTACATAGCATTTGAAAGGAAAACAGATGAGCTTACAAATGACATCGGCCGAACGTATTATGGCATCCATAAATCATCAGCCCACCGATAGAGTTGCTACCGATTATTGGGGCGTTCCGGAAATTAGCGAAAAGCTAATGAAACACTTTTCGGTTAATAATATGCTAGATCTCGCAAAAGCTTTAGACATTGACTACATAGTAGAGGTTATGCCGGAGCTGATTCCACCAAGAGAGCATATGTGGGATTTGAAGTTTAAAAAAATCCCTATTATGGGCGGAACGGGATATTATGAGGAGCCGGAAGTTTACCCCCTTGGAGATGTTGAGACTATAGAGGAGGTTGACGAAAAATATGCTTGGCCAACCACCGATATGTACGATTATAGTGTTATAAAAAATCAGGTTGAACAGGCAGAAAAGTATGGTTTTGCCATTGCCGGCGGATATATTTCGTTAACATATTTTTACGAGATGATTCGCGGCACTGAACAGATGTTTGTTGATCTTTTGGTAGACCCTGAGTTAGCAGAACACATATTTAAGCGGCTTAATGATTTTGCCGGAGCACATGTTGAGCGTATCCTAGAGGCCGCCGGCGGTAAGGTTCAGATTTCACAGGTAACCGACGATTTAGGTTCGCAATCCGGACTTTTAATGAGTATGGATATGGTTGAACAGTTTCTTGGAAAATACTATGATCAAAATATTAAAAGGTTAAAGTCAAACGGCATAAAGGTGTTTCATCATGATGATGGTGCTATCGTTTCTGCGATACCATGGCTATGCGAAAAAGATATTGACATCCTAAACCCCATTCAGTGGCATCTTCCGGGCTGGAATCTAGCCGAGATTAAGGAAAAATACGGCAAAAAAATATGTTTCCATAGCGCTATCGACAATCAGGATATCCTGCCATTTGGCACGGTGGAGGATGTTCGAGCTGAGGTTAGAACCTGTTTAGACCATCTTTATAGCGATAGAACCGGCTTTATTTTAGGCCCCTGCCATAATCTACAGGTAATGACGCCTATAGAAAATATATTGGCAATGTATGACGAAGCTAGAAAATATAGCATCACCCTATAGTAATATGAGGAATAAACTTAAGCTTAAAACTATTATTTTTTCTTCAAATTTCATTTTATTTGTGATTTTTGTGATTATCCTTGTCATCTGCGGATTTTCTGTCTACACCTATTTTTTTAACTCTCAGGTGGAAACATCGGTTGCTAAGGAGCATGCGCTGGTTGAAAATAGCCTAAGAACTACTGTTGCCAGTGCACAGGAGCATATCAACGTTATTAGTCTTGACTTTCGGCTTCAATCAGCACTCAGTGATTTAGCTGAAGAGCCGATTATAACGAACCAACAGGTATTATCAGTCGGCGCGGTAACAGGAGAGGTTTTAAGCAACGTAATGTATCCCGGCACTAATATTGTTGGCGGAGTAATCACCTATGAAAACGAGGTGATTTATTCCGGTTACAATCTCTCAACACAGGAAGCAAAGAGGATAATAACCGATGAATTTATTGATGAGCTAGAGAAAAGTGATGGTTATTTATGGGGGGAGTTATCAACTCTTAATTACCTATATGGAGATATAAAAAATGTTATTCCCGTAGGCAAAAAAATAATAGATAAGCAGACGGGAAACCATATCGGGGAGTGCATACTGTTTTTGGACGAAAGGGTATTATATGAAACAATTAACTATAATGCAACTCTTGGTGAAGTTTTAATATTAGATGAAAACAACAATATTATTTCTAATAACAGCTTGGATTTTTTATTCCAACCTGCCAGCAGTAAATATTCCTTTTTAACTGATGAACATCTAGCCGCCGAAGGGTTATACCATTCTTCGGTGCACTACTCGGTAAGTCATTTAAACAGCTGGAAAATTGTAACCATTGTTGAAAATGATTTTCTCTCTGACACCTTTGTTGTTACTCTTATTTATTTCAGTATAATTATTGTTGCCTATATAATTATTAATCTAGTTTTATCTAATATGGTTACAATGAAGGTAGTTCGAGCGGTAGATGATATACAGAATAGATTAGAGCTTGCTAGTAGTGGCGACCTGAGTGTACGCATGGTTGATAACTACCCTGGAGAACTTTCGGCTATTGCCACCGGCTTTAACTATTTAATGGATACCATTAACAACTATATAGATAAAATTTATAGCCAGGAACAGCAGAAAAACGAGCTTGAGTTTAAGGTTCTACAGGCACAGATAAATCCACATTTTTTATATAACACAATAGAAACTATAAGTTCATTTGTAACATTAGACAGAAAGGCAGAGGCTAAAAAAACAGCATTGTCTTTAGCAAAATTTTATAAGCTATGCTTAAGCAATGGCCAGGAGTTTATACTTATTAAAGAGGAAATTGAATTGTTAAAATCTTATATAGACATTCAAAGCATGCGATACAGCGACTATGTTGCATTTGAACTCGACATAAAAGATATAGATCAATTCTATATACCAAAGCTAACACTACAGCCTATTGTTGAAAATGCATTATATCACGGTGTTAAAGAGAGCAATAAGAAAGGAAATATTTATATACACGGTTACCGCGAAAACGAAAATATTATTATAACGGTAGAGGATAACGGGGTTGGAATACAAAAAGATAGAATAGAACATCTGCTAAATGCCGAGAGAGAGAACCGATCGTTTGGAATTTATAATATTAATAGCCGACTTAAGCTAAAATATGGCAACAGTTACGGTATTACTATAGCTAGCAAACCGAATGTTTACACCAAGGTTACGGTATGCATTCCAACTAAAAAGGAAAAGCAATAATGATGAATGTTTTGTTGGTAGATGACGAGCGCATATTTAGAGAGGCATTAAGGGTTGCCATACCGTGGAATGAACTCGGATTATCTATCTGTGCTGAAGCTCAAAACGGTGAAGAGGCTCTAGAAGCCCTTAAAGAAAACCCTGTAAATATCGTGTTAACCGATATTAACATGAGTCGCATGAATGGACTTGATTTTATACAAAAAGCAAAGTCCATTGCCCCTGATGTAAAGTTCATTATTATTTCCGGATATGATGATTTTAGCTACGCCAAACGTGCAATAACGCTTGGTGTTACCGACTATATTGTTAAACCTATAGATGAAGAAGAGTTGAAAAAAGTTCTTATAGACATAAAAAAACGAATAAGTTCGGATAAAATGTTACGTAAAAATATCGCCGACCTTAACAATACGGTTGCAGAAAATCGTTTATCATTAAAAAAGAACTTTTTAACAAGGTTAATTTCCAACACTCTACCATCAGACAAAAATTATATTAGCGAAAATATAAGTCACTATAATATAAAGGTTGGTGATGGATATTTTGCTGTTGCATACATAGAAATTAGCAAGAGTAATATGGACGAATGGACGATGCAGGACAAAAACCTATGGACATTTGCTGTAGAAAATGTTGCGTCTGAACTTTTAGGAGAATTTGCCGAGGTTATAATTGAAGATATCGGTGCTTTATATGTGATTCTGTTGGGTTTTAAAGATGAAAAGGAAATATTAAAAAGATGTGAACTCGTGAAAATGTTTGTATCTGAAAACCTTCCTTTTGAAATTTGCATCGGCGTTGGGGCGCTAAAAAATAGTATTGAGGAAATATATAGCTCGTTTCATGAGGCAAAATTTGTTGTTAGTGCCGTCGACACCTTGGATGATAGCATTGTAGCAATATATTCAGACATTAGGGTAAACACCCTCGATGTGCCGCTTTCAAAGTTATTTAATAACAGCGATTTTATATTATCGCTTCATACCGGCAACACTAAAAAATGTATTCAAATGATAAACGAACTGTTTTTAAATCTCAACAGCGTAAAGGCAAGTTTTAGAACGGCATATATATTGTTTTTAGAAATTATTCTTTGTTGCCTTGATTATATAAAAGAGCAAACCCCCGCTTTAAACGACGAGCTGCTAGAGCTTTATAATAAGGCATATGAAAATGCTATTAGTGCTAAAAACACAACCGATATGTGTGAAACTGTGGCTGGGCTTGTAGAAAATCTTCATAAAAAAACAGAAAACTATCAACAAAACAATATGTCGTTGATAGTTAAACAGGCGATAGATTATATAAGACAAAACTTTAACGATCCTTATCTTAACATTGAAGTTCTTGCTCAGAAAACCTATTCCAGCTATGGGCATCTGTGCTTTGTTTTTAAAAAAGAAACTAATCAAACAATAAATGAATATATTTTAGAAACAAGAATGAACAAGGCGCAAAAACTTTTGCTTAGCGACTCTATGACTGTGTCTAATGTTGCATTAAGCGTTGGGTATCTAAACACCAACTATTTTTCAAAGATGTTTAAAAAAAGATACAATGTTTTACCCAGCGAGCTTAAAAAGAGGGAGTAATACCACGAGGGGAGCTTAATTTATATTTATTTTGCAGATTAGCGCTTATCAGTTAACGCAGTTATAAAGAATTTATTAGTTGTTTTTGCAAAACTTTAACATAGCGCTTATAGATTTTTTATGCAACTGATTTTTGTTTTAACAACAATATCCGAGGTTGAAACTATACAGTTTAACTTTCGGTTATATAGTAGGACTAATCGCCCTCCCAACCATAATTAATATTCGGCTAAATATTTAAAGCCTTCTGATAGAGTAATACAGCGTAGCATTTAAGTCGCTGTTAATCTTTTATCGGTAGGTTTTTATTATTTTTCGCCTTTTTTCTGGCATCCTTATATTTTTTCTACTAATATATTTTAGCCTTTCCACAAATATCTATTAACATTCTTTGTTGTTTTTTGTTTACAACAAAGAACTTTATATATGATTGTTAAAAATTTAACAATTTCTATTGACTTGGTAAATTTACTATGTTAAACTTTTAACAAGAGATAAGCAATACATTATAAAAAGAAGAGTAGTTAGCTTAAATATAGGTTCATATGTAGATTAAAATGAATCTTCTGTTGCTATTGTTTCTGTCGTTACAAAAAAACTGTTCAAGAACTAGTGGCAAATTAAAAGGATAGGCAACGGCACTCTTTCTTAACAATTGTAATAAATTTGTTTATACGTTAAAGTTAAAAGGAGATTCATTATGACAAGATTTACACTTCCAAGAGATTTATACCATGGCAAAGGTTCTTTGGAAATACTAAAAAAACTAAAAGGAAAAAAAGCTATGGTTTGCACCGGTGGCTCAGCAATGCAGAAAACCGGTTTTTTAGATAAAACTGTTGCATACCTAAAAGAGGCTGGCATGGAGGTTGCTATTATTGATGGAATCGAGCCGGACCCTTCGGTTGAAACCGTTATGAATGGCGCTAAAGAAATGTTAAAGTTTGAGCCTGATTGGATTGTTGCAATCGGTGGCGGTTCACCTATCGATGCTGCTAAAGCCATGTGGATAAAATATGAGTACCCCGAAATCACCTTTGAAGAAATGTGTAAAGTATTTGGCCTTCCTGAACTTCGCAATAAGGCTCATTTCTGTGCAATCCCCTCAACATCCGGTACGGCTACAGAGGTTACTGCTTTTTCAATCATTACCGACTATACTCAGGGTATTAAATTCCCGATAGCAGACTTTGAAATTACACCTGATATGGCCATATTAGACTCTGAGATTGCAGAAACCATGCCAGCAAAGCTTACAGCCCAAACCGGTATGGATGCAATTACTCATGCAATCGAATCCTTTGTTTCTACTGCTCGCTCAGACTTCACCGCTCCGTTATCGCTTTACTCAGCTAAAATGGTTAAAGAAAACCTTGTTGCTTCCTACAACGGTGATTTAAGCAAACGTGATACAATTCATAATGCTCAGTGCATGGCCGGTATGGCATTCTCTAACGGCCTTTTAGGAATTGTTCACTCCATGGCACATAAAACCGGTGCTGCCTTTGAGAAATATGGCGCTCATATAGTTCATGGATCTGCTAATGCCATGTATCTGCCTAAGGTAATCGCCTTCAATGCTAAAAATGAACAGGCAAAAGCTTATTATGGTGAAATTGCTGATGCTTTTGGTTTAGCCGGAAACAATAACGACGAAAAGGTTGCTGCATTGATAGCTCATCTGCGCAAGATGAACGATGAACTTAAAATCCCACAGTGTATTAAACATTACGGTGCTGACAGCTACTATGCCGAGCAGGGATTCGTGCCGGAAAAAGCCTTCCTCGAAAAGTTACCTGAAATAGCAACGCTTGCCATAGGTGACGCCTGTACACTTTCCAACCCAAGAGTTCCTACGCAGGATGAGATGGAAAAGCTTCTTAAATGCTGCTACTATGATCTTGACGTTGATTTTTAACCTGCTAGCTACCTTCTACAGATTAAGCTATAAAGGTCTGCTAAAATCAATTATTCAATATATTACAATAACCGTGTTGCGCTTTCAATGCAACACGGTTATTTGTTTTTGCATATGTTGTATGCTATGGTAGAGCTTATAATTATATCGATTGTAAGTTGCTTTTGAATGAAAGCTTTTTTCCTCTCAAGATTTTATTAGCGTTATCACCAACAAACTTATTTGTAATCTGCAATTACCTTTTTTAAGAATATCTATTATCCACCTATACAAAAAATGTTACAGAAACGATTACTCCATCAAAACTGTAAAAAAATCATAAATACTGTATTCTTGTCTTGATAAATATTATCATATTATGTTTACATTATGTTATCTTTATGCTATAATCTCAAATTAGACCTAACAAACGGTAAAATTATCATAAAATGCTATGTTATCATTAAAAGTAACAATTACAGTGCCTCCGCAAGCAAGGATTTCTTGTTTGTGTTTTTTTTAGGAGAAGATTTTAATGCAAAATTCCATTTCGCAAAAGTTTACCACACTTTCATTAATTAGATTTGTTTTCCCAAGCATTATAATGATGCTATTGATATCGGTATATACAATGACCGGGAGCGTCTATGCAAGCAACTATATAAGCCAAGATGCCATGGCCGGAATAAATATTGTTGCACCGTTATTTTCTTCGGTTATTGCAGTGGCTGTTATGTTTGCTACCGGAGCAAATGCAGTTATTGCTAAAAATTTAGGACAGGGAAAAAATGTAGAAGCAAAAGAAAAATTAAGCTATTTATTTATCTTCGCTATTATAACAGGATTGTTTTTTACGGTAGCTACCTTGTTATTTGTAGATGAAATACTTAGCTTTTTAGGAACAACACCTTTACTTTTAGAGTATTCTAAGGATTATTTAGTAGCACTTAGCTTTAGCTTTCCTTTTGTTTTTTTACAGATATTCGGACAATATTTTACCGTCACGCTAGGTAAACCTTATCTTGGGCTTTTATTTGCAGTTATATCAGCTATCTCAAATCTATTAATAACCCATATTACTATAGTTGTTTTAAGTGTTGGTATTATAGGAGCCGCCTTTGGATTAACAGCAAGTTTTATTATTCCGGGTATTATTTTTACTTTGCTACTCTCCTTTAAAAGAAACTGGATTTTACATTTTATAAGACCTAAAAAGCATCCTCGTTTCATGCTAAACGTTTGCCTTAACGGCTCTTCTGAGATGGTAACTAATCTTGCTATATCAATCGTTACAATGCTACTAAACATATTAATGGGTAAATTTTATGGAGAGGATGGAATTGCAGCTGTAACCGTTATTGTTTCTTTTCAGTTTTGTTTAAACTCGATGTATATAGGTTATGGGGCAGGAGTTGCACCAATTTTTGCTTTTTCAAAAGGAACTAATGATAGGCAACAGACTAAAAACATATTTAGTATTTCAAAAAGATTTGTTGCCATAAGTTCAGTAATTCTTGTTTTTATTTGCTTTATATTTAATAATCAAATTGTTGGGATATTTATTGATAAAGCAAGTACGGCTTTTCTAATTGGAACAAATGCTTTTTCTATTTTCTCTTTAGGCTACTTTTTTGCAGGATTTAATATTTTTGCTTCGGTGTTCTTCACATCTATGTCTAACGGTAAAATTTCTGCCCTAATTTCATTTTTGCGAACCTTCGCTTTTATTGTTGGATTGCTGATTATTTTACCACCTATATTCGGAGCTAACGGAGTTTGGTTTGCTATCCCTATTGCAGAGTTTTTATCTGTAATTGTAACCCTTATTATGCTATACAAACACAAAAATGTTTACCACTATTAAAGCATAATTACAGCTGCCAACTTTTAATATAGGTGCATCAAATCATAATAGAAGAGAGCTGATTTCTATTTAAGAAAAAGCTTTGCAATAAGCTGCAGTGCCTCATAAATTATATACTAATTGCTAATTACTTCTTGGCACAGAATTAGCCTCTTAATTATTTCTTCAACATTCGCTCTGGATGTAGCTACATTTAGTCTGAAATAACCTTCCCACTCCTTACCGAAATGACTTCCCATATATACCGATATTTTACCCTTTTCTAACATGATTTTTTCTAACCTTTCTTCAGAAACCTTTTTAAGGTCGTACTTAATCCACATTAAATAGGTACCCTCCGGTATGTAAGTATAAAAATCCGTCATTTGGGAATCAATGCTTTCTTTTATCATCCTCATGTTTTCGCTAATATACTCATTAACATCGAACAGCCAATCATCACAATCGTTGTAAGCCGCCTTTATAATCGCCGCTGCAAATATATTTGGATTGTGTAAGCCCTCTCGATCTATAGTTTTTTTCATGGTATTTCTTAGCTTTTCATTTGGTATTATCATGTTTGATAGTATAACGCCTGGAATGTTAAATGTCTTTGTAATTGCATTTAATATAATAGCCTGCTCCTTTAACTGTGGTACATCTTGCCAAACCACATGAAAAGAGCCCTTCTTTCTAACAATATCTGCATGAATGTCATCAGAAACCAATAAAAGTTTATGACGTAAACAAAATTCACCTATTTCTTTCAATTCTTTTCTGCTCCAAACACGTCCTGTTGGGTTATGTGGATTACACAGAAAGAAAATTTTGGTGTTTTTATCAATCCTGCTTTCCAGCTCTTCTAAATCAACACTCCAGTTCCCATCAGCCTCTTTTAACGGTGATGGGATCAATGTTCTTCCATATTTCTCAACAGCATTAACAAAAGCTGTATAGGCAGGCATAAGCACAACTGCACTATCTGTCTGCTCTGTAAATGTTTCAACTATCATGTTCATTGCCATGTTTATTCTCGGTGAAAACACCACCCAGTCTTCATCTATCTTTGCATTGTAACGTCTTTCCATCCAGGCGACAACGTCTTTTTCGTAGCACTTGGGCAAATCTGTATAACCAAACACCCCATGATCCACCACCTTTTGCATCTCGTTTATGATTGCCTGTGGGGATTTAAAATCCATATCTGCAACAGCACAGTGTAATATATCATATCCAACTTTTTCACCCATTGTATCATATTTTGCGCTGTTTGTATTATACCGGTTAATCTGTTGATCAAAAATCTTATTTCTTTTTTCCATTTCAATACCATTCCTTTCTTATTAAAACACAAAGCAATATAAAAAAATGCTATGCATTTCACTATTAAAAAATATTTATATGCGAAGTTGCATTCTTTTTTGCAGCTCCTTGCGTTCGCCATAATTTGTTAAGTGCTTTATTATAACATACAAAATATTTAAATACAATAATCAACAAAAAGGTTAATCTAGCTGTGTTTAGTAGCTCGATACATGCCGAACATCTAAACCGATAGTTGCATATTGTTTAAAACGTGCATTGACTTATTAAGTGCAATTATATATAATTATATTATAATATATCTAAATTCTAGGAATTCTCCGAAAATAAAGATATTAAAAACAATATATTCCTGATTGCAAAAGTATTCTTAAGCTTAAAGGTGTTATTAATCAAAGCCAATGTTATTGGTTCTTTTTGTATTTATTATGCTCTTTTTTGCTTTTGCAAAAAAGAGCAATTTTATTTTAAAGAAAGGTTGTAACTATGGAAAACAGGCTAGCGGTAATAGGTATAATTGTAGAAAGCAAAGAAAATGTAGGCGAGGTTAATCGGATTCTTTCGGAATATGCCGATAATATTATTGGTCGCATGGGAATACCACACAAAGAAAGAGGGGTAAATATAATTTCTGTTGTAATTGATGCCCCATCAGATTTTATTAGTGCACTATCTGGAAAGCTTGGTAAACTAAAAGGAATATCATCTAAGGTAGTATATTCAAAACTATAAGACAAAGGAGATAAAATGTATAACAGCAAATCAAGTAAAGCCACAGAATTTATATCAGATAAAGAAATAAAAAGGGTTTTAGAGTTTTCAAAAAACAACAAGGATAATATCGAACTGTTAAATCAAATTTTAGTTAAAGCAGAGAATTTCAAGGGTATTTCAGCTGAAGAAGCAAGTTTGCTACTCGAATCTGATAACAAGGAGATAAGCGAAAAACTGTTTACACTATCAAAAAGAATTAAAAACAAAATATATGGTAACAGGGTGGTTCTCTTTGCTCCTTTATATCTGTCTAACTACTGTATTAACGGATGCACATACTGTCCATTTCATGCAAAAAACAAGGATATAAAAAGAAAAAAACTAACGCAAGAAGAGATAAGAAATGAAGTTATTGCATTGCAGGAACAAGGGCATAAGCGCCTGGCTATCGAGGTTGGCGAGGATCCGGCAAACTGCTCAATAGACTATATTTTAGAGAGTGTTAAAACCATATATTCAGTTTCTAAAAAAAATGGTGCTATAAGAAGGGTTAACGTAAACATCGCTGCTACATCAGTTGAAAATTATCGAAAGCTACAGGAGGCAGAAATTGGTACATACATTCTCTTTCAGGAAACATACAACAAGGAAATGTATGAACAACTTCACCCAACAGGACCTAAAAGCAACTATGCCTATCATACCGAAGCTATGGATCGTGCAATGCAGGGGGGAATCGATGACGTTGGTATTGGGGTACTGTTTGGACTTAACCTATATAAATATGACCTTGTTGGACTGTTAATGCACTCAAAGCATCTCGAAGACACCTTCGGTGTTGGACCACATACAGTGAGTGTTCCCCGTATCTGTCCCGCAGATGATATTAATGTTAGCGAGTTTAAAAATTCTATCTCTGATGAACTGTTTTTAAAGATAGTCGCAATACTTAGAATCGCCCTTCCATATGCCGGCATAATAGTATCCACAAGAGAGTCTCAGGCGGTTCGTGAAAAAGCTCTTGAAATTGGAGTTTCACAGATAAGTGGCGGCTCAAAAACAAGTGTGGGAGGTTATACTAGTAACGAAAAAAACACAACGGAACAACAGTTTGAGCTCTCCGACGAGAGAACCTTGGGTGATATTGTGTCCTGGTTGTTGGATTTAAACCATACGCCAAGCTTTTGTACTGCATGTTATAGGGAGGGACGCACCGGCGACAGATTTATGAGCCTTGCAAAATCAGGCCAAATTGTTAACATATGTGAACCTAACTCGCTAATAACTTTATCTGAATTTTTATACGACTATGCAGATGATAATACTAAAATACATGGAGAAGAGTATATTACTGAAAGAATAAATAAGCTATGTAATCCAAAGGTGAAGCAGCTGGTAATAAACAACATAGAAAAGATGAAATGCGGCGAACGTGATTTTAGATTTTAGGAGATTTTTATGAATTCCACACCAAATGCAAATAGAACGCACATAACAATTTTAGGAAGAAGAAATGTAGGCAAATCTTCTTTAATAAATGCTATAACCAAACAAGACATTGCTCTAGTTTCTAATGTACTCGGAACTACTACCGACCCTGTTCAAAAGTCGATTGAAATTTATCCGATTGGCGCTTGTCTCATCATCGACACTGCCGGTATCGACGATGTTGGCGAACTTGGGGCTAAAAGGGTAGCAAAAACCATAGAGATTTTAAATAAGACCGATGTTGCTATTCTATGTTTTAACGGCGAAATAACCGATTATGAGATAGATATGGTTAAAATGCTTAAAGATAAAAAAATACCATTTCTCGCGGTAGTAACAAAATCTGACGAACATAATGGTGATGCTCTACTTGGCGAAATTAAAAATAAATTTAGCATAGAGGGGCTGGCAATAAGCGTTAAGACGGGTGATAATATATCTGCAATATCTGAAAAGCTGAAAGACATTACCGAGAGCAATGACGAAAAACTTGGTATTGTTACCGACTATGTATGTCCTCAAGACCTGGTGATGCTTGTTATGCCACAGGATATACAGGCACCTAAGGGCAGGTTAATTTTACCACAGGTACAAACTATACGTGATCTTCTCGATCACAAATGTATAACAATGTGTACCACAAAAGACAGCTATATTCAGGCTCTTAACACATTAAAAGATCCGCCAAAACTTATAATAACAGACTCTCAAATTTTCGATTATGTTTATCAGAACAAGCCTGAAGAAAGTAAGCTTACATCCTTTTCGGTATTATTTGCAATATATAAAGGCGACATAGATGCTTTTCTCGAAGGTGCGAAAAAAATTGATTCGTTAACCGAAGATTGCCGAGTTTTAATTGCTGAGGCTTGTTCACATAACGCTCTCGATGGCGATATTGGCAGGGTTAAAATCCCAAATATGCTACGAAAGAAGATTGGTAGCGGTTTACAAATTGACGTTGTGTCGGGAAAAACTTTCCCTCAAGATCTTTCACCGTACGACATTATTATACATTGCGGTGCCTGCATGTTTACAAAAAAATATGTAATGTCTAGGGTGGAAAGTGCCTCTACACAGAATACTCCTATGACTAATTATGGGCTTGCTATTGCAAAACTTACCGGGATTTTAGATAAAATAACAATATAAAGGGGTGATTTATATTAAGGCAAACGAACTGATTAACAGGCTAAACAGCGGCGAAAAGCTAAATAAAGAAGAATACACTTTTTTATTTAGTAACACAAACAATCTTGACCTTAAATACATCTATAACCTAGCATTAGAGGAGAAACAAAAATACTATGCAAATGAGATATTTTTGCGTGGCATTGTTGAGTTTACAAACTATTGTAAAAACGATTGTTTATATTGTGGGATAAGACAAAAAAACACTAATGTAAAGCGATATCGCCTTACAAAAGAGGAGATTTTATCATGTTGTAAAAACGGTTATAGTCTTGGCATACGAACATTTGTGCTGCAGGGCGGCGAAGATCCTTTTTACAGCACCGAAGCAATGTGCGATATTGTTTCTACGATAAAGAGCCTATATAGCGATTGTGCTGTAACCCTTTCAATTGGAGAGCAAAGCGATGAGGCGTATAAACAACTTAAAGAGGCAGGAGCAGACCGATTTCTGCTACGTGAAGAGACCGCAGATATACATCATTACAGTTTTCTTCACCCTAAAAACATGTCTGCAAAAAACAGATATAGATGTTTATACACAATTAAGAAGGTAGGCTTTCACACCGGTGGCGGCTTTATGGTTGGTTCCCCCGGACAGACCGACGAGCACCTTGCACAGGATATGATTTTTCTTCGAGATTTACAGCCACATATGGTAGGAATTGGCCCGTTCATCCCCCATAAGGATTCAACTTTCAAAGATTACAACGCGGGAGAATTAGATAAAACATTGCTTGCCGTTTCGCTCACAAGACTCACTCTTAAAAAAGCTATGATACCCTCCACAACAGCACTAGAAACTATCTCTAAGGCGGGGAGAATAAAAGGATTTTTAGCCGGTGCAAATGTTATAATGGTAAACATAACCCCAGCCGATGCAAAAGGAAATTATCTACTATATAATGATAAAGCTTTTATTAATAAAGAGGCATCTGCCTGTATCGATGATATAAAAAACGAGCTTGCCAAGCTAAATATGGTTTTATCAACCTCTATAGGCAACCCTTGTTCTTAGCACAGCATAACAGTTTTTCGGCAGTATACCAATCGATTGTGAGTTTGTGCAAAATAAAACAATGCTACAAAAATAGATTTACTTATCTGCTTGATAATTATAGATTTTTATTATATAATTAATATAATAAAAATCTATATCTTACTGCTTACAAATATTTATTTTGTTGTAATTTTATTATTGCAGGAGGCTTTATGATAAAGAGAGCATACGAGCATTATTATTTCTTTATTTTGTGCATATCTGTATTATCTAACTTTTTTAAGATGTTTTTTCCTACATCCGATTATATTTTTGGCGTAGCTTTGTGCCTAGCTTGCTTTGCTTTAAACGTATATCTTTTGGTTTTTCGTGATAACGAGGGCGAAAAATTGCAACTATTAATAATATTATTCTTTATTCTATCAATTTTACTGCTTGCAGTTGAACTAATATCACTGGAGCAACCCATTCCCTCGCATGGTTATACAGCCACATATCGCGGACCACACCAAAATAAATTCACACTCCCTTACCCAACCTTATTATTCATATATAATTTCAACATTATATGGCGAGTAATTTGTATGGTTAACAGTGTTGCTTTTTCAGTATATTATACTACAGCGCTGTTAAAGCAAAAATCAATAAACATATTAAAGTAACGTAATCAGCAATATTTACTGATTGTATTATGTTATATATAATATAATTCTTGGAAAAACAAAGGTGCCGGAGTACATACAAAACCAGTGCGACCAATAACACATTAATGTAAAGTAGGATTAACATTTATTAAGATTATTTTGCATATGGTGCAATCAACCTTATTATCATTTTTTGAAAGGGAATTTAGATATGGATAACAAGCTAACCTATGATTTTATTAAAGGTTTGCCAAAAGCAGAGCTTCATTTACACCTTGAGGGAACTTTAGAGCCGGATTTGAAGCTAAAGCTTGCAAAAAAAAATAGTATTGATATCGGTCAAACTACAATAGAAGAAGTTGAGCAATCATATCAGTTTGACTCGCTAACGTCCTTCCTGCAGGTTTATTACCCTGCAATGAATGTTTTGCAGGATGAATCAGATTTTTATGATCTAGCAATTAGCTATCTAAAACGAGCAAAGGAAAACAATGTAAAATATGCCGAACTGTTTTTTGACCCTCAGGCCCACACTACAAGAGGCATTGCTTTTGAAACACTGTTTAACGGATACTATAAAGCCACACAAGATGCAAAAAACTTTGGTGTAGAGGCAAGGTTAATAATGTGTTTTTTAAGGGATTTGCCGGCTGAATCTGCTATGGAAACATATAAACAGGCATTACCATTTAAAGATAAGTTTATAGGTATTGGTTTAGATTCTGACGAAAGAAACAACCCACCTTCTAAGTTTAAAGAGGTTTTTGACCTTGCAAAAAAAGATGGTTTTAATGTAACCATGCACTGTGATATAGATCAAGAAGGATCTATAAACAACATTGAGTATGTACTTAAAAGCATTGTAACAAGTAGAATTGACCACGGTACAAATATAGTTGAGAATCCTTCGCTTGTTGAATATGCTAAACAAAACAGCATTGGATTCACATGTTGCCCTGTTTCAAACTCATTTGTTACCAGTGACATGAAGGGTAAAGAGATATTGGAACTGCTACACAACGGAGTAAAGGTGACCATCAACTCTGATGATCCTGCCTACTTTAAAAGTTATATATCGGATGACATGTTTTCCTTTGCACAGGGCATGAATGCAACCAAAGAAGATATAGTTATGTTAGCAAAGAACAGCTTTGAAATTTCATGGATTTCTGAAGAAAAGAAACAGGGCTTCATAAAAATGGTTGATGATTATGTTTTAGCAAACTAAATAGAAAATTAAAGAAATATTTTAAATAAAAAAATCCGATACGGTACTGTATCGGATTTTTTATTTATGCTTTATTGTTGCCCCTTAAAACCAGTCATCCTCGCCAATATAAAACAATGCTGATTTAGCGTTAAAATGCCTACAATAATCTATCCTAAGCTCATAATTCATCAGCAACTTTATTATCAGAATGTAAACTTTCAAAAAGTTGTGTTACCTCAATAAAAAGCTTATCATTTACACTAACAGACATATATCTTTTTACAGTTTCATCTATTCCGTATGTGTTTAGTGATTGTTGAATTTTTTGTGCATTTTCATCATTTGGATTATCGTAGGTCAAGGCTGCTACAATTCCACTAGCGATCGGTGAAAAATCCACCCCTTGTTCATTGCAGTAAATAGCAGCTCCTACAAGCCGGTCATTTTCTCGAAGTTTTCTAACCGGATCGTACCCTACTCTAAAAACCGTATCCTTTAGCGATTTGTTATGAAAACGATTCAATAAATCCTTTTTATTGGTATCTATTTCATTAATCGGTATATCTGGGAATTCTCTATGTAAAGCCTGAACAACACACGACATAGCACTCTCAACAAGGCTATATATCTCTTTATCTCTAATGGCTTCGCTTATGTATTCATAGCCTTTATGGTAGCCTTCATATGCACAGATTGCATGTCCCATATTGTGTAGAAACAGCTTACGCTTTATGTAAAAATCAAAGGGTGAAAAAGGTTTTAATCCTTCTAAAACAGGTATTTCACCTTTAAAACCATTTCTATCAACCGGCAATTCACAATAGGGTTCTACCGCTATTGTGAGCATATCATTCTCTCGTTCAGCTTCACTTAGCGGTGGCACCATTCTACCGATAGAGGCTTCAACAAGTCCAAGATGCTGGTCTGCCCATCCTTGCTCGGTGGTTCCTAGTTCTTTGTAAATTGCAGCTCTCATTATTTTATCTACATCTAGCTGGTTTTCAGCCAAAATTATATTTAATGAACCACCACCAATAGCAATGCGTTTCTTAATACCATTTGCTATATTCTTAACGATAAATGGTAAAATATTTACCCCTACCGCCGTTGCCATTACTTCACATGTTGATATCGCTTCAACAGCCCTTTCATCGTTTCCATGCAAAGCATAAACATTATGTACCTTTTCGATTCTTTCAACTGTATCGTTTACAACCTTTACACTGTAGCAACCTCTACTGTTAAACTCATCGATCATCTCACTGTTTACGTCAATGAAGCAGACTTTGTAGCCACTATCGGCAAATACCTTACCTATAAAACCACGCCCAATATTTCCGGCACCGTACATTACCGCTGTTTTCACGCATTTGCCCCCTTTGCTTTTTCCAACTCTTTTTGCAGGTTTCGCACTTCTTTTTCAGCTCGCATTCCACTCACCGAATCAGCAGCAGAAAGGTTACACGCTGCTGCTGCGTTTGCATAACTTAATATTTCTTCGCTATTAAATTCTTTTGCGATTCCATAAAGACAACCGGCACAAAATGCATCCCCCGCCCCAACGCTTCCGATAATATATCCGGGCGGAAGCAAAAGTGATGGTACATAGTAAAATTCTTCCCTACTATTCAGCAAAAAGCCACCCTCTTCAGAATGTACGATAACACTGTCTTTCACCCCAAGTGAAAGTAACTTTTTCATGGCTAAACGAACATTCTCTTTACAAAGTTTTCCGTTTTCATCACGTGGCTCTATCTCTGCAACGCGGCCTGCCTCAATCTCGTTTATTATAACATAATCACAGTATTTTAACGTGGGAGTAACCGTATCTTTAAATCTGCCGGAACTATCGCTAACAACATCAATCGAAGTTTTTATACCTTTTTTTTGCACATTGGCGAGCAATCTCGCCATCATAGTTCCATACTCACTGTCACCGGCATCAAGCGATTCAAGCAACAACAGATAACCTGCGTGGAATATGTCGCAGTTTAGCGTTTCAATCACCACATCATTAACACTGAATTTACCACTTGCACCTGAATTATAGAAAAAGGTTCTATGACCATTTTTTATATCGGTCATAACATCTGTGAATGAGGTCGGTAGATTTTCATCAGTTACAATTCCACCTATGTCAATTCCGTTCCGTGTTAGTTCACCCAATATATACCTACCATCCTCATCGTTACCAATTCGACCGATGGCGGCAAGCTCTATCCCACCCTCCATCTTGGCAAGATCTATCAGTGTATTTGGAACACATCCTCCCACAGCAAATTCAATACTCTTTATTTTTGCAAGCATGCCCTCGGCCGGGTAGCTCTCAATCATTTTAATTTTGTCGATTAACATGTTGCCTGCGGCTGTGATCTTCATAATTAATGCTCCTTATAAATACGTTATCTCTGCGCTACTATCCCTTCCTATAATAAGCAACGTTACTTTGTGCGTTATACAGAGACTATTAACTAGTTAAATCCGGCAAAATAATTCTTTGTTTTGCTTTGTACTCTGATAGTAACACAAAGCGAACTCAATTCAAAAATTATCATGCTATTATTGCAGGATAATCTTGCGATTTTTCTATTCTTATGTTAAAATAATTTAAAAAAATGGCGAGGAGATAGATGAAGAAAGATTTTGAAATTATTCGCTATGAAAAGATGAAACATCTTAAAGTGTTTGTTGTTGAGGTAGCTTATCGTAACTTTCATATGCACAGTGCTATGGAACTAAACTTTATTTTAGATGGGAAAGCAGTAATAAGCACCACAAAACAATCTTTTAATGTAAAAAAAGGTGACCTTCTTTTTTATAACTCAAACGAAATTCACGAAATCGTTAGTGATAATATACCTGTAAGAATATTGTCGTTACAGATATCAAGAAATTTTTGCCAGCAGTATTTTCCGCTTCTTGGCAACCTTAAGCTATCCAAAACAGTTTTAGCCAATAAAGTACTTACAAAGCTAATTCTTGCCATCGCAGTTGAGTACCTAAGTGACAACCTACTTGGAGATTTAAAACTATTAAATCTAACTACACAGCTACTGTATGAATTGTTTTCTACAGTATCCTATACCACTTTCAGCGGGTCTGACCTTAATAGGGATGAAAAAAAAGCTGCAAAGATATCCTTGATTACCGCATTACTGAATGAACACCATACCGATAAAATAAATCTTGCAATAATTGCACAACACCTTAAAATAACCCCAACATATCTCTCACACTTTTTCAAGGATAATGTAGGGGTAACAATACAGGAATATGTTGATAAATTGAGGTTTGAAACCGCGGTTGCCTTATTGATAAGCACCAATTTGCCTCTCATCGAAATCTCAACTCATAGTGGCTTTTCTGATTTAAGGTATTTAAAGTCTAGCTTCATAAAGAATGTTGGTGTATCACCAGTGGAATTTAAGGAAAATTACCAGCCGAGCAGATATCTTCATGCGCCTCATAGCAAAACATCTGCTCAATTTGTTTTTGATCGCAAAGAAAGCCTTGATATTGTTTCTGGGATACTATTAGGATAATTCACAATTTTTTATTAATTATCCTTTTCGCTCGGATAAAGCCTTTGCCTATTCTCGATAATTATCTTAGTAGCAAGGTTATTTTCTAAATTCTAACCAACAGCCGTTTGTTACTTCATTTTCAGGTATAACGCGGTAGTCTATAAGACCCATGTTTTGCGCAAAGCTATTATACTGTTGAGGGTTATAAAACTTAGGTCGCTTACCTTTTCTTTTCTTTTTTATCTGCTCATAGATTTCTGCCTTTAGTTCTTCAGAAACATAACGGCCGCTTCCGGCCCCAACAATAGCTACACCACCGGGCTTTAATATGCGATAAAGCTCTAATAAGCCTTTTTGTGGGTTATCCCAAAAACCTATGCTACCACGGCTATAAACAAAATCTGCAAAATTATCAGGTAGTGGCAACTTCTGTGCGTCTGCACAGATAGTCTTAATTCGATTATCAAAACCTGATTTATTAAAGTTATATATGGCATTATTTAGCACTGTTTCATCCATATCCACAAGGCAAAAGGATAGCTGTGTTAGCTTAGCTAGCTGTAAAGCTAACGCGCCACTACCGGCACCAACATCAACAGCAATACCCTTTAGTGGACTATAGTCATCTATAAATTGACGGGCTATTAAGGGGTATAGCGGATCCATTATTGATCTCATCTTAAACAGCATTCTCTGTAGCGATTCGATATGGAAAAATTGTTCTGTAATGTTTTTCCTCTGCCTCAAAAGATACAATGCGAGAGCGCACATTAAAGAATTCTTCTACATTATCCTCGGTTATCAAGTCTTTAGTTTTGCCAAACATCTTTTTTCTATCATGTCCAAGCAAAAGTGTTTTATCAGAAATGTTTAAAGCATGGCTTGGAAAATGTGTGTTTAACAGGCAGGCCGTTTCAAATTCTTTAGCTGCATGCTCTATTGCATGAAGTATTCGAAGCTGGTTCTTCATATCTAGGTTTGATTCCGGCTCATCTAAAATAAGTAACGACGGGCGTGAAACTAATGCCCTCGCAAGCATAACCATCTGCAACTCTCCACCTGAGAGTTCGTTGCAATATCTATCCACTAAGTTAGCTATGCCAAGCGTTTGCATTGTATTATAGGCTCGGTCGTAATGTGATTTTTTAGGAGTTTGAAAAAAGTTTTGTTCACAGTTCAACCCCATAACCACCATATCAAGCACACGATAGGAAAACACTCCTCTACGAGCCTGTGGTACATAGCTTATCAGCGACCAAAGTTCTTTATCTTTATATGCCGAGAATGGCTTTCCGGCAACCGATGTTTTACCTTGTTTTAAATTTAAGAATCCTAATACACATTTCAACAATGTAGTTTTCCCTACACCATTAGGACCTAAAATGGCAATTATCTCCTTATGTTCAATAGCAAAAGAAAGATCGTGAAACAACTCTTTTTGTCCATAACCAAAACTTGCGTTTTCTACCGATAGAATCATCCTTTACCTCCCGAACTCTTACGAAGCATCCAAACGAAAAATGGTGCACCAATTATCGCAGTTAAAATAGATAGTGGAATCTCAGCCGCGGTGAGGGTTCTTGCGACCGTATCTATTAACAGCAGATAAATTGCACCAAGCAACATGCTAACCGGTAATAATGCACGGTGGTCTGTTCCAACAAGCATACGTCCAATATGCGGTATTATTAGTCCTATCCAGCCAATTACGCCACACAACGAAACGGTAACGGCTGTAATGATTGTAGATACCACAATTATGATTCTGCGAATTGTTACAACATTTATCCCTAACGATCTAGCTTCCTCCTCATCTAAAGATAAAAGGTTAAGTTTCCAACGTAGTCCTAGCATTATTATTAAACAAGGTGCTATTGTAATCCATGAAATCATAACATCTTTGTAGGTTGAACTAGCAAGGCTACCCATTAACCATACTGTTATGGCAGGTAGTTTATCTTGCGGGTCTGCAACATATTTGATAAGAGATATTAATGCATCAAACAAAGCCTGTATAACAACACCTGATAGCACCAACATAAACAGCTCTGTGCTCCTTCGAACCCTTGACACAAACAGCACTAGTACAACCGCTAGCAACCCAAATGAAAGCGCCACTGTTTGAGTTAGAACTGCACCAAATGATAAAAGAATAGCAAGGGATGCACCAAACCCTGCACCGGACGATACCCCCAATATGTCTGGGCTTACAAGAGGGTTTCCGAAAATAGCCTGATAGGAAGTGCCTGCTATTGAAAGGCCGGCGCCTACAATTAAGCCCATTAGTATGCGTGGTAATCTAACATTTAAAATTACACTAACCTGATAAGGGTCTAGTGCTGCTGTGTCTCCAAACACAGCGTTCCAAAGAACAGAAACCGTTTCTACTACCGAAATTGAGTATCGTCCTATACAAAGTAACGCTAACACAGTTGCTATAAGCGCAACTGTAAGTATCAGGATAATAATCCTTGATCTTGTTGGAAAAACATTGTTTTGACTCATAAGAGCTCCTACCGAAATATTCTTTAATATTAGGCCAGCTGCTTTTGCCAGTAATCCGTTCCAAATGGGCATATTGATGAATTCCAGCCTAACCGACTTGAAACAGCAACATGTGGCAACTCTATAAACTGACCATAACTGATTTCGCTTACAAGATCACTAAGCAATGGGTCTGCCACAATAAGGTCGTAACCGCCATTTTCCATCAATTTAGAAATTTCATGCTCTTTACAACCAAACACATCCTGCATCTGAAGCAACTCTTTATCAGAACCAAAAAAACCTGCAACGGTGATATCTTTGTACCCGTATTCGCTGTAAAGCATTTCCCTTATACTGCAGGAAATAACCTGTTCACCAATCACCAGCGCTTTTTTACCATTTGCGTTAGCTAAAGTTTTTTCTGTTTCAACGCCTAAATTTTCAATTCTGTTAAGCATCTTTTTAAATGGCATTGCACCGGAAAAACTACCGATAACATAGGGCATGCCATATGTTTTTTCAAGATAGCGACAGGTTAACAGTGCACTTGATGTTAGCGCTATATTAACCTGCGCAGACAAGCTGTTGCGTATAGTTTCTAAATCACTTCCCATTGCCCAACAGGTGCAAACAGTATAACCATTTTCATTCATCATTGAGGTAAGCTTATCAACATTTGTTTGGTTGGTTAGGTCTAACGGCGTTGCCCCTATTAGATTAACGCTTCTAGAAATTGTATCGCCTTTTTGTTTGGGAAGCATTTTTTTTGCAATTGCAAGTAGTGCCTGTGCTACACCCCAATCATAAAGTTGCATGCCGGTGGTGGAAAACGCAAGTGCAGGTTTATCTGTTTTTTGTTCCACTATTCTGGCAAGAGCATGGTAGTCGGTTCCCAGAACAGCGGGCGAAGGACTTCCAAGAAGTGCAAAAAATTCAACGTCTAACCACCTATCAGCCTCGTATAACTTACCAAGAAGAATGCTGTCATCCCCAAATACAGCCTCAGAATCATCAAGGTTTGTTGTGAAAATACGACTTCGACAATCAAACCAGCGGGGTTCATCGTAACCGGTGTATGTGCCGGTGCATCCCCCTGCGTCATGTATTGCAACAAGACCCCCAAGTTCAAACAAGGTACTACACACACCCGAAAAATCAGGTGATAATGTAGGTAATGTTGTATATAAACCTTTCATGGAAACTCCTTTTGTTAAACAACAAGACCTTTAGAATATAGCAAGGCTCTTGCCGATATATTACTGCTAAGTGACGCTATAACCCCATTGGTTAATGCGTAAAATGCTTCAAAACCAAAATGCTGTTCATCTGCATCTAATGGTAAGAGCTTTGCCGATGGGCAGACGTAAGATGCAGAAAAGCCGATAGCGACATCTGCTTCCTGCTCTATCTCCTGAACTACCGCCATACTCGGATGGTAGCTTGTATAAACAGGTAAATCGGGATTGAGTTCCTTTAGAGCTTCTACCATAGGCCACTCATACCCCATAATTGCATCCGCTAATATAAATGTAATCTGCGCGCCGCACTGCGCCAATGTTAGTGCAATATCAAAAGCAGAACCATTAACACCTGTACCTACCCCTATCTTTAGTCCTTTCAAGCTATCACTTACCTTTTCTTTGTGGTCTAAAGCTGCGTTGTAGTGTGGCATATAGTTTAACTCTCTGCCAAAAAATTCAGCCATGTCTTTATACTGTTTTGCGATGCTTTCTGGGTTATAACGGATAAAGCAATCAAGATAAGGTATACCTAAATCTTCCTGCATTTTTTGGCAGGCTAATCGCCCAAACGGCTTTAACAATAGATTATGACTACTGTTTTGCATATTAAGGTAGTAGTTATAGTTATCAAAAGCACTTATCTGATGCACAGCATCTATACCGGCTTGCTTCGCTACATCATAAAACTCGCTTTCCTTAACAATCGGGCTAAAGGTTCCAATAATATTTATAGTTGATTTAGGAACCCTGTTTTTCGGTTCTCTACATAATGGCTCATATATGCTACGCTGTATATTTAATGGAGGAGGCAGGTTACTATTTGCAGTAATTGGATTCATATGGCAATCTATAAACGGTATCCCATACCGCTTGCTTAGGCGACGCATAAGGTTTTTGTAATCACTTGCTAAAAGGTCGTCAATACAGGAGGCGCAGATTAAAAACACCGGTGGTAGCTTGCCTACACGCTCGATAATGTTATCAACCACTTCAGGAACACGATCGATATGGCTACCTATAACAAGGTCCTCCTCTGTCACATCCATATAATAAATTCGTTTACGCAGATTAAGCTGAATAGAGGCGACCGAACCATGGCGACCACAGCCGTGCGGGGCTACAAAAAGCAGAATACTTTCCGGAATTAAAAGTGCGGTGCGAACAATCCCCCAGCCACCTGCACTTGGTGCGCAGTAGTGCAGACATGGATCGCTTACAGCTCTACCTCGCGTTCCAAGCTTTGGTGCCTCGGCTGATAGCTGTGAAATTGTCTTAGAGTAACATTTTTCCATCTGTATTACCTTTCACTAATTGGTGTGTCTGCAATCTTTGTTGCAATGTCTGCTATAATTTTTGAAACATTCAGGGTTGGGTCCATCTCCACTACCGTCATGTTTTTTTCCTCTGCTGCCTGTATACTAGAATCTCTTGGTACTATTCCTATAATATCAGCACCAATACGCTGTGCAAATTCCTGTACAATTTCTATCTCGTTTGGAATATTACGGCAGTTTAAAACGATACCTCTAAGCTTTGCATAACCTCGATCTTGAAAATTGTCCAGCGCTGCTTTGATGTTAGCCGCTGCATATAATGCCATCTTTTCACCAGATGTTACAATTACAACCTCTTCGGCATACCCCTCTCTTAAAGGAACTGCAAAACCACCGCATACAACATCACCCAGCACATCGAAAAGCACATAATCCGGTGCAAAAACTTCAAATGCATCTAATGCATCTAACGTGTCAAATGTTTTAATAATTCCACGTCCTGCACAGCCACTTCCGGGTGTTGGGCCACCTGCCTCAACACATACAATTCCTTTATATCCTTCACAGGTTATATCCTCAAGCTTTCGACATACCCCACCCTGCTCCTTCAACACATCCATAACCGGCGACAATGCCGCACCCGACCTCACATTAAGAGTGGAATCTGCCTTAGGGTCACATCCAACCTGTAAAACTTTTTTATCTTTATCTGCAAGGGCCGCAGCGATAGATGATGTTAGTGTAGATTTTCCTATTCCGCCCTTCCCGTAAAATGCTATTTTTCTCATAAAACTCCTAATTTCTAAAGCCGTTATCTACAAAAACCCCCTCTCAAGTGAATAAAATAGCACAACGTAGGTTATCCCTTGAGAGGGTTTTTTATTTTTTATATTTTTTAAATTGTTAGTCTTGAATATCTAGTAAAATCTCATCTAACATTTCTTCGGTTAGCGTAAAGTTATAAACCTCTTGATAAAACTCGCTTACCTCTTCGCGAATATCCATATCTGCGAACAGTTCCGGATATTGAATTGTAGCTAACCATTTTACCATTAGCGGTGTTTCAACCCCGGGTGGGTCCCAACGATAACCACCGATAGGAATTTTGTAAACCTGTTTATTTTGAACTGCAGAAAGCAACGACCAATCCTGACCTTCTATCTTGTTCTCCAGTATCTCAGATGGCTGAAGAGCTGTGAAGTTTCCGATATATATAACATCCGGATCCCATAAAAGCATCTGCTCCATATCAACGTTTAATGCATCTCCGGATAAGTCTTTTGCCGGGTTTGTGCCTCCACTTTGCTCAATCCAGTAGTTTGTAAAGTTTCCCTCACCTGCTACCCTTAGCAGATCAGAAAAGTGTACTACACTTAATTTTTCTTCCTCAGGTATCTGTGAGGTCACGGAGTTAACCTCGTTTAAAGATTCATGGAAGTATGATATTATCTCCTCGCCACGCTCTTCCTTTTGATATAGTTGAGATATAATTCGTATCCATGTCTCTAAATCTTCAACCGTGCCGTACTGCAATGCGATAACCTTAATGCCGGCAGCCTCCAGCTTTTCAATTTCTTCTGTCATGTAGTTCCATTGGAACACAACATCAGGCTTAAGCTCTAATAACTCTTCTACGTTAACTACAAAGCTAGTGTCTACCCAATCGGTGTTTGCCTCAGCCATTGAAGGATACATATGGCGTAGTGCGCTATCTTCATATGCTACTACCGATGAGGGATTACAACCAATCATGTAGGGATTGTCACCCATAACTGCATGGAATATGTATGGAAACGGCATTATAGTGGTGGCTAACCGTTCCGGCGGTGCATCAAATGTAATCTCTTTTCCTAGCTGATCAACAATTGTTATTGCCGCATCAGATGTTTCCTCCACACTCACCTCTGATGTAGTTGTTGATGCGGGAGTCTCTTCACTTGTATCTGCCGGTGCTATCGAGGATGACGTAGGTGCGCTACAAGCACTAAAAACAAGTGCTACAACCAGCAAAATAGAAGTAATGGTGTATTTTTTCATTAATAACTCCTTATTATAAAATCTGTAAGTTGGCCAAGAGTTAGTTTTGACTAACTTTTAGCCAAAAAAATATTAAACTATAATAGCCCTATAAAGTAATGTTCCATGGATGTTTACATGCCTCAAGTTAGTCGTCACTAACTTTTTTAAAGCATATCATAACGCATTATCTTTGTCAAGTAAATTACCTGCAAGCTTAATAATTTTGTCTAATAGTCGATACTACTTGTGTTTATTATGCCTTTTGATGTACATTTTGACAAATGCATTTAATATTTATTAGTAAAAACAGAGGTTTAACGAGGCATTAAGAAAAGACATACATTTAAAGAAAAGGTTATAGAAATTTATTATCTACTTGAAATGCTTGTGTAAGCCCTTCTTTTGCTGTTCGAAAAACCATTCCGTTTGATTTCAGCTTTGCAGTGTCAATTAAAATATTTCGTATATCGCCTTCAAACGGCTCTATAATACTTTTGTCATATCCCATTACCGAGGCGGCGTGAGTGTAGAGCTCGTAAATTGGGACATCGTTTTCGCTGCCATAGTTATAAATACCGCCCGGTAGTTCGAAGCAATTCGGAAGATTTTCCACAACTTCTTTTATATATGTCACACTACGCATCAAATTTGTATTAATTTTTATTGTGTGTTTATTCTCTGCCGCCTCTTTGATAAGTTGTGGTAGATTTTTATGTTGAAAAAGTGGAGAGGTGGGTACATCGTACATCCATGTCAATCGCAGGCTTACCGCTTGTGGCAGTATACCTGTTACAAGAAGCTCCGCTTCACGTTTTTGTTTTGCGTATAAATTTTGCGGTGCCAGATGTACATCTTCGCGCAGAGCAACACGCTCCATATTACCTGTGTAAACTTGATCGGAACTCAAAGATATAAGTTTAGCGCCTACCTTTTTACAAGCCTTTGCTATATAATACGGCGCTAATCTGTTTACTTTATCTGACAATCTCGGGTTTTGTTCTGCAATTTCTACATTAGATATTGCGGCGGAGTGTATCACAACATCAGGTTTAATTAACTCAATAAACCGAAGAACCTCAAATTCTTCCGTAATATCAAAATCTCTGCGAGTAACCGGAGTTACTTCAAAAGTGTCTTTTAATTCATTTACCGCACGGATTCCGAGAAATCCACCTGCACCGGTAATTATAATTTTGTTCATGATTTCCCTCAAGCTTTTTCTTCTATTTTATCATAGTTTTCTATTTATACAACTATAAAATTTTGCTCTTTTGTAAAACGTCGATAAAATAGCGTTACATACAAAATATGTGATATGTTACAAAAACCATCTGAGTTTAACGTGTAATACTAACAATCA
Organism: uncultured Oscillospiraceae bacterium; assembly: GCA_964368625.1. Taxonomy (GTDB): domain Bacteria; phylum Bacillota; class Clostridia; order Oscillospirales; family Ruminococcaceae; genus CAYJBH01. The sequence goes on from CAYJBH010000028.1 coordinate 36,106, forward strand.
ATTTCAAAAATAATACAGCCATGGATACGTTCGAATGGAAAAAGTACAGCTTTGATTTTAAGAATATAAATTTTTTGACTACACTTTTTTGAATATGTTTGATATGATAAGCACATGGACGCAAGCATACACTACACGGGAGATTTTAACTACAATTAAAAATATAACATCTGCCCCATAAGAAACTTTCAAGGTTAAATATAAACGATTTAAAAAGAGTCTCCCTTTAATCATATTAGCGCTACCTGCCATACTTTCTATATTAGCGTTTGCATATTTTCCAATGTTCGGACTTTTTATTGCATTTAAAACATTAACTATCGAGATGGCATTTTTGGCAGCCCTTGGGCAGGGTTTGGCAATTTTGAGTTTTTTTCGCCTCTCAGGACGCTTTTGAGGTCACTCGCAACACACTTCTTTAACTTTGAGGAGTAATCATGGCAAGAACTGCAAAACACAGATTAGGTCTTATCATAAACACAACCATACTGCTACTGCTCTCTGCACTGGTTGTTATCCCTCTTATATATGTTGTTTCGATATCGTTTTCTACCGATTCAGATATTGTAGAGTTTGGATATCGACTGATACCGGTAGGCATAACACTTGATGCTTACCGACAGGTATTTCCAACTCTTTCAACCATCATGAGGGCATACTGTGTAGCCATTCTGGTCACTGTTCTCGGTACCTTTATGTCTCTTTCCCTTACAACAACAATAGCATATGTTGCTTCACGCAAGGACTTCCCATACAAAAAATTTATTAATCTTTTTTTACTGTTGCCGCTACTCTTCAACGGTGGTATGGTTGCTTATTTTATAGTAAACACCCAGCTATTTAATCTCGGTGACACCATATGGCGTTGACATTACCCTATGGAGTAAATGTCTGGTATGCTTTTATGATGAAAGGCTTCTTATCAAGCCTACCATTTGAACTTGTTGAGTCGGCTAATATAGATGGTGCCGGGGAGTTCAGAACATTTTTCCGAATTATTCTTCCTCTCTCAAAACCGGACCTTGCGGCGATTGGGCTGTTTTACACTTTCGCCTTTTGGAATGACTGGTGGCTCGCCATGTTATATATAACCGACAACACCCTCATGCCGCTACAGCAATTATTACATCGTAACTGTGGAAATATTGTTTAGATGAGCAATATGCTAAACGTAAGGAATCTCATCCTTATTCTAAAGAAGTTATTTTCACCTGATATGATAACTTAAAGAAGTTTAATCAACAATTGGCATCGGTTGTTGAATTCAGCCCAATCTAGCTGAAACAACTGCGTTCCGACTGTGTTAAGCCGGCAACGACATAAAATAAGTGAATCATTCTAGAATACACCGTGCGGCCCCCCTTATGATAGTTTTTGAAGCACTTTATGGGCGTTGCACTTTGCTTGATAGGGCTGTAAATTTATTCTTTTGTTTATTCGCCAACATAGCTGCACAGTTGTATGATTTTACATTACCAAAATATAAACGAAAGGGAATTTTTGCTCTCAATTGTAAAAATTCCCTTTTGTTTTGTTTAAAGAACATCAATTTCGATAATCTCTACGTCCGGCTTAGGTATGTAAGAATTTTAAGAATTTTGCTACCACGACCGAAAAAGTTCACCCATTTAAGTTCCTTTCGGTAAGCTTTTCTCCTATGCACCCTTTCTGCGCGGCATCGAAAATAAAAGCTAGTATAATGTCGAACAATTCTTTTGCCACTCACCTTTTAGATAAAAAGTGGCATTTAAAACATTAGGCTATCCCTCGCATTTTTCGCCGTAATTATCTTTAAACCAGTCTAAATTCTCGGTGTGCACGGGAATAATTTTTCTAGGGGTTACTTGCTCTATAAGCCGTCTTATTGTATCCTCATCCGCATGTCCACTTGTATGTAGCGTGTGAATTTTCACACCTTTATTTTGCATATACTCCAAGAAATCAGAAATATATTCTTTTTCTTTATACCCTTGCCACATTGAATAAAATAAAATTCCATTTTTAAACGACTGCAGTTTAGCAAGCTTTTCAAGATATGATTTTAAAGTTGGTCTTACGCACATGATATATTTGCTTTTGCTAAGCACTTGTCGACTGATTTTATTGTAGTTAAACTGGGTCAATAAGCGATAGTTTGCATCACTATTGTTATGTGTGAACACCTTTATGGTGGCGTTGTCATGATATGGTAATTGGCAGCTATTTATAGCCCTGCCTATCATCGCCGTGTAGATATCCTGTGCAAATATTCTGCCTGTTCGCTTAGAGATATTGTATACTGTTGTTAGTCGGTCGGCGTTTTGAGCCGACATCATAACGAAGGCAGGTCCCAGGTGTTTTTGCAATGCATTGATCGCAATATCTTCAAGTTCGCTTTCGGTTATGTTATTTGTTTTTTCTCGGGTTAGAGTTGTGCCCTCGATTATCAAGCTTTCCACCTTTGGTAGCTTTGCAAGCAGTTCGTTAAAATCTTTTCTACCATTTGCTCTAAAATCTCCGGTATAGAGAACTTTTTGATCACCTGCCTCTATTAAAAACATATATGAATCAAACGCACTATGGTCACAAACATATGGAGTGACAGTTACATCACCAACATGAATCGGTTTTTCGTCTTCTATAAAGTTAACAAATAGTGGTTGTTCTTTTTTAAGATAGCTGTTTGCCGCTTTAATAACTTTAACAGCGCCTTCACCTACAAAAACAGGAATTCCGCTAACCAGGCTATTTACTAGTCCGAAATGATCGGGATGATAATGAGATATAAAAACAGCGTCAAACTGCGCTCCACCCTGAAAAAGGCCTTCGACATAAGGTGGAGTGGCGTTATCGCCATCGTCAAGATTAACACCGATATCGAATATTAATTTTGTCCTTTTTGTGCAAACCTCGATAATTGAACCGCCTATCTGGTAGCTACCTCTGATAACACTAATATTCATTTAACAACCTTGTATTTTTTCTCGCCGATTTTTTCCAAGAAAATTGGATGGGTATCTAGTATCGAGATCAATCTGTGCAGGTGCACCCTTTCTTTATCAAAAAACTCTGCTTGCTGATATCCGCCTTGAAACACTAGCGGCGATGCCGAAATACAGGTGTTTTCTGATAATCCGTAATCGGTTTTGCATTTATCGGCATTTAAAGTCTTTAAATATGTAAAACTTTCCAAAACACAGCGGAGCATGGTCTCTTCACTATCACATGTTTTCAGCTCTAATATATGTGCCATATCTTTCGACACCGACAACAAATCTATTTTTCCGGCTGAATCACTTCGGGTGTTTTTAAGTGGTATTTGATAGTCTATTATTAATCCGATTTTATCAAACTCAACATTACTGTATCTTGACATACAAAACAAATCCATCGCAATCTTTTCTTCCTTGCGATTCGAAGCCTCCTTATATTGTCCATCATGACTGCATGTTTTATAGCTGCTTTTTCGATTTATAGTAGGTATTAAATCTAAAAGTTTAAGGTTACCACATAGGAGTTCGGCAATAACCTCGGTATAGAGTTCCTGAGTGTCCGACGTTCTGCCACGGTAGTTTATAAACCTTTGTTTATAAAAACTAGGCATATCGCAAGTGTGTTTTAAAACTTTTGATATTAGTTCCGCTCGTTTATATGGCATATTCATCACCTTTAGATGTTTATATTGGCAGAGGCAAGATATGCTTGATACATATTGTTTATAAGCTCAACAAGCTTTGCTATATCGTTGTCGTCAACAATAGGGGCATCAAGAACAACATCAATACTGTCATAACTTTTTTGAACTGCCTTTGCAAAGCCGGATGATTTGTGGTTGATGTAGGCCGTGAATTTTTTGTTAAGCTTTTCAAGTCCATCCTTTGTTTGAGTCTCATCAAAGTTCATGCCCTCAAAAAACGTTCCTTTATTAAGATGAAACTTAACAGTAACGCCTTCCTTGCTATAGTTCTCTCGCAAAATCAACGGTAGCCTAATAAACCATCCTGTGTTTTTGCTCGAAGGTGTCGCGTTGTAAAAATCGTTGATGTTGGTGCGTAAACTAAAACCATAACTTTTTGTTTTCTCGTCATCATCACTCTTTACAATCATTGTTGAGTTGGATTTTTGCCATGCTGATAACGCATCAATCAGCCTTGCTTCAAAAGGCTTGGTTTCTTTTTTTGGAATAATACTTTTTACTGCAACGATAAACACCATAATCGCCACAATGGTTCCGGAGATATCTTTTATGCCACCCCAAATTGCAGCGGATGTAAATTGTGCGTCTGCCATTTCACCAAAAACCGCTATCAACGCAATGATTCCGAAAATACCGCCGAGCACTGTTTCAAATCCAATTTTGTTTTTCATGTGAGCTCCAATGTTATAATCATAAGTATTTCTTTTTTTCGAAGGTGACGTAAAAAAATATTATCGCAGCATATTGTTTATAGTAAATAAATTATAGCACAAAAAACAAATGCTATCAATTATCAATTTGTTAATTAAGCAGAAAACAGCCTGACTTGTAAAACCCAAATAACACAGAGGGAATAACAGGCTGTGAAAATTTTGAAAAACACCCTTGTGCATAGAAAAGGGGGGGTGCATAAAGTAGCTTAATGGGTTATATATGGTAAATGAATATACTATATATTACTAACAACCACACTCCCAATAAAAAAATATAATCCGAACACATCTCCAGCTTTGAAGATGATGTTCGGACTATATGCGTTTGGTGAGGACTCGTGAAATATAGAAAGCCAACGTTTAAAGAATTTAAAACTTCTGATTGCAGTAAAAAGCTCTAATAAGTTAGCTTTATCGTCTTTATCTCAAATGGTCTAAACGTCATGTTTCGGCAATCGGTTTTGCTCTCATTCGCGATTTCAAGAAGGTTTGTCTCGATGGCGTTTTTGATTGCCGCAAGGTAGTCTATCGTGACGGTGGTATAGCTCCCCTCCGCCTCGTACAGCCTACAGTCGTTTAAAAGTGCAACGCCGTAGCTCGGCTCCGACAGGTCGCTGTACTTATGGTTGCAAACCTCAAACTGTGCTTGCTCAAAGCTGTTGTTGCGCTTTGTCGATCTCTTCACGTTACCAAACTGTATCTCCTGTGTGGCATAGTCGGCATAAATTGAGGTGTCAAAAACCGTTTTGAGCAGCCTGTGCTTGTCGTTCCAGTCGATAACCGTCTCGAAGTCCACCCTTTCACTATCCGAATAGAATACCATGTCCTGCGTCA
>CAYJBH010000029.1:0-35743 GCA_964368625.1 uncultured Oscillospiraceae bacterium
CCTTTACAAGGGGCGAAACGGTGAGCATGGATTCTATCATCTCTATCGGTGTGCCATCCGCGTTTTCTATCGCTATCACCGCATAGGTTTTGTTTTTATCCACCGCAAGATCTGAAACATCGATTCCCTCACCATGTGCAAAGCCCATAAATGTGATCTTTAGCCCTGCATCGGTACGGCTCTCGTTAATCTGCACCGCATCATCAAAGGTAAAGGGGGTTGCAAAATGATCGTAGGTGACACCACTTTCGTCGGTAAAAACCATGTCTTCGGCAACCTCTTTTGGGGTGAGCAACCTAACCGAGGCAACCGCGGTAACGCTGAGTAGCGCAATAGATGCCGCTATAATTATAACTTTTTTCATACTAAACTTCCTTTTTTTAGTTTTTGTGGCAGAACCTATAATCCTGCTGTAAAGCATATCCTTGTCCGTTACATTTTCAGATAGAGCCTTTTTTAATAAATCTTTCTCTCTCATAGCTCCTTATACTCCTTTATATATAGTTTCCTAACCTTTGCAAGCGTTCTGTAAAGCTTTGTTTTAACCGTTGAGCTTTTTATGTTCAGCGAGATTGCAATCTGCTCGATACTGTTGTCGCAGTAATAATAGAGGTAAAATATTTTGCCCTCTGTTGGTGGTTGTTTCGAGATAAAGTCTGCAATCTGTGATAGTAGCTCCTTTGTTACATACTGCTCTTCTATATTCACGCCGTCTGCAAGGGCGGTGGAGTCGTACTCATTATCATCATCATCCGTCATGGTAAGTGAAAGGTGAAGTTTATCTTTACTTTTTTGATAGTATCGGCTTAGCTTCGCCCTTGCCACCTGCCGAACAAAGCCGGGTGGGTTTTTCATATAGCCGATACCTTTACGCTCCAGCGTGCCGTATACCTCTATATAAACCTCCTGCAATATATCGCCAACCTGCGAGAGGTTATCGCACCGAGCAGCGATGTATGCCGATGTTTTTTTATAGCTCTCGTCGTAAAGCCGGTTAAAAAATTCAAGTTTTTTATCGTTCAGTGTTCTTTCACCTCCTTATACTATCTATGTGTCTCTTTATATTATATTAGTTTCACCTTTTTCAATATTTATTTAAATTATAATAAAAGCCCTGTCGATGTGACAAGGCTTTTATCGTTTTATTCACTAATTGTTAGGGTTGCATCGTTATAATTTAAAACGGTTCGTATAATATAATTTGTTGCTGAGGTTAAATTTGTAAAAGCATATACTTCGCCGGTTGTTAGGTTAAACAGTGCTACCGGTGCGTCTTGACTATTTGCATCGTATAGCATTATTCTAACCTGCATTTCTTCGCTACCGTTAAGCGTTATATTTATCTGTTCTGAGTTTGTTTTAAAGCTATAACTTGGTAGCTCATGAAACGCTAGCTCTATTTCGCCGTCTGCCGATAAATCGTGAAACAGTTCAAGTGGTGCCTTTTCTTCGGGTTCAAATGCAACCCAGTTATTATCTATATAAACGGCAACCCCGCCATCGTTTATATATGCATAAAAATAGTTTTCTCCAAAGTTGCTTTGATCATCCTGCGTAGGTTTTTGATTTTGCGGTACAGACGAGGTTATCTCGCCATCAAAATTTGATTGTGCCGGATATATAAATTCAAAATCCTCGTTACCTGTTTGAATTAATATTCTGCCGTCTATCATGACCATCGGTATTATGGCATTCAAAGGGGCATCGTTATTATCATCATATATTTCATTAAACAATAATTCAAAATGTTCTTGTGTTTGGGTTTTAGAGAATAAATCTTCTCCATAAATACTTTCTATATCTTCGCGATAAAAGCTTATTCCCAACATAGAATATCCATCACTAAAATCAAATGAAACATTATCAACATTGCCAACAAGGGAAAATAAGATAGCACTTGTTTTTTCGGCAAACCCAGAAATGTTTCCGTTTGCTACATTAGAAATATCTTCATCAACAACGAAGTTAATCGCAATCCCAAATGGGGATTCATCTGTATCTAACGAAAAATTCTCATAATTTACATCTTGTGGTAATGGAAGATTGCTGATAATATTTCCCACTGCAGAATTATCACCCACATATTGAGTGCGATTTTCCCATAATGTTAGAAGTGAAATTGCATTTGTATCGCCATTCATATCAATTCTTAATGGAAACATAGTATTATCAACCACATTTGTTAAGTTTACATATATGTCAACGAGATAACCTACTGAAAAGTTTTCAATAGAACCATCTTCTGTGCCATTTGTGAAAGTTGTAGTTGCAACATCAAGCGTAATACTTGATGTTAATACACTACTGCTATCTAAAGGCTCTACCTTCATTGTATAATTTTCTCTGTCGATTTCGGTAATCATAGCCGTAATTGGGGTAATATCATTTAAATTTGTATTATATACTACTGTTCCGGCTGCTAAAACTTCCTTATTTGTAGTATTGATAAACGAAACCTTATACATATCATTTTGGGGAACTTCCACTAAGATTTCTTGTGGCTCTTTTGTTAGCAGAACAGTTTCTCCTACAAATTCTTCACGATTTGTATTATCAAATTCATCTGTTGGCATAATACCAACTTGAATTTCAGCTTCACTTTCTGACCATATTGATATTTTAACTTCATCGCCTTTGTTTAAAAAAGTATTACCAAAACCAGCAGTTGTGTTTGCTTCATATAAGGTAAATTCAAATTCTTTTTCATCACTAAAACTAATACTACTTGAAATAAATTCCTCTTTTTTCGCATTACTCATAAGCGAAACGGCAATTACACCCACCAAAATCAAACAAATAACACTTACCCAAACCACAGGCTTTTTATACTTCATCACGTTTTCCACCCTACCCTTTGTGTCGCCCTCTCCAAAGGCTAGCGGTGTTGCAAACATCAGCTTTTTACCTGTCGCTATCCGAAGTAGCGAGGTAGAATATTCTGCCCTGATATCACTGTTCATATTCTTCATAACAGTCTCATCGCAGGACATCTCCATGTCTTTTGCAGAGATTATATAGGAAACCCAAACAAGAGGGTTAAACCAGTGCAGTGCAAGAGCAATAAATGCTAAAACCCTTGTGATATGGTCAAGCCTTTTTATATGGCATTTTTCGTGGGCAATGATAAAGTCATACTCATTTTTGGGCAGTGTTGACGGAAGATAGATTTTCGGTTTTAATAAGCCCATAACAAACGGCGAATCTATCCCATCGGCAACGAATACGTTGTTCGTTTTGCAGATGTTTTCGCTAAGCGGTTTAGCTCCGATTAGCCTGCGTTTTAATAGTGCGTATTGTATTATGCTGTAAATAAGCATTGCTAAAACACCGATGCCCCAGATAATTCTACCAATAAATATCCAAATCTGAATGGGATTAACGCTTGCGGTAGGCGTTGCCGGTGGCAAAATCTCGTTTACCGAGCTATCTATAATTTCAAACCCCGTGCTAATTTCCGGCTGTGCTTCATAAACAATATCTTGCGGTATAACCTCGGTGCTTGGTAACAGCCCTACAGCACTCTCAAACGAAAAGGGACAAAGCAACCTAAAAAGCACCACTGCCCACAGCGCATAAGAAAATATTTTCGGAGTTTTTTTTAGTAGCAACCGTATAACCAAAACGGCAAAAATTACAATGCTTGATGTAAAACTCATGTTAAGCAGGCTTAGAAAAACATCATCCATGCTAACCCTCCTTATGCTCGTCTATAATCTTCATAATCTCGCTTATCTCATTATCCGATAGCTTTTTTCGCGTGGTAAAGGAGGCTAAAAAGCTTGGCAATGAGCCTTTAAAAGTATCCTCAACAAACCGCTCACTCTGCATGGCGGTATATTCTTTTTTTGAAACAAGGGATGCTACCTGTGCTTTCTCATTTTTAAAAATGCCCTTAGTGCACAGCTTTCTAAGTATCGTATATGTAGTTGAGCGATTCCAGCTGAGTTCTTTTTCTGCAAGTATGGTAAGCTCTCTTGATGTAAGCGGCTCGTTTTGCCATATTATATCTGCAAACTGCATCTCGATTTCACCGAGTTTGTATTCTATCATAAAATGCTCATCCCTTCCCAATGTTTTATCCGTTTTCACTACAAGCTTGTGATAAACTTCGAGCATATTCTACTCGAAAGGAACAAAACTTGCGGTTTGAAACTTAGTTTCAAAAATAAACCTCCTGCTTGTTTACTCACAATAAACTGTACGTTTAGTTTATCATGAGTAAACAGATTTGTCAAGAGGTTATATTATAGTGGAATGTCGCAGTAATGATTTGGTTGTCATTATGCACAATGTTCTAAGGTAGGGCAAGGGCGGCAATCTTATCTATGTTATTCAAAAAAAGTCTCTTCAACGGGTTTACCAAGGATGGAATACTTATAATATTTCACTCCGGGCAACGGGTCTTCCGGCATAAAATTTCCCTTTATTTCTATAGAATAACCAAGTCCATAGTATGTTCCTGTGCCACCGTCATCGGCAGTTATCGGAATTGTGAAAATTGGTTTTTCTGCATTGCGAACCCTGAAATAATCAAACGCAGCCGTGCTGATAACCAGTAGTATAATGACACATAAAATAGTTACGGTGAACTTTATATAATTCTTTTTCATTAAACTTCCTCACTCTTCAATGTATGCTTAGCCAAACAAAACCGAGGGTATAACCGGCTAAAATGAAAGCAAAACTATTGTTTCATGCACAAATTAAGATTGGCAGGTAGCCATCAAAATCTGGTCATAGGTCTTTGATGGAGGAAAGAAAAAAAACGCTTCGATATGTTTGCAGATGTTTTTCCCATATCTTAACAAGCAATTTCCGGCACAACTTAACCTCACATCCGCCGACGCAAAACCATCTATCGATGTAATCGACTGATATAACTGCCGATACTACCGCGATAGTCCTCAGATAGCACCACTTGCGATTGTATTTATATTTTAATCTTTGCTTAACCATCCAATTATATAACACAAGAGAGATGCAACTTTTCGCATCTCTCTTTGAAGTTTGAGCTACCAAAAACAATTATTTAAACATTATTGCTTAATTTCTGTATCATTCGGCTCAGCGCCCTCGGTTTTCCCTAGATATTCCGGAAGCTTCATGCCTGCCATATCAAACATATCGTTCATTGGGGGGATGCTCTTCATAAGGCCGGATAAGAAGTTTGCGGTTGAGGATTTACCGTCGGTATTAGCTCCGCTATCCCATACCGTAACCTTATCAAACTTAATATTTTTAATAGAATCAACCTGAATACGCAATAGATCTTCCATCTTATCGGTTAACATTAGCTTTAGTGCATCGTCGGCATTGCCGCCTGCCGCCTTAACAACATCGGATAAACCTGCCGCCTGCTTGGTTAAAATTTCCTGAATACCGCGAGCCTCTGCCTCCATCTTCATAAAGATAGCATCAGCCTCACCCTTTGCGTGGCGACGTGTCTGCTCGGCAACCGCCTCGGCTTCTAGCTCTAATTTACGTTTTGCAATCTCTGCCTTAACGATAACGTCGGCTTCAAGTGTAGCTTGCTCTCTCGAGAAACGTGCAAGCTCGGCTTCTTTTTCTGCTGCATATGCATCTTCGAGAGCCTTAGCCGCCTGAATTTTTTCTGCCGATGTTGCAATTCTTAGTGCCTCCGCTTCCTTTTCACGGCGGTGTGCATGGCTCAAAGAAATTGCAACCTGTGCACTGTTTTCACCGCTAATAGCCTGAGATTCTGCCTCGGATACATGGATACGCTGATCCTTTTCTGCAAGTGCCTGACCAATAGCACCGTCACGCTCCTTTTCGGCAACCGATTTTTTTGCATCGTTAATCGCCTTTGCGGCAGCCTCTTTACCAAGAGCCAATATGTATCCCGATTCATCGGTTATGTCGGTAACGTTAACGTTAATTAGTCGCAGACCAATCTTTTTAAGCTCGGTTTCAACGTTGTTGGATACCGCCGCCAAAAATTTGTCTCGGTCGGTGTTAATCTCCTCGATATCCATGGTTGCAATAATAAGTCTCAGCTGACCGAAGATAATATCCTTAGCAAGCTCCTGAATTTCAACTAGTTTAAGCCCTAAAAGTCTTTCAGCCGCATTCTGCATAATTCCGTTTTCGGTAGATACACCTACGGTAAATCGGCTGGGAACGTCTATACGAATGTTCTGCCTCGAGAGGGCGTTTGTTAGATCTACCGGTATGGAAATTGGAGTTAAATCGAGAAAAGCACAGGACTGAACCACCGGAACTATAAACGCTGCACCACCGTGGATACATCTTGCACTTCTTGTGGTCCCGTCGCTATTCTGTCCCACCTTACCATAGATAACCATAACCTTATCTGACGGACATTTTCTGTATCTTGCTAAAAAGAAAATGATGAGTGACATTAATAGAACAACAATCACAATAATTAAGCTCATTAATTCGAACGGCATAGAATTCCCCTTTCATAAAAATATCTACTTCTTTGTTACTACTAAAACGTTTGGATTACCTATTGATATTATCGTTACCGAACTACCGGTTGGTATCATTTCATCATCATCGGTAACTGCATCAAACTCGCTGTACCTACCGGAAACCATCGCATTAACCTTTCCATGACCCTTTCGCTTCTCCGGTATATTTATATAAACCGATGCGCTCACTCCAAGTGCATCATTTATATCCTGATTCCCGGTTGACTGCAACTTCATAAGAAAACGCATTGCATATGCAGTTCCCACCATCGCCGCCGAACCAAGCAAAAAGGAGATAATCAGTGCAATAGCCGGATTTAGCCCGGTGGACAAAAGCCACAAACCTGCCCAACCAAATATTGAAAAAAAGGTTATAAATCCTCTTATGGTGAATATTTGCAGTCCGGCCTGATCAAAGCTAACTATATCGTCAATTTCATCGCCGGTAATTATTTCGGTGTCAGATCCCATATCAACATCCATATCTGAACCACCATCAAATCCGGTAAGTAATACCAACACCGTCTGCACTACTAACATTATGGTTGCAGGTACAGCAATGCACGCCAAAACCTGTCCTAAAAGCCCAAGCGAACTCCACCATTCTAACATAATATCATCTCCCCTTTCTTATTGATTTTTATTAATTTTTATCGATTGCCATGAAAAACAATTGAACGATATAATATCGTCGCCTTTTGTTTGCTGTTATAGGATATATAGGCGCTAACCATTATCTCTAAAACCTCAAGAAATCTTTTTTTATTACCCTTGCCGTTATCAACAAAATCTGCAAATACTTTTAGAATTGATACTTCAATATCTTCGTTTTCGTTATCAAGATTAAATAAAACCTCAACAAATCTAAAATATAACTCGCTCTCGTCGATATATCCCAATCCGTCGTCCTTGTTTAAAAGGTTTACATACCCTATTAATGAGCAGGCATCATCAAAAGCAAACACCTCTTTCAAAACATTGATGATAATAATCCTGCAAAGTTGGTTCTGGTTGTATTTTTTGCCCACCGGTGCCGTTATGTATTTACGTTTTACCCAGTTTTGAACGGTATGCGCTTCAAGTCCGGTTATATTCGATAGTTGCGAAAGCGTAATGCCACCGGTCAAGAATATAGCATCAAATATGCTCCTATATTCATTACCCTGAATTTCAATCTTAGTGCCGGGCAGATGCCTCACCCTCATCACCTCCTTTGATGGCTATATTATATCATACGGTCAAGCGACTGTCAATAGGGTTATTGTGATTATTTTACCTAAATATTACACTAAAATCTCTTGCAATTCCGATAAATAAATGGTAAAATATATTAATAATTTGTTGTATTATAAGGAGTTGTGATGGGATTAAAGTTAGGTGTAACACAGTGGTGTATTCCCGGCAAAGGGGTTTACGGTATGGATATACTAAACGAGCTTAATCTGCATTATCTGCATCTCGATTTAGGAGGTTGTTCAGATGGCTATCCGTTAACACAAATGTATATTCAGGATCGATACTTAGAGGATGCTAAAAAATATGATATTAACATAATATCGCTTGCGTTAAACGATCTTTGTTCTAACTGCTTTGTTAAGCTCGGCGAGTGTCGGGATATTGCATACGAAACAATGCGCCTTGGCGTTAAGGTGGCAAACGAGATGGGGGTTAGCCGAATAACCGTTCCGAATTTTGTTAACAACGAGATTAATAGCGACGATGATTTTAATGCTACCGTTGAGGCTTTAAAGTTTTTATGTAATCTTGCAGAGCCTTTAAATATAGATATCTACACCGAAAATGTTCTGCTTCCGGAGAAACTTTATAAGCTGTTTGAAGCGGTAAATGCACCAAACCTAAAACTACTTTATGATAGCCAAAACTACAACATAGTTAAAGGGTATGACTCGGCAGATATCCTAGATGAAATATATGGCAAGGTGGATCTTGGAGATTTTGTTCATCTAAAGGATGGATGCGGCGATATGAGCAACCGCTATTTAGGCGAGGGAGATTGCAATATACAAAAAAACATTGAGGTTTTAAAGAAAAACGGCTATGACGGCGTTATTATACTTGAGAACAACTATTATTCCATCGATATTCCTGCAGATAAGGCTGGCAACCGTTTTTACGCAATAGAAAAAGATATAAAAACAGTAACCGAGATGTTTAATATATAATTTATTTTTGCGCTTATAGTTACCGACGTTAAAGCCATTTTTCAAAAAAGGTTGGTACTAAATAGATAGCCACCGGTTTATCCGCTGCTTTTCAGACAATAAAACAACACGGGTTAGCAACTAAACTCTGCTAACCCGTGTTGTTTTATTCTCGTGATGTTGGATTCTTTTTAATTATCCTTTTATATAGTTGATAAAAGTATGCATAGTTCTCTATTCCAACCATGGTTGCAACCTCATATACTCGAAGGTTTGTTGTTTGCAGGATGTGTTCTGCATACCGCATCTTCATTATGTGAACCAGCTCGGTAAAGGTTAACCCGGTTTCATTTTTAATTAACCTACAAAAATGCGATGAGCTAACGTCAAAATGCTTCGCTACCAAAGCCGACGAAAGTTTACTGCCAATATTTTCGGTTATGTAGGCTATTACCGACTGTACAAACTTGTTGTAGCTGTTATTCTTGTTGTTAACCGCCGCTTCAAATGTGCATAAAATAATTGCCTTAGTCTCAATAATAACAGCTTTTATGCCTCTCTTAGATTCAATACAGTGATATATTTTATCGAGATCCTTTGGTTGTGGCTTACAGCCGGAAAAGTCACAACAAATTGTGTATGCAAAATAACTCAAACTAACCACTGACGGCACTAAGTAGGTTTGGTCATCGCTATAAAGCTCGATAACTTTCTCTAAAAACAGCGTTAAATCCTGTTCGTATTCTTCGTTTTCAGGGTATGTAATCTCTAAAAGTGCATTAGAAAGCAATGTTAAAGCATAAATTCTATCCGCCTTTGAGTTTCTCAACCCTTCAGCTACAACATGGTTTGTATTGAAATGGTACCCCTCACCAATATGCTGTTTGCCATACAAAACAGCCATACTCGGAACATACTCCCCCACCTTTTCTTTTTTGTATGCCCTACTCTCGGTATTTACTGAGCCTTTGTTGCCTTTAAAAACCCTGTCTTCAAATGTCTGGGTTGCAAATGCATCACACATATAAACCTCCTGTTTTTAAATAGAATTATCCCAAAAAATGCTCAATCACCTTTTCTGATATAAGCAAATCTTCATCTGAAGTAGCTCCGCTAAAAGCTACTAAGATATATCCGTTTTTATAAGGTTTAATTGCTCCGCCTTGCCATCCAAGTTCACCCTTTAATAACTCCCTACCGGAAGTTCCGCTGTTTTTAAGGGTGTCCATCATCTCGGCAGCCTTAGCATGGGCTATTGCAACAAAATTAAAATTATCGCCCACCTCATTATTTGACTTAATCGATTTAACTATCTTAGTTTCAATTATCCAATCAACACTGTTCTTTTCCTGCAAAAGTGCAATAACAGCAACTCCTACTACCCCTATCTTTCTTGCAAACTCATCTGCTTTTTCAAGTGCATCAAGAAGTTTTGTTCTCAGCTCAATTTTATGCATTGTATCCCCTTTATTTGTATTTCACGCATAGCATGAAATAGTTAAGATTTAAGAATGATTAGTGAATAGTTGTTGACGTAAATTTTCGATTTTCAATTTCTTACTTTTCATTTTTCACCATTCACTTTTCGCCACTAAATAATAAATGATTATTTAGTGTTTAATCACAGCTTATCTAAATATTAAAAATCATAACATCATATGGCTTGATAACAACATTACCCCCTATTTCTTTTTCATCCGTGATGCAAAACATTTTTTGTTTAACTTCTATCGGCTGCTCGGTATCGCTATAGTTAAGAACAAACAAAAATGCCCCTTCCTTGTTTTCCCTAACGGCAATCTCACAATCCTTGCTAAGGGCTATAGTATTGGAATAGGGTGTTAACATGCCGTAATGTTTTAAAACCGCTGTGCATATTTCCTCGGTAAAAACACCTCCAAAGTAAAGTGTTTTACCTTTGCCGTAACCGTTTTCAACGGCTGCCGCCTCGCCGTTATAGTATCCACCGCTATACCTTCCTACTATCGTAGCAGTTTTATCGGTAGGAACAACTATATCATGAAACATTATTGAGTTAAAAGATTCATTAAACATGTTAACCTTAGGATTTTTATCCCCCGCCGGTAGCATGGTAAACTCCTTTACCATAGTTTTGCAAAAACTCTCTGCCAATCCCGGCATAGGATGCATAGGGCAATGGCCGTTTTCGTCCTTATACCCTGTTCTGGCTCCCATAACCAGTATGCCGCCGCCACTAACATACTCCTCTAACAAAGCTGCAATATGCTTAGGTAATATTGCCGCGTGAGGGTACACTAGCATTTTATAGCGTTTTAGCTCCGCCGGTTTGGTTGTTGCCGAAATCTGCAAAACATCCATCGGGGTGTGGGTAAATGTTGATGCGGTAAACCATGAGCGTTCACTGTGGCTAGCTAATGGTCCGTGCCATCTATCTAACTCGCCGTCCCACTCGTTATCATAATCCCTAACAAGGGCAAAATCTGCTTTGTATTCCGCCTTTGGTAGGCCGCTTAATCTTTTAAAATCTGAATTAATCTGTTTAAGTTCATCTATTCGTCTGTTAGGAATGTTAGAATAATCGTTTAGCCCGTGCCAATATATCTCGGTTCCAAAGTTACAGGTTCTCCATCTAAAATAGCTGATAAAGTCTGCCCCATGTGCTACCGATTGAAAGGTCCATAGTCTCATCTGTCCCGGTTTAGGCGAGACGGACAGCATTCTATCTACCCACCCGTTTGCACCGGACTGTTGTTCCATAATTCCAAAGGTTGGGCAAACACTGCGAACCTTGGATAGGTTGTAGCTCCATTTTCTATCCCTTAAAAGTGTATCGGTATTATCGAGGCTATACCCGAAGTTCGGATAGCTATCGTATGTAAAAAAGTCGAGAGCTGTTTCAGTCATCTTATGATTATCAAGATGCGAAAACATGCCGTTTGTAGTAATAAACTGATTACTGCTTATATTGGCACGCAGTATATCGTGCTGAAGCTTGCAGTATTTAATACAGCTATTTGATATAAATCTTTTTTCATCAAGTGCTAAATGTGGATTAGAAGAATCATTGCATGCATTAACCCGCCTTAAGTAAACCTGACTCCAATCGCTGTAGTCCTGGCTCCAAAAGGCGGTTCCCCATGCTTTATTTAAATTTTCTAATGTTTTATATTTTTCTTTTAAAAACTCCCTAAATGCCACATGATCAGACTCGGAATAAAAAACATCTATCTCACAGTTAAGTTCGTTATCTATCTGCCAACCTATAACAGCCGGATGCTCAGCATAATGCTGTGCAAGCCGGGTTACAATTTTTTCTGTAAGCTCATGATATTTAACCGAGTTATAGTTGTATTGACGGCGCATTCCATGCTTAAACATTTTTCCATCATAGGTAGAGTTTAAAACCTCGGGGTACTTTTCGGTTAACCATGCAGGTGGCGTGGCTGTGGGGGTGCATAATATCACCTTTATGTTATACTGTTTTACAAGCAGGAGAAACTCATCAAAAAGATCAAAACAGTAACGGCCCTCGCTAGGCTCAAAGATATTCCAGGCAAACTCAGAGATACGAATTATCTCTATTCCGCACTCCTGCATCCTGTTTAGATCATCCACCCACAGAGATTTATCCCAGTGTTCGGGATAATAACAGCTGCCTAGCATCATTTTATCAAAATTTATGGTCTTTTTTAACATATTGAAACTCTAACGTATACTTTTATTATTAATACTTAATAAAAATAATACCATAAAAAAGGTGTAACGGCAACATTTTTTTCTAACTTATGTTGTTTTGTTTATCATTGCTTAATCTTGATAAGTTTAAATGTAACCTTCGTTTAGACCCATAGGCATTGCGCTGGGCCTTTCGCAGCGGCTTTTTAAATCGATAAAAACATTTTCGGAATTACTTTTGTGGATTGCCTCGGTTATCTCAACAACATGTCTTGCTAACGATCCATCTAACCTTGATTTGCGCCCCTCTAGTATAGCTTGAGCCATATCACTTGCGCCTATACCCCTGCTGTTAACCGCATAAACATGTGTGGGAGGAATTTTTTCGAACTTATCTGAAAAATAAGATTTATAAAGAACATCACCGTCAAATTCGTTTGCATCGGGAAGCCTTAGCGAGCCCAGCGTTCCGTGAATCTCGGTGAACGGCAACGTTGTTCCCCAAACATCAAAGCTGAAAACGGCAACGCAGGTAACACCACATTCAAACCTTAGCATACTGTTTACATGGGTAGGAACCTTAACATCTATAACCTTACCATATTTGGGCTTTGAAGTTATAACCCTCTCTTCAAAGCTCTTAGAGGTCATACCGGCAACGGTTTTAACCGGTCCGATAAGGGAGATAAGGCCGGTCAGATAGTAAGGCCCTTTATCCCAATCAGGTCCACCACCGAAATCGTAATAAAATTCAGGCGAAGGATGCCAGTTCTCATGGCCATGGTTAAAGTCGAACGTCTGCGCCGATATAACATCCCCAATTAAGCCTGAATCTATCACCTTACGTGCGGTTTGGTATCCTGCGCCGAGAAAGGTGTCCGGTGCACAACCAACCATAACGTTATTTTTTTCTGCCAGCTGCATAAGTTCATTTGCCTCTTCATATGTAAAGGCGAACGGTTTTTCGAGATAGGCATGTTTACCGGCTAAGATAACACGCTTTGTTAAAGAATAGTGCTCTCTTGGAATTGTTAGGTTAATAACCATCTGAATATCGGGATCTACTAACATCTCATCAAAGGTTAACACCTTTTTTATATTAAACTTCTCGGCTGTTGCAGCGGCTGCTTCTTGATTGATATCACTAACAGCAACTACCAATGTATTTAGGAATCTATTGTTAAGGTTTTCAATATATATCTGTGAAATAGTTCCACAGCCAACAATTCCGATTAAAATTTTATTCATCCCACTCCTTTCAAAAAAATGTTGACTTCTATCCTTTAACCGCACCGGCCGTCATTCCCTCGATAAGATATTTTTGGGCAAACAAAACGAAGAATAGGGTTGGAATTGTTGCTAGGGTTGCAGCACCCATCAAGGATGCCCAATCAGCACCGTTTTGCATAACAAATTTTTGAAGACCAAGCGTCATGGTCATAACCTCATCCTTGCGGATAAAAATGCTTGCCATGGTGTATTCGTTCCATGCATTTAATATGGTAAAGATAGATACCGTTGCAACCCCGGGTAACGATAGCGGAAATATCACACGCACAAACGCGGTAAACTTTGTGCATCCATCAACAACAGCAGCCCCCTCAAGCTCGGTTGGGATGGTATCAAAGAACCCTCTTAGCATCCAGATGGTGAAGGCGAGGTTGGAGGTTGTGTAGCTAATTATAAGCGACCACAAGGTGTTGGTTAGTCCAAGCTCAGTATAGGTAACGTACAAAGGGGTTAACAGCAGCATAACCGGAAACATCTGCAGCAATAACAGCAATATCGAATAGTACTTAAAAAATCTACCCTTAAATCTTGAGATAGCATAGCCGGCCATAGAGGCGCAGAAGATGCAAACAACGGTAACAACAACGCTTACTATAACGCTGTTTAACAGGTTAAGGGCAAAATTTGTTTGACTTAACACGAAGGCAAAACTCTCAAAGCTTAAATCGTCTAGAGAAGCAGGCATAAGTGTAAAGGTATTAAGTGCGGCATCCTTGGTTTTTATTCCGGTACCAAGCATGGATATATAAGGAAGCAGGATTAAAAACAAGCTAACCGACAATAAAACATAAACAACAACGTTAACAACATATCCCAGTATTCTTTTTTGCTTAGTCATCTTAGCTTTCCTCCTTGTTGCTAAATGCGTTGGTAACACGTAGATAAATCAAGGCAACAATTAATAATACAATCAACATAATAACTGCACCGGCAGAAGCATAACCTAAATCGCCACGATAAAACGCTGTGAAATAGCTCCAGATAGACATGGTAAAGGTTGCTCCGTTCGGGCCGCCTGCCGTTAATAGGTATATATTATCAAAATGGTTAAATACCCAGATGAACATAAGAATGGTACAAACTGCACTAACATTTTTAATCATCGGTAATGTTATATACCAGAAGGACTTCCAGTAGCCTGCACCATCGATGTAGGCAGATTCGTAAAGATCCTTGGGTATGCTTTGAATGCCCGCAAGTAAAACAATCATCATAAACGGATAGTCTCTCCAAACATCCGTCATAATAACGGTAAACCTTGCCATTACGGGGTCGGCAATAAACAGGATTGGCTCTTCTATTAAGCCCCAGCTTAAAAGGGTTCGGTTAACAACACCGATTCTATCATTTAAAAGCAAAATCCAGTTAACTGCGGCAACCGAAGGTGCAACAACCCACGGTAGCAATGCTAATGTACGAAACAGGCCTTTGCCTTTTAGATTTCGGCTTAGCAGCATTGCCAGGGCAAGCCCTACAACATATGAAATAACCACCGTTGCAAAGGTGTATAAAAAGGTAAAAATTAATGCACTTACAAACTCTTCATCCTGAAAGAGCTGAACAAAGTTATCAAACCAAACCCACGCTCTTTTATGTGGTTGCTGAACATTGTAGTTCTCAAACGACATTAAGATACCCTGAACCAGTGGAACAATGCTAACCGATAAAATTAAAATTGTTGCCGGTATCGTCATCAGATAACCAAGTGTTTTGCTTTCAAAATGACCTTTTTTGCGTTTCATTAATAACCCTTCCTTTCAAAATAAGTAAATCGGTCAGCCATTTTCAAGCTGACCTATTTACTTAGTGCATTAGTATAACTAAATATTTATAAGGTTACCGATATATGACCTTACGGTGCATATTCTATCATTGTTGCAGAAATATCTTCCTGTGCTTTGTTAAGTGCATCGTCAACGGTGGCACCGGAAAGAATTTCTTGAACGGCTACAGAGAAAATTCTCTCGCCTTCAAGCTGTGCAAACTGCGGATATAGAGAAACCGGTGCGGACATTGTTTGGCCCTGAAGGATGGTGTACTCATAGGTATCCATCTTAAACTGGCTGTCCTGATAGAATGGGTCTTCGTAGAAGGAAAGGTTTGTTGGTAGGTTTCCGTTACCTGTTCCGATTAATAGTTCCTTGTGATTCTCCATCCACCACTTTAAGAAGTAGCGAGCAGCATTAGGGTAGTCGGACTGGTCAAAGCCGTTAACAGCGTTAACACACTGGGTGTATTTTCCGTCGCCGTTAGCGCTAGGACCGGAGATGTTAGGAAGAACGCGGCTTACATCCTCGATGTCGGTGCCTTCTATGTAGTTACCGGACTGACCGAATACGATACAAGCTTCGCCGGCAAGCCACATCTTCTGTGTATCAGCTGAAGCGTAACCTACAGAACCTTCACTTACAAGACCTTCGTCGTACATTGTTTTTAGGAACTCATAGTTCTCTATCTGTGCCTGTGAGGTCATTGCTGTTTCGAGATTTTCGTCAACAAATCCTGTTGTGTTTGTGCTGTTAAGCACGAATGCGATATGGCAGGATATAGCATCACTTCCGCCGCCGGCCATTAGTACCGGAACCTTATCCGGGAAGGTTTCTTTTAATGTTCTCGCAACATCAAGAAACTCGTCGTATGTTGTTGGTAGTTCGGTGATACCCGCTTCTTCAAAGTAGTCTGAACGATAAAGAATTTGTTTTGGATCAACGCCGTAAGGAAGTCCGTACTGAACACCTTCATATGTAAACAGTTCAAACATTTCAGGTGCAACGTTTGTTAAAATGTCGCTTCCCTCAGCTTCCCATGCTTCCATAATAGGATCAAGATTTAAGCTCTCGCCCATAACAGCGTACTGAATAGGTGTCGGCGTTGCACCTGTGCATGCTGCCGGTGCAGAACCACTTGTTACAGCTGTTAGGAATGTTTGATAGTAGCCATCCCATGGTATCATTTCAAGATTAACCGTAATTCCATATTCGTTTTCGGAATTAAATCGATCAACAAATGCCTGTGTTGTATCGCCGTATTCGCTGTTACCCCACTGCATTTCCCAGTAAAGAATCTCAGCGCCTTCTTCGATTTCGTCAAGAAAGGTGCCGGTGCCTGATGTTGCATCTTCTTCTGTGGAATCTTCGACCGGT
Organism: uncultured Oscillospiraceae bacterium; assembly: GCA_964368625.1. Lineage (GTDB taxonomy): Bacteria > Bacillota > Clostridia > Oscillospirales > Ruminococcaceae > CAYJBH01. The sequence continues at coordinate 16,705 of CAYJBH010000029.1, forward strand.
GTAGCTGCATCAGGTGCTGTGGTATCAGCTTCGGGGGCCGTCTCGGTAGACGAGCAAGAAGCCAACATTCCAACCGTTAAGCTTAACGTTAGGATAATTGCTAATAGTTTCTTCATGATTAACCTCCACATTTTCTTACAATAATTTGAAAACATTGAGTGCACATTGCCTAATATTTGCAAATTACTGTCTCATTCTATCCCAAATCCAAATAATAAACAATACTGCAATTTTCTCAAATTATTATGTATTTTGATATTAATCAAATTTGTACTATTTTACTAAATTTTATTGTATAATTTATACAATAAAATTGTTGTCTTTTTACCGCATATCTATTTACATCTAAAATAAAATACTATATAATCGATTTAGTTAAGAGATAATTTACAGATGTGATATCGCTTGTTATTTATTGCATCACGAACAATTAGACATGCGTTTTAGCGAGGTGCTATAGTCGCAAGCATAAAGGTTTAGTTGTTTAATTGTCATTTAGCAAAACACACTAATTTTTCAGGAGAACAGATATGAGTTACATTTTTCCGAGAACCGAGGTTGCCGGCGTTTCACTTTCACGAATGATAATCGGCACTAACTGGCTTGCCGGATGGAGTCACACCGGACCTGCCGCCGACAAACGAATTAATGCTCGTCATAACACACCGGAAAACATAATGCCGATGTTACGAGAATATCTCGACAACGGAATTGATACCATAATGGGTTTAATGACCCATCCCAACAGCGCTTCTGCCCATGAAGCAATGAAGATGATTGAGGCAGAAACCGGTAAAAAGTTCATCCTTATCGACACCCCTATAATTAACGTTGACGACACAGCGCAGGCTCGTAAGGAAGCAGAGGCTGAGATTAAGCTAAGCAAGGAAAAAGGCGCTACCTTCTGCTTTATACACCACAGCTCGGCAGAACAGCTTGTTGACAAGAATAAACGTGTTTTACACCGGCTAGACGATTACACCAAGATGATTCGAGATGCCGGTATGATCCCCGGGCTTTCGGCTCATATGCCTGAACTTATAGTTTACAGCGATGAGAATGAATATGACGTACAGACCTACAACCAGATTTACAACTGCATGGGATTTATGATGCAGGTTGAGATTGAGACGGTTGCAAGAATAATCTGGGAGGCAAAAAAGCCCGTAATGACAATTAAGTCTATGGCTGCCGGCAGATGCACCCCTTATGTTGGTCTCAACTTCTCATGGTCTACCATCCGTCCTTGCGACATGGTTACGGTAGGTTGTTTCGACATTAACGAGGTTGTTGAGGATATCGAAATTTCTGCCGCCGCGTTAGAGCACAGATTCCCAAATATCGAAGGCAGAAAAAGCCCGAACCAAAACCAGGCAGCCTTTGGAAATAGTTAATAATATACTTAATATAAACCACTAACGCAAATATCCACCGTTTTCACGGTGGATATTTGTATTTTCACTTGTGTTTCACCAAAATTTTTACTGCATAAAGTTTTCTCTCAATTTGTGCAGTAGTAATTAACCCTGTGCTTGTGGAAACGGTGGAGTGAAAAATCTTCCTGCTAGCTCTTTATCAAACTGATACATTGCGCCGGCATTGTCCTTTATGCGATTTAAAAGCTTAATATACTTAGTAGGAGCTTCCTCTTCCTCTATCTGTTCTTTAACATACATCATCATAAATTCATAGAAGGCATGATCCTTTACATTCATCGACATATCTGCAAGGTTATTTATGGCTGCGGTTGTTCCCTGTTCTGCCTCTAGAGTTGCTTCCATTATGGCAAGAGGGTCTGCCCACTCTACTTCCGGCGAAGCTATAGCGGTTAATGTTGGGCTTTCACCACGTTGTTGCAGCTGATTAATTAAGGTGGTTCCGTGAACCCATTCTTCCTGCGATTGAATTCTCATCCAGTTAGCAAGGCCAGGCCAATCATTTGCATCGGCCCATAACGACATAGATAGATATAAATACGAGTTGTAAAATTCACTGTTTATCTGTTTTTCTGCTTCTTCAAATAACCTCTTGTCCATAATTAACATCCTTTCTTTTTTGTTGTGAATTCATTATACAACTATATTCATCTTTATTCAACAAAATAATATTTTTTTGTATGATACAACAAGCGCACATATTCAACAAGGATAATTAACTACAGTTTAGCCATCTAAAAAGCGCACAGCCCGTATGTAGTTACTAGTAAAATAACGCATACCACTATCAAAATCATGGTATGCGTTATTTTGATGCGCATAAATTTAAATAACTGTTTACTGTAATTTATTTAACATTTGCTTCAAAAACATATACCTGTGATGTGAAATCACCCTTATCTGTTCCTGAGGTGTATTTTCCGGTAAACAAATTGCTCTGTATAACCCCGGTAAACTCGGTGTTAACAATATAGCCAACATTCATAAGCTCGTCACCGTAATAGTTTTTACCGTTACAACTATAATCAAGTTCCTGATTCATCCCAACCAACTTAATTTTTTTAAGCGATGGATTTGGTGTTGCAAGAATTTTATAGTAGCCTAATATAGCAGTTTTTTGATCCTTCGACACCACCATCCAGCTATATATATTTCCGCTTTGAAGCCTATAAAAATCACCGTTTGATATAACATCACGATATTTTTTAAAGAAATCTATCTGCGCCTTTACCTTTTCGGCCTCCTCCTCGCTGATTTCGTTAACATTCAGCTCGTAACCAAAGGTTCCGAAATATGCAACATTGGCACGTGTTTCTATATCGGTTGTTCTTAGTAGCTGATGGTTAGGAACTGCCGCAACATGACTACCTATTGATGAGATAGGATATACCATCGATGTTCCATACTGAATATGCAGCCGCTCGATTGCATCGGTATCATCGCTTGCCCATGCCTGCGGTGCATAATATAGCATACCGGCATCGAATCTTGCCCCGCCTGATGCGCAGGATTCAAACAATATATCCGGAAATTTTTCGATTAGCTTTTCGTACAGTGAATAAACCCCCAAAATATATCGGTGAAAAAACTCCTTTTGTCGCTCGGGTGGCAGACCTAGGCTGTAGCTCTCGGTTATATTTCTGTTCATATCCCACTTAATATAGGATATATTGGCTTTTTCGATTGTTTCACACATCTTATTAAATACGTATTCAACAACCTCATCTCTTGAGAAATCTAACACAAATTGATTTCGTCCGTAAGACATAGCCCTGTTTGGAGTTTTAATAACATAGTCAGGATGTAAGTTGTATAGCTCACTAATCTCGTTAACCATCTCCGGCTCAAACCATAAACCGAATAGAAGCCCCATATCGTTTATCTTTCTTGCCAAACCATCAATCCCATTCGGCAGCTTTTTAAGATAAACCGCCCAGTCGCCCAACGAGGTTTGATCGTTATCACGTTTACCAAACCATCCATCATCTAAAACAAATAGCTCAACCCCCAGTTCCTTTGCCTTAGCCGCTATCTTTAAAATGCTTTCCTCGGTAAAATCAAAATATGTTGCCTCCCAGTTATTTATAAGGATAGGGCGACGTTCATTTTTATATTTACCACGTATTAGGTTGTTTCTAAAAAGGTTATGAAAGTTTTGGCTCATAGCATTTAACCCGTTAGCAGCGTACGCCAAAACCGCCTCGGGAGTTTGAAACGACTCCCCTGCGTTTAAAGCCCATTCAAACTCGAACGGATTAATACCAATCATCATGCGGGTAACATTGTATGCATCAACCTCGGCCTCTGCTAAAAAATTTCCGCTATACACCAGAGTTAGCCCATAAACCTCGCCCGAGGTTTCGGTTGTTTCCGGTCTTTTTAGTGCTATAAATGGATTATGCATCGCCGAGCTTGCACCTCTTGAGCTTTGAATTGATTGAACACCCTTAGCAATTTTTCTGCAGGTTACATGCCTCTCTCGTGACCATGCGCCATCAAGCGTTATCATCTCATAGTTATCATCATATAGATCAAGACAAAGCGACATAGCACGGTTAATTCTTACCGACTCATTAGATAAATTCTTCATCTCAACCGATCTAACAATTCCGGAAAAATTATCAAACAGATGATACTTCAGAATCATCTCAACGTTCATAACCGAGTCATACAGCGTTATGTATAATGTTTCAACATCATCGCCGTAGGTATGCGGTAACCCAATAACACCTCTCTTACCTTTAAAAATTTCATATCCCTTATAAGTGAAATTTGTTATCCTGCTACCGTTTGCCTGGGTAAATTGATATGCCGGCTCTCTAAAATCTCCTGTACCGTATGCGGGATATTCCTGCTTAATCGTTTCGAGAGAAAAATCAAGATCCCCCTCAAACACGCAGGGAGCAAGGGTAACAGCCCTCTCCACAATCAGATGATCAAAGTTGTTGTTGTGGCGAATTTTTTTACCAAAATATAGCTGACCCAGCTGGTTGTTTTTCAGCACCTTCATTATATAGCTTACATGGTTATTCGAAAGATGAAAGGTTCCATTATTAAATTCAATCATATTACCCTACTTTATTTTACTCTTTTATTTTGTATCATCCTTTTTTTCAGCGTTTTTTCTGGAAGCCTTATCTATAGTTATAGAGGCTACAGCACATATGGCAGCAATCACAAGCAATATAATGCCTGTATCTATTCCGATTCCGCCTTCTCTTGCTAGTCCTACCTTTGAAAAAACTACATACATACCAAGCATTACAAATACAACAAAACCGCTAAATGTATATCTGTGTTTCCATGGTTTCATCTCAACAACATTTGCTATCGGCAAAACATAGTCGCGATCCATAGGTTTTAGCTTTCCGATAATAAACATTATTATGCAGGAAATTACAAAAAGTATAGCAGAGATATGAAGGTAGTGCAAGCCTGTATTAAACAGCTGGAAAGATGGGAAGAAGGTGTGTAGCTGGGTTAGCGCATATACAGCAACGAAGAAGGTTATAGCTACCTTTGCAGCAATTCCGGGAACTCGCTTTGTCATGTATCCCATAAATATAATGGTAAAGATGGGAACATTAAAGAACCCGTTAATTGTTTGTAGATAATCGAAAAGACCTTTAGGCGCATTTAAAATCATCGGTGCAACAAACATTGCCACTATTGCAATTATTAATGCAAAGATTTTTCCCGCCTTAATTAACTCTTTATCACTAACATTCCCTTTTTTGGCAGGTTTATATACGTTTAGTGCAAACAGTGTTGACGCTGAGTTTAAAACGCTGTTAAATGTACTTAGTATCGCACCCATCAGTGCCGCTGCAAAAAAGCCAACTATCGGTCCGGGTAAAACTGTGCTAACGAACTGAGGGTAAACGGTGTCCATATTCTCTATGTCGCCACCCAAAATCTGAAAAGCCATGATGCCGGGAATGATAACCATTAGCGGGGTTAAAACCTTAAGGAAACCTGCAATAATAACACCCTTTTGTCCCTCTTCAAGGTTTTTAGCTCCCAGTGCCCGTTGAATAATGGACTGGTCGGTACCCCAGTAGTAAAGATTAACTAAAATTAGACCGGTAAACATTGTTGAAATCGGAAGATAACTATCTTCAGAACCAATAGCATCGAACTTCTCGGGCGAGCTGTTAATAAAGGTATCGAATCCTCCCGCTATATCTCCACCGCCTAAAACAAGCAAACCAAATATTGGAACAAGCAACCCGCCTATTATAAGAGCTATTCCGTTAATTGAATCGGATATCGCTACAGCTTTTAATCCTCCAAAAATGGCATATATAGCTCCAATGATTCCTATAACCCATACCATTAACCATATTGATTGGCCATAGCTTATGTTAAAGATTCCTGCTATATCAAAAATTTGACCCATCGCTACCGCACCGGAGTATAAGGTAATAGGCAACATGTTTACTATATAGCTTACCAAAAATAGGATGGTGATAAACTTTCTTGTTCCACCATCAAATCTCGATTCGATAAAATCGGGTATCGTTGTTATCCCCTGTTTAAGATATCGCGGAACCAAAAATAATGCTACTATAATAAGGGTAATTCCCGAGCCAACTTCCCAGCCCATAACCGCCATATTCTGCTGATAAGCCTGGCTAGACATTCCAACAAAGCTTGCCGCACTTAGGTTTGTTAAGAGTAACGACCCTGCAATAACACCTCCGGTTAAACTTCTACCGCCAAGAAAATAACCATCCGATGTTGATAGCTTGTCATTTCTGGTTTTGATATAGGTGATAATACCTACCGCTACCGAGAACAGGATAAATGAAATGAGTATTGCCGCCATAATATTCCCCCTTAAAAAAATACGTTGTTTTTAATAAAACTTAATAATAATTTAGAGCTTTTTAACCGAGCCTTTATTAACAAAAACAGGCCTATACAGCTTTCTGCCCACCGCTTCATTAACAAGAAGCTGCACGCAGGATTCTGCAACATCTTTTAGTGAAACCTCAAAGGAGGTTAGGTTTAATCTAAGCCAATTTGCAACCTCTAGGTTATCAAAACCTATAATGGATATATCATCTGGAATTGAAAGCCCCTGCTCCTGAACCGCCCTTATCGCACCCAGTGCCGAAATATCATTTGCAGCAAAGATAGCCGTTGGTTTGTTTTCTTTTAGATAAGCCTTGGTAACTTTATAGGAGACATCCTCTTTATATAAACCGGTTACACATTTAGCTTCAAGCCCTCCGAAATCCTTCATTGCCTCAAGGTAGCCGCTTCTTCTTTTAATCGACGAAAGTCGGTTATCCCCTTCAATAAGAAGTATATCTTTGTGCCCTGCCTCAATTAGCACCCTTGTTGCCTCGTAGCCGCCCTTAAAGTTATCGCAGTTAACAATTTTTATATCTTTGCTCTCCTCTTCCAACTCAGAAAACTGATCGATAAAAACCGAATTGTAGCTTTGCGATATCTCGGTTAACTCTTTAGTTTCATAAGGAAACCCGGTAAAAATTCCTCCGTATATCATCTTGGTAACAAAAGGATTTTTCAGTGTTTCAAACTCTTTCGGATCGGTTATGATATTAACCAGTGCAGTATACCCTATCTTCTTAAGTGAACTAACCAGGTTTGATAACAGCTCCATGTTATAGGGAGAGTTTATGCCTACCCACTCATCCGAGCTATTTGTATCGTTAATATCCGAAATAAAAACACCAACTATGTTAGAAGATGCACCGGCAAGGCTTCTTGCAAAATGATTGGGAGTATACCCATACTCATCAATTACTGCCTGAACCTTTAACCTTGTTGCCTCAGGAACATTTTTGTAGTTATTTAGCACCCTCGAAACGGTACTTCGGGATACGTTGGCAAGTTTAGCTATCTGTTCGGTATTCATAACCACCACCCTTTGTGAACGCGCGTTTATTCTGTGTTAATATAGTATCACAGGCAGCTGTTTCTGTCCATGCTTTTTAATAAAATAAATAATCTTTGGAGGATTGCAACATATCAACATATTTTTTTGTGCAAAAAGTCATTAACTCATTTTACAGTATTATCTGTAGTTTTTATTTATCTAAACCAAAGAGGTAACAGCAATATTGCTGTTACCTCTTAAATAATTAAGGTTAGATTCTATTTTTTAAAATATATTAACCCAAGCTTAACATCTTTTAGCTTAAAAAATCCATTCTCATTGCAAGAAATTTCGGCACTAACCACCTTGGCACCATCACAGTAAACGAGCTCTGCATCTGTTGTTACACCGTCAACCTTAATAACAGCTTCATCATTAGTTGCAAACGGAACTAAAACGCCTTGCTCAAGATTAAAGTATTTTGCCATTGTATTTTCATTACAGGTAATATTTTTTACATCTCTAAATATACCATGACCAAACCTATTTAGCCAATATTTCCTTAGCTGTATCATCTTTTTGAGATACTCGAATGATTTTTTATCCTTTGTGAAGGAGTTGCCATCATCCTCCAGATCGTATATCCAGTAATAGCTACCTGTGGTAAAGGCTCTATCCATAAGAAGGCTATAATATACAAGGGGCTGTCGCAATAAGGTCTCGAAAAAACAAAAACGAGCACCCAAAAAAGGGTAGCTCGTTTTGTCGTTTAATAGTATAATTAATTTGACGAAAAACTAACATGAAACGAGGTAAGTATAGCACAATGAGAGATAAAAATCAAATCAAATTTCCAATGGGATATGAAGTAAAAATAGGAGCAGATGAACCAGTACGAAAAATGGTAGAAATCTGCGAAGAACTGAATTACGAAAAATTATTAAAAGAATATGCCAGAACGTGGAGAAAAACAAATCCAATAACGCTTTTTCAAATCGTATTACTCAGGTGTTTAACGGGTAGCTACTCATCAAGAAAAATAGAGGAAGACAAAAAAATCAAACCGTTTTTCTCTTAATTGCCTTTGCTTTCAACATTAAAAAACTTTGCTCAAGAGTAAAAACAGGTCGTTTTGGAGAATCTTTATTCAATAAAATGATTGCTTAATTTTTTTTAATTGAATATTTACGTAAAAAAGAGAGTAGTTTTTTCTACCCTCTGCTTTATCCTGTATAGTTTTCATCGGTTCTACACTTATGTATAGTTTTCAACACAAGTTTAAAGAATTAAAGGGCTACCATAAATGATTTTTCCATTTGCGACAGCCCCTCACTTTTTCACCACCAAGTAATATTATTTATTGTTTTATTAGTACAGTTTAACCTTCACCGTTCTTACCGAAGGCGGTAGCAACCACCAAGCTTTCCAGGTGAACATCTGTTCCATCTGAAGAAATTGCTTTCTTCTCTTTACGCTGAACGTTAACACTTGGTTCCTCGCTTAGCCCATGTTCCTTAACCAACCTTGTCGCCGCCTCAAACGCAAGCCTTTCGGCAAGTTTATATGCATCTGCAAGTTCATCTATTATATGATGTTCGTCGGTTGACTCAACGCGATAGCCAAATAACCCACCGTCAGTATAATTAGGAACAACCTTAACCGTAGCGGTTGCCGAAATGTTGGCAACTATAGCTCCCACAGCATTTGCTACCTCGGAGTGTTTCGGTATACAATATTCCACACCCATAACCTCGGCAACCTTTTTTATGAATATATGAGTTGGAGCGCCTATACCTACAAGGGTTGCAACGCTGTTAAAGGCAAGCGAGAAAAATTGTTTTTCTCCCCCTGTTCCTTCACGCCAGCTAGATTCTATCAACCTTATCATCTGCTCAGGAACTTCACCGTTTAGCTCAGCTGAGTATTTAAAGCTTAACATAGCACGAATAATATTTGTATATAGCTTAAGACATACCGCATCATAAACTTCATCGCAGAATCTTAAAACATCCGCCTCGGCATCCCAAAAACCCATAATTTTCTGCATAAAGTATTTTGCACCTAGTAGCGAAGCCTCCTTGCAATGATCTGTAAAATCACCCTTAATATGCATAATATCGGTAGGAGTTAACCCACACCGCATTATAATCCCTTCGTCTTCCAGCCTATCATACATCCGGCTATATGGATCTAATGTATCAAACCCCAGAATTTCTTCGCTTGCCAATCTTTCGATTAAATTTTGTTCACTACTGTTATATTTGCTTATATCCTGTGGAGTTTTAGCCAAAAACAAAAACTCATGCATCGGAACATTGGTACTTCTATAGTAGTCTAGCAGATATCTAAGCTTTTCTTTTATCTGAGGCCATCTTACAGCTGCAATGCATAGCGGCAAAACCCTTCTGGGGCTAAGCTGTATTGTACTGTTAACCTCTAGCAGCCTGCTATCTCCTCCAAGTCCGAAGGTATCGATAAAAACCCCCTTAACCTGGGTACGAAAGCCTCCCACCTGAATATTACCGGTCATGGCGGGCCTGCCACCTTCAACTATGCTAATATCTGTTGTTGTTCCACCCATATCTATTATAAGGCTATCCTTAATACCGGTAAGTGCAGTTCCGCCAACCACGCTAGCAGCAGGACCACTTAGAACCGTTTCAACAGGATGCAACATTGCATAACGATCGGTCATTAAGCTTCCATCACTACGAACAATCATAGAACCAACGTTTAGCCCTCTATTGTTAATCGCCGTTAACACCGCCTGCATAAACTCCTCAATAACCGGAAGTAATCTTGCATTAAGCAGTGCAGTAACGCCCCTTTCAATGGTATTAAGCTCACCGGCAAGTTCACTCGCCATAACAAAGGGAACTGCATGATGTTCGGTTACTATTTTTTTAGCAAGTTTTTCACAAACAGCACCGTTACTTGTAGCATAGGTAGCAGATACCGAAAGTGCGTCTGCACCATCAAACCACTCCTGTTCATCCTTTAAAATCTCTATCCAATCAGGATGGTTTATAACGGTACCATCCATGCTACACTCGTTTGGTATACAGAGTATTTCATCATATGAAAGTCCATAGCGATCCCTAACACCTGCCCATTCAAGTGCCTTTCTGCTAGATCCTATCAGCAGTAGCTTCGCCTTGCCTCCTTTGTTTTCTACGCAAGCGTTTGTTGCAAGTGTTGTGGATAACGATAACAGCGAAGCTTCTCGCAATAAGTCCTGCGGAAGCATATCGAGAATATTTCCAATCCCTACGCTTAAATCCTCCTTGGTTGTTAAGGTTTTACCCTTTGCCAAAACTTCGCCCGATACCGTATTATATATAACTCCATCGGTGTATGTTCCTCCGGTATCGATACCTATACCAATCCCCATTTATACTCCTTAAAGATGGGCTAACCTAGTCGGCTAGCGCCTGTTCAATATCTTGTAATAGCGTATCTACGTTTTCAAGTCCAATATGTAAGCGTATTAAAAACTCACCTGCTTTAAAAGGATTTTCTGTGTATACAGAAAGGCTTTCAAAACCTCCCCAGCTGCATCCGTTAGGAAACATTTTAAGCCTACTTACAAAAGTTCTAGCCATTTCATCATTTCCATTTTTCAGAACAAAGCTTAACAGCCCGTTTGTTCCACACATCTGCTTTTGTATCAACTCATATTGAGGGTGGCTTTCAAGACCGGGATATAACACCTTCTCCACCTTTTCATGTTCCTCAAGATATTTTGCAACAACCAGTGCATTCTTTTCATGCTGTTTAAGCCTCACCGGTAATGTTCTAAGCCCCCTAATTAACAGCCATGCCTGATGCGGATCCATTATAGCGCCTATAATGGCACGTTCCTTCATCTTGATACTATCTATAGTTTTAGCATCCGACACCAACACTCCTCCGATAATATCGCTATGACCACCAAGATACTTCGATGCGGTGTGCATAACAATATCTATTCCGTATAATAACGGATTTTGATAAAGGGGTGTTGCATATGTATTATCGATAACGGTACCAATGTTGTGTTCCTTTGCGAGTTCGGCAACAGCCATTAAATCCTGAATCATAAATGTTAGCGACGATGGACTTTCAAGATAGATAAGCGTTGTATTGGGTCTTATCGCCTCTCTAAAATCTTCAATGCTACAACCATCTACATAGGTAACCTCTACCCCAAACTTCACCAGATAATCCGACAATAAATCGCCTACCTGATTGTATACATTTTTTATTGTTATAACATGGCAATCTTTTTCAATAAAATGCATTATAGCAGCAACCGATGCTGCCATTCCCGAGCTGAAACAAATCGCCGCCTCTCCTTGTTCGAGTGCTGCAATTTTAAGTTCGGCTATTTCGGTTGTTGGATTGGATTCACGGGTATAAACATATCCGTGTTCCGGCATATTGTTACCTTCATTAGGCTTAACGAAGAGGCTATTTTGGAATATTGGAGGCACGATTGCCCCCGAAAACCGGGCATAATCGTCTCCAAGGTGGGTGCAAATATCTTCTTTTTCTTTATAAGTCATATCTCTTTATCCAATTATAATGTATAGTCTAGCTGATTGGCTAGCCAGTTTTTACTAAGGTCAACCCATTGGCGCACATGTGGATTAAGCGACCTAACTTCATCAGTACACACCGATATACCATGCTTCCCTTTAGGAAAGATATGGGCTTCATATGAAACGTTATTCTTCTGTAAAGCATTAATAAAAAACAGTGCATTTTCAACAGGCACTACCGCATCATCTACGGTGTGCCAAACAAAGCAGGGACAACAATGCTCGCCAACCTGTTTTTCCAGAGAAAATAAAACCTTCATCTCCTCTTTATCTGAGCCGGAAATTGTGTCGATACTTCCACCATGGCTAAACTTCACCTCAGACGTAATAACGGCATAGGATATAATAGCGGCATTAGGGCGATTAAGCCCTCCTCGATTGTCAAAATCGGCTAAAAGATCGGGATGATTCCAAAGGGTACAGAGGGAAGCCGCAAGATGGCCTCCTGCAGAAAAACCGCAAACTGCAATTTTTTCGGGATCACAACCCCATTCGTGGCTATTAGCCCTAATAGCCATAACGGTAGAGCTTAGCTCTTTTAAAGGATTAAAATGTTTAATATTCTCGCCAAGTGAGTAGTAGAGGATAAACACGTTGTATCCGGCCGCAAGATATTCCATCGCAACCGGATCTGCTTCACGTTGAGAGCAAAATTGGTAACCACCGCCCGGGCAAACTATTACCGTGGGGTAGTAGTTACGATGGTCTTCCAGCTCGTTAATAGCGGTATGTAGATATGCAACCACTCGACCTTCGGTTCCTTCATAGGGGGTAAATTCAAGTATTTTCATAACTTTTTATCTCCGTTTTTATTATTAATATTATTAAACCTCACACATTATATCATATCCGAATAGGAAAGGGAATGGTAATTTATCATATTAACAGATATAATTATCATGTTTCCCAGCCGGCTAATATTTTTTCGGCTTTTGCAATAATTTCATCCTTTTGTTCCGCTGTGTTGTCCGATAAATGCTGAGCCGGTTTAACCCCATATTTTTCTAACTCAGCCGATACACGGATTATCGTTTTTTCGGGGTTGCTGTAGTATTCACTACCTCTAATTCGAATGAATCTCCAGCCAAGCCGTTCTAATACCGCCTGCCGTTCCATATCCTCTCTAATCGTATCGTTTGTGGTATGGTACATCTCGCCGTCACACTCTACAGCAATTTTATTATCTCCACATATTGCCACCATATCTATCCGATAACTTCCAACCTTCCACTGCTGAACAATATCATAGCCAAGCTGAACCAATCGTTTCGCAACCTCCAGCTCAAACACAGATTCAGATTTTGCTGCAATCTTTTTCTCCTGTTCCTTAAAGTTCGCGGGATTTTCAACATACTCTATTAAATCTCTTCTAAGATCTGTGCTTTTTAAATCGTTGTTCACATCCAACGAATGAACTACCCACAGCTGATTTTTAGCCCTACTTATCGCTACATTATATCGTTGTTTTGTAGATTTGTTCACACCCTCTCCCGTAAGCCTAAGCGGGGTTTCTCCCTCGTTGCTGTCTACCAAGGAAACAAAGATAACATCCCTTTCATCGCCCTGAAAATGAGAAGCATTTCCACATAGAATTTTTCTTTTTTCAAAATCGGTTGCCTTTATCTTTTCAATTGCAAGGCTGTTAATTAGTTCCGCCTGCTCATCCCCTAAAAGTGAAATGGCGCCAAAGGTCATGTTGTTATATTCACAGTTTTGCATACAGGCAAGCATTAAGGCAACTATTGTTTTAGCTTCCTTTACGTTAATCTTTTTATCAACCTCTCTAACACCGTTTGTTTTAAGAGATATTGTTGCAGGTTTTACCGGAGTTTTGCTATCATCTCTAAGTGGTTTAATCTTAAAATCATAGGAAAGTCTGTTGCTATAACCGATAATGTTTGGAACACATCTAAAATGTTCTCTTAACATTAAAGTAGGAAAGGTTGTTTTTGCAATGTCATATAGCGAAGATTTCATATCGTACAGATGATAGTTTGGAATAAGGTCTTTAATAAACATGTTAGAAAGGTTGGTCATCTTTTCAACATCAACCCCAACCGCCGAGGGGCTAACCTGCTCATCGTCACCAACAATGATAATTTTTTTAGCAAGGTATAATATTGATAGTGCTGATATATCCGATTGGCTTGCCTCATCGATAATAACAACATCAAACCTACCCGTTTTAGCATCAATACTCTCTAACGCCTTATTAATTGGCATTATCCATACCGGAACTGCAGTTCTACATTTTTTCATCAAACGCTGAGCCTCTCGCCTCAGAGCCGGTGCTGTTTTCCCTGTCCCCTTCCCGATCTTTTTAACGGTAAGCTTCCAACCCTGTAGCGCCTGTTTTTGAGAAACATCCTTTTCGGTGGAACAAAGCAGATGATACCATGCCGATTTAGCGGCAAGCTTTGCCGTAACCTTTCTAAGCTTTAAAGAAAGTGCAACCGATCTGTGCTGTAGCTCCTCAAATGGTAATGATGTTATCTCTTCAATTATCGTATTAAACTGCTTCCATCTCCAAGCATCAACTAAACCAGCTGGCGGCTGGCTATACCCATGCACCCCGATACGTTCGGCAATAAGCTGAGAAAGCTCCGGTGCAAACTTTTCTAATATCGATAGTATCCTCTGTTTTTCGGCTATGTAGCCTTGTTTTTTATATAGCTCAACCAACAATCCAAAATCGTGAGTGTATGCTGCTATATCCTTTAGCTTAACAGCCGCCGCCATATTTTGGCAAATTTTAGAATTTTTGGCGTTAAGGTATGCAGCCGTATCTGATAGTCTTTCGGATATTGCAGCTACATCTTCATATACATTAACAGCAATATTCAGATATTTAGGAAGGCTTATATACATTACATCAACGAGATCATTTATCTCGTCGAGAGGTGTTGAGTAAACCTCTCCATGTTTTAAAACCGTCCTATTAATTGTAGCGGCATCAATCATCGAATCAAGCTGTGGATATACATTACCATACCAGTTTATACAGTTTCTAATTCTTTCTACATGACTTATTGCAACCTGTTCCGGTTCATCGCCAAACTGAGAAAAACTTAAGCCGCCTCGTTTTTCTATAAGCTCAAACCACAGCTTTGCAATCTCATCGCGGTATACTGCAAGTCGACAAATTCCGGCTGCTATATCGCAATGTTCTACTGTTTCAATGGTACAACCATTCACCCTCACATTCTCATAGATCTGCATCCACTCCTTTGGCTTTAAAAATCCAAAACTATTTAGTTTTTTTCCTTTAGCTATATACTCCCTCATCTCGGACAAGGTTTCTATTGTCTGCTCGGTTTTTAATATATTACCCTCTAACCTGTTACCGAGAAGCAGCACTGCATTTTCTCCTGCAAAGCTACAACATTGCTCAATTCTACCTATCAAGGTTTCCCACACAGACTTAAAACCGCCGGCTTTCTTGCCATCCAAAATAGCATAGCTACACCAACTTTCAAGGCTGTCGATATTGGGATCGGTCTGTTTTAGATATGATAGCAGTTTCTCAATCTTATCGGCATCATACTGCCCTACCAACGGCATTTCTTCAAGATAGGCACACCGGTTTTCAAGGTCAACTACAACCCTCTCAGCCATTGTGTCGGCAATAATCCTCTCCATCTCAAACACCAAGTTTTTAAACTCATCGGGTTTAAGCAGACAATCAGGAGAAGGTAGTAAACTCCTTAATTCCTCCTCTTCGTGCGGGGTTAACAGCTCGTTAAGCCTATACAGCAACGCCAAGTCTTCATCACTCAGAGGAAAACTTTTTCTGGCAGCAACCCTACCCGGCAAATACGCCAACTTCTCTTTATTTTCAAAAACATATTTCGCCGCCCCGGATGGACTATATATTTTCCCTTCATAGCTAAAACTACTATATTCCTTGTTTTTTATGCCATATATGCTTTTACGAATTTCGTTAAGTTCTGCCATAATCTTTAGCCGTGATTCCCTTAACGTCTCAATCTCCTTTGCAAGTTCCACCGAAGAATGAGATGAGAGATATTCGGTAATGCCATCAATCGAGCGCTCCATGTCCTTGTTGTTGTCCTCAATTAGGCTAACACATAGATTTTGCAACTCCGGAACAACCTTATCCTTAACCACCGATAACGCCTTCTTTGTATGGCTAGTTACCAGAACATTTTTCCCCTGCGATAAAAAGTGACCCAACAGGTTGGCAATTGTGTGAGTTTTGCCTGTTCCGGGTGGTCCCTGAACCAACACAGCGTTATAACGTTCTATCCTCTTTGCTATCAACAGCTGTTCCCGGTTTGCCTCCTTCGTAAGAAGAATATCTCTATCCTCTCCGCTTATAGCGGCAAGTGCTTCGTTGATATCGCTACTTTGCGCCTCCTCTTCAAATGGCGAAACATTTTCTCCTATTAGGTTAAGCAACGGCGGCGATATATCTCCGCGCTCCTCCAGCTGTTCAATTATATCCTCAATCGCCTTGGTAACTCCTGCGGTTCTTTTGCGAATAAAAAACATAGGGCTATTATAAACAACAAGCCTGTCGTCCGGAGCTGTTTGTTGCCCTACAGATGCAATATAACTACTATTAGAATGTAATGAATGGGCCAATTCCTTTAAAAAGTTGGGTGTTTCGTTACGGTCGAGAGGATGATAATATTCCTGCAAAAGCAGTTCCTTTAACCGTTTAATTTCTGCATGGTTAATGAAATCTATTCCCTGTAGTAACGAGGTGTATAACTCGGGTTCGCTGTCGATGTCTACAATGGTAATCACATTGTTAAGCGCATCGAATTTTATTGCAACCTTCTTAAGTAAAACCGGGTGCAAAACCCTTTCGGTGTTACCGGCATCACAGCTAACAAGACCCTGACCCACCATAAGTTCTATACTCTCAGAATCCCTATCCAACTCTATGTATCTAAGATAAAGGTCATCAAACATTCTTCGTGTTTCATCAATCGAGTTTTGCCGTAAAACCCATTCATCACGCAACAGTTTATAGCTGTTAAATGAGGTTACCTTCACCTCATTTTCTAGAAACAACTCACGAATTCCCTCAATTATCTCCAATGGATGGTTGTATTTATCGTATCCATCCTTAACAAAACCAATAAGCTGATTTGGCAGTTTAGGAGCCTTTTCAAAATCAGGTTTTCGCAGCTGAAGCAACACAGGATTTTCAATCGATTCATCATCCTCTTCAACCCTGTCCATATAGTTTACAGTTACATTTTCATCTGCCTTTATATCCGATATAACTCTAACCCATTGCTGACGATAAACATCGGTGATAACACGGTAACGTTGAGCGTATAGCTCAGCTATATATCTAAAAAGACTAATCGCTCTATTTGTGCTTTCCATCTTAAATCTCCGAGCAGTTTTGTTATAAAAATTATACCATTTATTAAAAACCAAAATCAAGTGCTTGCAAATATTTATATTTCACCAATCAGAGAATTTGAAATGGACTGTAAAAAATTTGAAATAATTTTTCACTTTACAAAACACAATAAATTATGTACAATATATATTGTAAGGAAAATACTATAGGAATAGAGATGGCAGGCACGAAACAAATAGCTGCAAACCGAAAAGCTTTTCACGATTATTTTGTTGTGGATAGGTTTGAGGCTGGTATCGAGCTTTGCGGAACAGAGGTAAAAAGCATTCGAGCCGGAACGGTAAGCATGAAGGAAGCCTGGGTTGAGGCAAGAGACGGCGAATTATTTGTTAATGCTATGCATATTAGCCCTTACGAAAAAGGAAATATTTTCAACAAAGATCCTTTTCGTGTTAGAAAACTTTTAATGCATAAAAAGGAAATTAGAAATCTAGCCCAACGGGTAAAGCTTGAAGGATTAACCCTAATACCGCTTTCCCTTTATTTTAAAAACAGCAGGGTTAAATTGGAACTTGGAGTTTGCAAAGGCAAAAAGCTATACGATAAAAGAGCAACCATGGCTAAACGGGATGCTGAGCGAGATATCGACAGAGCTATGAAGGAGAGGAGCAGATAATGGCATATCAATGTGTAAAATGCAACGGCACAAGTTATGAGACGGATCAATTCCAGGCAACCGGAGGCGGTTTCGCTAAGGCTTTTGATATACAGAATAAAAAATTCCAGACGGTAAGTTGCACAAACTGCGGCTATACCGAGCTGTACAAAAAAACAACATCCACCGGAGAGAATGTTTTCGATTTCCTAGTAGGAGGTTAAAAACTAAACATGGGGGCGTAAAGGCTTCGACGGGGAGTGTGAAGTAAGAGCAGCGGGTAGTGGTGCCGAGCCCACTTTAAAAGCGGCAAAAAAAATAGCTAACAATAATAAATTAGCAGTAGCTGCCTAATTTAGGCAGCCGTCCGCCCTATCAGACCGCTGGATAGGAACCGGGCGTCGATTAGCGGTGAACGTCTGCCGGCAAAGCTTTGAGCCGTCCGATGTATTAATGAAGCTACCGACTTTCAGGGTTTGTTTGCGTACCCGAAACAAGGAAAACGGCAGCAATGCCAAAAACACAAACTGCACCCGGAGATACTAATATGAATCACTTTTCGGACACGGGTTCAATTCCCGTCGCCTCCACCAATCAAAAACCCCAGTAACACAGCCTAAAACAGCCTGTGCACTGGGGTTTTTAATATTTTCCAATTACTCTGCGCTACTCTAAATGCCATCAAATAACGCTATGTACTTACGTAAAAATTACGTACTACTCATTGCCCAGCTCATGTATCAAACTGTTATACTGGTGGGCATCATAGTTTTTTGTTTTGTCTATATATCTAAGCATACAGTTAACGGCTTTGTGCGCATCTTTTCCCTGCATACGGTGGCTAACATCGGTGACCATTAGCTTGTTGTGGTCAAGTATTGCACTTGGTATTTCCGTATGGTGTTTAGGTGCCACGTTTTTAGCAGGAGAGCTCTCGAGTTTTTTTAAATTCATTTTATGCATCGCTATAACATCGTTATATTCTTGCATCCACCTTTGCTGCTGTTCTGCTGTGCCGTGGGTAAACTGTGCCTTACTATAAAGGCTATTTATCATATCGGCGTGGGTTGCCTCTTGATGTGCAAGCGTTGTAAAAACCGTTGCGTTATCGGCTTCATTCTCTGCTGTTGCCATCTCTGCCAATCTTAAATATTTTTTAGTGCCGGCTACTTCATCGGC
>CAYJBH010000030.1:0-35719 GCA_964368625.1 uncultured Oscillospiraceae bacterium
AACAAAAGTTTTTAAGAGGTAAAGAAACAGGACCTCTTGAGCGTGTTGGTGATGCTGACGGAAAAAGAGGAACTCTTGTTCAGTTTAAAGCCGATAGTGAAATGTTTGAAACGGTTGAATATGAGTATGAAATTCTGTTAAAAAGACTTCGTGAGCAGGCATTTCTTAACGCAGGATTAAATATTACTATAAGCGATGAGCGCGGCGAGGAAAAGATAGAAAAAAATCTATGTTATGAGGGTGGTATAAGTAGCTTTGTAGAACATATTCATAAACGTAGACAGCTTTCAGTTCTACACCCCGAGGTTATTCATCTTTTTGCCGAGGCAAACGGCTCACAGGCAGAGATAGCTCTGCAGTATAACGATAGCTATAACGAGCATATTTTATCCTTTGCTAATAATATTAATACGCCTGACGGTGGTACGCATGAGCAGGGTTTTAAGAATGCCATAACAAGAATATTTAACGATTTTGGAAGAAAAAAGGGTTTTATCAAGGACAAGGAAGAAAATCTTCAGGGTAACGATGTTCGTGAAGGTATAACTGCAATTATAAGTGTTAAGCTTCAGGAAGCGCAGTTTGAGGGACAAACCAAGGCAAAACTCGGTAATACCGAGATTAGAGGTCTTGTTGAAAACCTTGTTTTTGATAAATTGAGTGTATTTTTTGAAGAAAATCCGGCTGTTGCCAAGGCTATCTACGAAAAGGCATTATCGGCAGCACGTGCAAGAGAAGCGGCTAAAAAGGCAAGAGAGCTTGTTCGCCGTAAAAGTGCCCTTGAAAATCAACGTATGCCGGGTAAACTTGCCGATTGTAGGGAAAAAGATAATGCAAGAACCGAACTATATATTGTTGAGGGTGACTCGGCAGGTGGTAGCGCTAAGGAGGGAAGAGACAGCCTTTATCAGGCAATTTTACCACTTTGGGGTAAGATGTTAAATGTTGAAAAAGCAAGATTAGATAAGGTTTACGGAAATGAAAAATTAATGCCGGTTGTAACCGCCCTTGGCTGTGGTATCGGCGATGAAATGGATCTTACCAAGCTACGCTATAATAAAATTTTTATAATGGCCGATGCCGATGTTGATGGAAGCCATATTAGAACACTTTTATTAACATTCTTTTTCCGTTTTATGCGCCCTCTTATCGATGCAGGACATATTTATATTGCTATGCCGCCTCTTTATAAACTAACTAAAGGCAAGGATATAAGATATGCATATAACGATATAGAGCGTGATGAGATTATTAAGGAAATGGGAAGTCCCAGAATCGACCGTTATAAGGGTCTTGGTGAGATGAATCCCGAACAGCTTTGGGAAACTACAATGAATCCGGAAAATCGTATGATTATTAGAATCGAGTTAGAGGATGCCGAATCGGCCGACGAAACATTTACTATCCTTATGGGTGATAAGGTTGAACCTCGAAAAGAGTTTATAGAACAGAACGCAAGATATGTTACAAACCTAGATATATAGCTTGAAAGAAAATTAAAACGAAAGAGAGCATAATGGAAGATAACAAGACAAAGATTATAGTCCGAGATATAGAAAAGGAGATGGAAAAATCGTTTATTGATTATTCCATGTCGGTTATTGTAAGCCGTGCATTGCCGGATGTTCGCGACGGTTTAAAACCGGTTCACCGCCGAATTCTCTATACAATGTGGGAAAAAGGGCTGGAACACTCTAAACCATTTAGAAAATCAGCTGAAACGGTTGGTGCTGTGCTAGGTTCATATCATCCTCATGGTGACTCTTCAGTTTATGATGCTCTCGTACGTATGGCACAGGATTTTTCATTAAGATATCCGCTTATCGAGGGGCAGGGAAACTTTGGTTCAATAGATGGTGACCCTCCTGCTGCATATAGGTATACCGAGGCAAGAATGAGCCGTAGTTCAGATTATCTATTAGAAGGTCTTGAAAAAGAAACGGTAGATTTTACCCTAAACTATAATGATTCAACAAAAGAACCTACGGTTTTACCTGCCAGAACACCTAATCTTCTTGCAAATGGATCTACCGGTATTGCTGTTGGTATGGCTACAAATATACCTCCTCATAACATGGGAGAGGTTATCGATGGGGCATTGTTTTTGTTAGAAAACGATGATGCTGAGCTACCTGAATTAATGGATTATATTTCAGGTCCCGACTTCCCTACTGGTGGCATAATTATGGGTAGAAGTGGTATTCGTTCTGCCTATGCAACCGGAAGAGGAAAAATTATTCTTCGTGGTCGAGTTAGTATAGAAGAGGGTAAAAACGGTAAGGTTAGCCTTATTGTAACCGAAATACCCTATATGGTTAATAAGGCAAAGCTGCAGATAAACATTGCCGATCTAGTTAAGGAAAAGCGAATAGAAGGTATTTCTGACCTATGGGATGAGTCTAACCGCGAAGGCATGAGAATAGTCATCGAGCTTAAAAGAGATGCAAATCCACAGCTAATTTTAAATCAGCTTTACCGTTATACTCAACTACAGGACACAGTAGGCGTTATTATGCTTGCACTTTCTGACGGTGTGCCTAAGGTTATGAACCTACATGAAATGTTAAGGGAATTTCTTGATTTTCAGCGTGAAATAATAACTCGTCGAACCATTTTCGAACTTCGTAAGGCTAAAGAGAGAGCACATATTTTAGAAGGCCTTAAAATTGCTCAGGATAATATCGACGAGGTTATTGCTATTATTCGTGCAAGTAAAAACCGAAATGAATCGAAAGAAAATCTTTGTGAGCGTTTTGGCATAGATGAAATTCAGAGTAATGCAATAGTTTCAATGCAGCTAGGACAGCTTTCAGGTCTTGAGCGTGAAAAAATTGAAAGTGAACTAAATGAGATAAAGATAAAAATTGCCGATTACGAGGACATATTAGCAAATGATTATAGAGTGGTTGCAATAATAAAAGAGGAGCTTGCAGAGATACGTAAGCACTATAAGGATGAGCGTAAAACCGAAATTGCCGCAATTTCAGGTGAACTTGATATTGAGGATCTTATTCCGGTTGAGGATGGATTAATAACATATACTCATTTTGGATATATTAAGCGCCAGGCGGTTGATGTTTTTGAACATCAAAAACGTGGAGGACGCGGAGTTTCAGGAATGAACCGCAGAGATGAGGACTTTGTTCAGGAAATGTTTATTGCCGGAAGCCACGACTACATTCTGTTTATTACTGATAATGGTGTTGTTCACAGAATTAAAGGATATCAGGTTCCGGAGAGTGGAAGAAATGCAAGAGGAACTAACATTATTAATATTCTTCCGTTAGAGCAGGGTGAAAAAATTTCATCAATGTTAACCGTTAGTAGGGATTCAGAGGGAGAAGGTTTCTTAACATTTGTAACCGAACGCGGAATAATAAAAAGAACCCCAATGGAGTTGTTTAAAAATATACGTAAAAATGGACTTCGGGCAATAAATCTTAACGAAGGCGATAAGCTTGCCTTTGCCGGAATAACCAGCGGTGAGGATGAAATCTTAATCGGAACACATCGTGGTATGTCGGTAAGATTTGTAGAAAAAGATGCAAGATCACTCGGTAGAACAGCAAGAGGAGTACGTGCTATTAGACTTGCTGATGGCGATAGGGTAGTAGGAGTTGTTCCGATTAAGGAAGGAGAACTTCTGTTAACCGTTTCGGAAGGCGGAAAGGGTCGTCGCAGTAGCTTTGAAGGTTATCGAACAACAAGACGTGGCGGTAAAGGAATTAAGAACTACAGTCGTGATATGGTTGCCGGAATTAAGGCAGTTGCCGAGGGAGACGATGTTATAATTATCAGCGAGAGCGGAATTATTATCCGTATGCATGTATCTGATATCACCTGCCAAAGCAGATATGGTGGCGGTGTTAGGGTTATGAAGCTTGGCGAGGGTGATAAGGTTGTTACCATTGCAAGAACTGAACGCAGTGAAGACAGTGAGAATTTGGCTAAACCTGATGAAGTTCTGCCGGAAGATGCAGTGGAAATTGTTGTTGATGAGCCCGACGATGATATTATTGATGAGGTTGATGACGAAATAATAGAAGAGACTCAAGAGGAAGATTAATAATGGGTGGAAACAAAAGCGTTAAGATAATAGCCGGAACTGCAAGAAATATGGATATTGAAATGCCGGCAAGCGCAAGGCCAACCTTATCAAGGGTAAAAGAGGGAATGTTTTCCTCTATCCATTTTGATCTTTTAGATGGCGATGTATGCTGTTTAGATCTCTGTGCCGGTAGTGGTGCCCTTGGAATGGAGGCTTTATCAAGAGGAGCTAAGCACTGCGTTTTTGTTGAAAATAATCGAGAGGCTTGTAGGATAATAAAAAACAATTTAAGGATTACAGATTTTGAGGAAAAAGCAGAGGTATTACAGATAGATGCAAAATACTTTTTAGAACAGGAAAGATTTAAAGATAGTTTTGATATAATTTTTTTTGATCCCCCCTATGAAGAAAAAAAGTTATATGATTTAACAGAACAGCTGCCAAAAATAATGAAAACCGGTGGAAAAATCTTAATTGAATCTACAAGCGGATTTTGTAAAGAGATAGAAGAACTAACATTACACAAAACCTACCGATACGGTTCGGTGGTTGTTACTAAATATCATCTGAAGGATTAAGATTAAAAATAAACAAGACCTACATTAACATAGGGCTCGTTTTGCTTGACAAAAATAGCAATTTCTTATATAATATATAGAAGTTTACAAGGAAAATCTACGGAGAATATGGGAAATTGACTATTAACATGCAACCTAAAGATGTTAATACTTCTAACAATGGCGGGCATTTTAGCGATTCTGTTGCTGTTGAGAATTTAGAAAAGCGTCAAGGCATTGCGAATAGCAATGGCGTTGATGCTTTTTTTAAAGATTATGCCGATAAGTTTAGCAAGGCTGGCAATGTAGTTTTTGCAGATGCAGAAATTTTTATCGACGGTAAATTTATAAAAGGCAATCTGCTTTTAAAGGATAACAAAAGCTATCTTTGTGATAATCCACCGCATGATGCTAAGATAATCGACTGTAGTGGATTACATATTATGCCGGGATTTGCCGATATCCATGTTCATCTTCGTGAACCGGGATTTGAGCATAAAGAAACAATTGCAACCGGAACGGCAGCAGGCCTTGCCGGTGGGTTTACCCTGCTTTGCTGTATGCCAAACCTAAAACCTGTGCCGGACAGTGCTATAAATATAAAGAAGCTAACCGATATAATTGAGAAAACCGCACTTTGCAATGTTTTGCCCTACGGTGCTATAACAAAAGGCCAACAGGGTGAAGAGATGGCGGATCTTGCAGCTATTGCACCGTTTTGCATCGGCTTTTCAGACGATGGAAAGGGTGTTCAGAGCGAAGAAATGATGCTAAGTTCATTAAATACTGCAAAATCTCTTCAAAGACCATTGGTCGCTCACTGTGAGGTAGGCAATCCCGGCGATACCGGGGTTATTCATGAAGGCGAGTTTGCAAAGAAAAACAATATTCCCGGAATATCATCCGAAAGCGAATATCTTATGGTTGAGAGGGATATTAGATTGGCAAAAAAAACCGGTGCAGCTTTGCACCTCTGCCATATATCCACTGCCGAGAGTGTTGAGTTAATTCGTAAAGGTAAGGCAGATGGTGTTAAGGTTACTGCCGAAACAGCACCGCACTATTTATTAATGACTGATATGGATATTAAGGATGAAGGTCGCTTTAAGATGAATCCGCCAATTCGCTCGGCTGTAGACCGAGATGCACTCATTAAAGGAATCTGTGATGGAACTATAGATGCTATTGCAACCGACCATGCACCACATAGTGAAGAGGAAAAATCAAAAGGGCTCAGAGGCAGTGCTTTTGGAATTGTTGGCCTTGAAACCTCATTTGCAACGCTGTATACCGGGCTAGTAAAGACAGGAATTATTTCATTGACCAAATTGGTCGAAATAATGTCGATACAACCACGAAAAGTTTTTAATATTGATTTTGGCATACATGATGGAGCTTTGGCTGATTTTTGTATAGTTAACCTTAACAAAAGTTATATAATTAAACCCAACTCCTTTAAATCAAAGGGGAGGGCAACTCCATTTGACGGGTGGGAGGTTTATGGAAAGGTTCTTTATACCCACTGCAAAGATATGGTAAAACAAGGAGATTTATAATGAAAGACGGAATTTTTACCATTATAGAAAATAAAACAATAGCTAATAATGTTTTATTAATGAGGCTAAAGGGAAGCCCTGGTGAGATAGTTGCAGGACAGTTTGTTAACATTAAGTTGTCAAACCTTTTTTTGCGCCGTCCTATCTCGGTTGCAGATGTTCATAACGATATACTCACCCTTATATATAAGGTGGTGGGTTCCGGCACTAAAAATTTATCTGAGCTAAGTCCGGGACAGGAGCTTAAAATCCTATGCGGTCTCGGAAACGGATTTAACATAACCGAACACCAAAAACCGATACTTATCGGCGGCGGTGTAGGCGCTCCTCCCATGCTTTTATTAGCAAAAACATTAAGTCAAAAAGGTATTAAACCGACAGTAGTTCTCGGCTTTCGCTCCAAGAGCGATGTTTTTTTAGAGCAGGATTTAACTAAATATGCTAGTAAGATTTATATAGCCACCGAGGACGGTAGCTATGGTCATAAAGGCTTTGTGACCGATGTGGTCAAAGAGCTTGATTACGATTATTTTTATGCCTGCGGCCCGATGCCGATGTTAAAGGCATTATCTACACTAAAGGTAGAGGGACAACTATCTTATGAAGAGAGAATGGGTTGCGGTTTCGGCGGATGTATGGGTTGTAGCTGTAAAACCGAAAATAGCGGGTATGCGAGAATATGTAAAGAAGGGCCTGTTTTTAATAAAGGCGAGTTATTAATATAATCTGGAGGTAAAACATGAATATCTCGGTTAACCTCTCGGGGGTTCAGCTAAGTAATCCTATTATTGCCGCCTCGGGGGTGATAGGTTATGGATACGAATTTTCCGATATTATGGATCTGAATATACTGGGAAGCCTATCTTTTAAAGGAACCACGGTAGAGCCACGTTTCGGTAACCCAACACCCAGAATAGCTGAAACTGACGCCGGTATGCTTAACAGTGTAGGGCTTCAAAATCCCGGTCTGGATGCAGTTTTAAACGAAGAACTTCCAAGGCTGTTTGCCGAATATAAAAAGCCGGTGATTGCAAATATTTCCGGTTTTTCGATAGAGGAATTTGTAGCCCTCGCCACCGAGTTTGACAAGATTGAGCAGATAGGAATAATTGAGCTTAATATAAGTTGTCCTAACGTACATAAAGGAGGTCTTGCCTTTGGAGCAGATCCTGATCAGGCAGGTAGAGCGACCGAAGCGGTAAGAAAAGCTACAAAAAAGCCACTTTACGTTAAACTGTCTCCAAATGTTGCAAGTATATCTGCAATAGCCACAGCCTGCGAATCAGCAGGAGCAGATGGGCTATCATTAATAAATACACTTCTCGGTATGCGAATTGATTACCGAACAGGAAAGCATATTCTTGCCAATAAGACGGGTGGACTTTCCGGTCCTGCAATTTTTCCGCTTGCGGTTAGGATGGTTTACGAGGTAGCGTCAACCGTTAATCTTCCTATAATCGGAATAGGCGGGGTGGATAGTCCTGAAAAGGTTATTGAGATGATGTCGGCCGGAGCTACCGCCGTTCAGATTGGTGCGGCGCATCTGGTAAATCCCAATATTTTTGCCGAAATTATTTCAGGATTGCCGGCAGTATTGGCTGAGATAGGATTTGACGATATAAACAAGGTGATAGGGAGGACGATATGCAACGAGAGGTAATAATAGCCTGTGATTTTCCAAACGAGGATGCTCTGTATGATTTTTTAAAGTTAATGCCACAGCAACAGCTTTTTTTAAAGGTGGGAATGGAGCTGTTTTACGGAGCCGGCCCAAACATTGTTAAAAAGCTTAAGGCAGATGGACACAAGGTATTTTTAGACCTAAAGCTACACGATATCCCAAACACCGTAAAATCAGCAATGAAGGTGGTGGCAGAGCTTGGTGCAGATATAGTTAATGTTCATGCTAGCGGAACGGTTGAGATGATGATTGCCGCTATGGATGGTGCAAAAGAGGCTAAAGAACCACCTAAGGTAATTGCAGTTACACAACTAACCAGCACAAGCGAACGACGAATGAAGGACGATTTGTTAATCGGTAAGCCTATGGTTGAGGTGGTTAGCCACTATGCACTAAACGCCAAAAAGGCAGGCCTTAATGGAGTAGTTTGTTCGCCGTTAGAGGCGGCAACAGTTAAGTCGGTTTGTGGTAACGATTTTATCACCGTTACTCCAGGAATTAGATTTGCCGATGGCGAGGTTGGCGACCAGGTTAGAATAGCTACGCCGGATAGAGCGGCAAATATGGGCTGTGATTATATCGTGGTTGGCAGAGCCGTTACCGGAGCTAAGGATCCACTTGCGGCTTATAAAAGATGTGTTGCAGAATTTATTGCCTAAATCGACCATTTCGGTCAATATCTTTAAACTTAAACAATTAACCGAGAAGTTGACTAAAAACAATATATGCACGACGGTTAAAAAAGAAAAAACTTTGGGAAAGGAATGGATTTGAAAATGCAACATCTGATTGACCCTACCGATTTAACTGTAGAGAAAATAGCAGAGCTTATTAAGGTTGCCGAGGATATAATGGACAACCCTGAAAGGTATAGCGAGAAATGTAAAGGAAAAAAACTTGCCACGCTGTTTTTTGAGCCATCTACACGAACCAGACTATCCTTTGAGGCTGCTATGATGGAACTTGGAGGGGGTGTTTTAGGCTTTGCCGGTTCAGAAAGTTCCTCTGCAACCAAGGGTGAATCGGTTAGCGATACCATTAAAACAGTTAGTTGTTATGCCGACATAATTGCAATGCGACACCCAAAGGAAGGCTCGGCATTGGTAGCGACTCAGAGCTCGAGCGTGCCGATAGTTAATGCCGGAGACGGCGGACACCAGCATCCAACCCAAACACTCACCGATCTTTTAACTATACATAAACTTTGTGGAAAACTTTCCGGCTTAAAGCTTGGTCTTTGTGGCGATTTAAAGTTCGGACGTACTGTTCACTCATTAATCAGAGCCATGACGAGATATAGTGATATAGATTTTGTGCTGTGTTCTCCCGAGGAACTAAAGCTACCGAGATATGTTAAGGACGACATTAAAGCAGGTGGCCATGAGTATAAACAGTACACCTCGTTGGACAATTGTATAAATGAGCTCGATGTTCTTTATATGACCAGGATACAAAAGGAAAGATTTTTTAACGAAGAGGAGTATCTTAGATTAAAGGATAGTTACATCCTTGATGCCGAAAAAATGACCCTTGCATCAGACAATCTAATAGTGCTTCACCCCTTGCCTAGGGTAAACGAAATAGCTACCGAGGTGGATAAAGACCCTCGAGCTTGTTATTTTAAGCAGGTTTTATACGGAAAGTATATAAGAATGGCGTTAATTTTGGATATTCTGGGTATTAAGGCTTAAAAACACAAAAATAAGATAGGAGGATGATATGCAGATAGACAGCATCTATAACGGCATTGTTATCGATCATATTAAGGCCGGGAACAGCATGGATATATATTATTATTTACAGCTGAATAAACTTCCCAACACCGTTGCAATAATACAAAATGTTAAAAGTAAAAAGATGGGCCGAAAGGACATAATTAAGGTTGAGGGTGAGATAGGAAAAAAACTCGAACTTCTGGGATTCTTTGATGAAAATATAACCATAAATATTATTAAAGACGGCGAGAAGAATGAGAAGATGCATCTGGGTTTACCGGGTGAGGTAAAGGGGGTTATCTCCTGTAAAAATCCACGTTGTATTACCTCAAGCGAGCCGGAGTTAGAACAGGTGTTTATTCTTACCAACAAGGAGAAGAGAGAGTATCGTTGCCTATACTGCGAACAGGCACACAATTAGTGACCGATTAGGTCAATGACGGAGAAGGATGGGGCTTTTTTCATCTAAAAAGAAAGTTAATAGTTATACATATAGGGCTGCAGAACTAAGTAGACAGGGAAAACGTCCCTCTCAACAGGATTCCTGCGGAATGATGCACGGGTCTGACGGTATTTACCATGAAGGTCTGTTTTATGCTGCTGTTGCAGATGGGATGGGCGGTCTTTCATACGGAAAAGAGGCATCGCAGCTAACGGTTGACGGCGTTCTAAAAGGTTGCGAGGCTTTTAAGGGCGAAGCGGATATATCCGGGATTCCTGTTAGGTTAGAGGAGCTGGTTATATCCATTAATGATTTTGTTTATAATAGATATTTCGGCGATTCCGGCACAACCCTTGCCGCAATTGTTATAGTAGGAGATAAGCTTTTTTGGGTTACGGTTGGCGATAGTATGATTTTGCTATGTAGGGATAACCGTATATTTAGGTTAAACCATGAACACAGCTATCACATGTTGATAAGGCGAAACGCTATACTGGATGGTGAGCCGGGCACCCTATCCCCTATCAGCCAAAGTGATGAACATATGCTTTCTGCCTTTATCGGATCTAAGGAGCTGTTCGATATAGACCGAAACCTCTATCCTTATACCCTTATAGACGGGGATAAAATCATTATATGTACGGATGGAATAAGCCGGTCGATAGACGATTCGACCATGTCGGTCATTATGAAAAATCCTCCTGATAGGGTGGCGGATATCATTGGTGGACTTATTGAGCACAAGGCAAATCCTAAGCAGGATAACTACACAGCGGTTATAACAGAGGTATTGGTTGAAGATCAGGTTTGATGAATACAGCTTTATAGGTGGACGTCTTTATAATGAAGATAGTCTGTTTTGTGGTGAAAAAGATGGCAGAGGAGTTTTTGTTTTGGGCGACGGTAGTGGCAGCGACGGAAACGGTAGCATTGCATCATCTGTTGTTACCAAGACGATAGGATATAGCCTTGAAAAGGCAGTTCCGGGCAGCTGGTCTATGAAAAGAGCTTTTGAGCATGCCGCTAAAGATCTTAAAGCCGAGCAGAATAAACCCGGTCTTGCCGATATGAGAACAACCGCAGTGGTGGTGCATATAGATGGAGATACAGCATACCTTGCTCATTGCGGAGATAGCAGAATATATCATCTTTCAGGCAGTGATTCACCGCTAATTACCGCCGATCACTCCATCAGTTATCAAAAATACCTATCAGGTGAGATTAGCTTTGATGATATTCATACAGATGAAGATAGGAATCATCTAACCCAGGCACTCGGAAATCCAAGAACCTCTCCAACACTTGCCAAAAGAAAACTTTCATTATCGGCTGGGGATGGATTCTTATTGTGCAGTGATGGGTTTTGGTCGAGGCTGCTAGAGGAGGAGATTTATATTGATTATATTAAGTCCGAAAACAGCGGTAGATGGTTAGAGTTTATGTTGCTTAGAATACTACCTCGGTTAGACAGAAACGCAGACAATCTTTCTGCTATCTGCATAACTATAGAATAGCCTTAATTAACTTTTTTAAAATTATGCAACATAAAAGAACTTTTTTATGCATTACAACAGTCTTATAATCGAAAAAACATCAGTCGATTGAAAAAATAATCGGTTAATGTTATAATAAATCTAAATAGATAAACGAAAGGAATTAAAATGATAGGAAATGTAATAATTGGTCAGTCTGGAGGACCTTCATCGGTTATTAACTCCAGCCTTGCAGGTGTTTACAAAACTGCTCGCGAAAACGGCTTAACCGTTTACGGAATGCTACACGGTATTCAGGGATTACTTGAGGAGCGCTATGTAGACCTTTCTACCCAGATAAAATCGGATCTTGATGTTGAGCTTTTAAAGCGTACACCATCGGCATTTCTCGGATCCTGCCGCTACAAGCTACCGGATGTTGAGGATAAGCCGGAGGTATACGAAAAATTATTTGCAATTCTTGCAAAGATGAACATCGGATTCTTCTTCTATAATGGTGGTAATGACTCTATGGATACCACAAAAAAGCTTGCCGCATACGGTGAAAAAATTGGTAGCCCAATCCGCTTTGTAGGTGTTCCTAAAACAATTGATAACGATTTAGCAGTTACCGACCATACTCCAGGTTTCGGTAGCGCCGCAAAATATATTGGTGCAACCGTAAAAGAGCTTGTTCGTGATGGTCTTGTTTACGACCAGAAAATGGTTACTGTTGTTGAGGTTATGGGCCGTAATGCCGGTTGGCTTACAGCTGCAACTATTCTTGCAAAGGCCGAGGATAACCCGGGTCCTGATATGATATTCCTTCCTGAGAATGTTTTTGATGTTGACAACTTTATCAGTAAGATTGAAAATATTCAAAAAACTAAAAAGGCAATCCTTGTAGCAGTTTCAGAGGGTGTTAAAACTAAAAACGGTAAATATCTGTTTGAACAGGAAGATGACCATATGACTACAACAGATGCATTCGGTCATAAGCAGCTTGGTGGTACCGCTGACTTCCTAAGCCAGATGATTATCCGCGAAATCGGCTGTAAAACACGAACAGTTGAGCTTTCATCGCTACAGCGTTGTGCTGCCCACTTTGCATCATTAACCGACGTTGACGAGGCTTTCTCGGTTGGTGCCGCCGCAGTTCATGCTGCACTTCAGGGACATACTGGTTGCATGGTAATTCTAAAGCGTGTAAACGATGACCCATACCACTGCGTAACCGATCTTTATGATGTTTCTAAGATTGCGAACGTTGAGCGTACAATTCCGCTAGACTGGATTGATCTTGATAAGAATATGGTAACCGACGACTTTGCAAAATATGCAAATCCATTAATCTTTGGCGAGATTGCACCGGTTATGGTAAACGGTATGCCGAGACATCTTCAGCTTGATCTTTCAAAAAAATAGAGATTAATCACTAAAAAAGAAACTTATAAAAAACTCCTGCCTAAAATGTTTGGCAGGAGTTTTTTGATATATTTTTATTAATCATTACACAGAACATTCTACCGCTTAATAAATTTTGTACCTACCGCGAGAACACCTCTGATAAACGGAATGTCAAGCTCTTTGTGAGCCTCTTTTAGCTTATATGGGATATCAATATTTTGTGGGCAATGCTTTTTGCATTTACCACAGGATGTGCAAAGGTTTGCGCCTGATTTTTTTCCACCTAATAAACCAATGGCTTTTCCGATGTACATAAAGCGATCCATTAAAGAACCAAAGAAATATTTACTGTTATAATCACTAAAGATACCGGGAATATCAACACCAAATGGGCATGGCATACAGTAGTTACAACCGGTACAGGGAACCCTCATCAGGTCCTCATAGACCTGGGTTATATCTTCTATAACCTTTTGTTGGCTTTCTGTTAAACTACCAATATGTGTTTTATCTGCAACATCTATGTTCTCTTTTATATGAGTAAGCTCGTTCATACCGCTTAATACACAGGAAACCTCTTTTTGATTCATAACAAATCGTAGTGCCCAGTAAGCAGGACTTAAATTTTCACTATCAGCCGACAAGATTTTCTTTACTTTATCGGGTGCCTTAGATGCAAGTACACCTCCCCTTAACGGCTCCATCACCACAACGCCTATACCAAGCTCATATGCTCGCTTCAAACCTTTTTCCCCGGCTTGATAGTTTGTGTCAAGATAATTGTATTGAATCTGACAAAAATCCCAGCTATAGTCCTCCAATATCTTAATAAATTCCTCCGCCCTGCCATGAAAGGAAAATCCTATATTATGAATTATTCCATCAGCCTTCTTGCTGTCAATAAATTCGATAATTCCAAAAGTCTTCAACTTTTCCCAATCGGAAAGACTGCTTAAGGTATGCATTAGGTAAAAATCAATGTAATGGGTATTTAATCTTTTAAGCTGGGTATTAAAAAATTTATCTATCTGCTCTTTTTTATTTACCATAAATGTGGGAAGCTTATCTGCAATATAAACCTTGTTTCTAATGTTATATTTTTTTATAAACTCGCCCAAAACGACTTCACTTTTTCCGGCATGATAGGGGTAGGCTGTATCATAATAATTTACACCTTCATCAAAGGCATATTTCATCTGTTTAATCGCTTCATCCTTATCAATATTAACCCCTTTGCTTGGAAACCGCATACAGCCGTATCCCAACAAGGAAATATCATGTCCGCTATTTGTTAATTTTCTATATTGCATACCTTCACCTACCTATTGACGTAAAATTTATTTTAAATACTTATATTAATAAAAACCATCTATCCATGAGTAAAAGATGGATTTTACAGAAGATAATTATGTTATTAACGGTAACTTTGCTATATTAACTGGAAAATTTTTTAACTACTACTAAAATCTATAGCAATAATGAAACCTTTAATTCGGGTTGTTATTATAGTATTTTTTCAGGTAACCCTAATTTCCAAAGACATAACATCAACCGAGTGTATCTAAAAATATATACTCTTAGGATTAAAGGTTAAGACAATAAAAACGCAATGTTTATCTATATATACAATTTTATACCGTTTATGTTTTACTAGCCTATATCTCCTCTGTTTTAACAATTAGAAAATCCTGAGGCATTGTTGTTGGAATTGCATAGATTAAAACTATTTCTTTACCATCATTGGTTGTCATATTTGTTGTGAAGTTATTATACCACATTCCATTTTCACAAGGGTCAAACATTAAACTCTTTATGTTTGTTTTACCGTTTCCGAATAAGCCATGCACCGGGATTGCCGTTTTATAATCATCACCAATTTTTGCATCGCTAAAATACTCCTGCAACAAGGGGCTTAAATACACTATTTTTCCAGTCTTCTTATCAAATGCACCACCGTAGATTCCGGCTTTACCTAATATTTCTTCTAAAATTTTAACTTCCATTGAAATACTCCTTCTAACTAGTTACTTTATATTGAACATCATTCTCATTATGTTGTCCATTGCCTTTGCAGGCATTATATAGTTCATAAATATTGCTAATTTACTGTCGCTTCCAACGGCATATCTAGCTTTTGGATTATTTGAATTAGCAGCCTTTAAAATAGTTTTTACAACCTTTTCCGGTCCCGGAGCATTGGTGTAATTGCCTTTAAACGACTCAATAAAGTTATCTACATTCTCTTGGTACTCAGCGGGATGCTCAACCGTCTTTATCTGTTTTAAGGCTACATCTAAAAACTCTGTTGCCATTGCTCCGGGCTCTATCAAGGCCACCTTAATACCATAACCTTTTACCTCAGATCGAAGCGCATCACTCAATGCCTCCACTGCGTGCTTTGAAGCACCATACCAACCAATCATCGGAGAAGAAATTTTGCCTACTACAGAAGACATGTTTATAATAGTTCCGCTCTTTTTACCCCTCATATGAGGTAAAACCGCTTTGGTAACTCTTGCAAGACCAAAAACATTAGCATCGAACTGTCGCTGTGCCTCTTCAAGCGATACGGCTTCAACCATACCGTAGCCGCCATATCCTGCATTATTTACAAGAACATCTATCCTGCCCTCATGCTTTATTAGTTCATCAATAACCGTTTTTACATCATCATCTAATGTAACATCCATCTTATAAATTTTAGCACCGAGACTCTCTAAATCTTTCATTTTTTCTAATCGTCTTGCCCCAGCATAAACTATATGCCCCTGTTTTAACAGTTCTTTTACGGCAAGTTTTCCAAACCCTGCACTTGCCCCTGTAATTAATATAACCTTACCCATATAAGCCTTTCCTTTCTATTGTTATGTTCGTTTTCAAATATATAAGCAAAACTACAGCCAATATTAATGAAAAAAACAAAGCCCGCTTTCGATAACTAAAACCACAACTATTATTTACAATCTGTTTGTTATTTTATGATACCATACTATTTACAGCTTGTCAAGTATTTACAAGACATTATTTACAAATAGTAAATTATGTGCTATACTTATATTATAGTTGAAAATTGGTGATATTATGGGATTTAAAAGAGCGAGAAGTGAAGAGCAGTTTAAGCAAAGAGAGCAGGAGATTATTGATTCTGCAATGGCAATATACCAAGAGTTTGGCTTTGAAGAAGTTAACTTTAGCAAAATATCAGAGAGAACTAAATTCACAAGGCCAACAATATACTCATACTTTAAAACTAAAGAAGAAATTATGCTAAGATTAACGGCAGTTTACCTTAAAAATTTCGCCTCAAGTTTAAACAGTAAACTAACTAAGGGTGAGAATACAGACGAGGGTATAGCCGAAATATTAGCCGATAGCTTTATTGAGGAGCCGGAGTTTATTCATTTGTATACTGTTCTATTTTCCATTATTGAAAAAAATGTTTCGGTGGCTGCTTTGGCGCAGTTTAAGAAAGATGTGGTTATGCAGCAATATAATTTAGCTACTACATTTAAATCTATTTATAGGCAATCAAGCGATGAGGAAATAAACAGTTTTATAATGTTTTCTTTTTGTTATGCAGGTGGACTTTGTCCTATGACGGAGGAAAATGAGGTTCAAAAAGAGGCGATTACTTTATCAAAAACAGGGTATAAAACCCCAGATTTTAAGGTTGAGTTTGTGAAAACCGTGTTAATTTATCTTAAAACATTAAATCGGTAATTAAAACAAATAGTAAGGATATAGAATTAACAGATGCAAATAATGGGAACTGTTAAATTATGGGTAATAAGCAGTTTGTTTAGTTTGCAAAATTATGGATTTTGTAGTAATAATGCAAGAAAAATCATAAAGTGCTTGCATTTGAAGCAAAGCTATGATATACTTTTATCAATGAATAGTTGACGATGAAAGTGAGGGCATATAAGTCTCACTTTTTTGTTACGAAAAAACTTTATAGTATTATATCAATTCGAAAGGATCTCCAATAATATGTCTAAGGTAACCGATAAGATAGCTGAACTGGTTACACCTTTTGTTCATGAGCGAGGATTGTTTCTTTGGGATGTTCGCCTTGAAAAGGAAGGACCTAACCGTTTTTTACGAATACTTCTTGATGGAGAGCGTGCGGTCGATATCGATGATTGTGAGGCGGTAAGCCGTGCAATTGATCCAATACTTGATGAGGTCGACCTAATTGCGGAGGCATATTATCTTGAGGTTTCTTCTGCAGGGTTAGGCCGCAAACTTTACAACGCTGAGCATTATAAGATGATGGCAGGTCGTGAGGTTACCGTGGCACTCTATTCTGCTATAGATGCAAGCAAGGAACATGTCGGAACGCTAGTGGGTATGGATGGAGATGTAATTGTTATCGAAAATACAAACGAGAGACGCTTTGAAGCGGCCAAGGTTCGATTTGTAAAACTAAATGATGATTTGAATTTATTTTAAAAAAAAATTAAATTTGTCTTTTGGCAAAAAAAGGCAAGATGTGGTCATGGAGTTATAGCACAACCACATTAAAAGGTGCGGAAAGGAACGGACAGAAAAGATGATGAACAGCGAAATTTTTGAAGCCATTAACATGATGGAACGTGAGCGGGGAATTAAAAGTGAATATCTTATCGAGAAGATAAGAAACGCTCTTACCATTGCTGTGCGTAAGGATGCAGGCGTTGCTGAGGATAGTATCGAGGTTGTTATAGATCCCGAAACCGAGGAATTTTCGGTTAATATTCTTAAAGAGGTTGTTGAAGATGTTGCAATCCCCGAGGTTGAAATTGATGTTGAGACGGCGAAAAATTATAAGATAGATGCAGTTATTGGCGATGTTCTTAGTGTTCCTTTTGATACAAAGGATTTTCGAAGAATTGCAGCTTCAAACGCAAAACAGGTATTTCGTCAGGGTATCAAAGAGGTTGAGCGTAGCCAGCTGTTTGTTGAGATGCAGGCATATCTTCACCAGTTGGTTACCGCAGAAGTTACCCGTGTTGATCATCGCCGTGGTTCACTCTCGCTTGATATCGGTAAAAACGAGGCAATGCTTCCTAAGAGCGAGCAACTTGAGGGAGAAGAGTTTACCGAAGGCGATCTAATTCGCGTGTATGTTCAGGATGTTATTGTAACCGAAAAGGGCCCAAAAGTACTTCTTAGTCGTACCGATGCCGGACTTGTTAAGGCATTGTTTTTAACCGAGGTTCCCGAAATTTCATCCGGAACGGTTGAGATTAAAGCAATTAGCCGTGAAGCCGGACAGAGAACTAAGATAGCAGTTTATTCTGATAATGAAAATGTTGATCCTGTAGGAGCATGTATCGGTTCTCGAGGCGGGCGAGTTATAGGAATCGTTGAGGAACTTCATGGCGAAAAAATTGATATTGTTAAATACAGCGATGACCCGGCAGAATTTATCGCAGCAGCACTAGCACCTGCCGAGGTAATTTCTGTTGAAATTCTGGACGAGGAGCGCCGCACATGTCGTGTAATAGTTCCGGATGATCAGCTTTCACTTGCAATTGGTAATCGCGGCCTTAATGCAAGACTAACCGCGCACCTAACCGGCTATTCAATTGATATTAAATCGGACAGCTAATGGCGGGAAAAACACCGATTCGCCACTGCATGGGTTGTAACGGCGGCTTTGAAAAAACATCTCTGTTAAGGTTGGTTAAGTTTGAAAACAAGATTGTTTTTGATATAACTTCAAAGGCTCCGGGTCGCGGTGCATATATCTGCAGGAACATCGAATGTCTTAACAAGGTAAAGAAAACACGAAGGTTTAATAGGGTTTTTAAAGGGCCTGTTGAGGAAAAAATATATGATATTCTTGCAGGAGAAATCGAGAAGGAGATATAATTGGATAAGCTGTTGTCGGCTTTTTCGTTAGCAAGAAGAGCAGGGGCGTTGGTTATAGGTTTTGATGCTGTTAGTATAGCAGCTAAGGGTAAAACAAAAACAACGGTGTTTGTCTGTTCCGATATATCGGAAAAGACGTTGAAGAGAATGAAACAGGTAACCGAGGTTAGACTATTAAGTCATAATATGGAATATTTCGGCACACTGTTTAAAAAGCCGGTTGGAATTTTTGGCGTTACAGACGAAAATTTTGCCGGGTTGATACTAAAAACTTTAGAGGAGCAAGGGTATGATAATTAAGCAAAAGGTTACAGATGTTGCAAAGGATTTTGGACTATCCGTTAAGGTTATTTCAACACTTTGCGGCGGTCAGACACCTAAAAAACCGGGTGCGGAGCTGAACGAGGTAGAGCTTAATTCCCTATATGATAAAATAACGATGGACTATTCCGTTGAAAATCTCGATGATTACTTTAAAGAGGTTAAGACGGCCAATGCCAATCGTATAGAATCAGAACACGCCGCAGATGTTAGGGCCGGACGTGTTAAATCTATGCCTAAAACTGCTCCGGCTAAGACTGAGACCGAAAAGCCTGAGGAGCCTGTGGTTAAGATGGAAGAGCCGGTGCAAGAAGTTAAAGTAAATGAGGTTAAGGTTGAACCGGTTCAGGAAAAGCCTGCTGAAAAGGAAGAGAAAAAAGTTGACCTTCCAGTAGAAAAACCGGTAAATTCTGAACAAAATAATCTTGTAAATAGCAAACAGAAACCTAAAAAACCTCATCAGCCAAAACCTAAGATGGAAAAGCTTGTTCCCACAGGACGTGAGCCGATAATTGAAGTTATAGGTAAAAGTGCGGCTACCGTTACTATTGATACCCGTGCAGTTGATGTTAACCTTGATAAATTTACCGACAGATACGATGATATAGCAGGCAAGAGCACCGTGAGTGGCGGAGGAAACAAGCGTAGGCGGGATAACAATCAGCAAACAAAACAGAAATTTACAAAAAATCGCCCACAGAATAGGCCTGGACAGGGAACAAAAAAGAGAGAGACCGAAGCCGAGAGACTTCAGAGAATACAGCTAGAGAAGGCTCGTCGTGCTCAGCTTAAGATATCGATACCCGATGAAATTGTTGTTTCTGATCTTGCCAGTCGCCTAAAGGTTACTGCAAGCGAAGTAATAAAAAGATTAATGGTCTTTGGCGTTATGGCATCACTTTCTGATGTTGTAGACTTTGATACAGCGTCAATTGTTGCAGAGGAACTGGGTGCTAAGGTTAGCCATGAGGTTACCCTTACTATTGAGGATAGATTATTTACCGAAGAGGATGATTCAGCACTTGATACCGAGCCAAGATGCCCAATTGTTGTTGTTATGGGACACGTTGACCATGGTAAAACAAGTATATTAGATGCCATACGTAAAACAACAGTTACTGAGGGCGAGGCAGGCGGAATTACTCAGCATATTGGTGCTTATCAGGTGGAACATGCAGGTAGCCCAATTACCTTCCTGGATACACCGGGACATGAAGCCTTTACCAGTATGAGGGCTAGGGGTGCGAGTGTAACCGATATTGCCATTCTTGTTGTTGCTGCAGATGATGGAATTATGCCTCAGACGGTTGAGGCCATTAACCACGCAAAGGCGGCTGGGGTTTCTATAATTGTTGCAGTAAATAAAATAGATAAGCCGGAGGCTAACCCTGCAAGGGTTCGTCAGGAACTAACCGAACATGAAATTGTTCCGGAAGAGTGGGGCGGAGATGTAATCTGCTGCGATGTTTCGGCTAAGACTGGACAGGGGTTAGACAACCTGCTAGAAACTGTTAACCTAATTGCCGAGATGAAGGAGCTTAAGGCCAACCCTTCAAGACGAGCCAAGGGAACGGTTATTGAGGCAAAGCTTGATAAAGGACAAGGCCCGATTGCAACAATTCTAGTTCAGAACGGAACTCTTAATAAGGGTGACATTATTATTGCGGGAACAACCGTTGGACGTGTTCGAGTTATGAGCGATGCCGATGGAAGAAGGTTGGAAACAGCAGGACCATCAACACCGGTAGAAATTACAGGTCTTACCGAAGTTCCGGCTGCAGGCGATGTATTTGAGGCGGTTGAAGATGAGCGCTTAGCACGTGAACTTGCCGAACAACGTAGCCATAACCAACGTCAGGAACAGTGGCAGAGTATACAAAAAGTTACACTTGATAATCTGTTTAGCCATATTGCTAGCGGTGATGTTAAAGAGTTATCGGTTATTGTTAAGGCAGACGTTCAGGGTAGTGCTGAGGCTATTAAACAGAGTCTTGAAAAACTAACCAATGAAGAAGTTAGAGTTCGTGTTATTCATACCGGTGTTGGAGCGGTAAGCAAGAGTGATGTTATGCTTGCTAATGCATCAGGCGGTATTATTATCGGATTTAACGTAAGACCAGATCCCGTTGCAAAGCTAGAGGCAGAACAGGATGATGTTGAAATACGTACCTATCGCGTGATTTATGATGCAATTGATGATGTTAAATCTGCAATGAAGGGTATGCTAGATCCGAAATTCCGTGAACAGATTCTTGGACGTATCGAGGTGCGCCAGGTTTATAAAATTTCTTCGGCTGGAACAATTGCCGGCTGTTATGTTCTGGATGGTAAGGTTACAAGAAGTGCTAAGATTCGCTTGGTTCGTGACGGTATTGTTATCTGTGAGGATGAGATTGATAGCCTTCGCCGCTTTAAGGATGACATGAAGGAGGTAGCAACCGGATACGAGTGTGGTATTGGACTACAGAAGTTCGGAGACATAAAGGAAGGAGATATCTTCGAGGCGTTTGTTCTGGAGGAATATCGAGATGAATAAAATTAAACATGAACGGCTTAACGTTGATGTTCATAGATTGCTAACCGAGCTTTGTAGACAGCTTAAAGACCCTAGAATACAAAATGGGTTGATAACCATAACAAGGGTTGAGGTTACCGAAGACTTAGCCTATGCTAAGGTATATGTAAGTGTTTTGGGAAGTGATACGAAAGAAGCTTTAAAGGCACTTGCAGGAGCTGCAGGCTTTTTAAGAAGTGAGCTTTCATCAAGAATGAAGATACGAAAATCGCCTCAGCTTAAATTTGTAGAGGATGATGGCGCAGCATATGCAGAGCGTATAAACAATATATTGGCAGATATTAACAGCCAAAATGATTAGCTAGGGTTATTCTATAACCAAAATTAAGATAGTTGGCACTACGGACAATGTATCACGAAAGGAAAAGTTTTTAATGAGTGAGCGTATCGAGCTTAAAGAGGCCGCACAGCAGCTTTTAGAACAGGACGATATACTGATAATTTGCCATAAAAATCCAGATGGAGACACGTTAGGTTCTGGATTTGCTTTAATGCATGCACTCAATTTTTTGGGAAAGAATTCCGAGGTAATCTGCAATGATGTTATTCATGAGCGGTATGGATACATGCAACCAAAGCTATTTAGTGGCAGTTTTACACCAAAGTATATAGTTACTGTGGATGTTGCCGGTCAACAGCTGTTGGGTGAGCTTATTGCTCCATATTCTCGCAGAATAGACCTTGCAATTGACCACCATCCCTCCAACACCGGATTTGCAAATTATCTCTGGTTAAGGGATGATGCAGCAGCGACTTGCGAGATGATATTTGATCTCGTTGAACATCTGGAGGTTCCTTTTGATCAGGTTATTTCCAACTGTCTATACACCGGTATTTCTACCGACACCGGGTGCTTTAAGTTTGAGAATACCAGTCCTAACACTCACAGAGTTGCAGCAAGGCTTATGGAGTATGGCGCCGACTATAAAATTTTAAACAACCTGCTGTTTGAGAGCAAAAGTCGTCGTAGAATAGAGATTGAAAAGCAGGCACTAGCATCACTTCGCTATCATTTCTATGAGAGGGTAGCCTCAATAATTATAACAAAGGAACAGATAGAGCGATTAGATGTTGATGAGACCGATCTTGAGGGCATTACAGGTATTCCCCGCATGAT
This sequence comes from uncultured Oscillospiraceae bacterium, assembly GCA_964368625.1. Classification (GTDB taxonomy): domain Bacteria; phylum Bacillota; class Clostridia; order Oscillospirales; family Ruminococcaceae; genus CAYJBH01. The sequence goes on from CAYJBH010000030.1 coordinate 22,748, forward strand.
CGAGGGCGTTGCAGTGGGCATAACTTTCCGCCAACTAAAGGAAGGCGCTTACAAAGTTTCTGTTCGTTCAACACCAGAGGCAGATGCAAGCCAAATCTGTGCACGACTCGGTGGTGGTGGACATAAACGTGCCGCCGGCTGTGAAATAATTGGTGGCATCGATAATGTTATGGATGCTGTATTAAAGGAGGTAAGCCGAGAGCTTGGTATTGCCGAGAATGTAGGGAGTTAACGAGTTTGGTTAACGGTGTAGTTATTGTAGATAAACCTTCAGACTGGACGTCATTTGATGTTATAGCAAAGCTTCGCGGCATCTATGGAACCAAAAAGGTAGGTCATTCCGGAACGCTAGATCCCATGGCCACAGGGGTGCTTCCAATTTTTTTTGGTAATACAACTAAGTTTATTAGCTATCTACCATTAAAAGATAAGGGTTATATTGCAGATATAACATTTGGTATACAAACCGATACCGGTGATATTACTGGTGAAGTTATAAAGAGTTGTGAAAGCATTCCCACAAAAGAAAAGCTATGTATAGCAATGGAAAGCTTTATTGGAGAGATAACGCAAACTCCCCCGATGTATTCAGCGGTTAAGATTAACGGAACACCGCTATATAAGCTAGCAAGAGCCGGCAAGGAGGCAGAGGTGCCACCGCGCAGGGTTACTATTTATTCTTTAAAGCTATTAGGTTATAGTAACAATGTGGCAACGGTTGAGGTAAGCTGTAGTGAGGGAAGTTATATAAGAACCCTTGCAGAAGATATTGCTAAAAGGTGTAATTCACTTGCAACCTTATCGAATCTTCGTAGAATTCAAAGTGGTAGCTGTTTTATTAACGACGCTGTAACACTCGAACAGATTGCAAGCCATAGCGATCCCAAACAGCTATTTATGTCTATAGAAAGCTTTTTTACAACGCTACCAAGCCTTACTCTTGAAAGTTATAGGGTTCAGCGTATAAAAAATGGGTTAACACAGAAGGTTGCTGACATTCATGGAATGGCAAGGCTTTACGATGGAGAAGATTTTGCCGGATTAGTTGAGGGTGACGGCGAAACAATAAAGGCGGTGAGGATGTGTCAATATTAAACCATGTTTGGTTAGGACAGATACTCGGTGGAAAAACGAATAATGCAGTCGCAATTATCGAAAAATTCGGTATAGAGGGGCTTTATGATGCACGAAATTCCGAGGAGTTTTGTGCTTTTTTAACGAAACCACAACAACAGCTGATAAACGAGGTTAATAGGGCTAGTGCTAATGATATTGTTAAACGGTGCGAAAAAAACAATATTCAAATTATAACTATTAGAGATGTTAACTATCCTCAAAGATTATTAGAACTTGCAAATCCGCCAGTAGTTATCTATATTAAAGGAGATGTTAAACTTTTATCCGAAGGTTTTAGGGTAGCAATTGTTGGAACCAGAACTCCTTCAAAATATGCAAGTGATGCAACAAGGCTTATTGCTGAAACTTTTACACAAAATGGAGCCACTATAGTATCTGGACTTGCCGAAGGGTTGGACGGTATTGGACATGCCACAGCCATTTCAGAAAAAACGCCAACGGTAGCAGTTCTGGGGAATTCGCTAGATGTGTATTACCCTTCGGTTAATCGTGAAATGCAGCTATATATTGAAAGGAACGGAGCAGTGGTTAGTGAAATAGCGCCGGGAAGTGTTATTCACTCAAGCGCTTACCTAATTAGAAACAGAATTATCGCGGCATTATCTGACATAGTTATTGTGGCAGAAGCAAGAAAAAAAAGTGGAAGCTTAGAAACGGCACGGGTGGCAATAAAACTTAATAGGACACTGTTGGCAATACCGGGAAATATTTTGTCTCCTCTAGGTGAAGGAACGAACCATCTTATTCATGAAGGTGCAATTCCAATTGTTAATGTTAAAACAATGCTTAACGATTGCGGATTAAAGCCTATAAAAAGAAAAATAAAATCTATTGAGGAGGTAGAGGATTATTCACCGCTCGCCTTAAAAATATTTAAATATATACCTACAACGGGGATAGGTTTTGAAGAAATATATTCCCGATTAATAGAAAAAGATAATACAGGATTAACAACAGCGTCGGTTTTAGTTGCCATAACCGAATTAGAACTTAATGGGGCAATAGAGAGAGCAGCGGGCGGAGTGTTTTTTAAGAGCAGAAGGAATTAAGGTAACGTTATGATTAACAAGGAAAGATTAGCCGAAAAGGCACAAAATATATTAAAATTAGATCAGGATTGTATTAACAAGCTTGATTATTACGCAGAGTTATTGGTAGACTATAATAAAATGGTAAATTTAACGGCTATTGTTAAACCTGAAGATATTGAAGATAAGCATTTTATCGACTGCCTTAATTTAGCCGCACAACCATTTACCGCCGGCTCTGTTTGTGATGTAGGAAGCGGAGCAGGATTTCCGGGAATAGTTTTGGCAATAGCAAAGCCGGAAATAGATCTAACGCTATTAGAGCCAACCACAAAGAGGTGCAAATTTTTAGAATATGCCTGTAAAGAGCTGAATATTAACGCAAGAATAGTTAACAATCGTGCCGAAATTTGCGGCAAAAACGAGCTTCGAGAAGATTTTAATCTTGTTACTGCAAGGGCGGTAGCCTCTATGCCAACCCTACTGGAATACTGTTTACCGCTGTGTTCAATTGGCGGAAGATTTGTTGCCATGAAGGGTGAGGCAGAGGATTTATCCTCGGGATTAAAGGCGGCTAGGATACTTGGTGCAGATGGCGGAGAGGATATTTCATATACCCTACCGGCAGGCGAATTTAGAAGAATGCTAGTATACCAAAAGATAAAGGTTACTATGCCACAGTACCCAAGAAATGGGGGAGTAATCGCTAAAAAACCGTTGGTATAGACGGCTGAGCTATGCAAATAGCACAAAAACTTTGGCGAATTTTGTGCTATTTTGTCGGTTGTTTTCTTTTTGCTTTAACGTTATAATTGTATAAAGGTATCATGCGACCTTACTTTTGCGATTTTGGTCGGTGATGTCTTTTTTGTTTTTATTTTTTAAACGGGTTGCTAATGAAGAAGATATTAAGAACCGCTCGAGTTTGGGTTTCGGTAGCATTAATTGGGATACTGTTTTTTTTAGAATATGCAAAACAAAGGCCGCCGTTAGCAAATTTTATTGAGAATAATATAGCAAATCCCTACCGTAGACTTGCAGGCAGGGTTTTTGGGATAGTACCCTTCTCTGTTACCGAGACTATTTATATAATAGCCGGTGCTATTGTAATATTCTTTGTGGCACAGACGATATATTTAATTATTAAGTGCAAAGGAAAAAGGGTGCACATTTTAGCTAACCGTGCCTTAACTGCGTTAACTACGGTACTTATAGTTTTAAATGGAACAACAATATTATGGGGTGTAGGATATTACTGTGAAAGTCCGGTATCAAGGATGGAGGTAAGTGCTCAGCCAATTAGCGTAGAACAGCTTGCTACGGTTACCGAACTTTTTGTTGATAAACTATCAAAGACGGCAGAGCTGGTAGAGCGCGACGAAAACGAAATTTTTAACGAGCCGATTGATGAGCTATTGGAGGAAGGATACACAGTATATGATAACCTTGAGGGCGTTTATCCTTTCCTTGAAGGTGAGGATATAACGGCAAAACCGATGGCATTTTCATTCTTTATGAGCGAGCTAAACTATACAGGTTTTTTCTTTGCCCTTACCGGCGAGCCGAACGTTAACATAGATACGCCCGGGGCGCTTATCCCCTCTACCATAGCGCACGAGCTTGCCCACGCACGTGGAATTATGCCGGAGCAGGACTGCAACTTTGTTGCAATTCTCGCTTGCGAGTATTCCGATAATTCGGCATATCAATATTCAGGCCAGCTGCTTGCATTTATCAACCTTTCAAATGCACTATACGGTGCAGATAGAGAGGTCTGGGAGGAGACGGTTAAAAACCTACACCCATATGTGATAGCGGATTTACAGTATAACAGTGAATACTGGGCGCAGTTTAAAGGGCCTGTATCCGAGGTGGCAGATACCATCTATAACGGATATCTAGAGGGTCATGGCCAGGAAGAGGGTATAAAAAGTTACGGCATGGTTACCGACCTTTTGGTAGACTGGTATTATGACGATATAACAGCTACAGCTAGCTAAAGCCTTATAGTCTGGACACGCCTTACAAGAGTTTGGCTAGCCAACCTGATGCCGTGTAAAGCTTTTATAGCTAAAGAATAACATTATACTGCCGATTAAAACGGCAACCACCCCACCTGCCTGGTATAACCAAAGCTCCATGCCGAGTATATTAAAAGATAGCTGTGTAAAGAAGTTGTTAAACGCGCCTATCGAGGTTGGAAAAAAGAATTGTATTTTTCCAAGAAAGCTACCAATGCCGGAAATTTCTAAAATTATTATAAGCACCGATAATATAAGAGCAACACTGTTTTTTTTGCAAACGGCAGAAAAGAATAGTGATATTGCCGTCATCATAAAAGCGGCAAGCAATGTTAGTATAAAGAGCATTACCGTAATCTCAAGCATGGTAAAATTGTAGGTTAACAGGGTGATAAGGTTTTGAATAGAAGCCCCTGCCCCTTCAAACCCAAAAACAAGCATACAGCCGAGATACGATACCCCAAGGGTTACCGCAACGATTATAAAGCAGGTTAAACCTGCAACAAAAAATTTTGCCATAACCGTCTGCCGTTTACCGTTTTTAGAGGTTAATATTAGGCTGTCGGTTCTTATCTGGTGTTCGTTAGAAAAAATTGATGATACTATAAATGCGAGGGTTAGCATTATGGTTATGGCGTTTGAGGTTGAAAGCTTTATGTTTCTATCATAACCGCCTGCATACTCCAGAATAATCGGCTTTTGAACCTCGCTATCAATCGCCATCACCCGCTCAACGTTTTCCTGTGTAAAGAGAGGATTATTTTCTAGGTTTAGGCGATATTGTTGTTCACGTTTGTTGTAGAATAAATCGGCATTTTCGTCGGTAAGTTCGCCGAACTCTTTGTATCCAAAGGGTTCGTTTCTACTTGTATAGGCAGAATCTACCGTTGTGAATACCTTGCTGTAATAAGCCGCGTTTGATTTATATTCATCACTATCGGTATAGGGATAAACGTTATCGGGGATGGTTGCATAGGCCTGTGCCGCCTCGGCAATCAGCTCGCCGTTTAGCTCGGTGCCGGATAAGGCAAGCTCTTTTTCCTTGCTCATAAGCATATCTTCATAGTATGTTAAGCTTTCAGGGTCGCTTGGGTCAACCCTTCCGATAACGGTTGCAAAGGTTGATATTATTGTAGCTGCAAGTAGCAAAGCAATCGCAACCCAAACCGACCTTTTTACAAACACCTTTTTAAATTCAAAGCCCACCAAGCTCCAATAGTTGTTCATTCCCATAACCATTCCTTTCCGGATGTTGTTTGTTTTAACATTAAAACACCTGATGTTTTTTGTAAATTCTGTAGCTAAAAAATATCAGCACCGCCGCAGTGATAACATGAAAAATCGGAACAAAGATATATGGTGGGGCGGATATAAAGAATAATTCATACACCAAAACCGAAAAGTTGTTTAGATATAAAAATGCGTTGCTAGGAAAAAGGCCCATTAATCTATACAAGGTGGGTAGAGTTTCCGGTATAGGAACAAAAATCGGTATCAGTAAAACGGTAATCCCTATTGCAAGCACTATAAAGGGCGATTTTATTTGGGATGAAAGCCAAACTATTAACACACCAAAAAATAAACTTGCACAGAAAATAACTATATAGTCGATAACCATCGCCTCAGAAACGGTAAATGGATATGGCGAGTGTATAAGATGATTTTGCAAAGCGGTATTAGCGCCCTGTGGTCCGTATGCTACCATACAGCTGATATAGTTAACCGCTAAAGTGCAAAGTATTATAAACGAAGAAATGCAGATAAAGGTAAAAAGCTTGGCGGCAAACAAGGTTTTTTTGCCGTTTTTGCTGGTTAGCTGAAGCGAGATAATGCCGGTTTGATACTCCCTCGAAAAAAGACCGGCAAAGATAAATGCAATTAAAAACGATAGCAAAAGTGAACTCGAATCCATCATTGTCATGGATAACATATAGCTGTCGGCATAGCCCATAACAATCGGTGCTTCTATCTCACTGCTCATGCTCGTTAGCATTGCCTTTGAATTCTCGTTAATCGGTATAGAATCGATATATCTGGCAATGGCTTCTTCACGCAAGCTGTAAAAATTTTCTATCTCTTCGTTTGTTATCGCCCCAATTTCGGTGTAGTCATAAACACCGTAAACCCCGGTTATAATAGACTGAACATCAAGGTATGGTCTGATATATGTTTGATATGCCTGCCGCTGTTCCTCTATGCCGGAGTCTGCAGGATAGTTAGAGTATGCCAAAACAACCTGCCCCAGCAGTTCTTCGTCAAGAACCTTGCCTGCTAATGCTAAGGAGTTATTCTTATCTATCATAAAACTGTTATATTTACTGTCTGATATCTCGCCGTCAACATAAACGTTACCAATTAAAATACCAACTGCCGATAAAGATATAAAAAACAGAAGTATTAGTAAAATAATAATATTTCTAACGGTTATTATTTTTTTACATTCAAACCCCACTATATTCCAAAAATTATTCATTAGTGCCCACCTCGCTAAAATAGTAAAGATATAAATCCTCTAGCGATGCCGCAACGTTAACCGCACCCTCATGGGGCTTTTCGTTGCAAACCAGGCGCAAAAAGGTCTTGTTGCCATCGGCTCGCAGATTAACCACCGGAAAAGCCGTTATTAGCTTTTCTGCCTCAACATCATTCACTAAACACTCGTACACCCTGCCCTCAATGGCGGTTATAATTTCTTCTAACGAGCCGTTGTGTAGAAGCTGACCATCCTTCATAACAAGAATAATGTTTGCTATATTTTCAATATCAGATACGATATGGGTAGATAAAAGAATAATTCTATCCTTGCCAAGCTCGGATATTAGGTTTCTAAAACGAACACGTTCCTTTGGGTCAAGCCCTGCCGTTGGTTCGTCCAGTATCAATATTTTTGGGTTGTTAAGCATTGCCTGTGCAATGCCAAGGCGCTGTTTCATTCCACCCGAAAAAGTTTTTATCTTCTTTTTGGCAACATCCGATAAAGAAACAATCTCAAAAAGCTCCTTTGTTTTTGCCTTTGCCTGCGCCTTTGTCATTCCCTTAAGGCTAGCCATATAATACATAAAATCCTGTGCCGAAAATTCGGGATAGTATCCAAAATCCTGTGGTAGGTATCCCAACGCGTCGCGATAACTTTCCTGCGAAACATCTATACCGTTATAGCTAACCTCTCCGCTTGTTGGTTTAAGAATGCCGCATATCATACGCATTAAGGTTGTTTTTCCCGCTCCGTTTGCCCCAAGCAGTCCGTATACACCGCTTTTTAGGTTAATAGAAAGCCTGTCTACGGCTATTTTATTTTTATAGTGCTTTGTTATCCTGTCTAAACGCAGTTCCATTGCAATTCCTCCTGTTTCTTTGAAAAACGAACGATACCGAGTGTGAGTAGCCCCAAAAGAACCCCAAAGGATATCCCCCATAACGATACAAAATTTAAATTATAGATAAAGTTAAAATTAGTGCTTGATATTAGCAATAAAAAGCTAATCAAACCGCTAACCACAGCACACACATATATGGCTTCTTTGTATGGAATTTTTGAGATGATTAAAAGGCTTAGATAGCTTGAAAGCAAAAACGGAACCATGATATAAACAGCATTGCGAAGTGTTCCATAATCGCTTTTGCCGGCTAGGGCAACAATAGCTAAAAGAACAGCGAAGCTTATTGTGCCAAGTATTCCGATACGCATCAGCGTAATTTTTTGAAGGTTATATTTGCAGGCGAGCTCCATCTCTTCCATGTTAAATGCCATGCTTTTATATATTTCGGTAACCACACAGAGCGACAATAAGGGAAGTATAGCCGAAATACCTGCTATAACGTTATTAGGCATATAAGCATAATTTCCGTATAAAAATGCATAGCAAAGACATCCGGCAAACAAGAGCCAAACCCTTTTTCGTATAAATCCTACCTGTGATAAAATCACCTCACTAAAGGTTGCTTTAGGGTATGATATAGAGTTTATAAAGATGTCACGTTTGCGTGAGGGCGGTGGCGTGAAGCCGGATTTTAATGCTGCCTTTAGCTTTTTATTCATAAAAGTCCTCCCTTCGTAGCTTTGATCGTAATTTTGTTGTTACTGCATTTAACCTACGGTATACGGCATACCTTGAGATCCCTAAATATTCTGCAATCTCGCCTATGCCAAGTTCGTTTGTGTATCTTAACAGTAGAATTTCCTGGTCATCTTTATTTAGTTCGGAAACAGCATCCTTTATTGTAACGGTGGTTTCTACTTCGTAGGATTCAAACATACATATTTCATGCAGGGTATCAATTTTCTTTTCACAGCTAGATTTTCTAAAATAATCAGTGCATAGATTTCGTGCAATGGTATAAAGAAAGGCTAGCTTTTTGCCTTTTTCTAGATACTGCGTTGTTTCAAAATACTTAAGAAATGTTTCCTGGGTAATATCTTCGGCAACATCTCGATTGTGTATCTTAAAATAACAAAACAAATATATCTTGTCGTACTGGTCGCTTAATTCTAAAGACATAAAACCTCCTTTCATATTGTTTAACGGTTTGCCCTGTAAAAATGTGCGGATAAAATAATAAATTGCATATTGAGAATATTGTAACACACATTTAACGCGGTCTCCACTTCATTCCGGTAATATAATTCTACAAAGACAATTTATATTATTGTAACTTCATAAAGTAGACCATATCACTTGTGCCCGTATGAATGCCCTGTAAAAAGTAAATAATTCTATTATCAATAAATATAAGAGATAAATACCTTCTTTCTATACTTTTATCACCTTTAGCTGATATGATTCAAAATAAAGGCTTAATATATATTTCCTATTGAAATTAACACCGTTATTTGTTATTATTATATTTAGCCATTAAATTTATTTAAATATTATTAAGGAGACATTATGAAAAAGGTAATATCTACAGATAAAGCACCATCGGCAATCGGACCATATTCCCAGGGAATAGCCGCAGGAAATTTAGTTTTTAGCTCAGGACAGCTACCGGTTGATCCTGCTACAGGCGAGTTTGCAGGTGACGATATCGCCACCCAAACACGTCAATGCCTTAAAAATCTTTCGGCTGTTTTAGAAGCTGAAGGGGTATCACTTGCTAATGTTACCAAAACAACTGTATTTTTACAGGATCTTTCCCACTTTGTTGCAATGAACGAGGTTTATTCCGAGTTTTTCCCATCTGAGCCTCCCGCACGCAGCTGCTTTCAGGTAGCAGCGCTTCCTAAGGCTGCCTTGGTGGAAATAGAGGCTATCGCCGTTAAATAGGGGTGAGAATTGCCAAAAAATCTTGATAGTTTTGATGTCGTTGTAATTGGTGCCGGCCATGCCGGTATAGAGGCCGCTCATGCCGCAGCTCGATTGGGAGCAAGGGTAGGCTTGTTTACTCTTACTCTCGATGGAGTGGGTAACATGCCTTGTAACCCTGCAATAGGTGGTGCAGCAAAGAGTCAGCTTGTTAGAGAATTAGATGCACTAGGCGGAGAGATGGCAGTTGTTGCAGATAAAACCGCTATTCAAACAAGAATGCTAGGGCTTTCTAAGGGCGCGGCTGTTCAGTCGTTACGTGTCCAAACCGATCGACAAGCCTACCACCGTCTTATGAAACAACGTATAGAAAAAAACGATAACATACTGCTAAAACAGGCTGAAATTGTTGATATTTTAACTTCTAAAGGTGCTGTAAAAGGGGTGAAAACACACCTTGGAAGCTATTACGGTGCTAAAGCGATTATTATTGCCACCGGAACATATCTTGGTGGAAAAATCTTTGTAGGTGACATTAACTATGAGAGCGGACCTGATGGGCATCATGCGGCAACAAGGCTTTCAAAAAATCTATCAAGGCTTGGAATAGAGCTTCGGCGTTTTAAAACAGGAACTCCTGCAAGGGTAAAGAAAAATACTATTGCGCTTAATGAACTAGAGGTTCAGCCGGGCGAAGATATGCCATACACATTTTCTTTTTCAACTAAAAGACCGCCAAAAAATCTTTCGGTCTGCCATATCGCCTACACCGATGAAGATGGGCATAAAATTCTTAGGGATAATCTAAATCGTTCCCCGCTTTATACAGGGGATATTGTTGGAACAGGACCGAGATACTGCCCCTCGATTGAGGATAAGGTAGTTAGATTTGCCGATAAAAAACGTCATCAAATGTTTATAGAACCCTGCGGTCTTGATACCGAGGAGATGTACATTCAGGGGATGTCATCCTCAATGCCGGAGGAAATTCAACTTCGTTTTTATCGTAGCATTAAAGGTTTTGAAAAGGCCGAAATAATGCGCCCTGCATATGCTATAGAATACGACTGTTGCAATAGTTTGCAGCTAACGGCAGGCCTTTCGTTTAAACATGTTAAGGGGTTATATGGTGCGGGTCAGTTTAACGGAACCTCCGGCTATGAGGAGGCTGCGGCTCAGGGGCTTGTTGCCGGACTAAATGCCGCTAGGTATTGTAAAGGAATCGATGACTACCATTTTTCACGAGCCGAGAGCTATATCGGTAGCCTTATCGATGATCTGATTACAAAGGGAACAAACGAGCCGTACAGAATGATGACCAGCCGAAGTGAGTATCGACTGTTTTTAAGACAGGATAATGCCGATATTCGCTTATGCCCAATTGCAACACAGTTGGGACTACTCCCAAAAAAGAGCATAAAACAGTTTACATCAAGAGCTAATCAGGGAAAAGAATTACTAAAGCTACTAAAAAAGATAACGGTTAAGCCGGAAGATATCAACCGGGTATTGGCTGAGCGCAACAACGATCTTATTGCTTCACCGATTTGTGCTATTGATCTTCTAAAAAGACCGGAGATAGGAATAGCAGACCTAATGCCGTTACTTCCTGAAAATAAATTTGAGTTTGCGGTTCGGCTTTATATAGAAACCGAGGTTAAATATGAGGGATACTTAAAGCGACAGCAACACAAGATTGAACAACAAAAAAGAGATGAAGCGATTACAATTCCTACGAGCTTTAACTATGATGAAGTGTCGCACCTTTCGATAGAGGCAAGGGAAAAACTTACGGCGGTAAAGCCTGAAAACGTAGCAACGGCATCGCGAATACCCGGGGTTAATCCTGCAGACATAGCTGTGTTGATAATAGCATTAAAGCGAAACAGAAAGGAATTAAAGGAACATGCTGGTTACTAAAAGGTTTATTGTTCGATTGTTAATATCGATAATACTCATTGCGGTGGTAGCAGTTGCCTCTGTGCTTATTAAAGAAACCATCGACAGCATCTGGTTACCGGAAAACTCATTACCAACGGTAACAGGTAGCATTGGATACACCAACCCATATATTGAAAGAGCTGGCTATGAATGGAACTTCTTAACAAGAATTGTTAAAGTTCCTACCGTAACCCCTCCGGATTTACGGCTAATAATAACCGATGTAACTGCCGAAACGCCTATAATGATACACTTTTCAAAACAACCCGAGACAATGAAGGTATCCATGAGCGAGGGACAGTATAATCTTAACTTTACGCTTCAGGATAATGAGGCACTCTTTACGCCGTCTGTAGCAGGGATATACACCTATCAGCTTGAAGCTTCATTCGACCGTGGTTCCATTATTTACTTTTTCTCGATAGAAGTAAAGGATATGGTTTAAAGGATTTAAGGCAACTATAATTGGCTCATAAAAACATATTTTTATTGCTTTAGAATTAAATATTTACTAATAAATAATCAAATAATCACCTCGTTGCATAGTATATATCATATATACTAAAAAAACGAGGTGATTTATGAATAAAGCAAGATTCCCTATGGAATACCTACGTGTAACTCAAGGGTACGGCTTTTATCTTGACGGTACTGTAAAAAACACCTATAGCCACACAGGCTCATGGACACTGGATCTTGGAGGTAAGGACACCGGTCGAGATTCGCTTTATTGCCCTTTTGAAGCAAGGGTTGTGAGAACGCGATTTAATGCTAATGGCGAGCTATACATTGAAAGCGTAGAACCGGTATTGTGGGCCGATGGTACGCAGGATTATGCCAAGATATTATTTTTGCATGGCGAGACCTTTTATTATAATGAGGGGGATATAATTCCATTCGGTGCTTTCTTTTACGAAGAGGGTGGAATGGGCGGCGGCGTTCCCGGAGCTTTTGCTGACCATGTTCACATAGAATGTGGTAGAGGCCGATGGCGAAGTGCAACCCAGTTTAGAAACAGCTATGGAGTATATATAATCGAGGATCAGGTTCCGGTTCATACAATGCTTTGGCTTGGCCCCGATGTTGAAATTTTAAACAGCGGTGATTATCCATGGCAGGTAGATCTACCTGCTAACGACATAATTACGGTTAGCAAAACAGGGCTACTAAACTATGGTAACTGGAACCTTAGAACCGTTGCCGACATAAACGCTACTCCGATTGGGGTACTCAACCGAGAAATCAATCTAGTTGAACAGTCTGCCGATGGAGAATTTTATCGCATTGAAGGTGGAAATTGGATAAACCGACAAGCATTCTCATCGTTACGTTAGTACCCACAGTAGAATAACAATTAAAGGCTGCATGAGTATTTAACAAATGCAGTCTTTAAAGAAACAAAATAGTTAACTATAGGCAGTAGAATGTTTAAGCAAAAACATCAAGCCTTTTCATTGAGTTTTTTTAACATGATGTATTGACTTTATTGCTTTGTTGTGGTAGAATATTTTAAGGTCGCTGAAGGGTTTTCTGTAAACATTAAGTGATTTGTGGTGGTTGTAGCTCAGTCGGTTAGAGCGCCAGATTGTGGCTCTGGAGGCC
>CAYJBH010000031.1:0-35178 GCA_964368625.1 uncultured Oscillospiraceae bacterium
GGCATCATCACAAATAGTTACTACCTAAAAAGTGGTGGGATGCCGAGTGTTGGATTAAACAGCGACTCTACCTTAACAAACGTTGGCTCGTTTGATTCGGCAACATCGTCGATTACACTTGATAGCGGAATATCAAACCCCGATAACATCTTGCACACAAACCTTGTCACCGCCTTAAACACAGCAGTGGCGGCATATAACGCGGCAAATCCAACTGTGATACAGTTAAACACATGGGTGCCGGGCTTTACCACAGACGGCAACTATCCGATTTTTACAACCTATTGGAGCGAATTTGCGGCTACAACCGCACCCACCGGCAACGAAATAACCACCCCCGAACAGCTTGCATGGCTTGCAAACAAGGTTAATGCAGGCGAGGGGGCAGGTGAATATATCCTCGGCATGGATATCGACCTTTCGGGGCGTGCGTGGGTGCCGATAGGCAATAACACAAACAATTTCACCGGCACATTTGATGGCGGCGAGCACAAGATAACGGGGCTGTATATTAACGCGAGCACGGGCGACTATCAAGGGGTGTTCGGCTATGTCGGCGTGGGTGGCACGGTGCAAAATGTTGATGTGTATGGTAGCGTTACCGGCCAAAACCACATCGCCGGAGTGGTGGGATATAACAAAGGCACCCTTTTAAACTGTATTGGTAACGCTTCGGTTACCGGCAATACTGCTATCGGAGCCGTGGTGGGAAACAACTATGGCGGCAGCATTACATACTGTATCGGCAATGCAAGCGTAAATAGTAATGGTACTGCCGGTGGTGTAGCCGGTTTTAGCAGATACGGCATCATCGCAAACAGCCATAACAACGGCACGGTAACCTCAACCGGTATAACCGTCGGTGGAGTGGTGGGAAACAATGCTGACGACAGTATTGTTTTAAACAGCTACAACAGCGGCGATGTTTCGTCCACAGGGCTAACACCCAATGTCGGTGGTATTGCAGGGCAGAGCGTAACTAATACCAACGTTACAAACTGCTACAACATCGGCAACATCTCGGCTCCAAATCAGCAGCAAGGCAAAATTGGCGGTGTGGTCGGCAACAACGGCGGCGCTGTCACCGGCAGCTACTATTTGGCAGACAACGGTGCAGACAACGGTGTTGGAACCGGCGCTGACAAAACCACCAATCTCGGCTCGTTTAGTGCGCAAAGCATGGCAATTACGATAGAGGGCACCGCCGACAACAGCATCCCCACAACAAGCCTCTTCACCGCCCTAAACGCAGGTGCGTCGGCATATAATGCTACCGTCACGCCAACCATGAAGGTGGCGGATATGTGGGAGCTTGTTGCAGAAAAAACCTACCCAAGCCAAACAACCGTAAAAATTGCCGGTGATGTAACCTATGACGGAGATATTGACACAGACGATTTAAAGGCGATAGCAGGTGGCAGATACAACATGGAAACAACACCCGAAAACCCTTACGACGTAAACGGTGACGGTGAAATCAACTTTACCGACCTTGCTATGGTTAGAAACAGCAAGATTTTTGATAAATAGGGTCTGTGTAAAAGGGCCGTTAGCAAACAAGAATTTCACAAAACCTTCTAAGGTGAAAAAACAAGAGAATTTCAGACGTTTGAGCCCAGTCGAGTTTTATTTGATTAGAGCCTAAACATTCTTTTTGATTACACAATACAAATAGTGTGATCAAAAAGGATGTTATTCTAACAAAACTCAGTGATCATGCGGATTTAAGAGGATAAATCGTCAAGATTTACCCTCTTTTTACGTCAATTTCGAGGATGTTATTGCCATTTTCTAACCACCGACTGGGAACGAACGCACCAAAATATAAAAAATAACAAATTGTACCCGTAAGACCGAGAGTTTCGACCCAGAAACTCTCGGTCTTTTTTTGTATAAAAATGATCTGTAGAGATACATGGTCACACAGCATGACCCTCGGCAACCGTCTGCTGTGTGACGGGTTTTCCCTCCTGATAGTATTACAAACCTTTATGTCTATGCTCCCAGACATGAAGGTTGTTGTTTTTCTCTCACACATGTCCAAAATACACCGGAGATCTGCCGCGCTGTTTGACAATATATCTCGCAAGATCGATAAACTTTTCAATATAATATTCCATTAAATATATTTAATTTACTGTGATATCATTTAAAAACCAAAATATTCCTTGGCGTTAAGATATGAAATATCCTTTATTATTTTTTCCAGCAGTTCATAATCTTGCGGAATTTCACCATTGCAAGCCCAGCTTCCTATGAGTTCGCAGAGAATGCGACGAAAATACTCGTGTCTTGTGTAGGATAAAAAGCTCCTTGAGTCGGTGAGCATTCCTATAAAGTTGCCGAGCAGACCGAGGTTTGCAAGGGAGGTGAGCTGATTTATCATTCCTGCCTTGTGGTCGTTAAACCACCATGCACTGCCATGTTGAATTTTTCCACGAATTTCGGAATTATCCTGAAAGCATCCTATCACTGAGCCGATGGCGGCATCATCATTTGGGTTGAGTGAATAGATTATTGTTTTGGGGAGAGCATCGTTTGTTTTAAGATGGTTAAAAAAATCTGCCATTTTTGAAGACGGTGAATAGTTGTCTATACAATCAAAGCCGGCGTCCGGACCGAGGCGCTTTAACATATCGGTGTTGTTGTTTCGCTTACAGCCGTAGTGTAGTTGCATTGCCCAGCCACGCTTTTGATACTGTGCCGCTACAGCAGTCATAAATGCAGTTTTAAAGCACTCTACCTCGTGAGGGGTTGGGGTGATTCCATTCATCTTATCAGAGAATATTCTCTCTATCTCCGCCTTATCGACAGGGCTATACATGATATAATTAAGTGCGTGATCGGAAGCTCTGCACCCGTGTTTTTCAAAGTAGTCCATACGAGAAATTATCGCCGACATCAGTTCACAAAAGCCGGTTATCTTTATCTTGCTTACCTCTTCCAAGGTTATGATATAGTCACAAAAGTCTGAAAGCTCAATGTTCATCGCCTTATCGGGGCGAAAGGTGGGTACAACCTTCACATCAATCCTGTCGTTTTCCTCAATGGTTTTATGCCAGTGCAGATCATCAACAGGGTCGTCGGTGGTACCGATAACCTCAACATTTGACATTTTTATAATGTCTATTACCCCCATGTTCAAAAGCTTTTTGTTACAAAGGTCATAAACTTCTTTTGCATTTTTACTGCACAGATGTCCATCAAACCCAAAATATCGTTTAAGTTCAAGATGGCTCCAGTGATAAAGAGGGTTGCCAAGTGCTTTTTCCAGCGTTTGTGCCCATTTAATGAATTTCGAAAGATCATCGGCATCACCGGTTATGAACTCCTCAGCCACCCCGTTTGAGCGCATCTGTCGCCATTTATAATGGTCCCCACCCAGCCAGAGCTGTGTTATGTTGTCGAAACGCCTATTTTGTGCTATTTCCTGAGGGTTTATATGACAGTGATAGTCAATAATCGGCATGTTTTCTGCGTATTGATGAAATAGCTTTTGTGATACTTCGTTTGAAAGCAGGAAGTTTTCGTTTAAAAATTTTCTTGACATTTTTATGTCCATTCCTTTCTCTATGTTTTTACAGTTTTGCCACATAGTGGCGAAATTCCAGCATATTACGCTGAATAAGAACAAAACACAAAAGTTTGAAAATTTGTTTTCAAACTTATACCTCTTTTGTGGTTTGTCTTACATGTAGTTCGCCTGAAACTATTGTTTTTCGTGGTGTGGGTTGGTTTTTAAGAACATTCACTAAGGTTCTTACCGCGCCGTCGCAGCAGTGCGAAAGGTTATTGTCTATGCTGGAGAGCTCCGGCTCGCATAGCTCACAAAGACGTGAATTGTTGTAGCCTATAACCTGCAGTTTATCCGGAACGGCTATTCCGTGCATTTTTGCATATTTTAAACAGCCAATCGCAAGCTCATCATCACCGGTGATTACCGCCTCTACCCTGCTTAACTCGTGTAAATTCTCTGTTATATAAGAGGTATCCTTATCAAGATATACTACATTTTTACTATCAAAATTTATCCCCATTTCTCTATATGCCGACTTAAAACCTTTTAACTTTTGCTCCGATCCGTATGACCGCCTTCGGTTTATGAATAAAATATCTTTAATTCCTTTTCGTAAAAAATGTGTTGTAGTTTCTGCAACAATCCCCTCGTCGTCGCAGAGTATACCATATATGTTTTTACGGTTAATATAGCCGTTAACTATGAATATCGGAACCTTTTTTCCCGCATCTATTATATAATCATTTTCCTTTGTATTGATAAAATCAGAACCTACAAAGATTACTGCATCTACCCCTTTTGTTAGTAGAGTTGAGAGGTATGCCTTCTTGTCGTTATTATTGTAGCCTGTGCAGCATAGAAGGCTGTCATACCCGTTTTCTCTAAGTCCGTTGCTGATACGGTTAATGGCCTCGGCAATATAGATATCTGAGATGTTTGCGCACAGAACACCTATGGTGTTCATGGAATTGCCAAGCAGCGAGCGTGCAAATATATTCGGGGTGTAGTCAGCCTTTGCTATAACTGCTAACACCTTTTGCCTTGTTGCATCGCTTACCTTTTCACTGTTATTTAATACTCGAGAAACAGTAGCTATTGAAACTCCGGCTTTTTTTGAAATATCGTATATATTGTATTTATTCATACTCTCCTAAACTGTAACCGCTTTCATATAAATTATTTTATCATAAATTCTTGTGTATAGCAACGATAAAATACATTGACAATATCAACAATTATATTGTATAGTAATTGTAAGCGCTTACACGTAAGGTTGCAGATGAAAAATAACATCCAAATTTCCGAAAAGGACAATGTAGTTGTTGCATTGAAAAAACTAACGCAAGGTGAGTTATTGCCACCATTTGACACAAGGGTTGTGCAGGACGTCGATCTAGGTCACAAGATAGCGGTGTGTGATATTAAAAAGGGCGAGCCGGTAATAAAATACGCCCATGTGATAGGTAGGGCTTGCGCCGACATAAAAAACGGTGAGACAGTTCACACCCACAACCTTGCAACGAACCTTGGCAAGAAAATGTCCTACAGCTATCACCCCACCTTAACCGAAATTAAAACAAACGGCAAATCCACCTTCAAAGGCTTTGTGCGTGAAAACGGCGAGGTTGGCATACGTAACGAGATATGGATTATTCCAACGGTGGGTTGTATGAACAGTGTCGCCACCGCCATCGCCCAAAAGGCAAAACCGATGCTCAAAGGCACGGTAGGGGATGTTGTTGCTTTCTTGCATCCTTACGGTTGTTCACAGATGGGGGAGGATCAGTCGAACACCAAAAAGGTGCTCGCCGGTCTCGCAAAGCACCCCAATGTCGGCGGCGCTTTGCTGTTGGGGCTCGGGTGCGAGAACTGCCCCACCGAGAGCATAGTCACCTATCTCGGGGATTTTGACAGCAAAAAAATCAGGTTTTTGACCGCCCAACACGGCGAGGACGAGGGGGAGAGCGCCCGAAAAATAGTGTCGGAGTTGATTGAGAATGTGTGCTACCTGGAGCGCAGTGCGGTTTCACTCGATAAGCTTACGGTTGGATTAAAATGTGGCGGGAGCGACGGTCTTTCCGGCATAACCGCAAACCCCACACTCGGAGTATATTCAGATCTGCTTATATCGCACGGAGGGTCGACTATTCTAACTGAGGTGCCGGAGATGTTTGGTGCCGAGACAATCTTAATGAATCGATGCAAGGATAAAACCGTTTTTGACAAGACGGTCAATCTCATTGAAAACTTTAAGGATTATTTCACACGGCATGATCAGGTGGTCTATGAAAATCCCTCGCCCGGTAACAAGGAGGGCGGTATATCGACATTAGAGGATAAATCGCTCGGCTGTACCCAAAAATCCGGTTCTGCCAATGTGGTCGACGTGCTGAGTTACGCCGAGCCCATAAAAACAAAGGGGCTTAATCTGTTGTGCGCACCGGGCAACGACCTTGTCGCCTCCACCGCTCTCGCGGTGTCAGGGGCGCAGCTAATTCTATTTACCACCGGAAGAGGCACTCCGTTTGCAAGCCCTGTTCCGACGATAAAAATTTCCTCTAACACGCAGCTTTATAAAAAAAAGAGAAACTGGATAGATTTTGATACCGGCAGTATCGTAAAGGGAACAAGCATCGACGAGATGGGAGAAAAACTCTTTGAAAAGGTGCTCGCGGTCGCAAACGGCGAACAGGTGAAATCGGAGAAAAACGGATACCACGACATGGCTATTTTTAAACAGGGGGTAACACTATGAAAAGATTAAGCTACAGCACTCTTTCCGAGATCGGTTTTGACGGATATGTCTTAAAGCAAGCGCCGGAGAGGATGCTCCAGTTCGGAGAGGGGAATTTTTTGCGCGCGTTTGTCGATTATTTTGTGGATGAGATGAACGAGAAGGCAAATTTCGACTGCAAGGTGGTGGTGTGCCAACCCATCGAACATGGCATGTCGGAGATGATAAACGAGCAAGAAGGGCTTTACACCCTATATCTACGAGGGTCGAAAAATGGCGAGGAGATAACCAGAAAAAGGGTCATATCCTCCGTCAGCAGATGTATAAACCCCTATCACGATTTTGATTCGCTGTTGCAGGTTGCCAAAAACCCAGAGCTGCGCTTTATTGCTAGCAACACCACCGAAGCTGGAATTGTGTACGACGGGAGTTGCCGATATGACGACCGACCGCCACATAGCTTTCCGGCAAAGTTAACACGGTTTTTGCACGAGCGATTTTTGCACTTTGGCTCGGACGATGACAAAGGGGTAATAATTCTAGCCTGTGAGCTTATCGACAACAACGGCAACGAGCTGAAAAAATGTGTGTTAAAGCATATCGAAGACTGGGAGCTATCCGCAGAATTTAGAGCTTGGATAGAGAAATCAAACATATTTTGCTCCACCCTTGTGGACAGGATTGTAACCGGTTATCCAAAAGGTGAGGCACCCGGCATGAACGAAAAAAACAGCTATGAGGACAATCTCATAGCCACCGCCGAGTCGTTCGGCTTTTGGGTAATCGAAGGAGACGAGCGGGTGTCGAGAGCTCTTCCGAGCAAAAAAGCAGGATTGCCGATAGTTATAACCGACGATCACACTCCGTACAAACAGCGCAAGGTTAGGATTTTGAACGGTGCACACACCACCATGGTGCTCGGCGCCTACCTCGCAGGGAAAAGCATCGTCCGAGAGTGCATGGTGGACGATGTTATTCGCACTTTTATGTATAAAACAATATTTGACGAGATTATCCCAACCCTAACACTCCCGCACCGGGAACTTGTCGACTTCGCAAACTCGGTGATAGACCGCTTTAAAAACCCGTTTATCGACCATGAACTGCTTGCGATATCGCTAAACTCCACCTCGAAATGGAGGGCAAGGGTTCTGCCTAGCCTTTTGCGGTATGTTGAGATGAACCAAGTTATACCTGCTCGAATAGCGGCATCACTGGCTTTTTACATCGAGTTTTATCGAAAAAGCGGCACAGACTATACCGCGAGCGACGACACAGCTGTGCTTTACTTTTTTGAAGATAATTCCACTATTTCGTTAAAAGAGCTAACAAAAAAAGTTTTGCAAAACAAGGAGCTCTGGGGCAGAGACCTGACCGAGATAGACGGCCTTGAAGCAGTAGTATATGACCTATTGATGAGAATTGAAACTGACGGAGCTTATGGAATTATGGCTAATTTACAATAATACTGTCAATAAGTCCCATCCATTATATGGCTTTGAGATCCGACGAAATTCTTTGGGTAACATTTTGTTGATACGTTTAAAACAACCCTTGAAATAATTACTGCTATTAAACCCACGGCTCGCTACGATGGATATAATGTTATCCTGCGTAGTTAAAGTAAAATTCTTATTATATAAAGCTATGTTAAATTAACCGCATTTTGAGAACCCACAACCACGACAGAGAACGCATCCACCCTCATGCTGAACCTCTGTTCCACATTCGGGGCAGAAGTTGAAGCTCGGGGTTACTTCTGATTCAATCTTTTTCACCTTAACCTTGGCTGCTAAATTTTGAGTTTCCGGAGCAGGCGTGGAAAGTCCAACCTGACCGTCCTTTATAAACCTGTCAACCTTCATAACTACCTTAGCAATTGCATCAGGGCAGCTGGTACAAGACATTCCGCTTTGGCGAACAGTAGACGGACATCTTATTCCCTTAAGCTGATCGTAGAGCTCGCCAATATCCATTCCACTGCGTAATGCAACCGACATAAGTCTTGCAGTTGCAGCACTCTGGCTAGGGCATCCACCGGCTTTTCCTGTTGCTGTAAACACTTCACATATACCATGTTGGTCATAATTAACCGTTATATAAAGATTACCGCAACCGATTTTAACCTTTTCGGTAAAACCACTGGTAATTTCAGGGCGAGGACGTGGTAACAGTTTACCATATTCTCCAATTACTGCACCCTCGATAATCTCGCTTTTCGTATCTGCGTTATTAACGCTACCAATGTTTAAAACCTGGCTTTCACGGCTACCGTCACGATAAATAGTTACACCTTTGCAGCCCTCTTTATATGCCAACATATAAACCTCGGCAACCTCTTCTTTAGTAGCTGAGGAGGGAAAGTTAACTGTTTTAGAAACAGCATTATCGGTAGCGCGTTGAAAGGCCGCCTGCATCTTGGTATGATAAATTGGCGATATATCATGCGCACATACGAACACCCTGCGAATATCTGCCGGAATTTCATCAATATGGGCTATAGTGCCCTCCTCTGCTATACGGCGCATAAGGTCTTCGCTATAAACACCTACTGACTGAAGTTTATCCTTTAGTATAGCGTTAACCTCTATAAGTTCAGTTCCATCCATAACATTTCTAACATAAACGTAGCCAAAAATCGGTTCAACACCTGATGAGCATCCCGCAATGATTGAAAGTGTTCCCGTTGGTGCAATAGTTGTTACCGTGCCGTTACGTAGCGGTGCAGCATCTTTAAAAATGCTTTCATAGAATAGCGGGAAAGGGCCTCTATATGTAGCTAGCTCGATTGAAGCTTTATGTCCTACTTCATTAATAAACTTCATTATCTCTTCACCGAGTGCAACACCCTCATCACTGTTATATGGTATGCCAAGATATAACAGCATATCTGCAAAGCCCATAACTCCAAGCCCAATTTTGCGAGTTTGCCTAGTTACTGTTCCAATTTTCTCAAGGGGGTAATTATTAATATCTATAACATTATCAAGAAAATGAACTGCAAGTGCTACGGTTTTTTCTAACAAGCTATAATCTATCTCATAGCCTTTTTGAGTTTCTTTAAGCATTAACGCAAGATTAATTGATCCAAGGTTGCAGCTCTCATAAGGAAGTAACGGCTGTTCTCCACATGGATTTGTAGACTCAATATCCCCCTGAGATGGAACTACGTTATCTCGGTTTAACCTATCAAGAAATATTATTCCCGGCTCACCGTTATGATGAGCAGAGGTTACAATTCGTTCAAAAATTTCACCCGCATTCAGCGATGCTACCGCTTCACCTGTTTTGGGATCTATAAGGTCATATTGCCCTCCGGATTCAACCTTCTGCATAAATTCTTCGGTGATACCGACAGATATATTAAAGTTGGTAATCTCGGCATTATTATCCTTACATGAGATAAACTCTAAAATATCCGGATGATCTATTCGAAGGATACCCATATTAGCACCTCTTCGAGTTCCACCCTGCTTTACAGCCTCGGTAGCCATGTTAAAAACCTTCATAAAACTTATCGGCCCGGAGGCTACACCGCCGGTGGTATTAACCGACGATCCGGCAGGCCTTAACCGTGAAAAAGAAAATCCTGTGCCACCACCAGACTTGTGTATTAACGCTGCCTGTTTTATTGCCTCAAAAATGCCTTCCATGCTATCCTCTATAGGTAGCACAAAACATGCCGAAAGCTGACCCAAAGGTCTTCCCGCATTCATTAAGGTTGGCGAATTTGGCAAAAATTTCAACGAAGACATTACCTCATAAAATTCTTTAGCCGTTCTATCAGAATCCGCCTTTTCGTCATATCTTTTATCGGCTAATGCTACCGAGGTAGCCACACGCCTAAATAAATCTTCAACTGTCTCTACAGCATTTCCCTCAGAGTCTTTTATCAGATAACGCTTTTCTAATACCTTTCGTGCGTTATCGCTGATAGTTGTATTAAACATCATGCTCTCCATACAATATTATGTCTTACTTTGAAAGTATAACACTATATATTGTATTTTGCAATTGTCAAATAACACAAATTTTAATGAAAAAATCCATTACTTTATATCAACATCCGGGATATTAACATCCGGGCAAAAATTCTCAAAAATAAATACATCAAAATATTTTTCAGCTATAACTAAATCATTTTGCGATGATATTGTCCAGGCTACTGCTTGACAACCAAAAAGATTTCTGCAAACCTGCAAAGATAGGTTTTTACCTTCTGAATGTTTATATGCAATAAAATCCGGTCTAGTTAAAACATTCGTCAACAGTATTTCAAGTGGTAAAAATTTAATTCCCATACTAAAACTGCAGGCAAGTTGCCCTCTAACCGTATCCGGTTTGTTTTTCTTATACCATCTAACAATATACGGACTAAATGATTCAACGCAGTATAAACCTTTATAATCTGCCAAAACAGCCTCTACTGCTTCGCAAACCTTATCTATCTTGTTATACGGTTTTATTTCAACTATCAAAGGTACTGCTGCATTAACTAGCTTTAACACCTCGCGAAGTGTAGGTATTCCCTCTTCAGTTCCCAAAAGCCTTAACCCCTTTATTTCCTCCTTTGTCATCTCCCCTATCTTCTTATCGAGGTTGCACATCCGCTTTAAGTTCTCGTCATGAAAAACAACCACCTCTCCATCCGAGGTTAGCTGAACATCCAACTCCATCCCATATCCACTCTGCACGGCAAGAGAAAAAGCGGCAAGGCTGTTTTCCGGCACCTTAATGTTATTATCATGCAGACCTCTATGTGCATATAACCAGTCGGAGAAGATAATAGTTTTTTCTGTTTTATCAGTTGAAGGGCGCACGGCAAAAAGATATATAATAATTATTACTATTGCTACTAATATTGCTATAAACATAATTATCTACACTCCTTCCCAGATGTTCGGCCAATTAGACATGTTTTAATAACCATTAATCCTCAACATCATAATTTTCGATTATACTTTTTCGCTGTTCCGGCTTTGAATCACCATGTTTTACCATAAGCATAGTAACTATAGCTAGAGCTGTAAACACTACACTATATGGAAATAATGTACGGTATGATACCTCCTGCAACAATATACCGGAGAGTATTGGGGTTGCTATCTGTGCCGTCATCGAAAAGGTATAGTATAACCCCGTAAATCGTCCAATATCACTACCCTTACTCATCTCTACCACCATAGGTAGAGAGTTTACACTAACAGCAGACCAACCAATGCCAATTAGTGCAAAACCAACATTTATTGCAGGATGATAGGAGGTAAAGAAAAACGCCGCACCAAAGCTTATTAACATTAATATAAGCCCTACTATAATTGTTTTTTTTCGCCCAAATTTACTAGCTATTATCCCGATAGGAAGATATGAAAGTATTGCCGCAACAGTTGCTACTAAAAGGGCATCGGCATAGCTACCGCCCTCTAAACCCCAAACGGTTGTTGCATAGCGTGAAAATGCAGTTGTTACGGCATTATATGCCATAAACCACAAAAATATTGAGGCTAATATCATAACAAGGCTACGTTTAACCTCTTTAGGCATTGGTTTAGATTTTTCCTGCTCAGGTTCAACATGCTCGGGGTATTCTATCGCTATCTTTGATGCAAGTTTTTTCTCTTTCACGGTAAAAAGCAGTAGTATTACCGCACCAACCATCAATATTGCAATTCCAAGAAAAACTCCGGTGTAGATTGGGTTATCCGTATTTGGTGTTAGTGTTGATATCATTAAAAGTGCAACCATGCCACCAACAGCACCCATAAGATTAATTACAGCATTACCTTTACTTCTTAAAGGTTTTGGCGTTAAGTCCGGCATTAGCGCTACCGCAGGCGAACGGTAAAGCGCCATGGAAAGCAGCGTTATGCCAAGTGCAATAAAAAACATCACAAAACTATTAAGTTGCTGAGATAATGGTATAAGCATCATAGCTACTACCGAAATAGCTGTTCCAACTATAATAAACGGTGTTCGCTTCCCAAGAGGTGTATCAACTCGATCGGAAAAGGCACCTAGCAGCGGTAGCAGAAAAACGGCAAGAATATTGTCTGCCGCCATAACAACTCCGGTTGCCGCCTCTTCAAGACCAAAGGTATTTTGGAGTATTAAAGGAATTACATTATCATACATCTGCCAAAACGCTGATATAGACAGAAACGCAAGGCCGATAAAAAAGGTTCTTTTATAGTTAAGTTTCATTCTAATGCCATTCCTTTCCTTAAATACATCAGTACTCTCCGGTGGTCAAGATGATAAGAACCCGAGGGTAAAGATATTAGAAACAGTTCGCCCAAGGGCAGAGATTACATATTCCAGAAAACCATAACAGTAATTAAAATCCCTATAAGGAAAAAGGCAATCATGGCTCCCTGTGCCAAGCCTTTAGTTCCTGTAGTGGTATCCTTAATTCCTATTATTCCAATCCCGCCTAAAACTCTACGTACCGGTTTATATAACAGTAATACAAATCCAGAATTAATGGTAGATTTAAGTATATTAAAGGGGAGAAAAATTGGAAGCAGCATATCTGCAACACTCTCCCGTGGTATACCAAGATAAAATGGAGTAATTATATAGTTCCAAAGTAACATCAGCGCTGTCATAACTAAACAGCCGGCCGCAAGCCCAACAATAGCACCTTTAAGGCTATTAGTTTTTTTGTAGATTGCTGCTGCAACGCACGCAAAGCCACAGCTGGATATAACGTTCATAATAAATCCGATAATACCGGTTGTACTGGTTAACAGTAGTTCGATAAGCGATACCACAAAAGTTACCACAGCTGCAGCAAGCGGACCAAATGCAAAACCTGTTATGGTTAGTATAACATCCTTTGGATCATAGCTTAAAAACTCAAATACTGGCACCCTGCCCACTAACATAACCACATATGCCAAGGCTGAAAAAAGTGCTAATCGCGTAAGCTGTTGAGTCTTGTTCATCTTATTTACTCTCCCTTAATTAATAAAAAAATCCCTAACGGCATAACCCTCGGGACAGGAAAGCATCATATATTATCTTCTTTCATCCGGACTTTTGAGAACACACTCAATTACCGTTGGTTTTGGAATCACACCAAATCTGCGTTGACATCAGTCATCGCTCGCGGACTTTACCGCCAGTAGGGATTTGCACCCTGCCCCGAAGATCTACTGTTTTTATTATATTACACTCAATATCTTTTTGCAAGTATTTTGAATTATTTTTTTATTAACGTTTATAATAGTCTTAACCCATTAATTTTTAGGAGCAATTATGCCATACGAAAACAATTATTCTCTAAATAATGGTGCCGATGTTTCCCGCGAGGAATGGGAGGCATACTCCGAGAACGTTAATCGCTCGGTGGCACAGCTCGGCAGAGAAATTTCAAACACCACCTCCGACATTGGTGAGGGCATTAAACAAGATTGGGTGTATCATTCCCCTAAACTAAAAAAAAGAGCAACCAATCTAAAAAACGACCTCAAGGCGATTTCCGACGAGGTTAGAGAGCGGCTTACCGAGTAAAGCTACTCGATATGATAAAAAGTCTTGCACCTAACTTGCAAGACTTTTTATTTTTTGCTATAATACAAACTAAATATCACATTTGTGTCGCTTTTTGTAAAATAAGGTAACTTGATATTACATATAGAATAAATATTAAGGATAATCACTATAAATATATTATATGAAACTCATCATAACTAAAGCTATGTTCCGGCTTATTTTTATAATATTATCCATCTGTTGGATGGAGGCTTTACTAAAGTATTATTGCTTTGGTATTGTTTTGGGTGCAGAATTTATTTACACATTATTATTCTCATTGCCAATTGCCTGCCTATTAACGCTTTTATCATCTCTTTTTAACAATCAAAGAAATAAAGTTATTTTTGCTATATTGCTATTTTTACATTGCTGCTGGTATATCACCCAAGCAGTGTACTATGCAATATTTAAATCCTTTTTACTTCTTGATAAAATTAATATGATTAAAGATGCCTTTAGCTCATACGGAGTAATTGCTGTTGATGCTTTTTTCTCTGCCTTGCCGATTGCCTTGCTTATGCTAGCTCCAACAATAATTATTATTACACTTTTTGTTAAAGATAGGAAAAATCGGTTAGCTGCACTTTTTAAACCCCTTAGCCCTAAATTACTAATTTTTTATATACTGTTCTTTATTTTAACCCAGACAACTGCAGTTTTTGCAACATACATATCCGATGGTGGTATCCTTAGCCCCAAATCGGTTTATACCGATTCATGGACGCCTGAACTTTCTATGCGAACCTTCGGAAATCTCACCACCCTTAGGCTTAATTTGAAACAAATTTTTATACCAAGCGACACCGAGGTTTCAGCTAACATTGTTGTTGTTGAAAGGAATGAACCCGATTCCGACAAGGATGCTCTTGAGGCAGCTACACCAGATATCGATATTGATGAGCCGGTAATATATGAAGCAAATACATTACCGATTGATTTTACCCAACTTATCACAGATGAAAACGACAGTGAGATAAACGATCTTCATGCTTATTTTTCACAAAAAGAAGCAACACTACAAAACGAATACACCGGCATTTTCGCAGGAAAAAACCTAATTTTTATTACAGCAGAGGGATTTTGGCAGTATGCTGTTAACAAGGAATACACGCCAACACTTTATATGCTTGCAAACCAAGGCTTTGTTTTTGAAAATTTTTATAATCCGCTTTGGTGGTCTAGCACTACCGACGGCGAATTTGTTGCAACAAATGGACTTCACCCGTTAAACTACACCAGGGCTTTCTACGAAACACATGATAATTTTATGCCGTTCACCATGGGGAATATGTTGTTAGCAGAGGATTACAATACCACTGCATACCACAATCATAGCTACGATTATTATGACAGGCATCTCACCCATCCAAATATGGGGTATGATTATTACGGACTTGGAAATGGCTTAGATGTTACCCCTTACTGGCCTGAATCAGACCTCGAAATGATGGAATTAACCATACCCGATGCAATAGAATCGGATGAGACTTTTCACAACTATTACATGACTGTAAGTGGCCATCTATATTATACCTTCGATGGAAATGCTATGTCTAGCAAAAACATGCAGGCGGTTGAAAGCCTTAATATGAGCGAGGAAGCTAAGGCCTACCTTGCCTGCCAGATAGAGCTCGACAAGGCACTCGAGTATATTTTAGAAGAGTTGGAGAAGGCTGGCGAGTTGGAAAACACGGTAATCTGCATCTCCTCCGATCATTACCCTTATGGACTTTCTGAAGAGGCATTAATTGAATTTCATGGAGAACTTCCCGACGAATTTGAGCTTCACAGAAGCCCATTAATCATTTGGTCGGGTGATATGGAGGAACCGATACATATTGATAAAGTGTGTTCCTCTGTAGACATACTGCCCACCCTATTAAATCTTTTTGGGTTAGAATATGATAGCCGCCTACTCAGTGGAAAGGACATATTAAGCAATTCACCCGGGATAGTTCTTTTCTCAAATCAAAGTTTCATTACCGACGAGGGTAGATATAGCACCATTGTCGATAAATGGATTCCTAACAGTAACAGTACAGCAACCGAGAGCTATGCTTCTGATATATTTAACTATCTACAATTGTTGATTGATGCTAATGAAACGATAATAATGAGCGATTACTACAGCTCTATCCCCACTCTTGCATCAACCCCTTTAGAACAGTAATGCTTAATCTCGGTCATTTCGGTTACGAGGTCAGCTTTATCCTTAATTTTCTCGGTTGCATAGCGACCGGTTAGAACCAGCTCTGTATTCTCCGACTTTGCATCCATCAACTTTAAAACAGCTTCTTCATCTATAAGTTCAGTTGCAATTGCAACATTTATCTCATCCATTATAACAATGTCGTATTCATTTGAGGATACGGCATTTAATGTCCTATTGTATCCCTCTATTGTAAGGTCGATATCCTTCTGTGTTTTAGTTTCTTTAGTAATAAATTTTCCACCGCCATATTGATAAAGTTCTACCTGCGGCAAAAATTCAGAAAGTGCCTTAATTTCACTATAATTACCCTTCTTCATAAACTGACAAATTAAAACCTTTTTCTTTGCTCCACAGGCACGAAGTGTTAAACCGAGCATGCAGGTAGTTTTACCTTTTCCGTTGCCGGTATAAACCTGAATGTATCCTTTTTCCATTATTATTTTCTCCATATATTAAGAATTGATATTTATTATACTATAGAGTAATATTGTTGGCAATAATTTAACAAAAATTACATTGTGTTTTTAGTGTTGCTATTGTATAATGAATATGATTAATAAGTAACTGGAGAAGAAGATGCCAAACAATTATTATAATAAAGGAATTGATGAAGTTCTAGCCTCAAAAGAGGTTACTTCAAAAGGCTTATCCGATGCAGAAGTCGCATCAAGAAAAGAAGAATACGGTCTTAACCAACTTTTTGAAGGCGAAAAAAAAGGGGTTCTTACTGTATTTTTTGAGCAGTTTAAAGATTTACTTGTTATAATTCTAATAGTAGCAGCCGTAATTTCTATGTTTTCGGGTCATACCGAGAGCACCATTGTTATTCTGGCAGTGCTAATTCTTAATGCCGTTCTCGGCACCGTTCAATATTTAAATGCAGAAAAATCACTTGCCAGCCTAAAGGCCATGTCCGCCCCATCTGCAAAGGTTCTTCGCGGCGGTGTTAGATGCGAGGTTACTTCCCCCGAAATCGTCCCCGGTGATATTGTTTTACTTGAGGCAGGAGACATGGTTGTTGCCGACGGACGAATAATCGAGAACTTTTCTTTAAAGATTAATGAAAGCTCCCTTACAGGTGAATCGGAAGGGGTTGAAAAAACTGCCGAGATTATTAATGGCGATAATATTGCGCTGGGTGATCGCAAAAATATGGTTTTCTCCGGCTCGCTTGTTACCTACGGTCGCGCTACTATGGTTGTTACCGATACAGGTATGAACACCGAACTTGGCAAGATTGCCACACTAATGAACCAAACGGGACAGCGCAAAACTCCTCTTCAAAAAAGCCTTGATGATTTTAGTGCAAAACTTGCCATAGTTATCATGATTATCAGCGTGATTGTTTTCCTTCTTTCAATATTTAGAACAGGAATGACACCGCTCGATTCCATGATGTTTGCCGTTGCCCTTGCGGTTGCCGCAATTCCGGAGGCTCTTTCATCTATCGTTACTATAGTTCTTGCTGTAGGCACCCAAAAGATGGCTAAGCAAAACGCAATTATGAAGGATCTTAAAGCCGTTGAAAGTCTTGGTGCCGTTTCGGTTATCTGCTCTGATAAAACCGGAACACTTACCCAGAACAAGATGAAGGTAAAAAAGCTGTATGCCGGCGGCAACCTTATAGAGCCAACCGACCTCAACCTTCAATCAAATCCGCAGCGACAGCTACTAAAAATTGGGTTATTGGTTAGCGATGCTACCACCGACGAGGATAACGGTACTTCCATTGGCGATCCTACCGAGATTGCACTCGTTGAGATGGGAGATGCTCTCTTTATTGAGGAAACCGAATATAGAACACAGCATCCTCGTTTAAGTGAACTTGCCTTTGATTCCGATCGAAAACTAATGAGCACCCTTCATGATATTGAAGGTGTTCCTACCATTCTTACCAAGGGAGCCATCGACGTTTTACTCGATAGGGCGGTTAATATGTTAACCGAGGATGGAACTGTTCCGATGACCGACGACCTAAAACAGGAAATCGTTAACGTTAATCACGAATTATCAGCCTCCGGTTTACGTGTACTCGCCTTTGCCCAGCGTGAGATTTCCGAAAGCAGAACATTAACCCTTGATGATGAAAACGAGTTTACACTGGTTGGCCTTGTTGCGATGATAGATCCACCGCGAGCTGAATCTATCCAAGCTGTTGCTGATGCAAAGCAGGCGGGAATTCGAACAATAATGATTACCGGCGACCATAAGGTAACCGCTGCTGCAATTGCCCGTGAAATAGGTATATTTAACGATGGTGACTCTGCTCTTGAAGGTAGGGAACTTGAACAGCTTGATGATTCCCAGCTAGACAAAATTCTACCTACCATTTCGGTTTATGCAAGGGTATCACCGGAGCACAAAATAAGAATTGTTAACGCATGGCAAAGAAGAGGAAGCATCGTTTCCATGACCGGTGACGGGGTAAACGACGCACCTGCATTAAAGGCTGCCGATATCGGCGTTGCAATGGGAATAACCGGAACCGAGGTAAGTAAAGATGCTGCCTCAATGATATTAGCCGACGATAACTTTGCTACCATTGTTGGCGCAGTTGTTAACGGTAGAAATGTTTATACCAATATTAAAAATGCCATTAAGTTTCTTTTATCCGGTAACACTGCCGGTATATTCAGCGTGCTATATGCATCGCTAATGGCACTACCGGTTCCTTTTCAGCCGGTTCACCTTCTTTTCATTAATCTTCTAACCGACTCGTTACCGGCAATAGCCATCGGAATGGAGCCGGCAAGACGTGGATTGCTTAATCAAAAACCTCGTGATCCTAAAGAGCCTATATTAAACAAAGAGCTCCTCGTTGGTATAATTGTTCAGGGACTTATTATTGCTATCGCCTCTATGACTGCATTCTATCTCGGTTATGCCGTTGATGCTGCTACCGCCTCTACCATGGCATTCGCTACCCTTACCCTTGCCCGCCTGTTCCACGGCTTTAACTGTCGTGGAAGTGAGTCGATATTTAAGCTTGGTTTCATGTCTAACCACTACTCCCTTCTTGCATTCTTAGGCGGAGTATTACTCCTTGCCGCAGTTCTTTTCATGCCCTTCCTCGGAGGATTATTTATGATAGCTCCGCTTAGCTCGACCCAGCTTTTACAGATATTGGGGCTTGCTGTAGCGCCAACCGTATTGATCCAAATCGTTAAGTTAGTTAAACGATAATCTTTCTAACCAATTATATCAATATAATCATTAATTTTACTCGGAACAATACCAAACTTTTCCTTAAACACCCTTGTGAAATTTTTCGCTTCGGAGTATCCAACCTTTAACGCTACCTCAGATATTGTTTCACCGCCAACTAACAGTGAAAAGGCTATCTTCATTCTAGTGGTAATAATATACTGATATGGGGTAACACCCATAAGATCAGAAAAAAGTTTTATGTAGTATTTGGGATGATAGCCACAAATTTCGGCAAGCTCTTGTACCGATATGTTTTTAGAAATATTGTCAATCATATACTCTATGCTGTTAGAAATCTTTCTGTCGATACTCTGAAAAACATTGTAAGACGATAATATATTTATCAGTGCATCACATAAACAATTTTGCAGTGCAATATTCTTTTTTAGTTTTTCTTTGTCTATCAGTTCCCTAAACAGCTCAACCATCTTACTAATATCAGGATAGTTTTCTGTTTTAATGCTAACCACCCTTGATGAAGCTATGTCTACAGCCGTAACATGCAGATAAAGGGTGGTCATTTTTGCACCCTTTTCAATATGCATCTCATAGCCTGTAGTATTTGGAAGTATGTGTAAACATTTTTCTTCCAACCTGGCCTCACCGTTTTCGTCTTTATATATTATACTACCATTCTGTAAATAATACACCCTAAAATAGCCGATAGCCCCCTTGGTATCAACACCCCACGAGTCGTCGCATGTTGTAAATCCGTAGCTCAAAAGCATAATCACTCCTTAAATTTGTCGGCATTATTATAACACTAAACAAAGAGGTTTTCAACATGTAATATTACTTTTTGAGTGATTTATCTTACCAAAAGATATTTACTTTCAATATCGTTATGCTAAGATAATCTTAAATAATTTAAACAGGGAGAGTCAAATGAACTACAGTAATACTGAGAAGCTGCTACTTAGAAAACTAGCAACAGAATACATGGAGATTGCCACACTTCCTATACAACTCCAAAAGGTTGAGCATATAAAAAAATTTAACCGTTTAGAAAGTGTTCCGCCACTCGTTACGGCATTTCAGCTACCTTGGAACGAGATAAATCATGATGGTAGCTTAAGTTGTGTTTGTAACAATCGCTATCTGTATGATATTGAGCTGTTTTTTAGAAAAAGAATATATAAGTTTAAGCATTTCCCTCTCGACATGGTTGTTGAACCATATCTTACAATTCCATTTGTTGCTCATAACAGCAGCTATGGAATGACTAAGGTTGAGAATATTGCTATAACCGATAAGGAAAACGATGTAACCTCACACGATTATATTAACCAAATTTTAGAAGATGAGGATATTGATAAAATCAAGGACATGGATATAACAATTGATGAGATAGCCTCAGCACAACTAAAAAGTGTTGTGTTTGATATTATGGGAGACATTATTCCAATTTATCAGGCAGGCGGCGTATACATAAGATGCCAGATGTGGGATCATCTTTCCGAGGTAATGGGAGTTGAATCCATATACTTTGACCTTATCGATAGGCCGGAATTTATACATGCCATAATGGAGAGGATGACACAATCGGTTCTTAGTGGGATTGAGCAGGCAAACAAACTTAAACTCTTTAATAGCTCGCTTAACTTTTGTCATTGCTCACCTACATACACCGATGATATGTTACCAACCTTCATGGGTGGTAAGGAGTTCACATCTCAAAACAGCTGGAGTTTTGGAATGGCACAGCTCTTTACTGCAGTCTCCCCCGAAATTTCACAGGAATTTGAGATCCCGTATATGTCTAAAATTGCGAAGGAATTTGGCGGATTTTATTATGGTTGCTGCGAAAGATTAGACGACCGCCTTGACCTTGTTGCAACAATACCTAATGTTAAAAAGGTTTCCTGCAGTCCTTGGAGCAATAAGAAAAATTTTGCTGAAAAGCTTGATCCCAGACTAATAATGTCTCAAAAGCCAAACCCTGCATTTCTTGCTGCTTCAAGCTTTAACGAAGATATTGTTAGGGCAGATATAGCTGAAACAATAGAAATTGCAAAAAGCAACAACTTAAATGTTGAGTTTTTATTAAAGGATGTTTCCACCGTAAACTATGATCCCAAAAGGCTGGATAGATGGGCAGCTATTGTTAACGAAACTATTTACAAATATTATTAACACAAGCTAAAAAACACTTTAACTGCAATATCTAACAACAATGCCGGAATTACAAATTCCGGCATTGAATATTTATTATTGGCGAAATACGGTTAGCGTTATTTCGTGTTTATTTATGAGGTTTAGTATCTCAAAATTTATTCTATGTCTTACCTCAAGAAACTCATTATAATCTGACGTTTCGGTGCTGTAAGCAACTCTAAAAATTATTCCCGATGTTGAAAAATCGATTAGCCTAACCAGAACGCTGTCTACCACCAAACTTTCATCACTGCAAAGTAGCTCTTCAATTGAGGTTAACAATGTTTTTAAACGTTCTATGTCACAGGTTGGGTCAACCGCTATACGGTGGTCTGTAAATCTGTTTTTCAAATCGGTATAACTCACTATCGGCTCTGACGTTATCTTAGAGTTAGGTATAACGTTTATCGATCCGTCGAGCGCGCGAATTCTTGTGCTTCTAAAGGTTACCTCTTCTACTGCTCCCTCTATATTGCCTGCCTTCACCCAGTCCCCCGCTTCAAAGGGTCTTCCAAAAATAAGAACTACACCGCTGAAAAAGTTAGATGCACTGTCCTGCGCTGCTAAAGCTACCGTAAGTCCACCCAGCCCTAGTCCGGCTAGAAGACCGTTTACATCATAACCAAATTCACTTATAAGTAGCACTATACTAATAGAGAGTATAACAAATCTATAAATATATTCCAAAAACTTTGATGCCATCTGGCTCGATTTTAAATCAATTTTTTTACCTACGTTATGAACGAGTTCAGAAAATACATCAGAACAGTTAAAAAGACCCCAGGTAAAATACGTAATTATGCCTATGCGTATTACCTTATCCCCAAGAAAATCCAGCGTCTCGTTAGTTGAAATGTTAAATGCAGAAAGGCCTAATGCCAATCCAAAATAAATTCCTACAGAAATAATGAGCATTGTGGTAGGCATGCAAAACGATTGAACAACAATGTTGTTATAGCGAAATTTAGTTTTATCACAAATACTAACGATTAGCGGGCTGATCTTGTTTTTGTATAACCGAGCTAAAACAACGGTGAAAAACAATACAAGAACAGCAGAAATAAGCAAATATATATTGATATTAATATTAAATAATGTTATCATAATAAAATAATTCATATAAAAAATAGTACATTAACATTATATCCTATTTTAATAGATATTACAACCAGTAAGGGAGATAAAGTTGCAACACCTTAACCTTTTAATCAAGCCTGCAAGTGGAATGTGTAACATGCGATGCAGCTATTGTTTTTATGCAGATGAAACCTCTAAGCGCGACATACCAAACTATGGCTTTATGTCTTATGAAACACTTGAGAATGTTTTAAAGAACACCCTTTGCGAGGTAACACACCACTGCACGATTGCTTTTCAAGGTGGCGAGCCTACGCTTGCCGGACTTGATTTTTTTAAAAAGGTTGTAGAGCTTGTTCCAAAACTTAATGTTAACGGATGTGAGATTGCTTTTGCCATTCAAACCAACGGACTTTCTATAGATGACGAATGGTGTTTGTTTTTCAAGGAAAACAACTTCCTAGTTGGCCTCTCGCTAGATGGCCCCAAGGATCTACACGATAAATATCGGTTAGACTCGGCAGGGAAAGGAACCTACAGCCGAGTTCTTCGTGCAAGTCAGCTGTTAAACAGCCATGGTGTAGACACTAATGTA
Organism: uncultured Oscillospiraceae bacterium; assembly: GCA_964368625.1. GTDB lineage: Bacteria > Bacillota > Clostridia > Oscillospirales > Ruminococcaceae > CAYJBH01. The sequence continues at coordinate 23,033 of CAYJBH010000031.1, forward strand.
TTAGCCGTTCTTACCCGTGACAGCTGCAAGAGCTTTACTAAAACCTATAACTTTTTCAACAGAAGCGGGCTTCAATATCAACAATACATTCCATGTCTTGATCCTCTTGAAGAGGTTCGGGGTAAACATGAATGGTCGCTTCGTCCTGATGATTTTGAGCGCTATTTAAGATCTGCTTTCGATTGTTGGTATCATGATGCAATAAACGGCAAGAAACGTTACCACAGGTTTTTTGATAATCTCCTTATAATGGCGAATGGACAGCCGCCCGAAGCCTGCGGAATGATGGGCATTTGTTCCATGCAATATGTTATAGAAGCTAACGGCGACGTTTTTCCATGTGATTTTTACATGCTTGATGCATACCGCTTAGGTAACCTTAACACCGATAACCTTACCGCCATCGACAACAAGCGTGCTGAGATAGGATTTGTTAAGGATAGCACTGTTGTTGCAGATAGCTGTCGACAATGCCAGTGGTATGGCGTATGTAGAGGAGGGTGTCGACGCGATCGTGACTACTTTGAAGAGGGTATTAAGCTTAACTATTTTTGCAAGGCTTACAAAAACTTCTTTCCATATGCATTGCCCAAAATTCAGCATTTGTATAATACTCTCACAAAAAAGTTTTGAGTATTTTATACAGTTTTTTTGTTAAAAGAGATGAATTTTAACGAATTTATTCAAAACTATTTAAGTATTATTTGAAACATGTTATAATTAACCTTGTTTAATACAGTTTTTTTATTCTAGCTGAAAGGATTTATTGTGTCGGTTAATTATTCTGAAATTGCATCCAAGGTAACCGATGTTCTTCAAGACATTGTTTATGTTACAGATGTTGATAGCTGTGAGATCTACTACATCAACGAGGCAGCAGCAAAACTGTTTGGAGTTGATATTTCTGATATTCAAAGCTGGAAGGGTCTTAAGTGTTATGAGATAATACAAAAACGTACAGAGCAGTGCGAATTTTGTACTAACAAAATCATAAGAGAAGACAGCTATCATAGCTGGGAGCACTACTATGCTCCAAAAAATATGCACTTTATGATTCAGGATAGACTTATTAAGATAGCTGATACTAATCTACGTCTTTGTGTAATGCATGACATAACTAAACAGCGTCACCTTGAAACCGAACTACGTGATAAGCTTTTACGTGAAAAGGTATTTAATTCCTGTATCGAGCATCTTCACACCAACGAATCACCTAAAGTTTTAATGTTTAACCTTCTTGGTATTGTTGGTGATTATTTTGGTGCCGATAATGTACATATCTTAAAAATTGACTCTGAGAATAAAAAGTATGATATACTTTTTGAATGGTTTGCTTCTGAAAAATTCCAAAGGTTGGGCGTAGAGGATTTATTCTTTTTTAACCTTGATGACCTTGAGCCGTGGTATCGCTCGTTTAATAAAAATGGGTATTACTATATCAATGTATCACAAACCGACTATAATGATGTACCGGCAGTACTAAAACGTTTTAATACTCAATCACTCCTTGCTGTTCCTTGGAAACATTCTTCCGATAAATTTGCAGGGTTTATTGGCTTAGAAAATCCAACCGAACATCTGGAAGATTACGACTTTCTTGGTTCTCTTACCAAGATTATTGCTGACTTTTTATTTAAAATGGAGCTCCATGATTCACTGCATTCTTTAAGCCTATCCGATTCTATGACAGGTCTCGGTAACCGCTATAGCTACAGGTTAAAGATAGATCAACTTGAAAATCAGATGCTTCAGTCTCTTGGTGTTGTTTACCTTGATATAAATGGACTTAAGCAGCTAAACGACGAGTATGGTCAGCTTTATGGAGATCGTACTATAGAAAAGGTTGCAAGCATACTTTTCAAAATTTTTGGTATGAATGCTTATAGAATAAGCGGCGATGATTTCGTTGTTATTATTAGCGATGTAACCGAGAACGAGCTAAAAGAGGATATTTCTCAACTTCGCTCCGATATTAGTTCAACAGGCATCTCTGTTTGTGTTGGAAGTAGCTTCTCTAAAACGAACATCAATGTTCAAAATCAAATATCTATAGCTGATAGCTATATGTATACCGAAAAGCAACAGATGTTTAGCTCTTCACAAACAACACAAAAGTATCGTGCTACCCTAGCCGGTAACCTTGAATCTGAAATTTCTGATAACAGATTTATGGTTTATCTGCAACCGCAGGTAGAACTTGATACCGGTAAGCTTATTGGTGCTGAGGCACTTATACGAAAGACCGATCATGATGGAAATATCATTTCTCCGCTTAACTTCATACCATTTTATGAGCAGCAGGAGATTATACATCATATCGATTTATATGTTCTTGAAACTATCTGTAAGCAGTTTGCTATTTGGGAAAGATTATCTCCCGGAAACAACATTAAAATGGCTACTAATTTTTCAAGAATAACTTTAAAAGAGCCAAATATTGTTAAAACTGTAAGAAGCATATGTGACAGATATAACGTTAGCCCAAGTAGGGTTGTTGTAGAGATAACCGAGAGTTTGGAGGTTTTTGAGAGAGAACACCTTTGCAACCTTATACTCGAATTTACCTGTGAAGGCTTTTCGGTATCACTTGATGATTTTGGCTCGGGACATTCTAACCTTTCGGTTTTAACATCCTCGAACTTTAACGAAATTAAGATTGATAAAAGCATCGTAGACAACATTGTTGAAAACAATAAATCTCTTGCCATTGCAAAACTTATTGTTAATATGTGTAATGATTTCAACATCGAAAAATCTGTAGCTGAAGGCATTGAGATTACCGAGCAGTATAATCTCTTAAAGTCTTTAAACTGCACCATAGGGCAGGGATATTTCTTTGATAAACCCTTGCCTATCTCTGAGTTCAACAGTAAATATTTTGCCTGCTCATTGGCAGAAAAGAAATCATAATTGAGGTTGTGATGACAGAATTTACGATATGGGGTTTAATTAGTTTTATAAGCTGTTTCCTTTATCAGCTTGCTCTATTTAGATATGCAACTTCAATACTTGATTCCTGTAGTAAAAAAATTATCTATTATATTTTGTTTGCTTTAGTAAATTCCACTCTTGTATTTATATCATTTGTGCCATTTTGGTATTTATATATTGTTGCAACAATTATACTGTTTATCGAGTTTAAGCTGATATCTAAGTCGTCTTTGCGCCAAAATTTTGCAGGGGCAACAATGTTTACAATACATGTAAGCAGTATTCACTTTTCAGTAATTGCAATATACGCCGCTATTGCTGATATTCTACCAAAGGAACTTCTTGAAAACTCTGTTGCAAGGCAGCAGATAATGACAATCACATTTATTATTCTTCTCATTGTTCTTCTGGGTGTATCGCGTATTATCAAAAACAGAGACATTAAACGCGTTACCTCTGCAAAACTTTATTCAGAGTTGCTTTCGTCGGTCTCTTTTATCTTTGTTGTATATTTCTCTATTGGTATCTACATATATTTTATATATGATGATTTTCCTGCGCGCCTTTCATTTGTTATAATAAATACAGTTATGATTCTATCCATAATGTATTTTATTCTGCTATTTATTATCAATTTCGTTAACATGCATGAGTATAAGCGATTTGCAGACGAACTTGGTGAAACATACAGCATAATTCAACACCAAAAAAGCTCACTTTCAGCAAAGGCTCAACGCGATGATTTAACGAATCTGTATAACAGAAAGTTTGTAAATCAGGTATTAGATGAAATTTTCTCAACTCCAACAACCGGATTTGGGCTTTTATACATCGATATAAATCGGCTTAAATATGTTAACGATAATTTTGGTCACAATAGTGGAGATAAATTAATATTGTTTATTGCTGATGCACTAACAAAAGTGCTTCGTGACTGTGATGTTTCGGCAAGAATTGGCGGAGATGAATTTCTTGTAGTTATTGAAAATATAATAAATGAGGGTCAGCTAAATAAAATTTCATATAGAATTAATGAGCTAATCTCTATTCATGATGAGATTGAGGATTTCCCTGTATCGGTTAGCGTTGGAGGGGTTTTTGTTAATGATGACTTGCGAATTCATGGTATAGATAATGCTATCGCTATAGCAGATGAAAATATGCGAAAGAATAAAGCCTACTTCTACGAGAAGGAGGGTAGATACGTAAAATGATCTTAATAACTATTTTTGCACTTTTAGTTTTCTTAGGATATAACATCGTTATTCACTGGTACATTTCTGTTGGTATGGGCACACCCGATAGAATGCCCTTGAAGATTGTTTTAAGTTTTACAGTTAATATAATAATATTTGCAGGATTCGTTTTCGTTCCTATTGGGGGCTATTATGAGTCGATTGCTATGGTATTATTTTTAATTTCAACATACCTAATAGTTAGAAAACTTTATAAATCACAACACCAAAACTCACTGTTCATTGCCCTATCATTTGCAATTAACCTTTTTGCTATTAGATTATTAATTCGGGATATATATGTTATCTACACCACTATCACCCTTTCAGAAAGTTATTTTAACATATATCATACCATGCTGATTTCTTTAATATCCTTTGCAATCCCAATCCCTTATATTCTATTAACAAGTGCTTTTATTAAGAAAGAAACCATTGACCTTATTATGATTGATCGAAAAAATTTAATCTTTTCGAATTCAATTATGTTTACAACATATGTTTATCTGTTCTTATCATTCTTATTAGTTCTTCCAAATGAAGATTCAACCGGAACTCCGGTTATAGGAATTTTTGTATCCTTAGGCTCTATATTAATATATTTAATTACACTAATGTATACAAAGATATTGGCAGACTTACAGCTAAATGTGGTTCAATTTGAAAAGTTAAGCGAGGTTGTTGCAGTTGAGGAACGAACTGTTAGAGAGTTAAAAGAAACCGCCACAACAGATGCTCTTACCAGTTTAAAACAACGTTCGGTAGCAGAGGAGGTTATTTCTCTTTACCTTGAAAGACAACAAGGCTTTTTTGTTGTTCTTTTTGATATAGACGGACTAAAAACAGCTAACGATGTTTATGGGCACGATGAGGGTGATTTTTACATAAAAAAGGTTGCCAAAATACTTTCAGCCGGTTTTGCAGAGGAAACTGTTGCAAGAATTGGCGGAGATGAATTTTTAGTAGTCGGCAACGTTTTCGATGAGTTTGTATGTATGAAAAAGGTTGTTGCCTGTTATCGCAAAATTAAGCTTATACAAAGGGAATACAAAAAACCTTATTATACCTCTATAAGCTATGGTGTAGTTATGATTAGCTCAGGAATTAGCGGGTATTCTTCCTTCGATGATATTTACCGCCTTGCAGACAAGAGAATGTATTCTTTTAAAAAAGCAAATAAAAGAGAACGAAAAAATTAAATATTTGCTTGAACATAAAAATATATTATTGAAAAATATAGCCTTTTATGATAAACTAAAATAAAGAGATATTAATTTGGAGTAGCTATGCAACCATCAGTTCTTTATATCGGACACGGTAGCCTTCGCTTTAAGGCAAATAACGGTACCGTTGTTTATGTTGACCCTTTTTTCCCGGGGGATTACAGTGAACCGGCAGATATTATTCTTATAACCCATAATCGAAAAGAAGGCCTCGACCTTTCGCTTGTTAACCGCAAGGATGATTGTTTAGTTATTCTGCCTGAAGAAGCATCTAATGATGGCGAGTTTAATATGTTTGGATATAAAGGTGTAAGCCTTAGTTCCTACGAGACTCTCAACCATCACCAGGTTAGAACGCTTGGTGCCGGATATCTTCTTTATCTTGGTGATATTAAGGTTTACTGTGCCGGCGATACCTCTAAGACCTACCATATGGAAAAATTCTTGGCAGAGCTTAATATAGACTATGCTTTTCTTCCTATAGATGGAGAAACAACTATGACTCCGGCTGAGGCTGCTGAGTGTGCCGAACTTATTTCTACCCGTTTAGCAATACCGATACATAACGATTATTCGGTGCTTAAAACGTTAGAGTATTCTGATAAAGGTATCGACGAGTTTGATTTTGAAGGGAAAATTGTTTTAAAGTACGGCGAAACATTAGAACTTGAAAAATTTGATCCTTATTCTTATTTCTAAAATTAATGCATATAATAAAGGTGTTGCCTATAGTCATCACCTTTATTTTTTTTATACTATTGACATGAATGTAAATTAATGTTATCATAAGTTCACAAAGTTCATATATTGAGGTGGTTATGAAAACATTTTCTGAAAAATTAAGAGAGGCACGCAAGGCATTAAAGCTTAGTCAAGAACAACTTTCCAAGATGATTGGCGTTTCAACGCGTAGCATAATTAAATATGAGGTTGATGGTGTACATCCTCGCAAGGCAGTTCTTCATAAGCTAGCAGAGGTTTTGAATCTATCGCCAGATTATTTAACGATTAACGAGATTACCGATCCATGTTATGGTTTGGCAACGCCGAATAATGAAGTTTATGAATCTGTTAATAAGGTAGCTGGAAATGAACTTGATTTTTTATTAAAGCGCAGTACTGCATTATTCGCCGGTGGCGAGCTTAACCAGGAAGCAAAGGACGAATTTTTTGAAGCCATAACAATGTCCTACATAAGTTGCAAAGAAGCAGCAAGGCGTAAAAACACCAAGTAGAGGGGATAATCATTGAAAAGGATAAGATTTATATCTCAAACTGTTGAAAGATTAATTAACAAGAGTGGTACAAGAGACGCTACAGCTATCTGTAACGACCTTGATATTATTTTATGTTATAATCCAATGGGGTCGGCAGAAAGTGGCTGTAAGGGCTTTTTTGCCGTGTTCTATGGAGAGAGCTGTATTACCGTTAACAATCGACTTTCTGATAAGGTTGCAAGGCTTATACTTGCACATGAACTAGGACATGCTGTTTTACACCGAGATGAGGCAGTTAAATCAACACTTACAGATTTTGCATCCTTTGACCCCACTAATGTGTTAGAGCGTGAAGCAAACCTTTTTGCTGCTGAACTTTTAATAAACGATGAAGAAATAATGCACCTTATTGAAATGGGTTACGACCAGCCTGAGATAGCCGCTACATTAGAGGTTACACCAGAGCTTGTTGCATATAAATTTGAGTTATTATATGATAAACGTATGATAGACATAATGCCTCCTATTCCGGCTAAGAGCACCTTCTTCACACGTAATCTCGGGGGTTGTATAGATATTTAACAGTTCAATAATAAATGATTATTGTATAACTATTTCTTTTTATATACAAAAAAACAAGAAGACGATCATAAACGATTATCTTCTTGTTTTAAGTTTATAACTATGATGGCTGATTTAAAGCACTATCCAACCAAACCTTGCCGATATCGAGTGCATTATATAAACCCTCTCTTACCGATTGGCGCATTATCCTCTCAGATTCTGGGCGAGTATCATCGGAATCTAATAATAAAATCTGAACCTTATCGGCAACTTCACTTCCCGAATCTTTTTTAACCGATAATATCTTTAGCTTTAGTAAATATTTTGCATCAAAGTTACCGTAAAACAGCTCATCTTTAAGTCTCACTAATGGGCGGCCTTTATAGGTAAGTGGTGCTGTAAATGCCATAGTGTCTCTCCCTTAATCTTTTAAATAATCCGTTAGTAATGCTCGTAACAGGTCGTCTCTGTCTATCTTTCTAATCTTATTTCTTGCACCGTTATGCGTGGTTATATATGTTGGATCTTCAGAAAGAATATAACCTACAATCTGATTAATAGGATTGTATCCTTTCTCTTTAAGTGCCTTATAAACCTCGGTAAGTGCAACCTTAATCTCATCGCCATCTTCATCGAAAATGCTAAATATTGTGGTTAATTCACTCATAGACTACCTCTATACATTCCCTATATTTATAAGTATATCCTAACATGGTGAAAAAATCAAGTATTTTGAGCCTATATTTTAAATTATAGCAAAAAACATCGAGGTTACTTACCTCGATGTTTTTTAACTTTAAATATTAGTTTACGCTTGTCTGTGGGTTAGAGTGTCCACCAATGTAGAACTTAGCAAAACCAAATGTACCGTCCTTACCAACAACATGAATGGTATGTTCGCCGTTTGCAAGGGTTGAGGTGAAGCTGGATTTTAGGGTTACAATAACGCTTCCGTAAGCAATATCTGCCACAGCATTCATATCTACTGCCATACCATCAATCCAAAGCCCTGCAAGGTTTTCTGCTGTCATCTCATGGAAGGTAAAGGTTGGCGTTGAGCCTCTAGCTACATTGATTATAGCTCCGTTAGCAGTTTCTGCAGCTGGGAATACAGTTTGAGGTATAACAACACCTGTTCCCGGAACTACCGGAGGTGCAATGTAATCGGTAATCTCATAGGTAAATATGATATTAAAATCAGCATAGTTGTGAGATTCGATTCTTGCGGTAAATGATACGGTATCGCCCTTATCGGTTACCTTATCGAGGCCGTCAACAAGATTAAACTTAATTGTTTTTGCAGTTAAATCAACTGTTGGGGTAATTGTAGGATCGAGAAGAGAGTGTGTTGCATCGTCAACAACAATACCTGCGATGCTTATATCACTTGAACCGGCATTTGAAGGAATTTTTGTTGCAAAGTTAACGGTTTGTTCATCAACGTTATTCCAAAGAATAGGAACGGTTACAGCAACGTCTGCTATAGTTTTCTCTGTAATAGATGCAGCATTATTAATATTTAATGTTGGAGTAGATAGCTTATAGTTCTTAGCTGTTGCAGTGCCGGCTTTAAGCGTCACAGTTAAGGTTGCATCCTTGGCTGCACCAACATCAATTGTGTCGTAAGTACCTGTTGCGGTATAGTCGCTTGCAGGTGGAATAGGTGCACCGGCCGGTATTCCTGTAAAGGTTACTGTGCTTGCGGTTGCTTTGTTATTACCATCAAAAGTCTTTGTAACAAGAGCTGTGTCAGGTGCAATAATAGCCTGAGCTACGGTAAAGGATTTAGTAGCAGATCCGGTGTAGTTACCTGTACCATCAATTTTTAAGGTATAATTACCTGCATCTGTTGCTTTATCGGTAACTCCGCTAACGGTGTAGTCGGTAGTTAAGTTTAATGGAGTTGAGTTTAAGGTAACCGAGGTTATACCTTGGGTTTGCTCTGCTCCTGTATATGTTAATGCTGTTCCAAGAACTATGGATGCAGAGGCAATTGATGCCTGATTAATTGTGAAGGTATCGGTTGCGGTGAAGATGTGTGTATCACTTTCTTTTCTTGCTGTTACAGTATATGTACCTGCGGCTGTAGGAGCCGCTGCAACCGGACCGTAAGCTGTAACACCGTCTGCTAAAGTTCCTGAATATGTGTATGTTGCAGCAGCATCTTCGGATAGGTTGGTGTTATTTGTTGTTGGGTTAGTAAATCTATAGCTTAGTGTTCCACCGTATGTTATGTCGGCTACAGAAACCTGCATTGAGGAAGTATCGGTTATCTTATCAACCATCTTAAAGTAAATTATAATGCTGTTAGATACACCATACTCATTATCGCCACCGTTGTTAACATTTATTGTATCGGTATATACGGTTACTGCAAAGGTTTCATCGGTTACACCGTTTGTTGTTGTAATCTTGCTACCTCTGTTACCATTTTCTATGGCAGCAGTTCCTGCTGTTGTAGGAGCAGTTGTTATGGTACCGATAATTTTGGCAGCGTTAGGTGTGCCGGTTACTAGGTTAATGAGATCTATATCACCGCCATTCTTAACAATTTCATAAGGCTTGGTATCAGTATAGGCAGTTGCAATTGATGGAGTCGCTGTGGTAATATCAGCTGTTACAGTGGTGGATGCAGGAAGTGTGTAGTTAGCAGCACTTGTACCCTGTAGTGTGAAAGAGGATGCCGGGAAGGTTACGTTAATGCCGGTTCCTACATACTCTGATGCAAATGTTCCTGTTCCGTAGGAGCTACTTAGATAAATCTCAGCTGCCGTATCAAACGAAGCTAGTCCGCTTATAGAAGCTGTAGCAACCTGAGCAGTTGTGTTGTGATTGTAAGCTTTATTGCTTGCAGTTACTGTTAAACCAAGTTCCTTTTTAGCAAAGGTTAGACCGGTAGCATTGCCTGTTCCGGAATGGGTTGTGCTTCCGTAGGCACAGGTTATAACAACAGGTGCAGTTGTAGCCTCTTTAACGGTTACCTTTTTAACATTATCTTCAGGTGTTCCTCTGTCGTCGTCTGCAAATTCTACAGCGGTTGTTGATCCGGAAGAAACCGACCAGTCAAATGTATCGCCTGCAGTACCGAGAGGAGCAACAACTGCCTTAGCGTAGAATACATCGCCATATTTAAGGGTTGAGGTATCTAATGGTGAACCATCTGCATTAATGAAGCTAACTGTTACGGTAGAAACCTCTCCTTGAATTGCTGGGATTGTTACGTTAGCAGTTGCAGTGTTTGCTTCACTATCTGTATAGGTGATTACAAGAGGTGTGCTGGTTGCTACTGTTGCTGTAGGTGTGCCTGTTATAGCACCGCTGGTAGAATCTAGCGATAATCCGGCAGGTAAAGTGCCTGAAGTTAGCTTAAATCCATCAACAGTTGCAGCAGTACCGGTACCACCGGTTACGCTAGGATAAATATTAAATGCTGTAGATACTTTTGGTGCAGTAGGAATATTCGAGTAGCTAACCTGTGGCTCTGCATAAACAGTTATAGTAGATGCAGAAATTGCAGGTGTACCACCTGTATGAACATTAGCCTTTGGCTGTACTCGTGCAAAGAAATAGTAAGTACCGGGAGCAATATTCTCGAACACGTTAGAAGCCTGCCATGTAGTGGGTGCTCCTGTAGTAGTGTTCATTCCATACTCAACTGTTTGGTCGGTAACAGATTGTGCAGTTATAGTTACCTTATTTCTATCAGATTTTACAACTGCAGGAGTTGATACATTGTTAGTAGCATCGGTGTATGCCGGGAGTGCAAGTGTTATCGAGCCTGTATCAAGAATCGGAGAAGCTAAACCTGGAGTATCAGGAGTAGTTCCATCACCATTGCCAATCTTATAGTTTAACGAACCGCTTTCGGCAACCTGAATTACAGAAGTAGTGATATCTGGAATTTCATTATAGGTTGAAAAACGTATATTTGCTGTTGTTAAATTTGCACTATCAAAATCTTGGTCAGTATATGCTAAAAATACTCCACCTAGATTTGTTGCTGTAGCAACCGGAGCAGCCATCAGAGCATTACGACTGAAAGCCACTGCAACCATATTACCAGTTTTACGTGCCTTTATGTTATGTAGCATAAATTGACTAGGTACTGTTCCAACAAGAGCACCATCAACAGTTGTCGCAGTAGCAGAAGAAATAAAATCATCTGCATAAACTGCATTTGTAGTGTTGTTTAAAAGGTCAAAAATCGTATCATCATACGAAAATGTAAGGTTCGCAACCTGTACGTTTGCTGTGCCACTAGTTAGATAATAATCTACCTGTATACCCTTTAACCCATCTAGAGTTGTTTCGGTTAACCGAATTTCACTAGTAAAATCAGATGGTGCGGCAAATGTTTGTACAGTGAACATGCTAATCAGTAGCACAATTCCTGACATAATTACTAACAATCTCTTAAAATTCATCTTCACTCCTTAAAAAAATTATAGGACAATTTACAATAGTGTATCAACTAAACGGTATTGGTGACAGCACATACGAGAAGCCATAAGCAAATGCTAAAAAGTCGTCTGAGTTTACACTTCCGTTACCGTCAATATCTGCTAATGGGTTATAGGAAGGATTACCGTTAAATCCATCGGCAAATATTAAGAAATCATCACTATTAACAGTATTAGTATCATTAAAGTCTCCGGCAACCATACTTATAGTGCTAATTGCGCTATTACTGTGCTCTGTTAAATCAATTGGTTCAACACCTATCTCAACACCTGTTATTGTATAATCCAGATGTCCATCCTTTTCAAACACAAGGTCATATGTTCCCGGTTCAACGTCTAACAGTTCAAACGTATTATTTGCAACCCCAGAACCTGAACCTGTACCAACGTTCGTGCTCTTTATCTCGCTTCCATCCTGCATCAACTTAACCGTTATTTCATTTTTAGGATTATAGCTTGAGATTGCACCATTAACCGTTACACCGTTAACATCAGCATTTGTAAAGTAAAGAACTA
>CAYJBH010000032.1:0-34887 GCA_964368625.1 uncultured Oscillospiraceae bacterium
TCTTGAACAAAAATGTAAATACAATCTATACTTTGCTCGCTCGTGGCAGAGAACAACTCAAAAATGTTTTAGGAGGTAGTGAGCATGAATGGTAAAATTAAAAATGCTTTTTCAGAAATTCGTGCTGATGAAAACCTAAAAAGCCAAACATTTAAAAATATCACTGCAAAAAAAGCAAAGAAACATATCCCTTTGGGGTATAAACTTGCACCCATTATGGCAGTGTTTGTTATATTCCTTTCCTACAATGTGTACTTTACCCCTGTTTCGTTTATCAGCATTGATATAAACCCCTCAATCGAACTTTCGATTAACACTTTTGATAGAGTTATCGAAGTTTTGGCAAGTAACGAAGAGGGCGAAGAAATTATAAACACCATTAATCTTAATAATCTTAACTATATCGAAGCGTTAGAAGTATTAGATGACACAGAAAATTTTGCAGATTTTACCGACAGCTATACCGAAATCACAGTTATTTCAGATAATAGCGATGAAATAATTGCCAGCATTGAAGATTGCGATTTTAATAATCAAAATATGTCTTTCCACTCAGCAAATATAGAATTAAAAGAACAGGCTTTAAAAAACGATATATCTTTTGGAAAATATCGTGCATATTTAGAACTTTTAGAGGTAAATCCAAATACTGAGGTTATGGATATTGCTAATCTACCAATGAAGGTTATTCGAGAGATGATAGATAATAATGGGATTTTAGATGAAGATATGCTTTTGCAAGGAAATGGCAATGGTAATCAAGCCGGAAATGCTCAAAATCAAGGAAATGGCAACGGGCATAAATATGGCAAAGATAACTAAACCAACCTAAACCTGTAGATCACCTGTAGATCAAAATCTACAGGTCTTTTATTGTCTTTATGTGAGCATCTTATTGCATACAATTGGCTTGTAGGCGAAAATCTAAGCTGTGCCAAAACAAACCGGCACAGCGTTTGTAACTTATTAGAATAATTTGATTCGTGTTTTTATGTTTAAGCAAACAGCTTATAATTGATACTGCATAGAAGTAAATCTTATGCCATCAACTTCTTTTTCGCTGTCGGTATTGATAAATCCTAATTTATGATAAACTTCAACAGCATAAGGCGATGAATTAACTGTAATAACTTTAACCTCTGAAATTCCCAAGATGTGGTTAAACAATGCTTTTGCTACACCTATTCTTTGATGTTCTTTTTTTGTAAAAAGCAATGTTAAATGAGACTTGTTTCTCATGGCAATTATTCCAAGAAGTTCATCATTTTTAAATGCACCATAAAAATCTAATTCGTGCATCATAGCTTTATTACCAATATATTTTTTGAATGTTTGTACACCTTGTTCTGAATAGTCGGGAGCTTCAAACTCTAAAAATACAGTCCACACAAGTTCAAGTGCTTGTAACATTTCTTGTTTTGTTAACTTTTTTATTTGCATATAAAATCTCTTGTTCAACAACCTAAATCTAAAATTTTAAGCAAAACTAAATAATTGTAGCTCTATTTCAATTATCATATGTATGTGATTGGCGTAATAACATAATTTGTGATTTTTATATTTCTATAACGTATTAGTTTCTTCCTTTACAATACTTCCGAATTGCGATAAAATACAATAAATCCCCCAAAGAAACGCTCACGATTATAGGTGCATATCGTCACAAAATATGCCACATTTATTTTAATCTGTTTTTCTGCCATCGCAATAATCAAAAAGGGTGCATATAGAGCAGTTTGGCCTTCTTGCATCGCATACCGCCCTGCCGTGCATAACCAGGCGGTGGCAAAAATCGCTTCCCTTTTCCGGCGGAATTATCTTCCATAGCTGCATCTCTACCTTGGTGGGATCCTTGCCTTTTACCAGTCCTAAACGGCCGGTTATTCTTATGCAGTGGGTATCGGCAACTATTGCAGGTTTACCGTAAACATCACCCATAATCAGGTTTGCCGATTTTCTGCCAACCCCTGCAAGCGAGAGCAGGTCCTGCATATTGTCCGGAACCTTGCCGCCAAAGTTTTCACAAAGTTGTCCGGCACACAAAATTAGGTCTCTAGCCTTTGCTCTAAAAAAACCGGTGGTTCTTATAAGTTCACAAACCTCCTCGAAGTCGGCATCCTTCATCTCGTATGGGGTAGGGAAACGCTCAAATAAAGCGGGGGTAACCATGTTCACCCGCTTATCGGTACACTGTGCGGCGAGTCTAACCGACACAAGCAGATGATATGGATCGGTATGTTGAAGGCTGCATTCCGGCAGGGGATACTCCTGCTCCAATAGCTCAACTATAGCTAATGCCTTTTTCTTCATAAATAATTTCTCCGCTAAGATTTGTTAAAGCGAAATTGCATTCCCAATGCATCCCGTGGGTGTGTTAACCTTAAAGTTAGCGGCAATGGTTGCACCTATCATGGCAAAGCTATCGCCGTCTGCAATCTTCCCCGGCTTTATTTTATTACTGTAGGCAATAAAAAATGCCTTTTCTCTGGTGTGGTCGGTGCCATGGTGTGTCGGGTCGGTTCCGTGGTCGGAGGTTAATATAAGAAGGTCGTTCTCCCTCATGCTCTTTATAAACTCATCAAGTTTTTCATCAAACCGCTGTAACTCTTCGGCATAGCCTACAACGTTTCGGCGGTGTCCCCACTGGGCATCAAAATCTACAAGGTTGGTAAAGCAAAGCCCGTTAAAGTTCTTTTCTAATAATGCTATTGTCTGCTCCATGCCATGAACCGAACTTTTGCTCTTGTTGCTCTGGGTGATGCCGCAACCGTTAAATATATCGTTAATCTTACCAACCGAAACAACATCGTAGCCTGCATCTTTTAGTGCATCAAGATAGGTTTTATGTGGTGGAGATAGCGCATAATCGTGTCGGTTAGAGGTTCTTTTATATTCGCCGGCTTTTTGCCCTGTGTAAGGCCTGGCAATAACCCTTGCTACCCGCCATTCCTCTTTCATGGTTAGCTCTCTTGCTATCTCACAGTATCGGTAGAGGGTGCTAAGCCCCATAGTTTCCTCGTTGCCGCATATCTGCAAAACCGAGTCTGCCGAGGTGTATACAATAAGTTTGCCGTTTTGTATCTCCTCCTGGGCTAATTCCTCGATAATTGTGGTTCCGCTTGCCGATTTGTTGCCAACAATCTCTCTACCGGTTCTTTTCTCAAGCTCGCTAATAAGCTCCTGTGGAAAACCGGTGTCGGTAAACACCTTAAATGGGGTTTTAGTTTCAACACCCATCATCTCCCAGTGACCTGTTAGGGTATCCTTTCCAATGCTCTTTTCGTGTAGATAGCAAAAAACTCCAGTCGGATTTTCGATAGTAGGAATACCTTTTAACGGGTGCAGATTTGCTATTCCAAGCCTTGCGAGTGCCGGAATTTTAAGGTTAAAATTCTCGGCGATGTGTCCGAGGGTATCTGCCCCAACATCGCCATAAAGCTCGGCATCGGGCATAGCCCCAACGCCGAGCGAATCTACAACTATTGTGAAAATTCTTTTATAGCTATTCATATCTTAAAGCCTCAATAGGATCTAATTTTGCTGCCTTGTTGGCAGGGTAGTAGCCGAAGAAAATTCCTATGGCGAATGAGAAACCAACTGCTATCAGTATTCCCATAACGTCCGGTGTGGCGGGGAATTCTAACAATGTTGAGGCAATACTTCCCAATACAACACCGAATATAATTCCAATAATTCCACCTATAACACAGATTATTGAACTCTCGGTTATAAACTGAACCCTTATGGATAGGTTGGTAGCACCTAACGCCTTTCTTGTTCCTATCTCCTTGGTTCGCTCGGTTATAGATACAAGCATGATGTTCATAACACCAATTCCACCAACAAGAAGAGATATAGCCGCTACCGCCGATATTGCAAGCTGAAGCGTTGCAAGCATGGTTGTCATTGATTCTATAATGCTGTCCATCGCAAAGGAAGCAACCTCATAATCTTCATTTTGAGAGTATTGGCGGTTGTTAAGATAGTCGGAAGCCTCGGTTGCAAACGTAGTACTGTCTGATCCAAGGGTGGTCATTATGGTTACCGATTGGTATCCATCGTTTGCCCCGCTAAGATGCTGTGCCGAGGTGTATGGGATATATGCCGTGCTCTCGGTGTCGGTCTCGTTAGCAGTTGAACCCATTGAGAACATGGATTGCTCATACTCGTAAACCCCAACTATGGTGAACATTCCCGGTGAACCGTTTTGACCCTCCAGCATAATCTGCTGGCCTATTGGGTCTCCTATAAATCCGTAGTTATCAACGAAATTATCCGATATAACAACAACGTTTTTTGCCTCATTAATCTCGCGCTCTAGCAAAAATCTGCCGTAAAGCATGGTTATGTTGTTTATCGAAACCTCGTCCGGCGTAACGCCGCTAAGCGAGAAGTTAGCATAATTTTCGCCGTTGGTTGCCGTTCCGCTTCCCACCGAAATCGTTATTCCTATCGATTCTATATCCTCGGGGAATTGGGTTCTAAGCTCGGCTAACATGTCGTCGGATAAGAGATCCTGCTCGGTTGGTTGGCTAAATCCCTGTGGGCCGGAAGAAAATTCATCCGTTTTTTGAGTAATATAAAGATTAACGGTGTTAGCACCCATAGATGACATCTCGCTTGCAATATAGCCGTTTAGCGAGTTACCTATGGTAAAGATTGTAATAACCGAGCCAATTCCGATAATAATGCCCAACATGGTTAGCAGGGCGCGCATCTTGTTGCTCCAGAGCGATGCCAGTGCCAGCGAAATATTTTCCTTTACGCTCATACAGCACCCCTTCCGCTACCCGCGCGGTCGCTTACTATTACGCCGTCTACCAATGTTACTATCCTCTCGGTTTCCTCAGCAAGCTCGGGCGAGTGGGTAATCAGCACTATGGTTTTTCCGTGCTTTTGGTGCAGGTCGTGAAATATATCCATTACAAGACGGCCGGTTTTACTGTCCAGCGCTCCTGTAGGCTCATCGGCCAGCAGAATTGCAGGGTCGTTTGCTAGTGCTCTTGCTATAGCAACCCTCTGTTTTTGTCCACCGGAAAGCTCGTTTGGCTTATGATGTCTGCGCTCATACATATCAACCGTTTTTAAAAGCTCGGCACTCTTTGCTGTGCGTTCCTTTTTGGAAAGTCCGGCATAAAGCATGGGAAGCTCAACGTTGCGCTGTGCATTTATTCTCGGTATAAGGTTAAAGTTTTGAAAAATAAAACCTATTTTTTTATTTCTAATGCCGGAAAGGTCGCTATCCTTAGCCGCCATAATATCAACATCATCTAACAGGAATTCACCCTCAGATGGGCGATCAAGTGCGCCAACTATATTCATAAGGGTGGATTTTCCGCTACCTGAAGCTCCAACAATAGATACAAATGTTCCGCTCTCTATCGATAAAGTTACATCGTTAAGGGCACATAACTCATTTTCCATGCCCTCAAAATAGCGCTTAAATACTCCCTTTATCTTAATAACCTCAGCCGCCATCTATCGTCCACCTCCGGCGCCGCCACCACCGGCAGGAGCACCACCGCCCGCTCCGGGTCCGGTAACCATTAATGCGCCGTCCATTCCGGAAAAGCTTGCTACGTTAAAGCCCTGTGGGTCGTCTAACACTATCATTCCATCGAAAAGTTCCGGCGAGATAATCTCGATAAGATAATCTGCCTCAAGGCCGGTTGCAACCTGAATCATACGTCGGCCATCATCTTCGCCAAGGGCTGCCTGTTCTGCTGTAGGCATGGTATCGTAAACATAGATATAGCTGCTACCATCCTGCTCTACCACTGCATCAATCGGAACTGCATAGGTGTCGGGAGAGGAATCAAGTATAAATGTAACCTGTGCCGGAACGCCAACACGAAGGTTCTCGTTTTCGCTGTCTATAGAAATTTCAACGCTAAAACTTCCCGAGGCATCAACCGCTATCGGAGAAATCTCGGTTATCGTTCCCATAAGTTCAACGTCGCCGGTAGAATCGGTTGTGATAACAGCCTGCATTCCCTCGGTTAGGTTAACCACATCGTAGCTTGCTACGGTGGTGTATATCTGCATATCACTTAAATTCTGAATAGTGCAAAGTGCTGATGTGCCCAGCGTGTCGCCAACCTCATAGTTTAGCTCGGTAACAACACCATCTATCGGTGAGCGGATATAGGTGTCATCTAACTCTGCCTGAGCATCAACAATGCTTTCGTTTAAATCCTCTAAGGTTCTAGAGTTGGTGCTATCGCCGGACTGTGCCTGTAACGACTGGGTTGTTAGGCTGTTTTGTGCCTGCTCTATCGAGTTTAGCAGCTGTGTTTCCTGGGTTGAGAAACTGTTTAGCAATGCCTCAGACTCAGACTCAAGCATGGCTATCTCAGAGGAGATGCTCTGTAGGCTTGCCCTTAACATGGAGATGGAGTTATATGTTTGTGCCGTTAATATTGTGTCGTCCTGCTGCTCGATAGAGGATAATAGGTTATATGCCTTGGTAAGCTCGGTTTCAAAAAGCTCCGGCTTAGAAAGATCGATAGAGCCATCAGCGGTTGCCCAGCTTAGCAAAAGTGTCTCTATCTGGGTGTTTACCGTTTTTGTTTGGCTGGTTAAATTCGTTTGTAATGCGGCACGCTTGTTGGCGTTTTCCTGCTGATCGTTTTCATACTTTGTCTTAGCATCGGTGTATGCAGTTTGTGCATCTGTAACGCTATTCTGAGATACCGCAAGGTTATGGTCGGTTATTGCATCAGAGTATGCTATGTCGGTTCTTTTGTCGGAATAGCTCTCCTGGGCCGATTCTATCTTATCATAAACCGTCTCATCGTCGAGCTGGGCTAAGATTTCATTGTTAGAAACGGAATCGCCAACCTCAATGTTAACGGCAATAAGTTCTGAGCCTGCTGTTCCGGTTGCAACAACGATTCTTGTTTCAGAGGAGGCGGTAGAGCCGGTTGCAACGATAACATTTTCAACATTCTGCCTTGAAAGAGTTGTTACCGAAGGCATCGATAACATGCCGGTAACAGCTGTTGCCGCTGAGCTAATAAAGTTAACTACAACCGCAATAATAATGACAATAATGGTAAGTACTATAAGCAATACCTTACGTTTTTTTATAAACGACGCTACTTTCGACATAATCCCCCTGTTTAATTGAAAAATAAAATATGTGAACAATTATACAAAACCACTGTGTAAAAATTATGAAAAACTACAAAGTTTTTGTACGGTGGTTTTATGAAAACACAATGGCTTTTGATATCATTGGCCGAAGTAGGGAACCTTTCTCATTATAGCTAGATCAAGAAAGTTTATCCGTCCGTCGCCGTTATAATCGGCATGTTTATCAACGGCCTCTGTAACACTCTTATTATAGTTACCGGTTCCGGCAATAGCTAGAAGGTCGGCAGTATTTACCGTTCCATTGCCATCAACATCACCGGGAGTTAATTTGATGGTTGATAATTGAGGGTTCGACGAGAGGGTTAGATCAAGGTCATCGTTAAGATAAATTATGGATAGGGTAACTCCAACATGACCATCCTTTTCGATGTCGATTGAGTATACTCCCGGCATAGCCAATATTTCAAATTCGGTTACGGTGTAGCCGTCTCCGGGAGAGCTTTTTAGGGCTTTGCTATAAACAAACTCTCGCATCCCATAGCTGTTTACGTAGTAAAGGGTTAGATCTATGTCCAGCTGAGAATTATATGTTGCTATTTCTCCGGTTATTGTGCTTGGCAGTATTGTGTATGATTTTAACTGAATATTCGCCGAACTGTTTGACGAAAAGGGAGTAAAGTTAGTATGTTCGCCATAGTATACGGTGGCGCCCGGTATTAGTGTTATCGAAGATGTTGTGTTATAAAAATAGGGATCAATATCGTATGACCAGCTTTCACCATCAAAACCGTAATCACCACTCGCATCCTTTATGGCAACTGCAGTATAAAAGTTGTTAATCAAGGTGGAGGCATCGGTATCGGGAAAACATAACCTTATAATTTCTTCAAAAAATTTATTATGGCTGTTAATAACATTGCTGTTCATCGCAATGCCATAGTTAAGGATATCCTTAAACAGTGCGGTACCATCCCTCTCGTTGGGATCTGTGCTGGTGGGATCTTTATACTGTGTTCTAAGATATTGCATAAACAAAAACGAAAGTGAATAGTTCTCAAGCGAACCCTGCCAATCGGTTAACGAATGTTTATACATGTTATAGTTGTATCTATTATAATAGGATATTCTATCGGTAGGCGCATGCTCGGTGCCCTCGTATATCATCATCTCGGCCGCCATAGATAACCCCTCGTTAAAGAAGGTGGGGTTAGTTACGTTATCGCCTAAGGTAAGGCGGTATATAAGATGTTGAAACTCGTGGATTATGGTTCCAAATGCCTGCTCAACATTACCGTTTAGCATACCTTCTACCGTATCGATATAAAGGGCATCCATATAGTTTCCGTTTTTACCACCGGGGTTTGTGCTTAAAGAGTTTCCATAATAAAGATCGGCAGGGTTAAAATAGCCGGCTACATAGGAATTTCCGGTTTTACCGATGTTGTGTATATCGTAACATATCAGTGCAACCTTACCATCGTTATCAAGGTCGCTTCTTTTATAACTATCGCTCATCGGGTCGGCAAAGGCGGTAACCATGTCGCTGTATTTATCGTCGAACTCGGTTGCAATTTCGGCTGCCTGAGTAACCGAAATAGGCCCATACGAGCTTCCTGCCGGAGTCCATACCGTGCAGTGAGTTCCTACATGAATTACCTCAAACTTAACGCTGGTCATGGTACTGCTGTTATGAGTCAGCAACACCACCAAAGATTTTTCGTCGCCAATCGTATAGTCGGCAACTACGCCATCCGGCAGATAGTCTAAGCTACCGTCTACCGTTGAGTTTTCTTCTCCCGTAATCGGAACGTCAGGTATAAATGCATTAGGATCGAGCAATCCATTGCCGTATTCGTCGTATCCTATTATCGTTTCGGTAGGAATGCTCTCTTCATTGCTCGCTGGGGGAGTTACCTGTCTGGTGTTACTAGAGGATGATATGGTGGTAATTGAAGTTTCAGAGTCAAAAAGTCCTGCTTCGGTAACGTTGCTAACAACCAATGCATCTCCGGTATAAGGTGAAGCATTGTCTAATGTATAGTTAAATGCCTGAACTGATGTTGCAGGCATTAGTAATAGCAATAAAAGCGTTAGCGATATTGCAGCTATTTTATTTTTATTGTTGTTAAATGTTTTGGTGAGGCGTTGCTTGAACATATTTAACTAATAACCCTTTCAAGTAATGGTTTCAGTCGGCGAATAGCTATAAATGATACCACAAGCTTAACGGCATCGCCGATTAAAAACGGAAGAACCGTTGCCGCAAGGGTTGCGGTGAGATCATTTTGAGTTATAACCATAAAACCTATAACGCCGCAAACATATATTGCCACCGTTGCAAGAACAAGCTAAACAGCGGTTGCAAACTTTCCTTTATTAAGGTTTAATATTAGGCCAATAATAATTGCCGCAATAAGATAGCCCAAAATAAATCCGCCGGTAGGCCCTGCAAGCGTTCCTATTCCGGAGCCAAAGTTTGCAAAAACAGGTAGCCCAACAGCACCTAAAAGTATATATACCGAAACCGAAACAATTCCATAAGGGAATTTTAAAAGACCGGCGGCAAGAAAAATTCCTAGTGTTCCAAGGCTAACCGGAACCGGTGTAAACCCGAGCGGAACAGCAATTTGGGATAAAACGGCAATAACTGCGGTAAACATTGCAGTTTTTGCTAGTGAAGCAGTTTTGATTCTTTGCATTAGTCTCCTCTATAACTCGTTGTTAAACTGTTTTACAATATGTGAAGCAATATCGTTAAGCGGTAGCTGGGTTTTAACTGCTCCTAGCTTAAATGCCTCCATCGGCATTCCGTAAACGATGCAGCTTTGCTCATCCTGTCCTATAGTGTATGCCCCTTTACTCTTCATCGATAAAAGGCCTTTAGCACCGTCGGCTCCCATTCCGGTTAATATAACGCCAACAGCGTTTCTTCCTGCCGATTTTGCTACCGAATCAAACAAAACATCCACCGAGGGACAGTGCCCGCTAACCCGATCACCCTGTTTGCTGGATATAAAATATCCGTTAGCATCCGACATAAGTCTCATCTGATAGTCGCCGGCAGCAACAATAACAGTACCGGGTTCTACCCTGTCGCCGTCCTGCGCCTCCTTAACGTTAAGTGGACAAATTCTATTTAGTCGCTGCGCATACATGTTGGTGAAAACCGGCGGCATATGTTGCGTAATAACAACACCGGGGGAGTTTTTAGGTAGGTTTTTTACCACCTCTAACACTGCCTCGGTGCCTCCGGTTGAAGCGCCTATTGCTATTATCTTAGATTTGCTCACAGTTCCTTTCAATATAGAAGATATGGATTTTACCGGCGCAGTAGCAGCGGTTGATGTTTTAACCTTTGCAACTGCGGCGGTCTTAATTTTAGATGCAAGATCCCTTGAAAACTCCTCAAGATCTTTTGGTCCTTTAACAACGGGCTTACGAATAAAGTCGACAGCTCCTGAGGCTATAGCGTCGAATGCAGATATCGCACTTCCCGTTACCACAACAACCGGTATCGGATTTTCCGGTATCAACTTTTTTAATAGCTCAATTCCGTTAACCTTGGGCATCTCAACATCAAGGCTAATAACATCAGGTTTTAAACGGGCAACCTGCGATAGGGTGTCGTTCCCATCAACCGCTATACCAACTACCTCAATTCGGGAATCCTCACCGATATTCTTTTTAAGCATCTCTCTAAAAAGTAATGAATCGTCAACTATTAAAAGTCTGATCTTGTTCATATGTTACCTATCGTTTGTAGATAGCGGGCTTAACAAAGTTATAACGGGTTGCATTTCTGTTAATGCTTTCGCTGTGTCCTATGCAAAGATAGCCGCCGGGTGCGGTAACGTCGTAAAAATGTTCTACCAGCTTATCCTTGGTTGGCTGGTCGAAATATATCATAACATTTCGACAGAATATTAAATCGAAGGGACGTTTATTCTTAAAGTTAAACGGTTCCATAAGGTTAAGAGGGCGATACATAACCTCGCGCCTTATGCTGTCAACCATACTAAAGGTGTTGTTTTTCTGGTTGGTTTTTGTATACTTTGTCTGCCATTCCTTGGGTATTGCCGAAAGGCCGTCTAGCGGGTAGGTTGCAAGCTTTGCCTTGTTCATAACGCTGTGGGATATATCGGTTGCAAGAATAATGGTATCCCATGAAGATTTTTTAGAACCGAAGTATTCGGCAAGAACCATGGCTATGGTGTATGCTTCCTGACCACTGCTACAACCGGCAGACCATATTTTTAGCGACCTTGAATTTGCCTGCGACTTTTCAAGTTCCGGCAACGCAGTGTTAAGCAGAAAATCGAAATGTTCCTGTTCACGCATAAAATATGTATGGTTAGTGGTTATCTTGTTAAGAAGGGTGTTTACCTCTTCGCCGGTTTTATCTGCATAAAGTATTGCAAGATAGTCGGAAAATTTCGCTATTCCTCTTTGAGATAAAACTCCGTTTAGCCGACCCTCAACAAGAACACGCTTTTTTTCTAGCGTTATTCCATATTTGTTGTAAACGAAATCAACAAGTTCTCGAAACTCGGCATCGGTAATTGATATCATAAAAACTAACCCCTAATCTGTAAATCTTCTTCAAAGAAGCTGTCAAGATCAAGCGTTAAGACCAAACGGTCGTCCACCTTCATAACGTTATTAAGATATTTGTTACGTTCAACTTCACCTAGGTTTGGAAGTCCTACCCTTGCACTTTCGTCGGCATTAGCAACATCGCTAACCCTATCAACAATAATACCAAGCTGCATGTTTTGATAGTTAAGCATAACAATGCTAGCCATTTCATCGTATTCTCTGTTCTCTAACATAAATTTAGTGCGAACATCTATAATGGGAACAAGTTTACCCCTAAGGTTAATTATTCCTTTAAGATACTCAGGAAGATGTGGGATTTTGGTAACCGCCTGGATGGATATAATTTCCACCACATTTAAAAGCTCAACACCATAAAGGCTTTCGTCAATATAAAAGGTCAGATATCTTCCCTTTAAATCGTCTTTAACGATATCTGTTGTGTTCATATTATTTCCCTCCTCTCACTAATTGTTATTTAAAAGTTTGTTTGCATCCAAAATGAGGCTAATGCTTCCATCACCGAGGATGGTACAGCCGGCAAGTCCGGAACTCTTAATGTCGTATCCGTTTAGGAAGGCGGGGAAGGATTTAACAACAACCTGCTGTTCACCGATAAGCTCATCGGCAAAGATACAAGCCTTCTTCTTTTCACTCTCCACCAGAATAAGGATTCCGTCCTCAATATTGGTTTTCTCTGTTGGGAAATCAAATTTTTGATGCAGACGGATAATGCGATAGCAGTCACCGCGAAGCATAATCATCTCATGTCCATCAACGTCGTGTAGTAGCTGGCTCTTATCGGCAACCTTAAATGATTGCTTAATCGATGTAATCGGAATGGTGAATATAGAATTTCCAACCGATAGCTTCATACCCTCAACAATGGCAAGGGTTAAGGGAATCTTAATGGTAAAGGTGCTTCCTTTTCCCATCTCACTTTCAACCGAAATGCTACCGTTACATTTTTCGATGTTCTGACGAACAACATCCATTCCAACGCCACGTCCCGAAAATTCGGTAACCTGCTCGTTGGTAGAAAAACCTGCAAGCATAATCATCTGGTTAATCTCGGTGGTGGTATACTCAGATTCCGGCTTTGTTAAAATCCCGTTTTTCTTAGCCTTGGCAAGAATCTTTTCGCTGTTTAATCCGCCGCCATCGTCGATGATGTTAATAACAATCTCGCCGCCGATATTCTGGGCCGAAAGAGTTAGGCTACCTCTTGGCTTCTTGCCGGCAGCAATTCTATCCTCGGTGTTCTCGATACCGTGGTCCATCGAGTTTCTAATCATATGCATGAAGGGGTCGGTAATGCTGTCGATAATAGTCTTATCTATCTCGGTGTCTCCACCGATGGTGATTAAGTCAACCTCTTTATCCAGCTTTTTGCTCATATCTCGAACAATTCTGTTCATCTTCTGGTATAGCCCGTTTAGCGGAACCATTCTTATCGACATAACAACGTCCTGCAACTCGTCGGTTAGCTTTCTAAGCTGACGTGTTGCCTTATGGAAGCTGTCCAGCTGTAATCCATCAAGCTCGGGATTGGATGCAACCATTGCCTCGGTTGTAACAATTTCGCCAACAAGGTCCATAAGCTGATCAAGCTTACCCTGGTTAACGCTGATAAGGTTTTGCTTCTTAGCGCCGGCATCTGCCTGTGGGGCGGCTGAGGTAGGTGCGGGCGTTTTTTGTGCTGAGGCGGTACTCGCCGCAGGTACAACGTCGGATGCAACCTCAGCTGCATTCTGGGCATTGTTTGGGTTATCTATTATGGTGCCACCTTCCTGGCCGATAATTTCATAGCTTTTAATATTAACGGCAGATTCGATAGCCTCGTAAATCTCCTGTGGGTCACCGCTACAGCTAAACTTAACTAAAAGTCCCTTTGCAACTATATCGGAGGCGCAATCGGAATTGTTTTCCGGATTCGGTGGATCGCTCTCAAGAGTATCGCACATGTCCTTTATGGTGTTTAGCAACATGAAGGCACGGATGTTCTCCATCTGGCAACCATCCTCAAAAAAGATTTTAACGCTGTAGATTATAGCGTCTGAAGAAGCAGTTGTAGGAGCGTCGGCCTGTTTTTCCTCCGCCTTATCTTGCGATGTTGCGGCAGGAGCGGCAGGTGTTGCAGCCTCACCCTTTAAAACGGCAAGCTGTGCAACAATCTGGCTAACTGTTGCCGAAGAGTCGGTAGGCGCATAGTTCTCTATATCGTTTTGCAGAAGCTCAACCTCATTTTTCAAAAAGTCGGAACTCTGGAAAACACAGTCAAATAGACCGGAACTATCCGTTTTTGCTGTCTCTGGCTTTTCCCTAATGATAAAAAACATATCCTCAACATGGTGTGCAAGGGAGGAAACTCCATCAAGCCCCATCATGGCCGAAGATCCTTTAACTGTGTGCATTATACGAAAAATTTCGTTAATCGCACCCTCGTTAAACTCACCCAAACGTTCACTCTCAAGCATGATCTCGTCAAGCTGATCAAGCAAGGTTTGCGTTTCAAAGATGAACATTTCAAGCATAGGTTCTACACTCGGATCGAAAACACTCATAGCTGCCCTCATTTATGTTTCTGCTGTAACGACCGCCTTAGCGGAAGATATGCCGGACCGAAAAACACAAAATTATCATATTTTTTTAAAATTTTCTAAATTTGTATTTTAATCGACCGTTATATATAGTATAATGGTTTAGAAGCAATTAGTAAATAGTTTTTGCAAAATTCTTTATACTTTAGTGAGATAATTATGGCCGATATTCTACGAGTCTCGTTTCCGGGCTCGGAAAAGAACTATGTAAACCCAACCAGAATCGCCCCTGAGGTTAATGCTCCTTTTAACATTGTAGACCTTGCAAGGGTCACAAAACCGCATTCCGAGAACAGTTTGTTGCAACAAAACAACTCCGGTCTCGAACAAAGTAATGCACCTGCTATACTGCAGGAGATGTTAGAGGACCCTAAGGTGACGGTAACATTTTTGCGCAATATTTTTATGCTTGAAGAAATTTTTAGGCTATTACCATCAAACAACTCGGTGGTAACCGAGGAACTTCAAAAACTTTTTGACTCACTAATGCTAAAGCCGGACCAACTTTTAAACGAACTTTTACGACAATCGGGAGCCTCTACCAAGTTTACCGGCGATGTTTTTTCAATATTCAGAGCTCTTGAACAGGGTGGCGATAACCGAATGAGAGATGCGGTGGTTAACCTGTTAAAAGCCTTTAGCGGCATGCAGGGGCGGCAGGAAATTATGCGGTCGGTTTCTAATAACCTATATTTTTTGGGCATAAGCCAACAACCGCTAAAAGAATTTTCAGATAAACTATTAAGCCTCTCACAGCAGTTTAATGCGCCGAATGCTAATTTTGAAGCATTAAAAAGTGAGGTGTTAGAGCTTTTAAAACAGCAGGAAAGCAGTCTGCTTAACTCTCCCAGCCTGCAAAAGCTAAGTGCCATGCTGGTATATAACCTATCAAGATACCAAAGTAATGCCGATTTTTTGCCTGATGCTATTAATCGGCTTGCCATCCTTTTTGAGAGAGATGGTGCGCCGACACAGGAACTTTTAAAACAGCTGATAAACAACCTAACCGAAAACCCACAGCTAAAAGCTAACCTGTTAGAACAGCTCTCGGCAGCACGACCGGATTATCATGCACTGCTAAGAACCATGCTCGCGTCCAGTGAAAGCATGGAGTCAGCTAACAGCGGCTCAAAGGTTATGGCGGCGCTTGCCGAGATAATAACAAAGGAGGGGAGGCTTTCTGATCTTCAGCTAGTTTCCGACAGCAGAATAAACGATATTATAACCAGCCTGCTTTCCTCACCTTGCAACTATACACCGTTGTTACATATGGTTTTTCCGCTTGATTTTCTAGATATGCGCTCCTTTGCCGAGATGTGGGTTGATAATAATCCCGAGGAATGGGGGGCGGGTGAAAAAAAAGATACACAGCATGTTTTAATTGCTTTTGATATAGAGGGGATAGGCGCATTTGAAACCGAGATTTTTGTTCAGGGAAAAGAAATGCAGATATTGTTGCTATGCCCATCCGATCACACCGAATCTTTTTCGGCAATGAAGAGAAGCCTGCCAAGAATAGCTGCCCAAAGCGGCTATCGATTAACCGATTGCCATGTCGACGAGCTGGCGAGGGGAAGAAGTTTGATGGAGGTTTTTAAGGAGCTTCCAAACCGAAGAATGGGCCTTAACGTTAAAGCGTAAAAACGCTTTGGCACAACGAAAGGAAGAGTTTTTATGGCAAACCCCAAGGATACCAAGGCGGTTGCATTAAAATATGATGAGACATCAGATGCAGCACCGGTTGTTGTTGCTGCAGGCTATGGTGATGTTGCGAGCCGCATTGTGGATATTGCCGAAAAACGAGGAATACCGGTTTTTAGAGATGATAGTGCTGCATCGTTGCTTTGTATGCTAGATGTGGGAAGTAATGTTCCGGTAGAACTCTACGAGGTTGTAGCCTCGATATATGTAGAGTTGGTAACTATATCAAAACGAATCAAGGATAATGGAGTAAACTTATGAATCTTTTTAATCTTCATCGAAAAAAAGAACCGGCCTTTGATAACCCCAACAGCAGACTTGTAGATCTTAGCTGTGAGATAACAATTGGTGAGAGAATTCCGCCTGCGTATGCACGTGTTGAGAGCGCAACCGAGGAAAAAATACGTCTTATTTATAACCGAAGAATGTCGGTTTTAGAGGAGGAAAGCAAGGTAACCGTTAATGTTTTTCGCGAGGATGAACCGGCAATTCTTATTACCGGTGTTGTATCTACAGCTACCTCACAGCATGTTGACCTTAAGATAGAAAAGCAGACCGAGCTAGACTATATTAGGGCAAGTTTCAGAACCAGGGTTTTTATACCGGGCAGGCTTTACCTTGGCGACCCCGACACCGAGGTTGAACAGGAATATGATGTTATGATAGATGATATCAGCATAAACGGAATTATGATGAGCTGCCCTGCCGAACTTAGAACCGACGATATCGGTGTTCTTGAATTTCGACTCCCAAACGAGGTTTTGTATGTTCCATTAATGGTAAGAAGGGTTGTGGAACGGCAGGACAGCATATATAAAAAATACGGTGGCGAGTTTTGCGATCCCAGCGTAAAGCAGTCTAACACTATAAGTCATTTTGTTTTTCAGCTAAATACTGCAATGAGGCAGCACCAGTCAAGCAGCGGCAGTGATTTTAAGCTGTTTAAAAAGGCGTGGGATACCGTTGTTGAATGGGAAAAAACAAGAAGCGATCGCCCACCCAGTATGCTTAACAGATATGATAGAAAAAGCATTGCGGGGCAGAACAACTTCTTTAAAAGAAAAAGCTTTACCAACCGCGGAAAATAAACATCCTTTTTAAGAAAAGGTAACGGGGCAAGCGAACATTAATTTAGTTATCATGTTGGTTTTGAAAAGCCGGAAAGGAACGAAAACATAAATGCAGGAAAGAATCTTTGCACTGGATATCGGAACCCGAAACGTTGTGGGATTGGTGGGTCGATTTGAAAAGGGTATATTTACATTAGACGCTATTGAGCTAAAGGAACATAGCCAGCGCGCCATGGTGGACGGACAGATTGAGGATATAAACGAGGTTGCCGCTGTGGTTAAGGAGCTACATGACAAGCTGGAGAAAAAACTTGATACCGAGCTAACCGAAGTATATGTTGCTGCGGCCGGTCGTGCCCTGTTAACCTCGGTTGGCATGGCAGAGCTTGCTGTATCGCCTCATGAAGGGGTTACCACCCAGCAGGTGGCAGAGCTACAGCTGCTTGCAATCGAGGCGGCATCCGAGCGACTTTCGGTAACCGCAGGTGCAGATGGAATGGCCTGTGTGGGACATTCGGTTATAGGTTATAAACTAGACGGACACAGCTTTTCATCGCTTTTAAATCATAAAGGCAACATGATAAGCGTTGAGATTATAGCAACATTTCTTCCCCAACAGGTTGTTAACAGCCTTTATACCACCATGAACATTGCAGGCCTTATGGTTGCCGGATTAACCCTAGAGCCTATTGCGGCAATGAATGCGATAGTCCCGCAGGAGCTTCGTGCACTTAACATAGCACTGGTTGATATTGGGGCGGGAACAAGCGATATCGCGATATCTGATAAAGGTTCAATATCGGCATACACCATGGCAACATATGCAGGAGATGAGATAACCGAGAGCATCGTTAACAACTATCTTGTAGATTTTAACATGGCTGAACAGATAAAGAGGAGCACCGAAGATCCGATAAACTATACCGATATCCTCGGAAACGAGCTTAGCGTTACGGCAAAGGAACTTGCCGGAACGATAAGTGGTTCGGTAGAGGAGCTTTCCATGACCATCTGCAACAGCATTGAAGAGGTTAACGGCAGATCTCCGCAGGCTATTTTTTTGGTGGGTGGTGGCAGTAAAATCCCGGGGCTTTCGGCTCAGATTTCAGCCGCACTATCCATCGATCCAAAACGCGTTGCCGTTGGCGGAAACAACTATATGAAAAAAATCGTGGTGTCGGATATAGACGTGTCCGACCCGGGTTACGCAACCCCGTTCGGAATTGCGATAACGGCAGGAAGTATGCTTGGAACCGACGGTTTTTTTGCCTTTGTTAACGATAAAAAGATTAGGCTATACTCAAGAGAGAAGCAGACGGTTATGGACGCCCTTTTACTTTCCGGATACCGATATTCACGCCTTCTCGGCAAACCGCCGAAGCCACTTCAATTTACCCTAAACGGCAGGGCGAAAACCATAGCAGGAAAGTTTGCAACAGCCGCGGTTATTGCGCTAAATAACGAGCCTGCAAGCATAAGCACACCGATTAAACGAGCAGATAAAATATCGATTGTGGATGCCATAGACGGTGAGGATGCATCGGCAATTATTGCAGATATACTTCCTCTTTCTGAGGATAAACATTTTGTTCAGATAGAGCAGCATATCGTTTCTTTTGGTTGCTCTGTAACGGTAAACGGCAATCCTGCCGAGCCGCACACCGGCATTGCCGAGGGCGATATTATTGAGGAAACAACTATTTCTACCCTTGCTGAACTTTTTTCTGCTCATGGATATGACATATATAGTTTTGAGCCGCAAAAAAACGGAAAACCGCTTAGCTTCGATTATAGGTTGATGGATGGCGATGAGATAGAGCTTGGTACCGGCGAGGTATTTATACCGATAACCGAACAGCAGCCAGAGCTGTTGGAGGAAAAGGAAACGGTTGAGGAATCGCTAGGCAATTCTCAGGAAACCAGGGATATGCTATACGTTATGATAAACGAGCGCAGGGTTGTGTTACCGGATAGGCAGGATAAATCACCGTATCTTTTTGTTGATATGTTAAACTATATAGACATAGATCCAAGCACTCCTAAAAAGAATATTAAGATAAGTCGAAACGGCGTCGATGCCTCCTATCTTGATGTTATAAACGTAGGCGACAGCATCTATGTAAGTTGGGAGGATAATTAGTGGATAATTTAATAAGGGCTATTTCACAGGATGGATCGGTGGTAGCCTCGGTGGTAGATTCCACCGCACTTGTTGCCGAGATGGAGCGATTGCATAACACCTCAGCGGTAACAACGGCGGCTCTTGGCAGGCTTTGCACCGCAGCGGCATTAATGGGAGCTCAGCTAAAGGGTGAGAAGGAGAGCGTTACGCTAAGGATAAACGGAAACGGACCGGCAGGAAGCGTTATAGCTGTTTCGGATAGCAAGGGTAATGTTAAGGGATATATTTCAAACAGCAGGGTAGAACTGCCTTCAAATAAGCATGGCAAATTGGATGTAGGCGGTGCTGTTGGAGTTGACGGTTATCTTGATGTTATGCGTGACAGCGGAAGTGGAGAGCCATATATAGGCAGGGTAGAGCTTATCTCGGGAGAGATTGCCGAGGATGTTACCCACTACTATGCAACAAGCGAACAAACCCCAACCGTTTGTGGTCTCGGGGTTTTGGTAAACCCGGATTTAACGGTGAATTCGGCAGGCGGATTTTTGGTTCAACTTCTCCCATTTTGCGATGAATCGGTTATAGAGGTTATCGAAAAAAATCTTGAAACGTTGCCATCGGTTTCTTCGCTGTTTAACGACCACACTCCGAAACAGGTTGCAGAGCGGTTGCTAAACGGGTTATCCCCGGATATCCTAGATACCCAAACTGTGTTATACCGCTGCGACTGTTCAAAGGCAAGGGTGGAAAAGGCGGTAATCAGTATAGGCGTAGAGGGTATACAGGAGTTGATAGACGATAAAAAGCCAACCGAGGTAGAATGCCATTTCTGCAACAAAAAATACACCTTCGCCAAGGAACACCTCGCAACGCTTTTAAAAAGAAAATAACGATTAATTAAGTTGATTTAAGAATATCGGTAAAAAACGAACCGGAGTCTATCGTAATTATGATAGACTCCGGTTTGTTATTTTAGCCTTTGATGGCCTTGTTAACGGTATCTTCTTTGCAGCGCATGTTTATTAATATTTGAAATTAATTATTTTTACAGCAAGCTTTGTTTAATCGGTGCCCTGAATTTTTTACATGTTAATCTACGGGCAAGCCCAAATAGTATCTAGAATACGATAGCCTTTAATAAATATTCTATGGTATAGCTAATTATTATCGCAAAAGGCAGATACTAAGCTGAATAGATAAAACCACTCTAACCCTATTAATCTTTATTAAAGCCGCTGCTTTATCTTGAATATCTCTTGGCAAGCTTTAAAATTTCCTTTGCAAGATCCTTTGTTAAAAGCTGGTTTTTAATTCTAAGCTGCCAGTTGTTCCCAAGCGTTGACGGGGTGTTAATTCTGGCTTCGCTACCCATTGCTAAAAAGTCGGCAATAGGTATTATAACTAGGTCGGCCACGCTTGCTAAGGTTGCCCTTATTAGGCTGTTATAAAGCGATTCGTTGCTATCGTCGCACCCAAAATATTCGGCAATACGTGTTTTGGTTGATTTTGGAGCCGCCTTAATAAACTGCATAAGGGTGGCATTATCATGTGTTCCGGTGTAGATTACCACATTTTTTTCATGATAGTGTGGTAGATATGATGAATCAACGGTATCGTATGCGAACTGGATAATTTTCATGCCGGGAAAGCCGGTGTATCTTAGCAACTCTCTAACGCTGTCAAAAAGATCGCCGAGATCTTCTGCAATTATCGAAGGGTTCTCAATACTCTCGCCTAATCTATCGAAGAATTCTTTTCCCGGTCCTTCTCGCCATTCGCCTATCATTGCATCCTTGCTACCGAATGGTATGGCATAATAGGTGTCGAAGGCTCTAAAATGGTCGATTCTAACGGTGTCGTAGATAGTTAAAAGTTTCTTTATGCGGTTTATCCACCAGCCATAACCGTCTGCTCTGTGTTTTTCCCAGTCGTATATTGGGTTGCCCCAAAGTTGACCCGTCTTGCTAAAATAATCGGGAGGACAGCCGGCAACCACCGAGGGGTTAAGGTCGTTACCCATTAATAAAAGTTGTGGCGTTGCCCATGCCTCAACGCTATCAGAGGAAACATATATCGGAATATCTCCAATTAGCTCGATCCCCTTTTCGTTGGCATAGCTTTTTAAGGTGAACCACTGA
Organism: uncultured Oscillospiraceae bacterium; assembly: GCA_964368625.1. Taxonomy (GTDB): domain Bacteria; phylum Bacillota; class Clostridia; order Oscillospirales; family Ruminococcaceae; genus CAYJBH01. The sequence continues at coordinate 21,320 of CAYJBH010000032.1, forward strand.
TCGTAAAACATAAACTGGCAAAAACGATAGAAGTTAATCTCCTGCTGCCTCGAATGCCAAAAATTGCCCATAAACTCCGGTTCATGGTACGCAAGTCCTTTTTCCCATTCGGTATAGGGTTTGCCACTATTTTCTGCCTTAGCCACCATAAACATTGCATAGTCGCTAAGCCAATAGGTTTCCTTTTCGCAAAAATCGTAAAACTCCTGTGATATATTTTTAACAAATCTTTGGTATGCCAACCTTAAAATTGGCTCTCTGGTTTGGTATAACTTGCCATAGTCGATAACATCGCCCTCAACTTTAGCAGCGTTTACCTCGGCGGCGGTTAACAGCTTTTGTGTCTTTAAGATATCAAGATCTATAAAATATGGGTTACCGGCAAAACAGGAAAAGGATTGATAGGGGGAATCTCCAAACCCGGTTGGACCAATGGGTAGAATCTGCCAGGATTGGGCGCCTGTCTTAACCAAAAAGTCAACAAAGGTTTTAGCTGGCTTTCCAAGAGAACCTATGCCATAGGGCGAGTCTAATGCCGAAATTGGATGCAGTATACCAAGCTTTCTTGCCATTGATGTTCCCTCCTTTATTAAATTAAATATATTAATTTTTGTTAAAAAATTTCTGCTAGCTCAGCTGTTAGATTGGTTGAGGTGTCGGCAGTCCACTCCTCTAAAGATAGGTAATTTTCAATAATAAGCTGCTGTGCCTGCTCTATATCCACGGGTGAGGTGAACAACATCATATCTGCCATAATGCTATCGTTCTCTATATAGTCGGCAAGCTGAACAGAGAGTGGGTTTTTTGCAGTGCTGTGGTTAATTTCAAGCAATCCAAGTGTATCGGTTATATAGCTCTTGCCGGTTTCGGAATAGTAAAACCAGACTAAAAAGTCCATCGCAGCCTCATACTGTGCTAAATCTTCGGTGTTATTAACTGCAAAAACAAATGGGGTTGTAACGGTTATTGCCGAGCTTAAAAAATAGTTATCGGTGCTGTTTTCCATCCCCTCAATCGGAAGTTTAAGGGGAAATATAACTGTTTCGGCAATCGCTTGTTCGCTAAGGTACCTATAGGCGGTTGAAAGGTTGGTTCTAAAAAATAAAACCTTATCCTGCTCGTAAAGGGCTGCTGCGGTTTCTATGGTTAGACCATCTAGCGAGGCGCCACGCTCTAATAAACCCTCGGCAGTTGCAGTCATCCCCGTTTCCGATTCTATAAAATCTGAATAGTTTTGTAAAAGCATGTCGATTGAGTTCGGTTGTAGCTCTGCTCCATTAAAAACGGTTGAGAGCGGCTGTGTTATTGAGGATGAAGAGGCAAGGTTAATTGCATAGGGGGCAACTAAATTTTCAATGCTTTCCGGCAACTCGGCAGGAAGGGTGTATTCCGCAGCAGAAAGGCGCAAAATATCTTCTTCACCGGCCCCGCCGATTAAGGTGAAAAGCTGGTCTACCGCAGTTTCCCACTGGGCGGCAGATGCCTTACGAAGGTTATCTGCAAGCGAGATTTTATCGCTCTCGCCAAGGATTTCTCCCAGCAAAGTTGTGTTACACAGATAGGCATAACCATCTATGCCAACAGGAAGAAAAGAAACATTTTCAGAGGAGTAAAGATAGCTAGGAACCGAATCTGCAAGCGAGGCTAAAAGCGGAGAGGCAAGCTCTGTTATCGGGATTATTCCATCTCCACGCGAAACCTCATTAACCATGTATATGCTATCGCTAATAATTAAGCCGCCCTTTGAAAGGGAAAGATCGTTATTCGGTATCTCTAAAACCGTAATCTCAACGCCCTCTAACGTTTCATATAGATTTAATAGCGGAGTAATGCTATCATATACAGTTGAGGTAACCGAAACGGTAAGTTTATCGGCGGCGGCTGTGTAGTCCTCGGTGGGCGCAGTAACGGTAGGCAGATCGATAGCGCTGTTGGTACTACAACCAACAAGTGCTACAAGAAGGATTATTGCTAGTAAATATCTCATAATGTTCATAATTTCCAAAAACAGATTATTAATATATATCATTTTAACATATAAACGGTTTTTTGAATAGACAATAATTAAAATTTGTGGTAGAATTATGCTATCCATAAAAAAAGAGCGTTTAAATATGAGATTAAGACATAAACCAAAGGCGGTAGCACAGCTGCCGCAACATTCATTTTTTGTTGAAAAACCGTTTCAGTTAAAGGGAGAATGGCAAAAAGCATTTAGTAAATCGCAACCACTATCGCTAGAGCTTGGCTGTGGATTTGGAAGGTTTTCGGTAGAGTTTGCAAAGCGGTATCCAAACCAAAATTTGATAGCAGTAGATAAAAGCCTAGATGTTTTGGTGGGCGGATGTAGGCTTGTTTCAGAGGAGTTACCATCGGCTGAAAACCTCAGAACAACAAGCTTTGATGCCTATGATATAGGAAAATGCATCGACGAGAGCGATGAAATAGAGAGTATTTTTATTTTTTTCTGTAACCCATGGCCAAAGCGGAGCCACAATCGAAGAAGGCTTACATTTCCAACGTTGCTAAAGCAGTATCAAAAGCTGGCGGTGCCCGGCGCAAAGATCTATTTTAAAACCGACGATAAACAGCTATATCAACATTCGCTGCGCTATTTCGAACAGTGTGAACTGGAGATAAAGTTTAAAACCGAAAACCTTGAAAACGATAACGGATTCGATTATCTTTCAATACAAACGGAATACGAACAAAAATTTCGTGCTCTCTCGCAAAACATATATGCAGCGGTAGTAGAGCTTTAAAAATTGAGAGGAGTTTTCTATATATGGCAATAGGTAATAAAAGATACACTGTTGGTGAGGAGATATTTAATTCGGTAACCCATGGTGTTGGAACAGTTTTAGCATTAATAGGAACAGGGGTGCTTTCAACCATAGCGGCCTACGAAACAGATGCAGTAGGAATATTTTCGGCGGCATTTTTCGGCTTTGGAATGGTTCTGCTATACTGCATGAGCACTCTTTACCATGCCTTTCCAATGCCAAAGGTTAAAAGCTTTTTTAGAATAATGGACCACTGTAGCATATTCGTTCTTATAACATCAACATATGCACCGTTCACGCTGGTTTTATTGAGAGATAACGGTAGTGCACTTATAGTTTTTTTGCTGCTATGCTTTTGTACAGTTGTTGGTATTATTACCCAAATTTTTGCCCTTAAACGTTTTGAAAAACTCTCGCTTATACTTTATATAGTTATGGGTTGGGCGGCAGTTTGGATGCTGCCTGATATAATAGAAACCCTCGATTTTGTTGGTGTTGTGCTACTTATAAGCGGCGGACTATCATATACTGGGGGTATAATTTTTTACGCAATAAACAAAAAGTATATGCATTCGGTGTGGCATATGTTTGTTTTGGCCGGAAATATACTACATTATCTTTGTATCACGATATATATCTATTAAGCGCGGAGATTTTTAAAATGAAAGAAAACGGTAAAAATCTTAACCGAGCCTATATTGATATACCGCTATTTATAGCAGTTATACTTTGTTGTGCTATCTCGGTAGTGGTGTTGTTTGCGGTAGATCATTCATTTTTTACCGACTATAGCGATGCATATACCCAGATAGCAGCCATAGTGCTGGGATTAATTGCCGCCGGCATCATACTTGTTTTGGGAATAGACAGGCTGTTTAAATATTGGTATATAATAACCATTTGCGCGGCGTTAGCGGTTGCCGCAACCTTTGTGGTGGGGTATGCCCCGGGCGAGAGCGATGCGCAGGCGTGGATATCAATTTTGCCGGGAGTTAGCTTTCAGCCAACCGAGTTTTACAAGCTTGTTTTTATTGCAACTTTTGCCATGCAGCTTAACCATTTTAAGGGGAAGATGAATCGACCGATTCCGATATTGCTTGCCCTTGTTCATCTTGGTGCTGTAATGGCGGTGGCTCATATTCAGGGGGATGATGGAGCCGCAATAGTAATTGCGGTTATAGCGCTTGTTATGCTTATAGCTGCCGGCTTAAACGTTTTTTTTGTTATAGGCAGCCTTGTTTTTGCGGCGGTCTTTTTTGTAACGATAGGGTTTGACCTGTTGCTGCCGTATCAACAACAGCGCATACTTGGCCTTTTTGAGCCGGAGGCCTATCCCGATGTAATGTTTCAGCAAACAAGAAGCGTAACGGCTATTGGGTCGGGTCAGCTGTTTGGTGTGGGGTTGATAGATGTTGAACACTATTATGTTCCAAATAGCCATAACGATTTTATCTTCTCTTTTATCGGACAATCGCTGGGCCTTGTTGGTATGCTTGTAACCATAGCTCTGCTATGCATTATCGGTATTAGAATTTTGGTTCTTGCTAAACGTTGCCCCAACTCGAGATATAAAATAATGTGTTACGGAGTATTCACCCTTATTGTTGGACAGGCGGCAATTAATATTGCTATGAACCTTGCGGTTATACCGGTTGTTGGCATTGTTTTACCCTTCTTCTCGGCAGGGGGTAGCTCTATGATTGCCTGCTTAATGGGGGTAACTATGGTTTCTGCGGCCGGCATGATAAAGGGTGATGCCATTGAAGAATAGTTAAAAGATGAAAAAAATATTATCCGGCAAAATAACGGTTATTGTGGCAACGGTTACCCTTTGCTGTTTTTTGCTATGGAGCGGTGGATCGATAATATCGGCAATGATAGCTGCAGTGGTGGTTATGCTTTATATCATTTTACCCGGGATATATCTCTGCCTGCACTGTGGGTTTAAAGATTGTTTTTTTGCATCGTCAATGCCGGTTGGCATAACCTTTTTTGTACTCATTTATTCGGCCTATATGGTAACCGATATTTCATCGTTGTTTTATGCACTGCCCCCACTTATCGGTGCCATGGGGTTTTTCACCCTTTATTCAAACAAGGAAAAGCTAAATTTTGCGAACTTAAGATTTTTATCATTACCGGTTATAGTGTTTTCTCTATCGGCTCTCTCGATAGTTGCACTACCGGTTTTTGCCTTAACACCAACAGCACCACAGGAGCTATATGCTGCGGCCGTCTCGCTGGTTGAAGATCATCCGGCCGAGCAAACGATTTACAATATTTTAGCCATAGCGATTTGTGAATTAACAGGTATTTCGGGGTATTCGTTTCTTGCCTTTTATCTGCCGATATTCTCGCTTGTTATGCTCTGTGTATCGCTTTACAGTTTGGCCGATAGGATACTTAAAAACAGCAGAAAGGCTCTACTTGCAACAGCCATATTCCTGCTGGCATCACCCTTTGCATTTCCCGGTTTTGAGGGAGGTTTTTTTACCGCAGAAGCATTGCTAACATCCGGTGAATTTACCCTTAGCCTTGCTGTAGCGGCCTCGGTTATACTTGCGTTTGAGCGTGGCCTAAAGGCGGAAAGCTGTATAGGTTTAATACCGGCGGTTATAGGATACGCACTGCTGTGTTTTATCCGCCCTGAATATGCAGGGATAATGCTTTGTGCTATAGCTGCGGTTGTTTTAATATTTACCGCAACTAAAAGATACAAACTAAAAACATATCTGTTGTTTTTAGTTTGCAGTTTGCTTTTTGCTATGCTGTGCTATGATTTTTATACAACTATAGCCATATCAGACGGGTTACCGCAGGGTTTGCAGATGGACGGACTTTTAAGGCAAAGTTATATTGAGTCACCAATACTATACTATGTTCTGCTGCCCATAGGATTTGCAGTATCGGTGTTTTTTGCACTGCTTCCTATAATTACCGCACTTATAAAACAAACGATTTATTCGACAAAAAGGTTGAAAAGCACCGGCTTTGCAAGCCTGATGCTAATTGCTATATCTACATTTTCTGTTGTTGCGGCATTTATTATAGATGGTAGCTACGGAACACTTTCGTCACTCGCGTTACTGTGTGGGGCAATTATATCGGCGAGAATGTTTGGTTACCCGGGATTGGTTGTTAAGGCAACCGTTATAGCCTCGGTTATTATTGGAGCTTTTAACCTATCATTTTTGATGTACGATGGAATATCAGCCCAGCTACAAAGCTTTGGTTATATAGAGCAGGCAGAGGTAACAATGGTAGAGCCGGCATTTTATGAGGCGACTCAGTATATAAGAAAAAACACGCCAAACGAATCGGTTATAGCAACAAACCACCCACTAGAAGGTGGCATTGCCTCGGCCTACAGTGATCGAGTTTTTATAAAAAACGAAGATTTCTTTAAGCTAACGGTAACCGCTGAACGAATGCAAAATTTCGGAATAGATTACATCATGTTTTACGATACCGAGATACCAAACCTCGGTGATGTTACGGTTTTATATGAACAAAGCGGCTATACCATTGTTGGTCGTTAAACCGGGTTATAGCCTAGTTGTTAAACATTAATAGAGTTAGCCATTAATAATTTTTTCGAGACTGGTTACAACCAGCTGCATCTCGCTTGCGGTGCCTATAGATATTCTCAGATAATCCTTTATGTGTGTGCCATCGAACCGTCTTACTAAAATTTTATCTTCACGAAGCCGGTTATATAGCTCCTCGCCCGAGATGGTGGGGTGCTTTGTAAATACGAAGTTAGCCTTAGATGGCAAGGTTTTAAAGCCGAGAGAGTTAAGTTTTTCTGTAAATTTTTCCCTCTCGGTAATAATTTTAGTAATGCAATCGTTGTAATAATCTACATCCTCTATAGATATTCTTCCAAGAAACTGGGTCATTGAGTTAACGTTGTAAGGATTAAAGGAGAACTTAATTCTGTTAAGGTCATCGATAAGTTCAGCGTCGGCAACGGCATATCCAAGCCTTGCCCCTGCCATGCTTCTGGATTTTGAAAATGTTCCAACAACGATAAGATTTTTATATTTTTTAGTTAGCTGCATAACGCTTGTAGCACCAAAGGCAGCATATGCCTCGTCGATAATAACTATGTTGTTAGGGTTACCGATAATAATCTGCTCTATCTCTTCGCACGAAAGGGCAATGCCGGTAGGGGCGTTAGGATTTGCTAAAAGAACGGTGCAGTTAGCACCGATATAATCGTTAATGTTAATGCTAAAATCTTCTTTTAAAGGTATCTCCTTAGCGCCAACCTCGAAGAGCTGGGAGAAAACACGGTAAAACCCATAGGTTATTTCGGGATAGATTATAGTTTTATCCCCACAAAACTCATCGCGTTTTGAATTGCAAAACGCGAGATAGCAAAATGCCAGAACTTCGTCTGAGCCGTTAGAAAAGATAACGTTCTCTTGGCCAACATCGTAATATTTAGCAAAGGCTTCGGTTAGGGCAGTGCAGCCGGTATCGTTATAAATGTTAACCTCTGCAGCAATATCGGCAACACCTAAAATTGCCTTTTTAGGGAGCGGAAAGGGACTCTCGTTGGTGTTAAGCTTAATAAATTCCCCACGCTTGGGCTGTTCCCCCGGAACATACTTAACCAACAAAGATTTAGAATCTGTTAAAAATCTACTCATAAATTAAACCCCTAAAATACAGCCCGATGAACAGCTATTATTATAGCATATCATCGCGCTGTATTTCAATAAAATAATTTTTTAAAAGTAGCAGTTTTTGTTTCTTTATAGGTTCTGTTATTAAAATTTCATCAGCAGTTACAGAACTAAAGAAAGCATATATTCGGTAGCCGCTTCAAGGTTTTCTGTGTTTTTAACTACATGGCAAACTATCCTATCGGCCGATATAAAGTCTGTAAGTTCCTCTATATGCGAAACATCTATGCCGCTTTGTGGCATCATTTCGCCGGTGGGATTGCCCTCCTCATCGGTCTGCTCGTAGCTAACAAGCGTAAACTCATCAATGCTTGCAAGTTCCTCGGCCGAAAAAAGTTCGCTAAGCGGCATGAACGCGCCACCCTGTGCAAAGTGTTGGCCGTTATCATAGTCGCAAATGATAATGTCGATTTCGTTTGCTGCAAGCTGTGTTGTTATCTTCATCAGCGAGGTAGCCCCCATCATCTCGGCCGATTTACTGCCGATTTCGCCCACCGCATCCGGCGAAACACCATCGGCAGAGGATGCTGCCTCTTCAGAGGAGCCTTCTCTGTTAGCCGCAGTTATCATCTCGGTGGAGATATAAACCGGCAGCTCTTCTGTTCCTGCTGTTAGGCTTTGTGAATATTGTTGAGCCTTTTCATAATCTATTTCCGGTGCAATGGCGGTTACGGTTAGCCCGTACTCCTCGGTTGAACCACAGCTAACAAATGTTACGGTTGAGAAAACCCCTAACGATATCATTGCGGTTGCCCTTTTTATTCCGTTTATGTTCATGATAATCCTTCTTTAAAGTATAGTGTTGTCTTGTTAAGCATTTAAAATATCCATAAATTCCTCACCCGTTATAGTTTCCTTAGAAAGAAGGTGGGATGATATCTCGTGTAGCTTTTGTTCATTGTTAATCAGTATCTGCATCGCCTTATCATATTGTGATTTAATTATCGCCACTACCTCATCGTCGATAAGTTTTGCTGTATCCTGCGAGCAGATCATGGAGGTGTCTCCACCTAAATATTGGTTGTTAACCGTTTCGAGAGCAACCATGCCGAAGTTATCGCTCATACCGAATCTCGTTACCATAGATCTGGCTATCTTGGTTGCCTGCTCTATATCGTTAGAAGCGCCGGTGGTTATAGAGTTAAATATAAGAGCCTCTGCGGCACGGCCGGCCGTGAAAGTTGCAATCTTGTTTAAAGCCTGCTCCTTGCTCATTAAAAACTTTTCATCGCTATCTACCTGCATGGTGTAACCCAATGCCCCCGATGTTCTTGGAATTATCGTTATCTTATGAACCGGTGCGCTATCACTCTGCAATGCCGCAACCAATGCATGTCCTACCTCATGATAGGATACTATTTTACGTTCGGTTTCCGAAACCACGGCATTTTTTCTTTGGTAGCCGGCGATAACAACCTCAACGCTCTCCTCTAAATCCGATTGAATAACCTCGTCTCGCCCGTTTCTAACTGCCCTTAATGCCGCCTCGTTTATTATGTTGGCAAGCTCGGCACCGTTAGCGCCGGATGTTGCCCTGGCTATCCCCTCAAAGTTAACATCCTCGGATAGCTTAACGTTTTTGCCATGTACCGCTAATATAGACTCTCTGCCCTTTTGATCCGGTAGCTCTACCGGAACACGTCTATCAAACCGGCCCGGCCTCGTTAATGCTTGATCCAATATTTCAGGTCGGTTACTAGCAGCAAGTAAAACAACACCCTTTTGTCCGTCGAAACCGTCCATCTCGGTTAATAGCTGGTTTAAAGTCTGCTCCCTTTCATCGTTGCCTGCCATAGCGTTACCACGTTTTTTACCTATGGTATCAATCTCATCGATAAAAACTATGCAGGGCGCTTTTTCGTTAGCCTGTTTAAATAAATCTCTAACCTTTGCAGCGCCCATACCAACAAACATTTCAACGAATTCTGAACCCGATATCGAGAAAAACGGAACGTTTGCCTCGCCTGCAACAGCCTTAGCTAGCAAGGTTTTGCCGGTTCCCGGAGGACCCACCAGCAAAACGCCCTTAGGAAGATTTGCACCTATATCGGAGTATTTTTTAGGGTTATGCAAAAAATCAACCACCTCGGTTAAAGCTTCTTTTGCCTCCTCCTGACCCGCAACATCGTTAAAGGTTTTGCCGGTTTTCGTTTCGGCATATATCTTTGCGTTAGATTTTCCGAACGACATGGAACTTCCGCCACCCATGTTTTTCATCATCTTAGACATTATAAAACGCCAGATAAGTGCAAATATCACTATCATAATAACTGTGCTTATAATGTTCATTATAAAGGAGTTTTCTTTAGGAAAAACCTCTATAAATGTTGCTCCCGATTCATAAAGTCTATCAACAAGGTCGCTGTCCTGCACCCTAGCAGTTGAAAAAAGGCTAACCTGAGGCTCATCTTCGCCTTCAACCTCGGTTTCAATGCTATACATAATGGACTCATCCATCACCTGAACCGAGGCAATTTGCTCATCCTTTAGATCATTAAGAAAAACATCATATGTAACATGGGAAACATTGTTGCCTCCAAATAACATGCTTGTTAAAATATTTATAACCAAAATTATTATCATGGCAATAAGCCAATAGAAAATAACAGGCTGCTTTCTCTTCAGTTTTAACATACTCTTTTTCACTTTTTAGCTCCTAACTCGTTATCAAACTATCATAAATCTATCAGCAAGAATTAACAACAGCCCTAAGCTGGTTAACACAGTTCCGGTTGCCCGATTAAGAACCATCGGCTTTGCCTTGTTTGCAAACCTTGAACCGATTAAGGCGAATGTTAATGTTGATGCCATGCATAAAATAAGAACAGTAATATCCGGTATAATCTGCTGAATAGAGAAGTGGGATATTGCTCCGAACAATGCCGTAAATGTCATTATAAAAACACTTGTTCCCACCGCTTTTTTAAGCTCATATCCTAAAATGCCGGTCATTAATGTAAGCATCATTATGCCGCCACCTGCGCCTATAAATCCGCATATGAAGCCTATAACAGAACCACACAAAATAGGAAGTAGTATCTTTAGCTTGCCTTTAACCGATTTTTTCGCTAAAGGTTTCGCGTTTTCTTTTTTGAATAGAAATTTTATTCCCATTATAAGCGACATATAAACCGCCAAGTTTCCCATAGATTCCGTTGGAACAAGACTAGCAATAAATGCGCCAACAAAGGTGAATACCAATACGCTTATCATTAAAGGTTTGCTGTTTTTTATATCAATGTTTTTGTTTTTGCCATAGGTGTATGCCGATATTGCACTAGCAAGAACATCAGATGCGAGAGCTATACCAATAGCCTCAAAGGGGTTCATTCCTAAAAATATAATCAACATTGGTGAGATAACAACCGCAGCGCTCATCCCTGCAAAGCCGGTTCCCAGCCCTGCGCCTATTCCTGCTAAAATACAAATAATAAAGGTTTCCATCTATTCCTTCCCATCCTTCTGATCTATCGTCATAATAAAGTTTTTTGCAAATTTCCCCTTGCCCTTTGCCTTTACATAGAAATAACCAATAACGCTAAATACCACTGCACCTATAAAGTTAACAAACATATCAAACATGGTGTCGTGTAGCCCTATATCCAGATATCCGTTAACCGGTAGCTTTTCGCCGTTAACAGTAACCTCGGTTATGCCATCTATAGTTAACGGAACGTTAACACCATCGGGATTTAGATCTACCGAGCTTATTGTCTGCACAATCGTGTCCTTCTGCATGTCGGTTTTAAGCAATAAATCGGCTCCGTATTCAAAAAATTCCCATAAAACTCCTATCGTCATGGAAAAGCAAAATGCCGCAACTGCAACATATATTGGAGAGAGGTTAAGGCTTGTTTTATTCGAGCTGTTTAAAAGGTCGATAATACCAATCCCGATGGCGGCACATAGAAAACCGTTAACGGTGTGTAACATTGTGTCCCAATCTTCAAATCTTAAATAGTATTCGTTTATCTCTCCCAAAATCTCTGCCGCATAGATAAACAATAAAATTATTACGGTTAGTGTTGTTGGCAACTTTATCCTTAGCCTTCGCTCGAAGATAGCGGGCATTAACAGCAATACTGTGGTTAAAACGCATACCAAAACGCTTTCATATTCCGCTCGAAGAAACGAACGAACCATGGTTACAATTATTAAGGCCTGCAACACGAGATATATTCTAAATGCAATTTTATCCTGCTTTATATGGTCTATAATTGGCTTTAATATCTTTTTCATGCTATATCCTCTTTTAATCCGTTGATAAATATCTTTGTTAATCTTAGTGCTACATTAAAGGAATTATCGGGTAAATCGCCGTTGTTTAGATTTTCAATGAAGTGAGCATTGTTTTGAAGAATGGTTAAAAAAGCCATTATATCATAATCGGTTATGCCTTTTCCAAACTCTATATCTTTGGTTAATCTTTTAAATCTTTTAAGGTTATCCTCTCGTAATCTCATCTTAATTTCGGTAAGTTCCGCTGCGAGATGATTTGGCCTTAGCGAGGTTATGCTGTTTAGAAGAAAACGATACTGCGGATAAACATCAAGAAAGCCTAATCTAACTTTTAAAACTTTAAAAATTATGTCATCCTCGTTAGATAAAAACATGGTGTTTTTATCCATATACTCAAGAAACCGGTTAACCCCCTCGTTCACGCAGTATAAATATAATGCATCCTTATCCTTGAAGTAATGGTATAGTATACCTTTAGAGGTTCCGGCCTTTTTTGTAATATCTCCTATAGAGGTTCCGGAAAATCCGTTTAGGTTAAAAAGTTCGGTTGCGCTAGCTACAATCTTATTAGCCGTAACACCGCATATCTCAAAATTACCTGCTTCGTTGTTCTGCATTTCATTCACCTACCTGTTGTTGACCAATCGTTCAATATAGAAATCATAACACAAATTGAACGATTGGTCAATAGCGGAAGTGTGAAATAAATATGAACTTTAAATGATATAAAAATGTTAATTGAAAATGGCAACAAGATGTGTTATACTGATGAAGATTGGTGCTTTTTATTAAAAATCAGTAACGAAAGGAAGATAAAGATAGATGAAGAAGAGGATTTTCAGCGGAATTCAGCCAACGGGAGGGTTTACACTCGGAAACTATCTCGGTGCGCTTAAAAACTGGGCGATGCTACAGGAGGAGTATGAGTGTATCTACTGCATCGTTAATCTTCATGCGATAACGGTAGAGCAGGATCCCGAGGAGTTAAGAAGGTTTACGAGAGCTTCGGCGGCGCTCACCATAGCATGCGGGGTAGACACCTCAAAGAGTACGCTTTTTGTTCAGAGCGACGTCTCAACCCATGCTGAAGTTTCCTGGGCACTGGGTTGTTTTACGCCGTTTGGCGAGCTTTCGCGCATGACCCAGTTTAAAGAAAAATCGGCAAAACACAGCGATAATATTAACAGCGGCCTTTTTACCTATCCTGTTCTTATGGCATCGGATATTCTAAGCTACGATAGTCACCTTGTGCCGGTGGGCGCCGACCAGCGCCAACATTTAGAGCTTGCCCGAAACATAGCACAGCGCATTAATCACCGCTATGGGGACACGCTAATTGTGCCGGACGGCTATATTCCAAAGGTGGGTGCTCGCATAATGAGCCTTAGCGACCCGACAGCTAAGATGAGTAAATCTGATCCTAACGAAAACTCGAGGGTTCTGTTAAATGATCCCCCAGAGGTTATTATGCGCCGTTTTAAAAGAGCGGTAACCGACAGTAGCGGCCTTATAACCATGCGTGAGGACGGGCCGGGCATTGCAAACCTTATGTCAATCTACAGCGTTATTACCGGAAAAAGCTTTGATGAGATAGAAAAAGAGTTTGACGGCAGGGGATATGGCGACTTTAAAAAGGCGGTTGGCGAGGCAGTTTGCGAGGAGCTTGCGCCTATTCAAAAGGAGTATAAAAGGCTGTTAGACGATCCCGCAACGCTGGACGATATTCTTAAAAAGGGTGCCGATAAGGCAACCGAGATATCGGTGGCTGTTAAAGAAAGATTATATAAAACCATAGGTATTGTTTAAAACAAGGTTTTAACCAAAGTTTAAAACAAGGATTTAACCAAAGTTTAAA
>CAYJBH010000033.1:0-29897 GCA_964368625.1 uncultured Oscillospiraceae bacterium
CCGAAGATATAGCACCAATCACCTACTGGGCAGACAATGCAACCGAGGTTGTGCCAATTGGCGATGTTTACAGCATAAGCAATGCATCACAGCTCGCCTTTATTGCACTAAAGGCCGCCGGCGGAGAAACCTTTGAGGGCAAACAGATAGTTCTAACCGGTAACATTAACCTTGAAGGTCATCTATGGTCGCCCATATCCCCCGATTATGAGCGTGGTTTTATGGGAACCTTTGATGGCAAGAACCACAGCATTACCGGCCTTAAAATAGTTTCTACGGCAAGATACCAGGGGCTTTTTGGATATATTAGGCAAGAGGGGGTTGTTAAAAACTTTAGCCTTTCCGGCAGCGTTTATTCATCTTCAGCTACTGTTGGTGCGGTTGTGGGATATAATCGGGGCGAGATACGAAATGTTAAAAACAGCTGTAGCGTGTCCGGCGCTACATATGTAGGGGGATTGGCAGGTGATAATGCCGGCTCGATTTATGCAAGCTTTAACACGGCAGACGTAACGGGAACAAATGTTAATATAGGTGGCATAGCAGGCGTTAACAGTAACTCTATTAGCGGAGTGTTTAGCTCGGGCGATGTTGTTGGTATAGAGGATACAGGCGCAGTAGTAGGTAATAATTATGGCGGGACGGTTAATGCCGCCTTTTGGCTTAACACGGCCACCGTTACCGGGGAAGGAGTAGGAAACGGCATAGGTGTAAATACCGGCACGATAACAAATGTTACCTCCTTTAATATGGATGGCGATCTGGGTGTTCCTACAAACGTTGCAGACGAAACCCAGACCAAGGTTGTTAAAGCGTTAAATGCTGCCGCTTGGGATTATAATGAAAACATAAACCCCTCCTCCCTGTTATATGGATTTGTGCACAAAACCGGTCAGCTACCGGAGTTTGCGATTGATGATACGGCAAGCTGGTCGTTTTCAACAACTGCAATCACACCAAATTCTCAGGGTGTTTACCTGGTTACCGATGCATCAGAGCTTGCCTGGGTTGCACAGCAGGTTAACTCCGGTGCCGAGCTGTTTGAGGGTAAGGAGGTTAAGCTTGCCGGCGATATAAGCCTGTTTCCGCTTAGATGGGTGCCCATCGGCGGTGATGTGCCGGCTAATACGAACTTTAACCAATTTAAAGGCTCTTTCGATGGGGATGGTTACACAATATCCTATTTATACATCGATTCTTCAAACATTGCACAGGGGCTGTTCGGAAGCATTGGTTCTGATGCGATTGTTAAAAATGTTTCGGTTAACGGAAGCATAACGGGTGGACAGTACACCGGGTCGGTTGTGGGTTACAGCTACGGTGATGTAGTTAATGTTCACAGCAGCGCCGAGGTGGAATCCACCGGTGCTGATGTTGGTGGGATAATAGGATATAGTTCTGCAGGACTGTTAGCAAACTCCTATTACTCAGGAGATTATGTTAACGGTACAGAAAATGTAGGTGCACTGGTGGGTAGACAAAACACCGGTGAGGTTGATACGGCTTTTTATTACGAGGAGACAAAGGTTAACGGCGTTAACGAAACGGGTTTTGGAATTGGTAGTGCCAACCCCACCGCCAACAATGTATCCGGTTTTAGCTCAAACGGGTGGGTCTATGCCCCTATAGCCGTAGGTGCAGGCAGCTATAGCAGCCTGTATTCTGCACTTATGGCAAGAGCCGCTAGCCTTAATAACGACCTTTCGCTTAACCTTAAAGGCTGGACGAAGGAGAGCTTGCCAAGATTTACAAGCGAGATACCAAGCCGAGCGCTCTGGGCTGATAACACCTCTGCCGTATCTGAAAATTCGCAAGGGGAGATATTGATAGAAAATGGCAGTCAGCTCGCCTTTGTTATGGTTGAAAATAACAGGGGGGAGTATGAAATCAAAGACACGGTTATAAGGCTTGTTGACGACATCGACCTATCCGGCTATATATGGCAGCCGATAGGCACAGGAACCAATAAGTTTAGTGGGGAATTTTATGGGGATGGCTACAAGGTAATCGGCATTAACACCGATGAATATGACAGCGCTCAGGGGCTTTTCGGCGTTGTTGGTGTAGACGGCGTTATAGACGGTGTTACGGTAGAGGGTAGCTGCAACGCCATAAGCACTGTTGGCAGCATTGCCGGGAGTAACTATGGGCTTATTACAAACTGTACCGGCTTGGCGGCGGTTAATGGAGAAACACACGTTGGTGGAATTGTAGGGAGTAACCTCGGCACGCTTACAAACAGCTACTCGGCAGGCAGCGTATCCGGCGAAACTAATGTAGGTGGCGTTGCGGGCTATAGCTCGAAAAGTTTAATGAATGTTTACAGCGTAGCAACGGTTAACCATACCGGTTCATCCTCGGCAGATAGTGTGGGGCAGGTTGTTGGCGCCCTTAGCGGTTTGCAGGCGGAAAACAACTATATTCTATACCTAACCTCGCATGAGGGTCCGAATGCGGTTGGACTTAATAGTATTAGCGACGATATAGTTTTTGGATATGATAACAGCGATTTATTGTTAACCGGCCTTAGCCGGTATATCGACCCTACCGGCAGGGCTGCCGACTGGACGGTTAAATCAGGCGGCACCCCCTATCTCTCGTTTGAAGATAACGGAATAACCGGACGGATGGATTTGCAGGGTGATGCGGCAGCAACCATAACCCTTAAGCAGGGAGAAAACACCGTGTATAAAACCATAACCCGTAGCACAGATTTTATACTGGGTGATGTAGCAAGCGGTAGCTACACACTAACCATTAGCACAGACGGCGCACTCGATACCGTGATACATAACCTCGAGCATAGCGGCGGTGCGCTGGATTTAAAGACACATGCAAATAGCGATATTAAGCTGATAAAGCTTTTCTTTGGCGATTTAAACAAAAACGGTGTTATCGATGGGGCTGATATTGCAATAGTTGCCTCGAGCGAGAACTATAACAAGCAAAGCTCCGCCGCAGATAATGCGTTGGCGGATGTTAATCGTGACGGCATTATAAACTTTATCGACCTTGCCACCCTAAGAAACAGCGCTTTACTCGGCAAGACATACAACGAGATAAATTATTAATATTATTTCCGGCGAAGCCATTACCTGCGGCAGAGCTATTGGAAATACCTCTTGCCTCGATTCCTCGTCATTTTGCACTTTGTGCAAAAACGATGTATTTCTTGTGCTGGTAAGTTCGTATTATTTATATTCCTCGAACCTAACATTACGAGAAATATTGTGTTTTTGCTTGCAAAATAACTAACGAAGTGAGTTATCAATATTTCCAATATCTCCACCACAGGTGGAGATATTGGAAATAATATGATGGAGGGATAATTTTATGAAAAAATGTTATTTAGGAATAGGCGTTTTACTTTTTGCTATATTACTTCAAATGAGTTCAAGTGGAATGGAAATCTTTACGCTTGCTTTAGGTCTTGTAGGACTTGGCTTCTGTGTTGCAGAATTTGTCTCAAAAAAATAGTAAGCGGTAAGATTATGAGCATAACATCCCCCACCACCCAAAAGAGATGCGGCCCGCGCATCTCTTTATTACTTTATACAAAAGGAGAAACAATGAATAAACAAACCACAAATGAAAAATCACACACAAAGATGAGTTGTAGCTCAACTCGCTTTTGAGTATGGATAAAAAGGACCCGGCAGTGTTTGATGGTGATGTGGTGGAGGAGCAGGAGGTTGTGCCGATAAGGGATGAGGGTGAAAGGTGTTTTAAGGTTGCAATTTTTTGCTGGTGGGGTATTATTAACTACAAGGTATTTATATTTCCCAAACCTAACATTACGAGAAATATTGTGTTTTTGCTTGCAAAATAACTAACGAAGTGAGTTATCAATATTTCCAATAGCTCCACCACAGGTGGAGATATTGGGTACACTGTGCAATATATAGCTTGAAAAAGTTTGTGGTTTATTGTATTATTATAGATGTTCATTTAAAATAAATAATTATATAAAAAAATATAGGATGTGTTTTGGAGGCTAGTATGAGTTTTAGAGTGGCGGTAAAATCGGTTGTTTTCTTTTTTATGTTTTGCATTATGGCGGTCGGGGTTTCGTTTATGCAACCCGAGGTTATGGCGGCAACAGGTAGCTGGGGCGATAATGTGCAGGAGGTAACACCAAATTCCCAGGGTGTATATGAAATCTCAAACGGTGCTCAGCTTGCATGGATTGCACAGCAGACAAACCTTTCTGTTGCTGATGGTGGGCTTGATTTTTCGGGCAAAACCGTTAAGCTAACGAGTAACATCGACCTTGCTGACCACTACTGGGTACCCATAGGAAAGGAATGGAGCTCATCAGTGCGTATAACTTTTTTTAACGGAACGTTTGACGGCGCCGGAAAATCGATTACCGGCCTTACGATTAACTCGACAGAGGATTATCAAGGTTTGTTTGGGTATGTTCGTTACGCCACCATAAAAAACTTTACCGTTAGCGGCACCGTAACCTCTACCGGTAATTATATCGCCGGTGCGGTAGGATATAGCGAAAATTCCACTATATCAAACATTATAACTGACGTTAATGTTACCGGTGGCAATAATACCGGAGGAATTGCCGGGAAGGTGGCTTCCAGCATCTTATTCAATAGTGAAAACCGTGGAGATATTACCGGAAACGAATATGTCGGCGGAATAATAGGCGTTATTTCAACTCCAACTATAGATGGAGTTGTCGCCTCAATTGTAGTTGGGGTGTTTAATTCCGGTAATATAAGCGGCGTGAATGGCATCGGTGGAATTGCGGGAACTATTTATAACTCCAAACTAGCCGCCGCCTATAACCACGGCAGTGTTAGCGGTGACGTTAGGACGGGAGGCATCAGCGGTTCAGCACAATCTCCTCAATGTTACGGAATTTACAACACCGGCATCGTTACAACCGCTCCGGGAGATTTGGCTTTTTTAACCGGTGCTTTATTCGGGCAGGTATCAAGCCTTTCACATTCCAATTCCATAATTTCTGGTGGATATTATCTTTCCGACAATGCATTTGGTAATATTTCAAGTTCTGCCTCACGCACAAACATATCATCCTTTAATGCACAGCAGGAGCTGGATACTGCGGCGACAATTAACGGCAGTAGCTACACATCGCTTGTGGAGGCGCTTAATGCACAAACCGGGGATTACAACCAAGGTGATCCCACCGTTAAAGCACCGAGGTGGGAGGTTATCGACGGTGGATATCCATCCTTTAACGCCGAAGATTTATCGCCGAATAGCTATTGGAAAAACAATGCAACCGAGGTTGTGCCCAGTGGCGATATTTACAGCATAAGCAATGCATCACAGCTCGCATGGATTGCACTGGAGACCGCCGGCGGAGCAACCTTTGAGGGCAAACAGATAGTTCTAACCGATAACATTAACCTTGAAGCTCATCTATGGTCGCCCATATCTCCCGATTATGAGCGTGGTTTCATGGGAACATTTGATGGCAATAACCACAGCATTACCGGCCTTAAAATAGTTTCTACAGTAGACGTGCAAGGGCTTTTTGGAGTTGTTGGTCAGCATGGCATTATAGACAGTGTTACGGCAGAGGGTAGCTGCAACGGCGTAAACAATGTTGGTGGCATTGTCGGGGATAACAGCGGGCTTATTACAAATTGTACCGGCTTGGTGGAGGTTAGCGGAGAAACAGGCGTAGGCGGCATTGTCGGGAATAACAGTGGCACGATTACAAATAGCTACACGTCAGGCAGCGTATCCGGCGAAGACTTGGTAGGTGGCGTTGCGGGCCATAGCTCGAAAAGTTTAATGAATGTTTACAGCGTAGCAACGGTTAACCATACCGGTTCATCCTCGGCAGATAGTGTGGGGCAGGTTGTTGGCGCCCTTAGCGGTTTGCAGGCGGAAAACAACTATATTCTATACCTAACCTCGCATGAGGGTCCGAATGCGGTTGGACTTAATAGTATTAGCGACGATATAGTTTTTGGATATGATAACAGCGATTTATTGTTAACCGGCCTTAGCCGGTATATCGACCCTACCGGCAGGGCTGCCGACTGGACGGTTAAATCAGGCGGCACCCCCTATCTCTCGTTTGAAGATAACGGAATAACCGGACGGATGGATTTGCAGGGTGATGCGGCAGCAACCATAACCCTTAAGCAGGGAGAAAACACCGTGTATAAAACCATAACCCGTAGCACAGATTTTATACTGGGTGATGTAGCAAGCGGTAGCTACACACTAACCATTAGCACAGACGGCGCACTCGATACCGTGATACATAACCTCGAGCATAGCGGCGGTGCGCTGGATTTAAAGACACATGCAAATAGCGATATTAAGCTGATAAAGCTTTTCTTTGGCGATTTAAACAAAAACGGTGTTATCGATGGGGCTGATATTGCAATAGTTGCCTCGAGCGAGAACTATAACAAGCAAAGCTCCGCCGCAGATAATGCGTTGGCGGATGTTAATCGTGACGGCATTATAAACTTTATCGACCTTGCCACCCTAAGAAACAGCGCTTTACTCGGCAAGACATACATCGAGATAAATTATTAATAAGTAAAAAATGAATATTGAAGAGTGAAAATATTAAATTGTCGCTTTGTGACACCTTAACTTTTCACTCTTCACTTTTTTACGCTCTCCCCTAAATTTGTGTATGGGCAGGCGATAATTTGGCGATTAATACTCCAATTATTATGCTGACAAAGATGACAACGGGGACAACGGGGACGTTGTCTCGTCCCTGTTATCCCCGTTATCCGTTATCACGTTATCATCAACGTCTCCGTTATCAAACGCTATCTGCTAAGATTTATGATATTTCTCACCTTTGCAAGGTCGACAAAGTTAATTACTCCGTCCTCGTTTACATCAAGTTTTTCGCTTTCCGGTGTTACCTTAGTGTTGTAGCTGTCGGCGGCTATCGCCTTTAAATCCTCCTCATCAACAACCCAGTCGTCGTTAACATCGCCATAAAGTAGCTTGTCTGTATGGATTGGGTAAATGTTTGCGGTGATAATATCCCACATGTACATCCTTTGCGCATCAGCCGCTACTGTTTTGTTGTATGCAGCCGTACCTGCATTTAGGGCGGTTAAAAGGTCGGTGTTCGGTATGCCGGCAGGGTTATCTATGTCGGCGTCAAGCGTAATTTCCGAGTCCACCGCGTTAAATGAGCCTATGTTGCTAAGCACACCGCCTTGATTGTCCGCAATGGCGACAGCTGCGCCTTTGCCTGTCAGATAGTAGCTGTTTGTGATGTCAGCACTGTTAAATGCCGCTATACCGGCAACATGTTTCGTACCGGTACCCGTAACCGAAAGCTCACCTGTGTTGTAACAGTTTGTAATATACCTACCGCTTCTTTCAAAGTTAATCCCTACCACGCCACCGAGATAAGCTATTGACACCGTGTCGGTGGTGGTTATGTCACCGGTGTTGTAGCTGTTTAATATGTATCCCGTGTTGGAGGCGGCCACACCGCCGGCACGAGATGAGTTACCCTGTATCGAGATAGTTCCGGTATTGTAGCTGTTTAATATAATGCTCAGGTTACTTCCTGCCACGCCGCCAACACGTACATCGCTGCCGGTGGCAGAGAGTGCACCTGTATTGTAGCAGTTTGTTATATTGACATTGTGGGTATCTCCTGTAACTCCACCAATGGTTATTCTGGTGTTGCTACCCGAAACGGTGCCGGTATTGTAGCTGTTTGACACATCATTGTTGCTTTGACCTACTACACCTCCCGCCAAACCGCCGACATCTATAACCATAACATCGCCGGTATTGCTACAGCTGTTTAAGATGCCATCGCTACCGCTTCTTCCCACAACACCACCAACATAGTCATTACCTGTTACGGTAGCATCGCTGTTACAATCCGTGGTGCTACCTCCGTTATTATCACCTACAACACCACCAATAATGTCGTTGCCTCTAACCGTAACAGCGGAACTACTGTTTGTAACGTTGCCTTGGTTATACCCCACCAAACCGCCAACATGATCAAAACCTGTCACGTTACCGTACACGCTAATATCCTTAACGATACCATCTACGCCGACAAAACCAAACAACCCCTGAAAGTTTTGTGTAGCTGCATAGACATAAAACCCTGTAACGGTATTTTCTTCACCATCAAATGTGCCATTAAAATGCTCGGTGAGCGTACCTATCGGTTGCCACATATGTTCCGAGAGGTCGATGTCGTCTGACAGGGTGTATGTTTGTGTACTATGATTATTTATCAGCCATGCCATCTCTTCAGGGGAGGTTATTTGGTTGTTTTTTGGTGCTATTGCATTATCTATCCAATAGGTCGCAAAAACAGGATAGCCGTTGTTTTGATCTTTTTTAGGCATCCACTCCCTTGCCTGCTCCGCTGAGGAATTTTCAAAATTATATACCTTAGCCCCTGTATTTAGTGCGGCAGCAAGGTTAGTTGTGGGAATTGTTTCGGTGGCTGTTATACCTTCATCTATCGTAATCTCTGAATTTGTAGAGCTAAACGAGCCAATGTTTGTGAGTTCACTTGGAGAAGTGGAATTAGAAGCACCAACACCTACCGCTTCATCACCGTATGCGAAATAGTAACAATTTATGATTTCGCCTGCGTAGTCATAACCCACCACACTACCAACATCTCTGTTTCCTTTAACTGTGCCACTATAATAACTGTTTGTGATTGTGCCGCCGTTCTGCCCTGCCACGCCGCTGACATACCTGATGCCTGTGGCGGTACCGCTTCCATTGCAGTTTGTTATGGTTCCTAAGCTGTTTCCTGTAATAACGCCTACATATTCGTTACCTGTTGCCGTGCAGTCGGCACTGCTGTTTATTATTTTAGAACCGGAATTATTGAAACGACCCGTTACACCGCCGACATATTTATCCCCTTTAACAGTGACACTAATGCTACAACCTATGATGCTGCCCTCAATGTTCCCCGCCATGCCGCCGACATTGTCTTTACCGGTAACACTTCCGTATAGGTTAACATTTTTTACCGTGCTATTATTTCCGATATAACCAAACAATCCTTGATAGTCACTGGTTGGTGAATGTATATACATCCCGGAAATTTTATACCCTGCACCATCAAAAGTACCATAAAAGGCATCATGATGCGTACCAATCGGAGCCCACAGGTGGTCTGATAAGTCAATATCCTTTGTTAGGGTATAGCTGCTGTCTTGTTCATAATGCTCAATCAGCCATGCCAACTCTTCCGGCGAGGTTATCAGGTTGTTTTCAGGTGCTTTTGCAAAGTTAATCCAGTAGGTTTCATAAAGCGGATACCCATTGTTTAGCTCGCCTTTTAATGACCAGTTCATTGCCTTGGTTGCATCGGGGTTTTCCGTGTTATATGCATCTGCTCCTGCGTTTAGGGCGGTTAAAAGGTTGGTGTGCGGAATGTTTTCGGGGTTTAATATTTCGGGGTCAAGGGTAATAACAGAATCCTGCGAACTAAACGAGCCTACATTGGTAGTCGTATCTATACCGGCATAGCCTACCCCTTGGCTTGCACCATTATCTGCTAAATAGTAGCTGTTTTTAACGATAGCAGGGTTGGTAGCCATCCCTGCCACACCGCCTACATATCGGCTATCCGCTGCTGCCGAAACCCTGCCTGTATTGTAGCTATTTATGGTGTGATAGCTGGTAGCTATCAAGCCGCCGACATAGGATTGACTACCTGTTGAGAAAACCTCACCTGTGTTGTAGCAGTTTATGATATGAACCCTGTACCCTGCCAAACCGCCGACATAGGAAGTATTACCGTTTGCCGAGATTGTTCCTGTGTTGTAGCAGTTGGTAATCGTGCCAGCGGAACTCTGTGGCACTATGCCACCGATATAGGATGCATTACCTTTAGCCGATATATTGCCGCTATTGCTGCAGTTCGTTATAGCAGCGGTGAGGCTATAACCGGCCACGCCACCGATACGGGAGCCATAGCTTGTGGATGATACCGCAG
The DNA here is from genome assembly GCA_964368625.1 of uncultured Oscillospiraceae bacterium. GTDB lineage: Bacteria > Bacillota > Clostridia > Oscillospirales > Ruminococcaceae > CAYJBH01. Next base: position 9,968 of record CAYJBH010000033.1, read on the forward strand.
CACTGTTGCTGCAGTTGGTAATATCACCGCTGTTACTATATCCCGCTACACCGCCAACATAACTTGTGCCAAAAACCGTGGCACTGTTGGTACAGTCTTTAATAGTGCCGTAGTTATATCCCACCACGCCACCGACATTTTGTGAACCGGAAACCGTAACCGCGATGTTACAGTTTTCGATGGTGCCGTATGAATATCCCACCATGCCGCCAACATCTGACGCCCCAACAACAGAGCCGGCAACACTAAGATTTTTTATCGAACTGTTGCGGCCGGTAACGCTAAACAATCCTTGATTAGTGCTTCCAGGAGCATTAACCTGCAGGCCTGTAATTTTATAATTTGCACCGTTAAAGGTTCCGTCAAAAGAGTGAATCTCACTACCTATTGGCGTCCACTCACGTCCCGACAGGTCAATATCCTTCGTAAGGGTATATGTACCACTTTTAGAGGGGTTGTTTATCAACCATGCAAGCTGTTCGCCGGTGGAGATTAAATTACCTTCCGGCGGAGCCGATGAGGCAGCTTCTGCCCAATCGAGTAGCGATACAGGGTAGTTGTCGTTTTCACCCGTCTTTAGCTGCCATTTATATGCTTTAATACTGCCGGAGTTTGCCGCATTATAAGCCGCCGTGCCATCGTTTAAGGCGGTTAAAAGATTGGTTTTGGAGATGTTGATGTTATCTGTGTTACCGCTGATTGTAGTATCCAACGTTATTCCCGAGCTGGCCGAGTTAAATGTGCCGATGTTGGAGTAGCTATTATCGTTATAATCGCCCACGCCGGTGTTTGCACCTTTGTCTGTAAGATAGTAGCAGTTGGTGATAGTGCCACCGGAGGCATAGTCTGCCCCTACAACACCGCCGATTCTTGTAGAGCCACCGGTAACAGAAACTGAACCCAGGTTGTAGCTGTTGGCAACGGTGCCGCCGGAATTGTACCCCACAATGCCACCGACAAATGAAGAATTCGCTACACCGGTAACCGATCCACCGTTGTAACAGTTTGCGATGACGCCGGCGCTTTCTCCCACCACACCGCCGGCTATTTTTAATCCGCTATTATTAAATTCATTCCTGATTCTTGCCTTGTAGTTGTAACAGTTAATAACCTTGCCGGTGGAGGACACATACCCTGCCACGCCACCAACACTAGCATTTTTAGCAACATTAACATTTATAGCGGTGACAGTGCTATATTGATTAGTGCTAAAATTACCGTAGCTACAGTTAATGATGGTGCCGGAGTTGTACCCCACAATGCCGCCTACATAGCTGCTACCTCTAACACTTCCCTCCGCCTTGATGTTTTTAACCATGCCGTTACTGCCAACATGGCCAAACAGGCCTTGGTAGTCAGAAGTCGAGGAGATACTCAACCGTTTGAGCAGATGCCCGGCACCATCAAAAGTGCCCTCGAAGGGTGCTGTCTCGGTGCCAATCGTCGCCCATTCGATATTTAAACCGCCATCATCTACAAGAAATAAGTCATTTTGTAATGTGATGGTTTTGCCCGAAAAGTCGTTACCCCCGTTAACAAGCTGTACCAAACCAACAAGATCTCCCGTCGTGGATATGTTGTAATATATTTCACTGCCATCTCCATACCAATCGGTGTTTGTTGTAGAGCCATCATAATAATCCTGTGCATTTGCACTAAGCGAAAAAAACACCATAAAACATATGGTAAATAAAAGGGGGAATATTTTCCGTTTCATCAGACCTCCGTCATTTTATTGTAAGATTTAGTATATTTATTTTTATTATACCATATGTTCGGGGAAGGAATCAACATAAATTATGTGATGGTTGTGCATAATTAACTGAAAAACATCGAATTGTCAACACCGGTTTACATCTCTACATTCAGGCTAACAAATATGGTTGATTTTTCACAAAAAAAATGTTATAATTTAAACATATTAGCAATTTAGAGAATGTTACTATGGTCGATCAAGGGTTAATGCCTATAGCAATTGAATATCTAAATGTAGGCGTAACAGCTACAAGCGATATATATGTTAAGTATCGCAAGCCCCTTTTGATGATTAGAAAGGGGACGAGACTTACCGCAAAGATGCTCGACAGCCTTTATAGAACTTCGAGCGGAGGGCGTAATATATATGTTGCTCCAAACTACTACTATGAACTTCTAAGCAACGGTGTTCCAGAAACATTGCGACAGGAGCATTTCGAACGTAGCATTGGTTATGATGTAGCAAAAAAGGAAACCGACGGGTTGCTGGATTATCTTAAGAACACCGGAACGGTTCACGCAAAACAGTCGGCAGAAATTTCTCATAACCTTTCAGAAAAGGTATCAACCGTTGAAGCGGCAACAATTTTGCAATGTATTAACGGTAAAAATAGTGTGGATGAATACCTATGTACTCACAGCACAAATGTTGCGCTGTTAAACGGACTAATGGGTAAATGGATGAAACTTCCCCAGCAAGAGATAGATATGCTTGTTACCTGTGGTCTGCTACACGATGTTGGTAAAACCGAGGTTCCACCCGAAATTCTTAATGCGCCAAGAAAGCTTACGGCCGAAGAATTTAAGATAATGCAGATGCACAGCGTTTACTCCTATAACATGTTATCAAAAAACCCCGATATAGACCCGATGGTTGCGGCAATAGCAAGAAGCCACCACGAAAAGATTAACGGCAAGGGTTATCCCGATGGCCTTATTGGCGAACACATACCGCTTTATGCCAAGATAACCGCAATATCAGATGTTTATGATGCCATGGTTTCCAGCCGCTGTTATAAGGCGGCACACAGCCCGTTTATAGTGCTCTATGAGCTATCAGTAGGAAAGTTTTCAGATCTTGATTTTGAGCTAATCGAGCTGTTTTTAAAGAATATGCCAAGCGAGCTTATAGGAAGATCCGTTTTAATGTCGGATGGCACTATAGCAAAGGTTAAGCATATAGATTCTAATAAGTGGAAATACCCCATCGTAGAGCGAGAAGGCGAGGTTATCGCAACTACAGACGAGTTTTATTGCGAATCGCTTGTGCTTTAAAAAAATTTATAGGAGTGGAGAAGCAGAAGATTTTGGCGAATTATTGTATTTTTTCGGCACAGTATCTTCCTACGATAGGTGGGGTGGAAAACTTTAGCCATAACCTTTCTAAAAGGCTGGTACAGCGTAAAAACAAGGTGGCTATAATAACTTCAGCTCTAAACGGTTTGCCGCAAAAAGAGATAACCGAAGATGGAGTTATTATTTTAAGATTGCCATCTATCCAGCTTCTTGGTGGGCGTTTGCCTGTAGTTAAGCCCTGTGCAAAAACAGCCAAGCTTGTTAGTGAAATTCTTTCCTGGGATCATTGCAGGGTGGTTGTTAACACCAGATTTTATCCCCTTTCGCTTTATGCCGTTCGTCTTGCTAAAAAGATGAATAGGCAGTGCATTGTTATAGAACACGGTTCGGGGCATCTATCGCTTGGTAACCGGCTGGTAAATATTGTTGTTAAATTTTATGAACACGCCGTGTGTAGAATGGTTCGTTTCTACTGCAACAGCTTTTATGCCATTTCTTTAAGAAGCAGAGATTGGCTTTTGCATTTTGGCATAAAGGCAGAGGGCGTTATATTTAACGCTATAGATGCGCAGGAACTTAGCGGCATTGATAAGGCAATTTTTTCGCGCAGTGATTACGGAATAGATAACCGAAACATCATCTGCTATGTTGGCAGAATGATACCCGAAAAGGGGGTAACACAGCTTGTTTTAGCGTTTAACGAGCTTTGCGAGGTAAAAAACAACTACACCCTCGTTATGGCAGGAGATGGACCGCTTCTTGAACGATTAAAGGAAATTGGCGATAATGGAATAATTTTTTGCGGCAAGCTTAGCCGAGACGAATGTGTGGCACTTTTTAAGCATTCTGACATCTTCTGCCTACCAACTGTTTCTGAAGGCTTTTCAACAACCCTGTTAGAGGCAGCAGCAGCCGGATGTTTTGTTGTTACAACCGAGGGTTGCGGTGGCGCTTTAGAGGTTTTTCTTAATAAAGATGATGCAATTATTACCAAAGGCAACTCAAAGGATGAGATAAAACAGGCACTTTTAAAGGCAATAAACAAGGAAAATCGAGATAAAATAACCTTAGATACAAGCAATAGAATAAAGGAGCAATTTGGCTGGGAAAACAGCTGCGACGCTATAGAACAGCTAGAATGGTGGAGGTAGATGAAGAGATTATTAATAATCCCTGCATTTAACGAGCAGGATTCTATAATTAATACGATAAACGACGTAAAACAGCATTGTCCCGACTGGGATTTTGTTGTTATTAACGATGGTTCCGCTGATAACACCTACAACATATGCAAAGAAAACAACTACCCATGTTTAAACCTAACCGCTAACCTTGGTCTTGCCGGTGCATTTCAGGCCGGCGTTATGCTTGCAAGAGATCTTAATTACGACTATGTTTTGCAGTTTGATGCCGATGGTCAACACAACGCAAGCTTTGTTGAAGCGCTTTATACCGTTGCCGTAGAGAAAAATGCAGATGTTGTTATCGGCTCAAGATTTGTTAGCAAAAAAAAGCCATATACCGCAAGAATGATGGGTAGCCGCCTTATAGCGCTTGCAATCTTTATAACTACCGGCAAAAAACTTACCGACCCCACCAGCGGCATGAGGCTTTTTAACCGCAAGATGGTTTCTATTCTTGCAAAAAACATTAACTGCCATCCTGAACCGGACACCATATCGCATCTGCTTCGTAACAAGGCCGTTGTTCTTGAGGTTCAAGCGGAGATGTCTGAACGTGTTGCCGGCACCAGCTACATTAATATTTTTAACGGAATAGGATATACGATAAATGCCTTTATATCGATATTGTTTATCCAGTGGTTTAGAAGAGGGGTTGAAAGATGAGTTTTATTCTAAGATTAATTCTTTTTCTAGGCGCCCTTGCAACAACCGGATATGTGCTTTTTAAGATAAGGCGCTCTAAGGTTCAGATAGAGGATTCCATCTTCTGGCTGTTTTTTTCGCTTATGATTCTTCTGCTAAGCATCTTTCCTGATATTGCAATAGTTGCCTCGGTTATTCTCGGGATATCATCGCCGGTTAACTTTATCTTTTTGGTGGTTCTTTTTGTTTTAATTGTTCATCAATTTTTTCTCACCATCAGGCTTTCTCAAACAAACAACAGGTTAAAGGAGCTTGTACAGAAAAAAGCTATCGAAGATTTTAAGAAACAACAAGAGGAACAAGAAGAATGAGTAGCGAAATGAAAAAACCACAAAACAAATATGTTAAAGCTGCCGTTATTATTTTTATCTGCACGTTTTTTTTGGTTTCGGTTGTTTTGCTAGCCGTTCTAGCACTCTATCTGTTTTTCTCCCAGATATTTACCACCGATATTAGGTTGATATTAACCGCAACCACCATTGCATTAATTGTTGCCGATGTTTATCTGTTTTCACTAAAGCTAAACACCTTTAGTGATAAAATCGGCAAGGCGGCTAAACCATATCGACAACATAAGCTTTCCAGCCGTTTATTAAAAAGAGCCTCAGCATCCGAAATAAACCAACAGCCAAATTCTCAGCCAAGCAGCAATGAGCAGCCAAGCCCGCTGCCACCGGAGCCATTAAAACCGCCTGTTTTTGAGAAAAAGGAAAGCGTTGAAGAAAAAAAATCATTCAAACCGGTTTTCGGCCCATCCTCCGAGTTTAACGGTGAGAACAAAAATTAATCCACCTTTTCCAGCTTAATTCTGTATCCCAGTGCAGATAATGCCGCAACTATCTTCCAATCGAAAATAAAGGGCATACAGTGGGTTATTCTTCTTACCTTCTCTCTTGAGAGACCTGTTTTTTTCGCCATCGAGCGTTCGGTTTCGGTATTCATAATTTCGGCAATTAAATCGATAATATAGCTGTTCACCGTTTAGCTTCCCTCCCTTTACAAAATTCCGGCACCGACAGATTTTGCCTCAAGGCATCATGCTTGTCGGTGTTTTTCTTTGCGGCTAATCTACCTTCATATCCGTATTTTTCCCAGATAACAACCTTTTGCTTCCAGTTTTTTACCGGCCTTCCCCTGCTATCCTTCCATCTTCCTATGTTAAAGTATTCATAAAACTCGTTAGGGTTAACCGAGCTACAACGATTATTGCAATAATCGGTAACCTCCTTTAACGTTGGTATGCTTTTTTCGGCAACTAAAATCGAAGAGTCGGCGTTTCTATCTTCTTTACTTTTCTTTTCTTTACTTTTCTTTTCTTTACTTTGTTCAAAAATGTTAACATCATGTAAACATTTCTGCTGCGAGGTTAGCTTTATGTTAACATTTTCACACAGCAGCGACGGGTCAACCAGCAAAAGTTCACCACGAAGTGAAAGCTCCTTTCTCCTCTTAACCGCCTCAAGATATCTGCTTTGTATACCCTGCGAGGTAAGAACGCTGTATTTTTCGTATTTTTCGGCACAGAAAAGTCCCCGCTTTAATGCCTCGCTTATAATTTCGTTAGCCATATTTATATCGAACTTGTTCTTATCGCAAAACAGCATAGATCTTTCCTCGTTCCATTCGCAGTAATATCCATACCCCGAGTAAATCTGTTGATATAGCTTAACAATCATAGCAAAGGCGGCAAAACCAAACTGTACCTCAATTAGCTGCATCTTCTCGTTCATTGCAACATCCAGCGGGAAATAATCTATCCCGCTCTTTAAAATCCTCGCCATAGCCTCCCCTCTCCTCGGCGGGATAAAACCGTTCCCAGCTAGATAACATGCGCGGTTTCTCCCAGTTTATACATCCGTTGCAGGCCGGATTATCCAGCCCGCACCCACCGATAATGCAACCCATAAATGGATTAATATTTTTGAGGTGGCAGATTTTTACCGTTTGCACAGTAAGGACAGCTAACCCACCTTAAACTTATTAGCCGCCTACAATAGGCGCAGTTTGCATCGGCAATTATATGTATCAGCAACGGGTCCCCCCTACGCTTTGCAAGAAATAATCTATCTTTATATATAATCTCCTGCTCCATCTTCTGCCTATGTGGCTCTTTGCTAACCGAGCTTTTTCCTAAGGCTATGTTAACATTATCGGATACCTCACCAACTCCAAACCTTCTAAGCTGCTCCATCATTTCGTTAACATCTTTACGAATGCTTTGCTCGGAACTTAAAAATCCCGTCATCTGTTACTCCTTTCGACATATGTTTCTTTTAAGGTGACATTCAATGCACAAAGTCACTTTATGAGGAACATTATATCACCTCATGAGTGACCTGTCAAGATATTTTTTATTTTTCGTTGCTTATCAAGTAACAAATTTTATAAAAAAACAAGCCGTGCATTCAGCTGCTGTTAACTACGCCAAACCATGATACGTTCACCGGTGGGCTCTTTAAACCATGTTTTTTTAAATCCCAGCTTTTTGTAAAGCTCTATTGCCCCATAGTTTCCCTCAAACACCGAGAGATATATCCTGTTACAGCTATAATCCTTTTGTAGGGTACTAAGTATAAGCCTGAGCGCGGCCTTTCCGTATCCTTTACCCTGAAATCTTGAATCTATCATGAATCTATCAAGCCACATTCTGGATAATGGTAAAAACTTGAACCTTTCTACTGCGTACATGGCAAAACCGATAAGCTCCTGTTCTAGAAATATTCCATAAAAATTCCACGACATAGAATAGGCATTACTCTTAGCATCAGCAAGGCATCTTGCTGATGTTTCAATAAAATCTTTCTGCTCTTTAGATACCGAGAGCTGTAGAATAATCTCCCACTCCATCGGTAAAAGTTTTCTAATGGAGGGCATCTGCTTGTTCTTCATCTAGCCTCCCCTGTTTAACAGTTGTTTACCGGCTCATAAAAGAGATATTAAGCGATAGATAAATTTGCATTGTAGTGCAACAAGCTAGAACATAAGAGCTATTCCGGCTTATCGCTATGCAGCTGTGCAAACTTTGCTGTCATGGTTGGGTTTGACTTGGTTAGCTTTTTTATGCTTAAATCCTGTGCCTTACTGTTTGCAGTGTTTAAATGTTTTTCAGAAAGCGTTAGGTTGTCTCGCATTCTTTGAAGTAGCTTAATTGTATCGTCGATATTTTTTATTGCATCGGTAAAGCGTTCGCTTGCCCATTGAACATTTTTACCAAAGCTATCTTTAAAAGATAGCATCTGCTGTTCAAAGTTTGATATGTCAATATTTTGGTTTTGAACCTCTGCTAGCTCTTCTCTATACCGAGCCGAATTTTTTGCGGCATTACGTAAAAGGGTAATCATCGGTATGAAAAATTGCGGCCTTATTATATACATTTTAGGGTATCTATGTGAAACATCAACAATACCACTGTTATAATAATCATTGTCTGCCTCAAGCAACGAGACCAACACCGCGTATTCACAGTTTTTTTCACGCCTATCCTTATCTAGTTCTTTTAAAAAATCTTCGTTTTTCTTTTTGGTTGCTGTGGTATCCATCTCGTTTTTCATTTCAAACATTATGGAGATAAATTCAATGTCGGTTTCTGTTTTTTCTCTAAAGATATAATCGCCTTTGCTTCCGCTTCTCGCATCGTTATCCTTTTCAAAATATGCGTTTTGAAAGCCGGCAGGACGAATTTGATTAAAGGCTATCTCGCAATGCTGTTCTAATGTTTCGCCGAGCATCTTGGTTGATTGTTTTGCCTTTAAATCTTTATAAAAATTGATCTGTTCATCCTTTTCGGTGAGTTTGCCTTTATAAGATTCCTCTAACACCTTAATTTTAAGCTCGTTTGCCGATTCGCTACTCTCGGCTTCCAGCCTTAACTTAATTATCTGCTGTTCTTTATCTGCAAGTTCCGATTTTCCTTTTGCCGATTCTTCGCTAACTGCAAGAATTTTTTCGGTTTCTGCCTTCTTTAGCTCTCCTTTAAGCTTTTCGATCTCCCTGTTAGATTCTGAAAGACTTTTTTCCAAAATCGCCTTTGCGTTGGCATCGGCAACCTCTAGTTCACTCTTTTTATCTTTATTAGAAGCCTCAACAAGCAGCTTAAGCCGTTCTATCTCTTGGTTAGATTCTGCCAGCTTTGTTTCAAGCTTTAGCTTTGCGTTTGCCTGTGCTATCTCAAGTTCAGATTCCTTTTCCTTTTTTTCTGCATCCACAAGCATTTTTAACCGTTCAATTTCTTTTTGCGATTCAACAAGGCTGTTTTTTAGCGTATGGTCGGCCTCGGCTTTAATAAGCTCTAGCTCCTTTTCCTTGGCATCGCCAATAAGCTTCTCGCGTTGAGAGAGCTCCTTTTGAAATTCTGCATCTCTAACCTGCCCCAATATTGCTATATATCCGGATTCATCTACGGTAAAAACTTCACTGCATTTTGGGCATTTAATCTCGTTCATTAATAATCTCCTATCATTTAAGCAAAAACCGTCTTAATACAAGAATCTTTTTTGGATTTATTAAGGAGTATTCTACTCGCCCCTAAGCGTTCTTACCAGGTTAATCATCCTTATGTACTTTTCTGTACTTACATACTCCGGGATAGAGTTTCCGCTACCAATAGCAACGCCCCTTCCCTTTGCTTCACAGATTTTATAAACAGTTTTAACATACTCGTTAAGATCTACTGTCGATAAATCGCAGATACAATCGGTATCAATTCCACCAAAGTTACCTATCCTATCGCCATATCTGTTTACCCATTCCTTAAATGGGGCTATCTGCTCTTCGTTGGAATGCTTTGCATCAATACCGGCCACACCAATCATATCCTCCATTATTTCAAATATGTTGCCGCAGGAATGAAGCAGAAAGGGTTTTTCATGGCGATGAACAATTTCGATAATCTTTTTATACTGAGGTATTATTAACTCCTTGTTATCATCGGTTGTTAAAAGAGTTGCCGATTTAAAACCGAGGTCATCACCAAAACGGCAAACGCAGTATATGTCCCCAAACATAGATAAGAAGCGTTCCCATATTGTTGCCAGCATCTCGCCCGCCTTTTCAAACAGATCGATGTAAAGTTCCTCTTCATCAACCTTTAGATAACAAAGGTTTTCAAGGCCCACTATATCCTGTACACACTCAAACACACCGTTACCCACCCCGCCAATAGCACGCATGCCATCCGGCATTGTTTCACGAAGCGCCCGAAACGAATCGGAGTAATGGTTAAAATACATATCCGGAATATCTTTCCATGGGTATTTTTCAAAATCAGATAGCTCAACCAGTTTGCTTTTTCTGTTGTGGGATAGGCATCCGCTTAACGGCATAATTGCCGAAACACAGCATTCAAATGTAACTGCATCATAACCCATCGATAGCTGAAAATCGTTATAATGTTTAAAGAAATTTAGCTTATCGTTATAGTCCCCATCATAAAGATGTGCAAACTTTGTATCGGTAATTCGTTCCATAATAATGGGCGATATGTTGTGCTCGTACATCGGTATTCTATCAGATTTCTTGTTTTGAGCAGCATTTACTATGTTCATGTAGTTAGGCTTAAACATATATCCTCCAATAAATAGTTCTACCATATCTATGCAACAAGTCAGAACTAACAATCTGTTAACCTTCGTATAAAACCAACTGTATTTAAGCATTGCACTACTGCATGGTTGCTGTTACATCTTAACCATCTATAAGCGCCTTGTTAAATCGTTAAAAGAATATGTAGTTCACCTTATTAACCTGTGTTGTTAACGGGAATACAGCCTATGCTGTTTTAAATGTTTTGATAAACACCCGGTATTCAGGCGTATTAAAAAAAGTGGCTCTGCTATGTTTATTTAGGCGTTTTATTTTCGCATCGGTTTCCTTCTAAATTATAGTATATTATTAAGAGAATAGCAATTATTATTTTATTGTTTGCGCTCGCTGCTGCTAACATTTTATTATATATTAGTGCTAATTTAAGTTTTATATCAAAAACATTTTTTTAATTATTAATTTTTAAAAATATTTTTAAAAAAATTAAAGATAAATGCTTGTTTTTTGCTCGTTAAAACGATATACTTTAATTGTTAATTTAATTAACCAATAAAGGCGAAGATAATAAAACGAATTAAGAGGCTGATTTATCTCGATAATCCCCCGTCAAAACAGATGCAAACATAAAAATAGTATTATCAGCAAATTTACTTTTCTATCCTATATCATTCGCTTTATTGATTAGTTCACCTGCAATTTTGGTAGTAAGTGCATCTTCCATAAAATAACAAACAATTATTTTTTTGAAAGGATTAATCATGACAACACCACAAAATTTAATGAACAAAATTAAGGAATACACAAAGCAGCTAGAAAGCCTGCAATGCATCAATGAGTTTAGGTTTAAAATTATTGATATGGATCCTGCTATCGTTACCGCTGCAGATTTTGATGATTCTTCATGGGAAAGTTTTTCGGGAAAGCCGACATTTAAAAGAGATCAGGGGGTAACATGGATAAGGGCTACATACACCGTTCCTCTATACTGCCTTGATATTCCGATTGCGGGAAGCGAACTTAGGGTTGCTACCGGAACACCTGAGGAGTTTAATGTTCTTTTCTGTCCCATCCAGATATATTCCGACTCTAAACTGCTTCTTGCCGAAACTTCATGGATGGACTGCAAATGCCCTGAAGGAATAGTTAGCACTAATGCAAAGCCTAATACAACACATACCATAGCACTTAGAATTGAATATCTCGACAAGAGTTTCTGGGAACCTAATGTTCATCTATCTATAATAAGTGATGCTGTTGAGGATGCTATCCGTCAGATGAAATCCATTATAAGCGAGCTTATATATATTGAGGATATCGAGGGTTCTGCCGAACTTCTCCCACGCTGTTACGAAATGTTGCAGGACGCAGTAAACAGTGAAAAGATTTTAAACATTGTTAAGGCCGCATCCTGCTGTAGAGAAATATTAGAGCCGCTGCGTAGCGAGGTTAAAAAACATACCGTGCATCTCGTTGCCCATGCGCACATCGATATGAACTGGTTTTGGTCGATGGAAGAAACCGAACGTATTATCGACCGTGACTTTACTACCATGACAACCCTTATGGACGAAAATTCTGACTTTGTTTTTTCTCAAAGCCAGTGTGCTACATATGCAATCGAGGAGAGAAACAATCCCGAAATATTTAAAAAGATGCAAAAATATGCAGAAAACGGCCAGTGGGATGTAACGGCATCCAGCTGGGTTGAAGGAGATCTTAACATGGCTAGCGGCGAATCAATTGCGCGGCATTCGCTGTATTCCAAGAAATATTTAAAGGAGAAGTTTAACTGCGACCCACGTATAATGTGGTGTCCCGATACATTTGGACATCCGGCAAACATTCCCCAGATGCTAAAAAAGAGCGGCATTGATTACTATTTTCATATGCGATGTGGAATAGGCGTGGATCACACGCCCCACAAGGATTTTACCTACCTTCAAGAAACAGCACACACCCCTATCTACTGGTGGTGTGGACAGGATGGCAGCCGTGTTCTTAGCGGAAACAACATTTATAATAATACACTCTCTACCCAGGGAATACTTAGCATGGCTAAAGCTATACAAACAAGGTTTAATTATAACAAATCCATGTTCGTTTACGGCACCGGCGACCATGGCGGCGGTGCTACCCGCAGAGATCTTTCATGGATGAGGGAGATATGCAACTACCCCACGATACCAACAATTAAGTTTAGCAGCACACACGATTTTTATAAACAGGTTGAAATGGATAACCCCTCGGGTATACCTACCAGGGTTGGCGAAATGAACTGTGTTTTCGATGGATGTTATACAACTCATGGCGATGTAAAATACTATAACCGCAAGAGCGAAAACGATCTTGAGGCTACCGAACAGCTCTGTGCCCTCGCTGCACGCTATGGATATGAATATCCTACAGCTGAATTTGAGGAGCTGTGGCGAGTGGCTCTGTTTAATCAGTTTCATGATATTTTCGATGGTAGCGGAGTTAAAGATACATATGATTTCACATCGCAAATGGCAGAAAAGCTACTTGCAAGATTAAAGGAAATTGCAAAAGATGCAACAAAATTCATCTCGGATAGGATAGCAATAAACCACGATTTGGGCAGCCCTATAGTTGTGTTTAATACAACCTTCGCCGCACGTGATGAGTGCGTGCTTAGTGATATACCGGGGGATGTTTGTGCCGTTGATTCAAGCGGCAATGCACTTGCAACACAAAAATCCGACAACGGTTCACTTGTGTTTGTTAAGGATATTCCGGCCTTTGGATACCGAGTTGTTTACCTCAACAACTCTGGTTACTCCGATTACAAAAGCATATCTCTGTGTGATAATTATTACAATATATCTACTAACTATTACAACATAGAGATACACAAATCTTCGGGCCGAATAACCACCTTGTTCAACAAGCAAACAAACCTTTTTGTTGTTCGTCGTGAAGAGATAGGTTTTAGGCTAAAGAATGGTTGTTTAAACACCCTACAAATCCAGTATGAAGAACCAACCGAGATGTCCTCCTGGACAATTGGAAGTATTGGCCGCTCGTTAAACCTAATTTCGGGAGCAACAAGCAGCATAGTTGAGGATGGCGCTGTAAGAAAGGTAATACGTTTTGAGCACAGCTTCGACAGCTCTACCATTAGTCAGGACATTGTTGTTTATAACGATAGCCCCCGTATAGATTTTGTGACCAATGTTAACTGGAACGAGTATGGCGATTTCGACCGAGAGGCTCCAATGCTAAAGGCTAGCTTTAGTTCGGCAGTAGCTAACACCCACGCCGTATACGAGATACCGTTTGGCGTTATCGAAAGGCCTACCGGCGACTATGAGTATCCATCGCTTAGGTTTGTTGACATTACCGACGGCAAAAACGGCTTCGCCCTTCTTAACGATTCTAAACATGGATATATGTGCAAGGGTAACGAGCTAAGTATAACTTTAATACGCAGCGGCTGGCTTCCCGATCAGAAATCTGACATAGGCAAACATACCTTCACCTATTCTATATTGCCTCATACAGGGGATTATCTTGAAGGCGAGGTTCTTAAACATGCTGCTTTTGTTAATAATCCTTTGCGTGTTAGCAGCTCTGATATAGGCGGGGAACTTTCTGCCGAGATGTCGCTTTTATCATCAGGTAACCCTTCAATCCCGCTATGCGGAGTAAAGTGTTCAGAGAATACCGGTGACCTTGTTTTTAAGCTTTACAACTGTTCCTGCGAGGTTGCAAATACAGCTATAAAATGTGGCCTTGATGTTGACACTGTTTATGAATGTGATTTCCTTGAACAGCACATAGATAATATCTCAATAAATAACAGCCTGTTTAACGTAACGTTAAAACCGCATGAGATTAAATCTTATATAATTAAGCTAAATTAGCTAAAATTACCATCTGTGGTAAGGCCTCTTTTCTAAAATAATGCCTTACCACATTTTTTATTAACAGCCGGGTAAAGCATAGGCTGTTTGATGATTATATATGTTGTATTTACACTAAAAATATGGTAGAATATTACCATTAGCGACTTATGAAAGGCAACGATGGAAAACACAGCAAAACTTAACCTGCAATTTGGATTAGTTCAGGGGTTTTATTACTCCTCGATATGTGTATCTTTTTCCTATTTTATTACATATTTTACCTATCTTGGCATGGACGATATAGCTATTGGGCTTGTAACCACCATCATGATGGCTGCAACCTTTTTTGCACAACCTTTAATCGGAGTGCTTTCGTCGCGATTAAAAAGCGTTAAACCGTTATTAATTTGCTTAATTTCTATATCTGCGGCATCGGTTTTACTGATTAGAACCGGCACACAATCGATTTTTACTACAGTATTCTGTGTAGTTATAATGTCTGCCTGTTTTCGAGGTTTGGGCGGCGTTATTGACGTTTGGACGGTAAGACTTTCTCTTGCCGGCATTAGGTTAAACTATGGACTTACAAGAGGCATGGGCTCGTTGCTTTATGCAATTACAGCACTTGTGTTTGGCTATCTTCTTAATCATGTTGAGATAACAATTATTAGCTATGCATTTATCCTGTTAAGCGCCTTGTTGCTTGCTATGATTATATTAATTAAGGAGCCTAAGATAGAGGGAATTGAAACCCATCCGGCAAAACACCACAACTACAACACCATATACAAAAACCCCAGTTATATGCTGTTTTTAGTTGCATCCTTTTTAGTTAATATAGGTGCCACAACCACCTTTAACTTTATACCCAGACTTTTTCATTATATTGAAGCCTCCAACTCGTTGCTTGGAGTTGCGCTATTTGTTAGTGCGATTTTTGAAATCCCAGCAATGCTGTGTGCTAACATTATAAAAAAGTATATAAAAATCAGCACGGTTATGAAAATATGCTTTGTTTCGACATTTATAAAGATTTTGTTAACCGCAATAGCGCCTACCGCCAACCTAATAATTGCAGCTCAGATGTTTCAGGTTTTATGTGGAGGATTGCAGTTTGCATTTAATGTTCAGTATCTCGCCGGCATTGTAAAAAGAGAGGAGCTTTTTTACGCTCAAACCACACTAAATGCCTGGACGGTAAGTGCTCCGGGAATACTTGGCAGCGTATGTGCCGGCTACATAATATCTCTACTTGGAATTCACGGAATGTATTATATAGCACTCATCCCCATTGCACTAGGTGCAATATTATTCCTTGTTGGTGATAAATTTTTAAACAAGGTAAAAACCGGCAACAGCCTTAATTAACATGGTAACCGCTTTCACGGTATACAATAGATAAGGCATTTCAAAAAATTAAAACACAAAAGCCTACTACCTTTAACACCATAAATTAGACATAAACCGCAAAAAGTAAAACTACCGCTATCAAATTTTGATAGTTGTAGTTTGTTTCTTTATCGGTAGCAGTATATTTTTCATACAACCCAAAAAAGCCATGAAAGGCTAAAGCTATTCATGGCTTCACGGTACAAAAAACTTATATGGTAAAATTTTCCGGTATGTTAATCTCTGCTATCTCTCTGATAAAAACCATATAAACTTGATAGCTTTCAAAGCTGTTTGTGGGAAAGGCTGCCTTTTTAACTTTTTATGCCGAGGTTATGCTTTAAATGAAGCTACCGTTTCCACCAGCGCCTTGATATTCTCAAATGGAAAACCGGTATCTACCTCAATATAGAACCAAGAGTTTCCTAAATCGGGCCTGAAAATATCAAACTCTTTATGTACAAGCTCCTTTACATCTTCCGGCTTTTTTAAGGTCATTGTGTCTGCTCGGTCGGTATGTATTGCCAGCGAGAAACTATATTGATCGCAAGCCGCCTTTAACTCCTTCATATCATACACCGGCAGCTGTGGCCAAATTGAGGTAACCCCTATATCTTTAAAGTCTTCGAATAGCAAATCAATTTTTCCGCAGGAATGAAAATGAATATTTATCCCTGCTTTTTTAATGGGATCCATAATTTTTTTCAGCCTGGGTTTTATCATATCACGAAATAAATCTCTAGATATAATTAAATTCTGCTGTGTTCCATAATCGTCGCCAAATGTTATGCAGTCGGCACCCATCTTTATAAATTCGTAAACTCTTTGAAGATAATACTCGGTAAGATTGTTAAGAAATATATTAACCTCTTCTGTGTCCTCCATAAGGTCAATTAGTGCATCCTCAAATCCTCTAATATTGCTTAATCGCTCAAGAAACGAAAATCCTTCACCCTTAATAACCGGATACTGTTTTTTATATTGCTCTATCTCAGCGGATGTATAAATAAGCGGAGACCTTCTCGGAAATTTGTAATCGAGATAATCCTTAGGATTTATAATGGCAGGTTTTCGCACATGACCCATCATGCCGTATACCAGATATTCCCATTCAGTTCCCCACTCATCCTTCTCTGCAAAATGATATTTTCCGTTAGCATCAAACCTCTCAATTGCAAGTTTTGGTATTTCCTTTTTTTGCCACGGTTCAAAATCGCCCGGATATTGTTTATACAACTCGTTTAACAACTCGCCGTGTTCGTAATATCCTACCTCGGAATAATAATACTGCACTGCCGGTCTATCCACAACTTTTCTGTTTAATGCAGACAACACACGTTCTCTCGATGTCATTTGCCCCCCCTTTATTAAAACATTCCTTAATGTCGGTTTCAAGGAAATTTAGCTTTTTACCGGTTGTAGCTTATGCTTGTTACCACTCAATCATGTCGGAAATTTTATGCGAACTAAAGTCTTTCTCTATGATAAGTGTTTTAACCTCGTAAGGCTTAACTGATACGCTTATATGCTTGTTTAGGTGGCTACTATAGATATCCGCCTCGGTTTCAATTCCAAATGTTTCTACACAGCGAATTACCAGCTTATCCTGCGCAAAGTGTTTCTTTACACAGCTTATAACAATATTTTCGCTAGGGCAGCTAATCATACTTAATGATAACGGCATAACACCATCGTGATAGGTTTCGATAACAACTTCGGGAAGCTGATTTAACTCCAGCGCCCTTTTTACAACATTTTTGCACCTCCAGCTCTCGCTATGGGCTACAATGCTGTATTGAAACTCCTGAATTCCCTGATCGATAAACGAGTATTTGCTAAGGTTGCCTGTTATAGTTTGCGGAATATGGTGAACATATACAGGGCTTCTTAAAACCATTATACTTAGCATGTTATCTAAGGCGCTACCGCTGTATTTCCCGTTGTTTAAAACACTTACACCTATATTACTGCCATCAACACCGCTAACGCCGCTAAGGTCGAACCAGTTTTGCATAGGCTCTTCCTCGCCGTTTGGCTTTTTTTGAATATGGCCGTAGGGGATTTCGTAGGTTACCTCGGGGTTTTTAATGTTTATCGGGAAATCCAGCTTTAGGCATTTAAACTGCTCCTGCCAGTTAACCTTAGCGCGCACATCCAGCTGATCCTTGTGGCTATAAAGGATATAGTCCTGAACAATTGTTGAGGCGTTATAGTTGCCAATTACTCGAATTACCGACCTAACCTCACCGCTCTCTATCTTTTCGATACCTGTTAAATCGAAGCTGCCTATTCTGTTATTAAAGCTGGTAACATTATGCGACCATGTGTCGCTATCGTCCTCAACAATGGTACCTATTCCTGCACTTCCGCTGAATACGTTCTGCTTTAACGTCTTATCATAAAACTCTAATATTCCGCCCTTTTCGGCATCAATTACAACTCTGAGGAACTCATTCTCCAGCACATTTTCGGCCAAGGTTGTTGCTGTTTCACAAGGCTTACCCTCATCAATGTAAAACACTGTATATCCCATTGATGGTAGCTTGCCACAAAACGCAAGTCTTATGGATTTATCGAGGAAGGTATCGGTTGGAATTATCTGTGTTGGCAGAGCATTGTATTCCCTATCGTAAACCGTTGGATTTTCAGGTAGAAGATGGTTTTTAAAGCCAAAAAACTCCACCTCAATCTCTCCTACAATATCCCACGTATTAGGATTGAACACAACTATGGGGGTCATACCTTCCTTTTGTTCAATAGGAATTTTAAATGATATTGCCTGGATAGCACTGTTAGTGTTTTTCATGCAAATTGATAACGATTCACCATACATACGCACGGCATCCTCGCACCCTTTTTTTAATGAAGTTCCTGCCAAGATATCATGAAACTGATTAAACAAAACATTTTTCCATGCTGTATCCAGCGATTCTGCCGGATATGCCTTGTTAATTAAAATATTTGAGAGTACTGCAAATTTTTCTGATGCCAGCAGAGCATTCTCTGATTCTCTGTTTAGCTTCTTTATCTCTGAATGTGCGCTGTAACAGCCGCTTGCATGATGTTGCAGATCCTCTTTAATAACGGGAAGCTCGCAGCCGGATTTTTCAACATCATCAAAATAATGATTTGGGGATGAAAAAACCATGTCTACCGATTCGGTTTCATTTTTACGTTTTTTTATCTCTTCTATGTTTGCAATTGTTGGTCCGCCTCCATGGTTTCCCACCCCGTAAAAACACATGGTTCCATCGTATGAATCTACAAATTCATCCATGCAAACATCAATCTGCTCTGATAGCCCCATATAGGCGCAGTATGAACCCGGTAACCTAAAAGTTTTTATCTGCGTTCCATCAATACTTTCCCATAAAAACAGGTTTTTTTCTATGCCCTTTTCGTCTCTACAGGGGCGCATAAATACATATTGCTCCATCCTTGACTGCTTCAATATTTGTGGCAACATTCCGTTATGTCCAAAGCTGTCAACGCAATACCCTGTTTTGCTTATTACCTGAAATTTTTCATTAAAATAGTTCTGTGCAATAAGGGCATGCCGTGCAAATGATTCTCCCGATGGTATGTTGCAGTCCGGCTGTACCCACCATCCGCCACACAGTATAATTCTACCGCGCTTGATCTCTTTTTTGGCACGTTGGAACAGCTCGGGATCGTTTTCTTCTATCCAGCTATAAAACAGAGCCGAACTTGATGTTATTATTAAATCATCGTATTCATCCAGCCTGTCTAACATCGATTTAAGGGTGGCTTTATTCTCGCCAAAACCCTCCTGCCATCTCCAAACCCAAACAGGATCTAGATGTGCATTGCCAATCATATGCATTTTTTTATTTTTATTCATTTTCATCCCCTTATGCGATTATATTGTTAGTTTTAAAATGTTTTTTATGTCTTGAGGCTTTGCCAATATTTAACCGGCATGGCCATGCTATGCTTAAACCGTTTTCTTACTGCGGTATTATTACATGCCAAGATAATTGTTGTAGCTTGTGTATTAAAAAAATAGACCGATAACAAAGTTTTACACCTTAGCTTTACTGCTAATAATAAATTCTCGCTACATATAATTCTATATAAATCCATGTCGCACAAACATCGGCGATATATTGATTACCGAATAGGTTGCAAGAGGTATTTCCAATAGCTCCACCAAGGGTGGAGATAATACCTAACATCTTG
>CAYJBH010000033.1:29997-33934 GCA_964368625.1 uncultured Oscillospiraceae bacterium
TGAGAAATACATCGTTTTTGCGCCAAAGGTGCAAAATGCCGAGGAACCGAGGCAAGAGGTATTTCCAATAGCTCCACCGAAGGTGGAGATAATATTACCTCGTAGCACAATTATATCAACACCCCTCATTTAAGTCAATTGTTTTTATTAAGCACCGTTATTAATCTACTAAATGTACAAATATATAAACTAATTATGTGTATTTCGTAGTTAAATGGTTGCTCTGCCTCTTGTGTTAATAAATTGTTTTTATTAAAATTGCAACCTTGTTGCTTGCATTATTAAAATAAGTGTGATACAATAACCGCAAAGATACCGGCTTTTTACCTCGTTATTAATAAATTTCTTTTATTTATTGAGGATATCCGGTAAAGAGATAAATCAGGCGAGGTGTTAACATCAAAAAAGGCACTACAAACAATATCAAGGATATGAAGGTTAACAACAAGGCAATGGTTTTAAAATCTATAGCCTTGAGTGGCGGTATATCCAGGGTTGCCATTGCTAAGTTAACAGGCTTAACAATGATGACCGTGTGTAACCTTGCAAACGAGCTACTGGAAAAAAACATAATCTTCGAGCAGCTGCCACAGGAAGCTGATGTTAAAACAACCATCGGAAGAAAACCCACCTTGTTAGCAATCGGAGATGAATCGCCCTGTCTTTGCGGAATGCTTATAAAGAGAGGTTTTATACATCTTGTTATCTGCGATCTTTCCTGCAATGTTATAGATGAATGCAAATTCAGCTTTCTCAACAATATTACTGAGGATTGGTTACTAAACACCTTAAAGGATAACTTTAATTATCTTAAAAACCGAACCAAGAGAAAAATACTTGGTGTTGGAATATCTTCTATCGGACCTATCGACGATAAATCCGGAAGCATTCTTGCTCCTCCTGATTTTTATGATATTAAAGATGTAGAGATTGTTAAGCATATTCATGATTTCACCGGGCTGCCCACCTTTTTAATAAACGATGCCAATGCAGGAGCGCTTGCAGAAAAAGTTTACGGTACCGTTGATAAATCTAAAAACTTTATCTACCTGCATATAATGAACGGCAACGGGGTGGGATTGCTTTTAAACGATCATCTTTATCAGGGCGATAACGGAAGAGCAGGCGAATTTGGACATTCATCGATAAACTTTAGCGGTCTACCATGCCAATGCGGACAGAACGGTTGTTTAGATATGTATGCCAATCTGGTTAACATGAATGCAAAGATACAAAATTTGCTACCATATTTTACATCATCACGCTTTAAAAAGGATGTTGATTATTTTTGGTGCGACATACTGGATGCGGCTTCAAGCCAAGACCCTCTTGCAATAGCGGCTCTGGATGAATTTTGCGACTATCTATCCTTCGCGTTATGTAACCTTATCAATCTATTTGATGTAAACGAAATAATTGTGGGGTATGATCAATATCGGCACTCGGAGCAATGTATAGTTGAAAACATGCTAAAGGAAAAAATTGTTAATCGATTACCCCATGTATCAAACCTTAATATCCTTCATTCATCCTTTGGTGGCAATGCCCCGCTATTTGGCGCAATTGCTCTTCTCGCAGAAAAAATATTCTCAAAGCAGCTAGAATTTTGATAAACACTATTTAGATATAAACGCAGGAGCACGAAGCTATGCAGAGCAAGCTTTCCAGAAGAGATAGATTCAATAAAGCTATGAACCACGAGGCGGTAGATAGGGTAGTTATCGATCTTTTCGGCTGTCCTCAAACCACGATACTTTCCGGCGAAACCATAGATGATATTAAAAAGGAGCTCGGCCTTACCGGAGACTGTACAGGCAGTGGATATATCGACGAGCGAATACTCAGGCATTTTAACGTAGACACCAGAATGACCGGTGAGTTTATCTTGCCTAATTCCAGCTTAAGCAGAACCTTTGAAGGCGGCTATTACGATCCTTGGGGAATTGGCTATAAGCTTATTAACAACAGCTACGAAATTTTTTATAACCCCTTAAACGCAATGGATCTTTCGGATATAAAGCTGTATCCATTCCCAAAAGCCTGTGATGTTTCTCCCGAGGTGTACCTAAAGGCTCAGCAACACGCAAAACAGCTTTATACACAAACCGACTATGTCGTGGTTGCACAACATCCATGCTACGGAATATTAGAGCTTGGCTGCTGGATGTTTGGTTTTGAAGATTTTCTTTATCGATTAGCCGCTGAACCTGAAACGGTTACATGGTTTTTTGATAAAATATGGTCGTACCAAAAAGAGATAATTAAGAGTTATTACGGTGCACTTGGAAGCTATATCCACTGCACAACCAGCGGCGACGATTTTGGAACTCAGCGTGGAATGATGATTTCCCTGCAGATGTTCAACGAGTTAATAGCCCCTTATCTCACCAAAAGAATAGCATACACCAAAAAGTTTACAGCGGCATATTTTCAACATCATAGCTGCGGCTCTATATACGAGCTTATTCCAACGCTGGCAAGGTGTGGCATCGACATTTTAAACCCTATTCAGCCCGGCGCGTATCAAATGGAGCCGGAAAACCTTCTTAGCTCCTACGGCAAAACCATGTCGTTTTGGGGTGGGATTGATACCCAAAACCTTCTGGTTAACGCTACAGTTCAGCAGGTTAAGAACGAGGTAAAAAGGATTTTAGATATCTATGAAAACAACAGCTCCTATATAATATCACCTGCGCACTGCATTCAATCGGATGTTCCGGCTAAAAATGTTATCGCAATTTATGATGCAATAAAAGAATACTATGCAATTTCATAGCAGTTTAATCGATTAAACATCTTAACTATAAAGGTTATTTCCGCCTTAGCGGCAGCTATAGGCTTTTAGCATTACCGAGAGGTAAAATGTATTCATCACTTTAAGGTTGCGCATTATCTATTCATCTTGCTGCAAAACATAGTTATGAATATTTACTGTGAATAATACACCCACCTACTGAAGAACTTTTTTAACAGCATATTTAAAGGTTTTGCAAGCTTATATATAGATGAAAACAACAGCCGAAAAGTAATTCGACCGTTGTTTTTGCTTATATTATTAAATTTACCAGTTATTAAGATTAATAAAGAAAATAGTATAAAGTAAAACCTATTTCACATAAGTCCAATTATACATTTAACCATCTGCACCAGAATATTCAATAGCATCGTTCGGTCTTTTATATCCATCAAATCCGAATAGAAATTCAGTGCTATCAGTTGTTATAAGTATATAAGCACCGTATGGGGTGTCTGAATTCATACCATCTCCGTTTATTATCTGTGCTGTTGCTGTGTTTCTGCCATCAGAATTAAATTGGCTGAAAAAATCACTTGTGATATTAAAGTCAAACTCTTCTGTTCCCAATAATATTTGAAAGTCATATATTGGTATTTCTGAAAAATCCACATCACTTACAAATGAGTTTATGATTTTTTCCAATTCAGATTCAGTATATATAGTCCCGGCACGCCATCTCGAAGCATCATTTATCGCACTTCTATCCCTTATTTTATCAATAAAATTTCCATCTGTTCCAGTTTTAAAATGAATTGCTGTATTGTACAACTTTTCAGCTTCCACACTTTGAGTAATACCAAAATTATTGTCAAAAACAAATAATTCTGTTGTGCCATCAGCGTAGGTGATTTCTTCTAACATCCATATAACATCTGATAAATTATATGGCTGAAGGACAAAGATGTCATTAATATACATCTCGTTTTTCCTATCAGTAAGATACTCAGTATCCAACAATTCATCTCCAAAAGTCATTGTTATGTATATGTTGTTTTGACTTAGCCTACTCGCGCTCCATGTTCCTTCTTCCCAAACACCATTTATTTGTCGCATCATTTTACCATCTTCGAAAAACTCATAGACATCTATTGGCGAACCATCAAGCGGTAGATCCTGCTCACTATATACTAATCCTGCTAA
>CAYJBH010000034.1:0-33813 GCA_964368625.1 uncultured Oscillospiraceae bacterium
AATAAAGCGGTAACCATACGCTTTTTTTGCCTTTGAAATATAGGTCATAACTCATGTTTTTCTCCTATCTTTGAGCGATTTATAGAAATTGTTCACCTAACGTTATATCAATTCCCTTAAAAATCGCCTCATAAGGCATTTCTTTTATATTGTAGCAGATATTTACACAGCCTTTGCGAGCGATTACATAAGGCGAGTCGGAGCTTGTTTTCACTGCCTCCACCGCTTCAGTACTTGCAAAATAAACGCTGATGTATTTCTTTCTGCACCCAACCGCAATATATTTTCCATCAAGTCGCCAGGTGGGAATGAGTGTCTTTTCGGAGTATTTTTCATCGAAAACAGCGGATTTATAGTTATCCTCTATGTATGAAATAATCGGCATTACCTGCCCTTTTATTTTGTCATCAATCATATTTAAATAAGTTTCTATTGGCATAATAACACTCCCGCTATACTTTTTTTATCGGGTGACGAAGCACCGTTTTCAACTTGTCGGTATCCGTCTTGCGTGGGTCACTTAGATAAATTTCATGGTGGTGCCGTGTGTCGCTTAGATCAATTTCATAACCGCTTGACTTTGCGAAATCCTCCATAGCTTTAGTGGTGGTAGGCTCGTTATCGTATGAACCTATATGCATACACTGCACGCATAATCCCTCGTCATAGGTGAAAAACTCCACCTTGCTACAATCCTCTTTCTTCTTTTTAGTAGCGGTTTCTATCGCCCAGTTAAAATCAGCTTTAGTTATAAAGTCGGGCAGACGGATAAGCGAAATCCAGCAAAACTTGTCTTTGTTAAGATAGTCCACACCTTTTATGCCCTCCTGCCACCATAAACCCTCAAGCGGCGGCACGACGTATTCGAAAAAACCATCTATTTTATAGTCACCCTTGTGGCTCATTTTTAAGGTGTAGGCGATGGAATATAACAACTCTACCGCATTTTTGTATTCGCCGTTTCCTTCGTTTGGGTTACCCTTGCCCTTTAACGCGATATAATTCATTTTTGAAACTTTAACTATCGACGGAACTGCTTTTGGCATGTATAATTCTTTATATTCTTTTTTATAATCAAAAGCCATAAGTTATCTCCTTCTTTAGAATGACTTACTCAATTGGTAGACCATTCATCTTCAAAAAGCTCAACTTATCCATATATCCTCTCTGGAACACAATTTTACCGCCGACAATATTGAAAAATCCACAACCTCTGAACCCTTTCGGGTCTTTCCATTCCATTATGGCAAAGTTTGCGTCCATAAAAATATTATCGAGAATGCAAACCATTTCGGCTGTGGCAAACTCGGATTTGAACATTTCAAAAATCGCCTTTTTACCGGAAACAGGCTCTGATACCACCTGATGATTTACCGCATTATCGGCGTAAAACTCGCTTAGTGCTTTTGCATCGGCATTGTTAAAGACATCTATCCAGTTTAAAAGTGTTTCTTTCGGAGTTAAATCGCCGCTGATTTTCCGCTTGTAAAGGTTTCTATCTCCGCCATCGCCCTCGACAATTCCACTGCATACAAAACCCATTTTTTGATAAAATCTATTGGCACGAGGGGATGTAACAAAACACTCAAGCTGTATCTCATCATAGCCAGCAAAAAGATTTTGCGAGGCATAGGCAATCAGTTTTTGTGCAATTCCCTTGCCCCAATATGGAACATCTACCGAAAGTCCCTGTATTTCATTTTCATGGGTGAACAGAAAACCTATCACTGTTTCACCCTCTAAAATAACGGTTGCATTATCGAAAATCTTGCTTAAATCGCTGTCGCAAGCGCCACTTTCGATATATCCGTCAGCCATCACGTTTCCGAGGTGGGTTCGCTCATATACATCTACTATCTTACGCCCAAGTTCAAGCACTGCTGCTTTGTCAGCCTCTGTAGCTTTCCTAATGTCATAGCTCATATATTTCACCCCCTGAAAATCATATAACTAATAGTGTAATTTTAACAGATATGATTGCAAAAGTCGATACTTATCGAATAATAAACGAAAAGAGGAATACACTTTAGCAAATCTTGCATTTCTTTCTACAAAAAATTGCAAAATATTTTCCATTTAGGCTCCATGTGGGAACAAGAGTTTTTTCGAAATATTTTTCATCAAAAACGGCATCTTTTAGTTTTCTTCAATGTATAAAATTATCGGTAAACTTTGTTTTTTACTTTGTTTTCTAACCTGTTAAAATAAAATTCAATCGGCATATTATACCTTTATTAAAATAACGATAGCTGATCAATAACAACACTATCCCTTTTCCTCTCGGTTATAATGGCAGTTGTGTTCACTTCTCCGATAAGTACAGGCGAATTTAAATTGTGAATCTTCATATTAGCAAGAGCACTTTTCTCATTTTGCAGTGCATAACAATAATTACAACCGTTGATACAGCAATTATATGTTCCGATGTCGATGCTTTCAAGGCAAAGACACTCAGGCCGTTGATTTTTATCTCTTGTGTCGGTGATATCACACCCCAAAATCTTTTCAATAATCCCTTTATCAATGCAAGCACCATGCTTTATTCCGCACTTTTCGAGTCCGATTTTCTCAGCACAGCTGTAAATCTCCATGCCGTTTTTTCTTGCAATCCCTCCGAAAACTTCTGCAATTTTGATTATATTCTGCTCGGTCATAAGATAAGCAGGGTTTTTGCCCATTCTCATCATCACATTTTTATAGCTGTCAACCAAGCTAATAACACAACGATCTGTACTGTTTTTTAGACGGTTTGCCATATAGGAAAACCGCTCTTTGTGGTAATCTATCGTGTGAACTTCATCAATAATTATAGGGTCGTATCGCCATACCAGGCGGTGTTTGCCGAGTTTATTTGCAAGAGTTATAAAGGTTTCGAGTAACAATTCTTTGTCTGGTAGGTTTCGCTCTGTATCCTTGCCGTAAGGGGTTAGGGTGAATTCAAAATAGTAACTATAACCCATGCGGTCAATCTCGGGTAGAAGTTTTAAAAAAGGTATTGGGTTTTTCGTCCAAAAAACAATTATATCTACATCGTTCGGTGTTAAATATGCTTTTGAATAACGGTTATTATTATACGGATTTTGAATGAGAACATAACCATCTTTAAGACGATTTACAAACCATTCTCCGTAAAAAGAGGGGATATCGGTGCGCCTTGTTGCACTAATTATCATAGAAAAAATCTCCTTTCGCAGTTGTTCGGTTCTGTAATTCGCCACAACAAATCATAAGCCATATGGGTGTCGATTTAACCTGTTATTATAACTTCTACGTTAACAACATCACCTATGTCCTTGTTAATGCTCCTTCTTATAGCTTTCAAGACTCCTAGAATATAGCAAGTGCTGCCATCCTCGTTCTTAAAACCCATATTGACAATGCTGCCACAATATGGCACACCGTCAAAGGAGGCGTTCACCTTTAGTCGACCCTTGCCAAATTCCTTTTTTATGTCGAAAGGTATTGGCACAAAGGCACCGCCACCGCCACCCTCGTGAATTATCGCTGTAAATTTGATTTTTTGCTCCATAACATACCTCGCAATAGAGATTAATCAACGGTAATTGTTTTGGTTAAACCCTGTTTTTAATACATTGAAAGTAAATAACGAATTATTGATGATCATTATAGATATTTCCCTGTAATACTTTTTTTATTTAAAGAAATTTCTAAAGGGGTCCCCCTAGCAATAAGTTCTCCACCTTTACTGCCTCCTAAAGGTCCAAGCTCTATTATATAATCACTTTTTGAAAGTATATCAATCGAATGTTCTATAACGAAAACCGAGTTGTTTTGGGCTACTAATTTTTGAAGCAAAGCCAAAAGTTTTTCGGTATCGGATGGGTGTAATCCTGTTGTTGGCTCATCTAGTAGGTAAAGAGTATGTCCGTCAGTTCCCTTTGCAAGCTCTTTAGAAAGTTTGAGTCGTTGACATTCACCGCCTGAAAGAGTTGTTGTCGGTTGACCTAGCTTTAGGTAGGAGAGGCCGACATCATCGATGGTTATGAGTTTCCTTATTATTTCTTTATGGCCTGTAAAAAACTCTATGTTTTCTAAAATTGTCGAGTTTAATACGTCACTAATGTTTTTTCCTTTGCAGGTTACTGATAATATTTTTTTCTTAAACCGGTGTCCTTTGCAAACAGGACATGTAACCTCAATATCATCTAAAAATTGCATATTAAGCGGGATAACCCCAAGACCTTCACATTTTTCGCATCTGCCACCTTTAACATTGAATGAAAAATCTGAAGATTTTAACTTAAGTTTTCTTGCCTCAGCCTTGGAAGAAAATAGCTCTCTGATTAGAGTGAAAACTTCGGTATAGGTTGCTATATTGCTTCTACTCTGTCTGCCAATTGGACTTTGATCGATTTTTATAATATTGTTAATATGATAAAACCCATGGACTCGTTCAACATTTTTTCCTTGTTCGATAACATCAAATAAAAGAGAACTTTTCCCACTACCTGAAACTCCGGCAAAGGACACAAGCTGCCCTAGCGGTATTTCTAACGATATATTTTTAAGGTTATGTGAGGTAGCATTTTTAACCTTTATAAATTTTGTTGCAGTTATTTTTTTATCGTTAGGTTTTACCTTTTGTTCTTTTAAGTATTTTGCAGTTTTTGAAATGATGCTTGAAGAAACCTCTATGGGCGTGCCGGTTGCAACAATTTCTCCACCAAGTGAACCGGCGCCAACACCAAAATCAATAACATAGTCGCACTGCCTTACAAAATTCATATCATGTTCAATAACAATAATCGTATTTCCTAAATCACGGAGCTTTTTTATGGATTTAAGAAGTAGACCTGTATCCTTTGCATGAAGGCCAGTTGTAGGCTCATCTAAAATATACAGTACACCGGTAAGAGCACTCTCCAAAATATTTGAAAGCCTTAAACGCTGACTTTCACCACCCGACAAGGTGAAAACAGGACGATCTATCGAAAGATATTCAAGTCCTATTTTTACGATACCTTCTATGCGTTTTAAGATATCTCCTATAACAATAGTTGATATTTCCTGTGCAGGAGTAGATAAGTTGTATTTAAGCTCTTCAATGAAATCTACCAGTTTCGACATTGTAAATGAGCTAATTTCAGTTATAGTTTTGCCGTTAAGAGTTGAGGTTCTACCATCAAAACCAAGCCTTGTGCCGCCACATTCATCACAATTAATGCTACCAATTGCATTTGCTATTACAGGGTTTGATATCTTTTTTGTTGTCGATTCAACAACTTTTTTGTTAACGAAGGTACGAAGTCCCTCAACATAACCGTCCATTACCCTTCTGGGTTTCTTTATATTGGGGAATCGTTTTTTGAACTCTTCACAATCTACACCGTCAAGTAATACCAACCTTTCAAGTTCATTATATTCCTTTATTTTTTTTGATACATTAAAAGTAAAGCCATAATGTATGCCACACGCTTCGTGAACAGCCGAATAGTGATCACAGAAAACTTCATTACCCCATATTTTGATTGCACCTTCTTTTATAGTTAAATTTTCATCAATTATTTTAGTGAAATCAACATCTTTTATAACACCGATACCACCACATTTTTTACATGCGCCTTCTACCTTGTTAAATGAAAAGCTCGCCATGCTTAGGTGAGAAAGATTTGCTTTACAATTAGGGCAGGATATATCAGCAAAGTCAATTTCTTCCTCGTTATCAAAACTAGGAGGAATTTCCTCACTGCAATTAGGACATATTCTAGTAGCAAGTTTTGCATATAAGATGCGAAGATAGGTGAGTATCTCGGTATATGTTCCAACTGTTGAACGTGGGTTTTTAGAGAGCGGCCTTTGTCCGACAGAAATTGATGGCGACAATCCTTCAATATTATCAACTTTTGGCTTATTAAGACCATCAGTCACCATTCCCATCGACTCTAGGTATTGTCTCTGACACTCTTTTTGCAAGATATCCATAGCAAAGCTAGACTTTCCACTTCCCGATACACCGGTTAATGCTACTAATTTATACTTTGGTATCTCTACCGTTACATTCTTTAGGTTGTTTTCGCGTGCAGATGTAACTGTAATTAATTCATTTCTCATCTAACAATCATCCGCCTCCATCAAATAATCAGCCATAAAGGTTAAGATTTCTGTAAACACAATCTTTTTATCGTCAGGGAAATGTTCATCCACTGCGTCTATAAGAGTTGCAGCCTTAGCATCACCACTGCTTTGCAATATTCTTTCAGATAATGCAAGGTAGGTAACTCTTTTATCTACTGTTGATTGGGTTTTAATTACTAACCCCTTGTTTGCTAGCTCATTTACCTTTTGGGTTGTAGCGGGTCTAGAAAGATTAAGTTTTTCGGCAAGTTCACTTATCGTCATATTATGCTTATGATTAATAATAAAAAGTTGCAATACATCAGAATAGGGAAGTGTGCTACCGATTTCGCTCTCTCGAATACTCTTGTAGCAGTCTATGTCAACTGCACTCATAAATTTATAATACGCATCTCTCATATTGTGTACCTTTATAATTAGAATAGTTTCAATTTTGAAATTATAACATAATAGATAATGAAAGTCAATATAATTTCAAAGTTGAAACTATATTGACTTTGCTTAAATACGTATTATGAAAAACTATTTGGAAATATTGAAAAAAGGTAAGTTTAAATCTTTAGAGTGATATAACCTATCCATATTTTATAACACATAAAGATGTGAAGGTAAAATAATTCCTGAGAGACTAATACTAATATTTTTACCTCGGTATGATATTACATATAGGCTTATAAATATGTAATTAAAGAAGTCTAACTTTGTGAGCTATAGGCATTGGGGATTAGATAGTTGAAATCGTTCATCAATGTTTTGCATGCCCCATTGACACATAAGTTCCAGAATTGGGAAAAGAGTTGCACCTTTATCAGTAATAGAATACTCCACTCTTGGGGGGATTTCTGCATAGCACTGCCTTGCAATTAAACCGTCGATCTCCAATTCTCGTAGCTGATTTGTAAGAGTTTTTTGTGAGATTTGATTTACTTCTCGCATTAGTTCTTTAAAGCGCTTTGAGCCATCTTCAATCAATATATATAATATAAGTGGTTTGCATTTTCCTCCTATCATTTTAAGCGTTACCTCAATTTCAGTTCCTACAACTATTTTATCCATTGGTTACCTCCGGTTCACTTTGTGAAAATAAAGTGCCTTATTGACAAATAACTAAATATTACGTAAAGTATTTCCATAACAGTATTTTATACTGTAATAGTATATATGTCAATATTTATATAGTGTTAAATAAAGTATGGTGATTAGAGAGGTTAGTATGCGATACAGAAAACTTGGAAGAACAGATATTGATACAAGTATTATTGGTCTTGGTGGTGAGTGGTTTAATAATAAACCACAAGAGCTGATAACAGAGGTAATTCATACTGCAATGGATAAGGGTGTCAATTACATTGACATTTTTATGCCTCAGCCTGAAGTTAGAACGGCTATTGGAAACTCGCTTGTGGGACGCAGAGATAAAATAATTATTCAGGGACATCTGTGTACCATTATGCAGAACGAACAGTATGAAAGAACCCGTGATATTGTTGAAACAATTTCTTCGTTTGAAGATCTGTTAAACAGGCTACAGACAAACTATATTGATGTTGGGATGATACATTATGTGGATAGCTTTGAAGATTACGATATTGTTTTTAATGGCGACATTATTGAATATGCAAAGTTGTTAAAAAGAAATGGGATTATTAAGCATATTGGTGTCAGCTCTCATAATCCACTTGTGGCACTTAAAATGGTTGCAAGCGGCCTTGTTGATGTTTTGATGTTCAGCATTAATCCTGCATACGACCTTGAGGATGCAAACGCAGATGTTATGGATTTGATTGAGCACAAAGGATTAAGCAAGGATGCATTGGTAATAAACGACGCAAGGCGGCAGTTGTATGCAACATGTGAAAACTTAGGTGTTGGGATAACGGTTATGAAAGCACTTGGTGCCGGCACACTTTTAAATGCAAAAAGCTCTCCGTTTGGAAAAGCTATGAGTGTTGCTCAGTGCTGTCACTATTCCTTGAGCCGCCCAGCTGTAACATCTGTTCTTGTAGGGTGTTCAAATACAGAAGAGCTTAACAAGGCTTTGTGTTACCTTAACAGCACAGATGAAGAAAAAGATTACACCGAGGTTTTAAGTGGATCAGGAAAAATAAAAGCTACCGGTAGGTGCATGTATTGCAACCATTGCCTACCATGTCCTGCAGGCATTAATATTGCGGAGGTTACAAAGTTTCTGGACGTTGCAAAGCAAAGCGACGAGATACCACCAACAATAATGTCACATTATAATATGCTTGATGCAGATGCTAATGATTGTATTATGTGTGGGAAATGCGAAAAGAATTGCCCGTTCTCAGTAAATATCAGAGAAAATATGAAGACGGCAAAAAAGCTATTTGAAAATTAACATGTGTATACAACAATAATTGATAATATAATGCTTAAGCGAATGATTGAAAAAGGTGCATAAATAACCCAATAGTGCCATTTATTAGTCATAAAATATTTTCTGAAAAAAATGTATAGCGGTAAATACTTGTTATATGGTAATCATAATAGTTTTAAATAGCTTATCAAAGCGGTTGAAAACGAAAAAAGAGCTAAGTTGTTGAAATATATTTAAACCATACTTGAGGTATAAAAACAACAAGATCATAAGCGGTAACAGCTTTTGTTCTTGTTGTTTAGCTACATGTTATGATTTAAGAAAAAGTTGTGGATGTAAATATTAATAAAATATATAACAATATAAACCTAGTCGAATAAATGCCTAATAAAAATTCAGTGGTAAGCGATGTTTAACTAACTCTATATTTCCAGCATCATTTTAACATGAGGAATTCCATCCTCTAAAAATTCGTCGGATATTATCTTAAATCCGACATTTTCATATAGGGTTTTTACATAGGTCTGCGCTTCAATTACAATTTTATCTGCACCATATTTTTCTTTGGCTACGTCAATACCTATTTTTAGTAGTTTACTTGCTAACCCACAACGTCGTTTTAACGATATAACTCTACCTAGTGAAACCTCTTGAAAGGTTGCGCCTTTTGGCAAAACCCTCATGTAAGCCTTAATTCCCGTCTCATCCTTTAAATAGATGTGATAAGCAACCAGGTCGGCATCGTCTACCTCTTTATATGGGCAGTTTTGTTCAACAATAAATATCGCCACACGTAGGGCGTATATAGCGTGTAGCTCTTTGGTTGTTAATTCATCAAAGTGTTTAACTATTAGCTCCATATTAACTCCTCAAATTATACTATAATTGTTTTTAAAGGTTCAAACATAGCTGATGGCTAATCGCTGTTAAGTTTTAACCAGTGCAGCCCTGTTAATTTATCATGCCTTAATAAGAGCGGTTTTAATAATTTCTACCGCTTGTTTAATACCAACTTCTGATGTGTCGATACATATGTGATAGTTTTTCATATCGTCCCAATCGTGCCCTGTGTTAGCTTTATAGCATGATTTTCGTTTGTTGTCGATAACTAGTATTTCCCTTGCTATCTCTTCTCGGGACTTTAATTGGAGAATTTCAGGTGATTTATCAATGCAGCGATCAACCCTGAAGGACATATTAGATGAGTATATAAAAACCTTAAGAGGATTATGCTCCCTTAATATGTAGTTTGTGCACCTACCAACATAAACCCCCTTCGTTTTAGCTGCTAGTTCTTCTAATATCCTTATCTCAGCTGTTTTTATTTTACCTAACGGTAGTTGACTATACGTCATAAATGAGCGGCTAAAGGAATAAACATACTTTTTGTTGATGGATTCATCTAACCTACTAATTATATCAGCTGATACACCACTGTTCTCTGCAATATAATTAATTAGTTCTTTATCATAGTATGGGCATTGCAATACATCAGATAACCTTTTAGCAACTTCACGACCGCCACTTCCAAACTGCCTATTAACAGTTATTATTCTATCAATTATACGCTCTGTGCCGGTGAAGTTAATTCCCTCATTAGGGTGCGACATAGTTTCATCGTAATTTTTAAGTGAACTTGTATTAACCAGTAAATTCGTTTTTACTATTTTCTTGTTGGTCATCTTTAGCAAAAGCAATCCAACAATTACGGCACAAAATTCTGCAAATGGCACACTAAGCCATATTCCATTAATACCAAAAAAAACGGGTAATACAAAAATTCCTACACTAACAAAGATAATCCCTCGGCTTGCGGCTACAATAACCGACTCAAGCCCTCTCCCTATAAAAGTGAAGTAACCCGAATTTAATATGTTAAAGCCTGATAGTAAAAAGGAAATACCATATAATTTACCGCCAGATACCGCTAAATTTATTAATACAGAATCATTCTTGATAAAAAGCCCAACTAGTTGTTCACCAAAAAAGAATAATAATGAAAACAAGATTATTCCAAAAACAAAGTTACATATGTATGATAGTTTCATCAACTGCTTTACACGATTATAATCATTTGTTCCAAAATTATAACTTATAATAGGACCAATACCATCGGAAATTCCGAATAGTAGCATACCGCCTAATGCCCCAACATAGTTAATTGCCGTAAAAGCAGCAACCCCTTCTGGTCCGGAAATTTGAATTAATGCAGTGTTAAACAGAAATGTTGTTACAGCAATTGAAAGTGAATTAATTCCCTCTGATGAGCCATTGTATAAAACGCTTTTAATGCTTTCAGTTGAGAATTTTCCAACAAAGAAGTTGATAACATTTTCTTTATTCAGCATAGGTGAAACTACGATAAACAGTGCTGATGTATACGCCAGTCCTGTTGCAAGCGCGGCGCCCAGTACGCCTAGCTCCATCTGCGCTATGAAAATATAATCAAGCGTAATGTTTACAATAATGCTTAGCACTGAACCATAAAAATATTTTTCAGGTTTTCCTACAATTCTATTAATAAAACCTATATAAAACATTAAACACATAGGTGTAGGAAAAATAGAGATGAACTTTATATACGTTGCTGAATCGGCAAGCAGGATGGAGTCAGCACCCAGTAAAGTAGCAATTTGAGTATTAAAGGTTAGCCCTAAAATTGTGATTATAATTGCACTCACAAAGATAATAATTTTAAAGGTTTTAAAACAATTTTGCGCCTTCTCTTTGTTATCTTTTCCAAGATTTAACCCTATGTAACTTTGTGAGCCGATACTGATAATCATACTTAATCCAACAATCAGCTGAATAAATGGCATGGCAATATTAACACTAGCAAGTCCATTACTGCTTACATAATTTCCTACAAACATTCCATCAATCATGCCCTGTACGCCAGAGATTATCATTGCAATAACAGCGGGAATACAGTATTTCATAAACAGCATGGGTATATTTTCTTTACTTAAAACATTATCTCTAGTCACCATCTGTGTTATCCTCCGAACCGCTATCGTTTAACATATTTAAGCAGTTAACATAAATTGTTAATATGCTTATCTGAGTATTTATCATCTATCTGTTAATTATTTCGTTGCCATGTTGCTCGCATTAATAATCAAAATATCCGCTTTTGTTTTAGTTGCTTTGTTTTCGGGGTGTATAGCCCTGATTAAAAGTTCTTTTTTTGTAACATAAAGTCATGATGATTGAAGCATATATACAATTTGCACGGATGTATATTTACCTAAATGTGTCATAATTATATTAAGATAGGGAATATCATTAAAAATTAACTGCGTATTATCCTGTTAGCTGTGCTATAGTTTTAACTCGCTGTAAAAGTTTAATTTATGTGTACAGTCCCTATTTGTATTATAGTTTAATTTAAGACGTTTCAATGCTACGGTGGGTGCTGAATGTGAGTACTAAATTTTAGTTATACACTAATTTTTGATAAACGTTACTATAATATTGTTAAAGTAGCTTATCAAAGGCTACCTTTTCAATATCGCCATAATAAACTTTGCCTCTATAAGAGTAACCGTTTTTCTTAAAAATATGTTGCATCTTATGATTTGCTTCATCGGTATCTATCCGTATATAATTTATTCCATTTCGGCTAGCTAGCGATTCAACTAATCCGAAAATATTACTGCTTAATCTTTTGCCTCTACTGCTATCACACATTGCCAGTCGATGTACAACAACATATTTTTCCTCACAGAGCCACTTTCCATTTATGTTGTTGTATGCTTCCTCACCATCAAAATCTATACAGAGATAACCAAATGTCTCACAATTTTCCTTTATAAAATATCCCTTACCGTACTCAGCATCATTTGTTATACACTCTAAATCAGGGTAACCAGTTTGCCACTGGTCAATCCCTTGCTCTTTTAGGTGCTTTTTTGCCATGTCAATTATTTTCATTGTATAAGCTACATCGTTTATTGTAGTTTTAACTAATTCCACTTTTTATTCCCCTTTGCCAACTTTTATCTAGCGGTATATTAACCGACTGCCGTCTGAAAGAAACATTTTTAGTTTTATTTAAGTAAGGCTGTACTAGGATAAGGTTCTATTGACTGTAAACATATTATTTTTTTTCACTGCGTGCTGCAATAAAGACTATTGCACCGGCCCCAATTACAAGAATAGCGCCAATGGCAGAGGTTATCGGTACGGCTTGTCCCAAAAACACATAGCCAAGTATCATAGAGAAAATGATACCAAAATAGTTAAATACACTTACATCACCGGCTTTAGCGGATGCATAAGCCTTTGTTAATAGAATTTGCCCTATAGCAGCAAAAATGCCTATTAACAGCAACAATATAAAATCAGAAGCAGAGGGGATTACAAAATTCATCAGTAGCATTGGTAAGCATAGTATAGTTGAAAATGTTGAAAAGAAAAAAACTATTACCCATGGATTTTCTTTTCCTCTTAAAGAACTAACAAATGAGTATGCAATACCGC
The DNA here is from genome assembly GCA_964368625.1 of uncultured Oscillospiraceae bacterium. Lineage (GTDB taxonomy): Bacteria > Bacillota > Clostridia > Oscillospirales > Ruminococcaceae > CAYJBH01. The sequence goes on from CAYJBH010000034.1 coordinate 12,920, forward strand.
CGAATACGGTGGAAAAGGCGGCAGACACCAGCGGGATGAATGATGAGTTAAACTGAGCCCCGGATACTATTGCTGCGCCAATGAAAGCAATAGAAACCGAAAAGAACTGATAAAGCTTTATCTTTTCTTTAAGTAAAAATGAAACACATATTATTGTTACAAAAGGAGTCATCTTTGTTATAATTGCAACATCACCCTGGTTTGCGTTTGCGCTGGCATAAAACAGTGTTAACATACCAAAAAAACCAAATAATGACCGAAATAACAACAGCATTCTATTTTCAGGTTTGCCAATTAGCAACAGCTTTTGTTTTTTAGCAAAAAAGCCTGCCACAAGCGCAGCAATAGAATTTCTAAAAATTAACTGCTCAAACAGGGGGATTGTATCTGCTGTTTGAGCAATAATAATCTGCATAAAGGCAAAAGCCAGTGCACTAAGCACCATGTAAATTGCGCCCTTCTTAATTTTTCCAACCCTTTCGGTATTATTGTACTACTTTATTATAATACTAACTTAAATTTTATCAACCATTATTTTACGAATAAACCAAATATATACAATTGTTGATAAGATTACAGACATTACGTCGGCAACCGCCTGTGCGTAAACTAACCCGTTAAAACCAAGGGTATAGTCGAGTAAAATAATTGCCGGGATGAAAACCAAACCTTGTCTGCAAACAGACAGAATTAAGGATATCATTCCTTTATTAGCTACCTGCATTAAATTTGTTACCACAAATATTATGCCAATAAAAGGTGTTGTTATTATCTGTGCACGTAACATAATTATTCCATACTCAATAACAGCACTATCTCTTATAAATGCAGCTATAATCCACTCGGCGCCAAAAAAGAAAACTGCAAAACAAACAATTCCTACAATTGCGGTAACCATTAAAATATAATTGATAGTTTTCTTTAATCGTTCATAATGTTTTGCACCGTAAGAGTAACCCAACAGTGGCTGAGTGCCAATTGTTAATCCAACGAAGATCATTATATACATCATAGTTACCTTCATAACGATTCCCATTGCAGCAACAGGATCGTTGCCATATGATGCTAGATAGCTGTTGTATACAACAAATGCAGTGCTCATTAATATGTTGTTCAGCGATGCGGGTGTTCCTATAACCAATGTTTTTTTTGCAACATCACCAAAGCGTAAATCTTTAAGGCGTAAAGATAAGTGGCTGTTTTCCATATTTATTATTACTACAATGTAGTAAACTGTGGAGATTACATTAGCTATAACCGTTGCTACTGCAGCACCGGCAACTCCTAAGTCGAGTGCAAAAATGAAAATTGGGTCTAAAATAATATTTATTATAGTACTTACCGTCATTCCTATCATTGCAGCCTTAGCGTTTCCTTCACTGCGAATAAGGTAACTCAACGTGTTTCCTAAGATAATAAAAGGAGCACCTATAGCAATGTATGTTAGATACCCGCTAACATACGGTGCTGCAAGTTCGTCAGAGCCGGTAAGGTCAACCAGTGTATCCATGTTTGTTAAAAAAAGTATTGAAGAAATAATACCAATTGCAATACCACCCCAAAATGCAAAGCTGCTAAAGTTTTTAACCTTATCAAATTGTTTTGCACCAAGATATCTTGAAATGTTAGCGCTAGCACCAATACCGAACAAACCGCCAAACGACATTAAAATCATAAAAATTGGCATAGCGAGTGAGACGGCCGCTACTTGATTAGCATCATTGGTTAATCCAATGAAAAATGTGTCAACCATATTGTAAAACACCATAACAATCATGCCAATGATGGTAGGCGTTGCTAATTTCCACACAGCCTGAGATACAGGCAGCTTTTCAAATATTTCTATTTTTTTACTATCCAAAGTTAAATTTCTCCTAAATACTTTTTTGCATTTTCTTCTATCTTATTAAATATCTTAATTACCTTTTCTATTTCTACCGGATCAAGGCCTTGGACAAGAAATTCTTCAACCTCCATTATTGCTTTTTGTGCTCCCTCGAAAAGATTGATTGCCTTTTCGGTCAATACAATTTGCTTTAACCTAGCGTCGTTTTTTACGCTAACCCTTTTTATTAAACCTTCTTTCTCCATATCGTTGAGTCCAAGGCTAACAGTGGCACGTTTTAAATCATAACGCTTTTCAATATCGCGCTGAAAAACAGGGCTTTTATTACTGCCAATAAATACAATAACCTCCATATGGAAGGATTTAACACCATCACTTTTATATAATGCTGTTTTTGTTATTGCTCTTTTTACAGAGTGACTCATTTTTTTTATTTCATAGCCAATTAAATTAGATTTCATTTACCTTCTCAGCAATTAGTTTTAATTAAAACAGTTTTATCTAAAACTAATTATACCTTGAATTAACATAATGTCAACCGCTTAAGATTTTCTTTGTTTTTGTACACTAAAAAATTATTTAACGAGTATATGTTGTGTTGAATTTGCTGTTGGTACATGGTATACTGATAAAGATAATTAAGGACCACTGTATTTACCAAACCACTAGGTTTTATCGCTAGGTTTTATTGTAAGGTTTTGGTTAAAATATCCGGTAGAAGAGTAGAGGAAAATATTATTTGAAAAAGGGGTTGTTATGTGTACTTCTATAGCTTGGAAAAATGGAGATTTTTTTATTGGCAGAAACATGGATATTAGCTTTGATTTTGATCGAAAAATAGTTGTAGTACCAAGAAATTACTCCTTTGTCTTTAAAGAGATACCACAAATTAGCACCCATTATGCAATAATGGGTGCAGCGATGATTGCAGAAAATTATCCGTTGTTTGCGGAGGCTGTTAATGAAAAGGGTCTTTATATGGCGGGCCTAAACTATCCTAAAATGGCAGTGTTTAATAAGAGGGTTACGGGAAAGAATAACATTACTGCAAATGAATTCATACCTTATATACTTTGCAAGGCAGCAAATGTTACCGAAGCAGGCAAGCTATTAAAAATGATCAATATTACTGATACCCCATTTATAGCCGGATTACCCATTCCTGAGCTACATTTTATTATTTCGGATAAAAACGGATCCTTAGTTGTTGAATGCACCAAAACAGGTATGCATATATATGAAAACAAAACCGGAATAATGACCAATAATCCATCATTCGATATGCAACTACACAACCTAAATAATTATATGCACCTGTCAAATAAAAACCCTGAAAATACTATGACTAACGAAATTGAGTTATATAATTACTGTATGGGATTAGGTGCGCTGGGGTTGCCCGGAGATTTTTCTTCTCAATCTAGGTTTGTTAAAGCCTACTTTTTAAAAGCAAATGCGGTTGCCGAAAAAACCGAAGCATCTTCAATGGCACAGATGTTTCATATGCTTGATTCCGTAGCAATGGTTCGAGGAAGTGTTTTGGATGGGGATAAAAACGACATAACGGTATATAGCTGCTGTATAAATGCAGATAAAGCTATATACTACTATAAAACGTATGAGAGTAGTGCGGTTAGTGCTGTGTATATGTATAACGAAAACCTAGAAAGCGATACATTGGTTATACACAAGTTTAAACCCAGCCTGTATATTAATAAATTAAATTAGTATTTAACGAATAGATTAGCCTTTAGAGCTAGGTTTTGATACAAGATCAGGGCCTAGTTTTTTTAGCCTTTCAGCAGTATAGAATGACATAATTTTATATGCAGCTGAGGCTAACGGAACGCTGATTATCATCCCGGCAACGCCGCCAAGGCCACCGCCCACAACAACGGCTGCTAGTACCCAAACTCCGGGTAGGCCAATCGAGCTACCAACCACCTTGGGGTAGATTACATTTCCTTCCAACTGCTGTAATACGATAATAAAAACAACAAAGAATAGAACCTTTGCAGGTGCGGTTAAAAGAATTAAAACTGCCCCTAGAATTGCGCCAAGATATGCACCAACTATTGGGATTAATGCAGTAAGTCCAACAAACATTCCAACTGCACCTGCATATGGAAATTGGAATATAAGCATGCCAAGGGTACAAAGACAACCAAGAATTACAGCCTCGGTGCATTGACCAATTATATAGCTATGGAAAGATTCGTTAAGTGTAGCTAGTATATAGTTTAGCGTTTTGTTAATATGCGGTTTTATATATGCTTTTTGAACCTTTTTAAGCTTTTCTAAAATGTTTTCTTTAGCAAATATCAAAAAGAAAGCAAAGGTGATAGACATGAAAATATTAAATATACTGCTGGTTATAGACGAAATGATTGTAACTGAAGAATCAAATAAACTTCCTAAACCACTGGTAAGATATGAAGCAGCACTGCTCAAAAAGTTGGGAATATTAATCTGGTTAACCTGCTCTAAAACAAAATCAGCAACACTTGGAAGAAGATGTTGATTTAAGATAACCCAATCTTCTACTTCTTCTATTAAGACAGGTAAACCTTCAAGGGCTACCGAAAAAGCACGAGTTATCTCAGGTATAACTACCGCTATAACAAGAACGGCAATTCCTATAATTAACGTTAAGGATAAGAGTAGGCACACTACTCGCCGAGAACTGTTTGCAAATTTATTTTTAGATTTTGGAAAATAAATTTTTTCAAACTTTGTAAGCGGAATGTTTATAATATATGCGATCGCTATACCTGTAAATAAAGGTGATACAATACCAATTACCGTTGCAGCCATATTCGATACAGTAGGGAAATATAAAACTATAAGTAAAATTACAGCAGCAAACAGTATTATTTTGTAGATTCGTTTATTTTCAGACCATCCACTCATGATTAACCTCCAAGAACATTATTATTTTAGATTAATAATATCACATATCTAAACAATATTATAGTGTAATTGTAAAAAAAAATAACTTCTATTACAATAAAGTTAAATTGTGCTGATTAGGGTGATAATTTAATATGAATTATGTTATAATTTAGTTAGAGATACAGCGAAAGCTATGAATAGATAAATAATTGTATTATGGGGGTTAGATGTTAAAGAAGTTTTTTATAGCAAGTTTAATGATCATAGGAATCTTGAGTTTTGTTGCTTGTTCAAAAACTGCAACGGTATCAGAAGAAGTGATTTCTATTGCGGAAAAAGGCGATGCAGAAGCCGGAAACTCACAGCTCATTAGCGTTCTGTTTAATGATAGAGAATACAATGAAATAAAGGTTATCGAGATTCCTTCTTTTATTGGCTCTTCAAAAGAGATAGATGGCATGAATAAAGCTGTAGCTGCGGCTACGGATTCATTTATGATGGATATATCCGAGAATGAAGCAATTCAAATTACGTCTCATCCCGTTACTACCAATAATTATCTTCAGGTAATTGTTCATTATCTGTCGTACCAAGGTGAAGATAGTGCCGGTGATGTTGTTACGGTAAATTATAATATTAAAGAGGATAAATATATTACGTTAGACGACGTATTAGCCGATGGGTCTAAAAATAGGGATTCCATCTTGGAAGATGTAACAATGCTACATGAATCGAATGAGGGAGTGGGTATAGTAACTAGTGCCAATATAGTTGGCTTCTTTATACGAGAAACTTTTGATGAAGATTCTTATGATTTTTATGTAAAGTTAAATACTAAAAGCCCTAATGGGGATACATCAACTAGCCTTTATAGATATTTATATAACATTAATCAGCTTGAACTCATAGATTCTCAAACTATAGTAGATCCACTAACGGTAGATAAATACGAACCGGAGTTACTAGCAAATAAAATAGCAAATGAACTAATGAACGGTGAAGAGAGCACTACAATAGAAGACAATACGGTAACATTGATTGCAAATTTTTTGAATGGACATTCGGAATATTCAGCTGAACTTATAAAGGAACATGTAGTTAGTTATACAGGAGAGTTAACTATAGATAAGTTAGCTAATGAACTAAGTTTGCTAACGGGATTAGACTTTGATATAAACTCTGCAACAATTGAGGGCGATAATGCCTATGTGGACTGGGCTTCTAGCTCAACACTACTAGCAGGTCTTGATGATAGAGAACAAAAGGAAGAATTTTTCTTCTTTGATGTTGTTTCGTTAAACTGGTTTATGCTCGATAGTCTTAACGACTCAATTATAAATAATTTTCCTGTATCTACGGTTTTCTACACCATGGATGGAGGGGAGGCTCTGGTTGTGCCGGAAATGCCACCTTATGCAATATTTGATCCTTTAGTGCCGTATCTTTCCAGCGTCTTTTATTATTCTCATGGAATGGATTTAGAAGAGGTTGATTTCACTGTTACCGAAGGAACATGGAGGTTATACGGTGAGGAAGCTACTGCGTATTTTATTATGGATGGTGCAGGCATGGTTGAAGCATATTATGCCAGCGGTTCACCGGAATATAGTGCATATCTTGAACAAGGTTATGGAGGCTTAAGTGGATACATACATTTTAATATGTTTACACAGGATGGTGATCCGATGAATGAAATGTGGTTTGATGGCTCAGAGAAATTCTATCTTGGCGACCCAATAAACGAAATAGCATTTATTAAGGATTTATCTTAGTTGTAGAAATAAAAAAGAATTGTTTACATCTAATGTGTCAGACCCATTATAAAGTAAAACAAACAAAATGTAGAAATTACAATGAAAAAGGCTATTAGTTTTGCTTTAATGTTTGTAGCTGTGCCTGCACTTGTAGGGTGTAACAGCACTCAAACAAAAGATACCTACATAATAAATGTACAAGTTTATTTTGACGATGAGCACAACAATTATCGTTAGAGTTGGTTTCATGGCAAGATGAAGGTTTTCAAGCGATTATTATAGCATGAGATGAACAAGAACTCTTTCCCAAAGATGGAATACTTACCGTGATTTTTGACGAAGATACTGAAATTACATTAAACAATGGCACGTTGCTTGAATATACCGGAGATACTCAAACCACAGATCTAATCGAATAGGGAGCAGACTCTGAGATTTCAGTATCATTTACAGAATGTAATGAGTATTTAGAAGATAATGATTATTATAATTGTATCTATGCTGACGCTGCTAAACAGGAAAATGATTTAAATTAGCATAATGTATTTACTTTACAAAATGAGTAATTATCGGTATATAGCACAGCCTACCTTTTAGGTAGGCTAACAAATGTAATCTCGAAGTGATAGATTTTTTAAGGTTGAATTAATTTTATATAATAGTTAATTAAATTACTCGGCTGTGTATAGCTAACATAGCTTAAAAAGAAAGATAGAGCAAAGAAGAATTTTGATGTATCATTTTTTGCTTTTGTTCTATCGTAGTTTTAAAATCATTGTCATAGGGTAGGTGTTATCAAGCTAAAATAATATCACATTACTAGTTCAAGACATTGGGGATACCAGCTGTAGCTGTTAGCACAGCAATTATATGTAGAATAATGGTATTTGCAAGATAAAGAGTTTTCTTGTCTTGTGTTTTGCACTTGTTTCTAGATTGTTAGCGAACCTATGGTGATACAATTGCTCGGTTAACCTATTCAGTTTTTGGTAAAGGTAAACAGCACTAATTTAATAGTATCATGTTCTTTACTTTTTAACCGCTATATGGTATTATATACACAAGTTTTTACATGTTTATAAATTAAAATACTATAAGCATTTACCATACTGGTAGCTTGATAAAGGAGTTTTAAATGGAAATTAAGTCAAATTTTATTCATGATATAATAGATGAAGATCTAAAGCTTGGAAGGGAAAAGAGTGTTCACACTCGGTTTCCCCCCGAGCCTAATGGGTATCTTCATATAGGTTCTGCAAAAGCTATTTTTATTAACTGGAGTATTGCAAAAAAATATGGCGGAAAATTTAACCTACGCTTTGATGATACGAACCCAGTAAAGGAAGAGGTGGAATTTGTTGAATCAATTACAAAAGATTTAGAGTGGTTAGTAGGAGAAAAACCCTCTGGTGGAATTTTTTATGGTTCTGATTATTTTGATGTGTGTTATGATTTGGCAGTAGGGCTTATTAAAGATGGGAAAGCTTTTGTATGCGATTTAACGCAGGAAGAAATGCGCGAGCACCGTGGCACACTAACAACACCGGGGATAGAAAGCCCGTATAAAGGCCGTAGCGTTGAAGAAAACCTTGACCTTTTTGAGCGGATGAAAAACGGAGAGTTTGAAGAGGGCGCATGCACACTGCGAGCAAAGATAGACATGGCTTCTTCAAATTTCAACATGAGAGATCCAATTCTTTATCGAATTTTAAAAGCTCCTCACCACCGTCAGGGAGATGCATGGTGCATCTATCCTATGTATGATTATGCACATCCAATTCAGGATAGTGTGGAAGGGGTAACACATTCGCTATGCTCTATCGAATTTGATAACCATCGTCCACTATATGACTGGGTTATGGAGAACTGTGCGTTAACGCATATATCACATCAGTATGAGTTTGCAAGGTTAAATATTACCCATACCATTACAAGTAAGAGATATTTAAGAGAATTGGTAGAAAAAGGATTGGTTTCTGGTTGGGATGATCCTCGTATGCCTACGCTTTCCGGTCTGCGTCGTCGTGGGTTTACACCTACATCAATATTATCCTTTGTAGACTTGTCAGGAGTAGCTAGAGCTACCTCCACAGCTGATATTAGATTGCTTGAGCACTGTGTTAGAGAGGAGCTAAACTCAACTGTAGTACGCCGTGTTGCCATACTAGACCCAATAAAGGTTACAATTTCAAACTACCCTGAAAACAAGGAAGAGTTTTTCCTTCTTCCCAATAATCCACAGGATGAAAGTGCCGGAAAGAGAGAAGTTCCGTTTTCTCGCGAAATATATATTGATAGAGAGGATTTTGCAGAAATTCCGCCTCCAAAATACCAGCGTTTAAAAACTGATAATGAGGTTCGGTTAATAGGTTCTTATATCATAAAACTTGAAAAAATGATTAAGGATGACGATGGTAATCTTTTAGAGCTTGTGTGTACTGCTGACCTAGAAACCAGAAACAATATGCCAGCCGACGGAAGGAAAATAAAAGGTACGATTCAATGGCTTTCTCAGCAGAGTGCAGTTGATGCTTCGGTTTATATGTATGATAAACTTTTTAGCATCGAGAGTGTAGAAACTCTGCCGGAAGGGGAGAGTTATCTAGATTACTTTAATGAAGATTCATTAAAAATTATTGAAAAAGCTAAGATGGAGCCTCAAACAAAAGAGGATCCTATCGGAACAAGAATGCAATTCGTTAGAATAGGCTATTTTATTAAGGAGAGCGAGGAGAGATACAATAGGATTGTTTCGCTTAAGGATAGCTTTGCCAAAAATCTAAGACAGGGATAGAGATAGAACTTTAATATACCAGAAAAACTAATAACCTCCGTTACTGATGAGTATTACATCATATCGGAGGTTGATTTTAGTGCTTATTAAGATAAGTTATTAAAATGTTTGGTGTATAAATGAGTTATAGTAAAAAAATTATGTAGCTGTTTTACCAAACTTAACAACCTCATCTTTGGTCGGGATGCTATTTGCAGCCCCCATTTTACTAACCGCAATACTGCTGGCGAGGCTAGCATAGCGAAGACATTCCTCCGCAGGCATTCCCTGTGCCAATCCGGCAATAAAATATCCGCAAAAGGTATCTCCGGCACCGGTTGTGTCAACCACCGAAACGTTATAAATTCCATGGGTAAGAGTGTTATTGCCCTTGCGATATAATACGCCTTTTTTTCCAAGCGTTAAAACAATTGTGGCATTAGGATATTTCTTTTGAAGGTCACATAGAACAACATTAAAATCGTCGTTATTGCAACCTGCTATTGCCATTGCCTCAATTTCGTTTACTAAAAAAATATCAACCAGATGAAGAGGAGCATTTAGAACAGCTTCGTTTATCGGCGATACATTAATTGCTACCGATAACCCCTTGCTTTTTGCAGCCTCTATTGCATAGGCTACATTTGAAACCTCGTTTTGCAAAAGTAAAATATCACCTACACCAAAATTTAACAACGCATTATCGATATCTTCCTTTTGTAATAACTGGTTTGAGCCACCGTAAACAATTATGCAATTTTGACCATTCTCTACCTGAATTATAGCATGTCCGCTAAAAGAAGGCTTCTGTAGCAGCAAGGAGACGTCAACGCCACTGGATTTGAGGTAATCAAGCAATGTGTTACCATCTTTTCCAACAGCTCCAAAGTGATAAACTTCGGCGCCTGCCCTAGCTAATGCTACCGACTGGTTTAATCCTTTCCCTCCTAAAAACTCATTGTAGTTTTCGGCAAGGATAGTTTCACCAGCTGTTACAAAATTTTGTACACTGTAAACCTTGTCATAATTAAGTGAGCCGAAATTTATTATTTTCATTAAAACCCCGCAATAAATAAATGTTAACCTTTAATTCCGCTACTTGTTATACCCTGAACAAAATATTTTTGAAGAGGTAAAAACAAGAATAATGGTACACAAGCTGATACTATAGTGCCTGCATACATCGCTGACCAAAGAGTTTGTCTTTCAAGCTTGAAGGAGGATAGCGCAATTTGAATTGTTCTTATCTCCCGTGAGCGAGCAACCAGTAAAGGCCATAGGTAGGCGTTCCACTGTTCCATGAATATCATTAAACCGGCTGTAATGAAAATTGGTATAGAGCAGGGTATGATAATCTTAAAAAATATGGTGGGAAGTGCAGCGCCGTCAACACGTGCAGCTTCGGATAAACTTGGAGGTAAATCTTTAAAAAATTGTGTAAACAAGAATAGTACAAGACCATTTGCAATGGTAGGCATAACTAGACCCGGCCAGGTATCAACCCAATTTAATCCGTCTACAACATTGTAAAGTGGAAGTGCAATTGACTCAAAGGGTATCATAAATGATAATAAAACAACGGCATAGATTAATCTTTTGCCCTTAAAGTTAAATGTCGCAAATGAATAGGCAGCTATACTGTTTATAAGGCAACCTGCCGGTATAGATATTGCAACCATTATAAATGTGTTATAAAGTGCAAGACCAAAGTTAAATTTAGTGAAAAGATCAATGTATGCCTGGAATGTCCACTCAACTGGGATAAATGTGTTTATTGTAAAGGGGAGCGAGTATTGGAAAATTTCGATATCGCTACGAAGTGAACACGCTATTGCCCATAGCAACGGAAACATAAGTAAAACTGATATTACGGTTAATATGATATATAGTAAAGATTTTTGCCATAGCTTTAATGTAAAACTCATAACTATCTATCCTCCGTCTTTTCATTTAAAAGTTTAAACTGAAATATGCATACAATTATAATAAGTATCAGTAAAACAGTAACCATAACAGCAGAACGTGGCCTATTTCCATATCTGAATGCCGATTGATATGCCTCAAACATTAAAACGTTGGTGCTACCTTGCGGACCACCGTTGGTAAGCATCTGCATAGGTGCAAATAAAAGAACGTTCGCAGTAGTGTTGGCAACACAAACAAATAACAAAATTCTTTTTAGCAGTGGCAAGGTTATTCTTGAAATGGTTGTCCAAAAACCAGCGCCATCTATCTTGGCCGACTCATATATAGAATGGTCGATGTTTTTTAGTCCTGCAAGGATAAACATCATCCAATAACCGCAACCTTTCCAACTAGCAATAACCACTATACACCAAAGTGCCTGTGTTTCGGAAAGTAAAAAGTCCTGTGATGGTATGCCAAAAAGACCAATTATGCTGTTAATAATTCCGTTATTAGCATTAAACATCATAGACCAGATTATAGTTGCAACGGTTAATGATATGGTGAATGGAAGATAAAAAACCGTTCTATATGCGCCAATCCCCTTAAGTGTAAGGTTAGCAAGCATAGCTAAAACAAATGAAATAAGTATTTGTAGTGGAATTATCACAATATTTAGTTTTATCGTTACCCACAGCGAATTATAGAATGTTGGATCGTTGAAAACAGTGCTATAGGCTTCAAAGGTAAATATATCATCAATGATAAAGCCTTCTGCAAGGGTTGATAAAATAGGAAATATTTTAAAAACCAATATTAGAATAAGTGCGGGAATAATAAGTAAATAGGGAACAATGTTCACTTTTCTCTTTGTATTACTCATAGCATTTGCATCCTTTATAGTCCTACTTGCGGTCAAACAAAATAAACAATAGCATGGATTAAGCACATGTTATTAAAATTTATTGCCAACCGTGAGGTTACCTCACGGTTGGCAGTAGTTGAAAATTGCCGTATTACTTATTTATACTGTTCCATTGCAGTATTGATTTGCTGAACAGCACCGTCTAATGAAGCTGTAACATCTGAACCGTTACGGATATCTTCCCATGTATTGTTTAGAATATTTTGATACTCGTTAAAGCCCGGTGTAAGTGCGCGAGGCACAGCTGTAGTTTTAGCCTCTTCAGCACCAATTTTTAAATAACCCGGTGCATCTGCATCGTTAATAATTTCATCAAGTTTTTCAATTCTTGAAGGAACATCACCGTTGATTTCGAGCCAATCATCGTTACCTTCGCCAAGTGTAAAGTACTTAATAAAGTCGGCTGAAGCATCTACGTTCTGTGAGGCAGCATTTATACCGAAATGCCAGCTGCCGGTAGAGGTACCAACAGAATCTTCATAACCTTCAAATGCTGGGCAAGGTGCATAGCCGTATGTAGTGAACCCTGCTGCATCTGCAGTATTGGCTGTCCATGTTCCGCCAACCATAAATACTACACGACCGGCATTAAAGTAGTCGCCAACTTCATCTGCTGTGATTCCACGTGAGGCAATACCATCGTTAACGATACCTTGATACCAGGTTAAGGCGTTTACCCATGCTTCGTCGTTAATAACTCCGTCAACAGTGAACCCATCATCACCTATGTTTGCACCGCCCATGCTGTTTGGTAGTGCGTTCATCTGGTATACACGGCTAACCTGTTGGAATTCAAGTCCAATTGTTCCGTTTGTGCCGTCAGGATCGACTACATCCAACGTTTGCTGTGCAAGATCAACAACCTGCTCCCAGGTTAAGCGGTTATTTGTATCACTTTCAGGAACTTCTACTCCGGCTTCATCAAGAAGCGCAGTGTTGTACCACAGTACCTGAGTAGATGTGTTCATAGGAGGAGCGTAAAACATGTCGTTATAAGATCCAGCCTCAACACCGGCCGGTGCAAATAATGCTTTATCTTCCTCTGTGTAGTACTCATCCATAGGTAAAATCAGTTCACGGCTAGCATAGGATGCTACCATTGGAACGTCAACACTAATTACATCGTAGTCCTCAGAACCGGAGGCAATTTTAACCTCAATAACGTCAAATAGATCGCCAAAAGAATAGAATTCACCAGTAACATTAACGTTACCCATAGAGTTGTATTTTTCTAAGATAGGTACTGTTTGGCCTTCCCATGCATCTTCACCAACACCCTGTGTAACCCAAACTAGCTCTACAACCTCTTCGGAATCAGTGCCTTCTGCTGGAGTAGCATCCTCTGTGGTCGGTGCTTCGGTATCGGATGTTGTGGTTTCGGTTGCAGCTTCACCACAAGATGCTAAAAGTGACACCACCATGCTTCCTGCAACAAGTAGACTTAACCATTTTTTCTTGCTCATGTTAATTTCTCCTCTTTTTTTACTATTATTACAATGTCTACAAATACATATCATTTGCAGACCTGCATCGATACGATGATTGCTATTTTGTTAGCTTGTTAAATAATTCTGCAAAAAGGTCATCACGATTTATCTCGTAAACATATTTATAGAGATGGCTGGTGGGGTCGAAGGAATAATAGTCATCATATTCAGGAGTGGGTACTCTTTCAATGCAATCGTTCATAAAATCACCAAGTAGCCATGCCACAGCTGTTACGTCCCAAATTGCTCGTGTCCAAGTTGCACCGCCATATGTTTGCGCTGCCTCCTCTGTTGTAACGTCAACAAGATAATCACAAAGCTTATTTTTTCCGCGAAGATGATGCTCAAGTTCTGGTCCGCTAATAGTAAACGCTGAAACAACACCTGCGCAGGGGAGTTGTACTAGTGCTACGCCACACAAGAATACTACCCTTGCAGCCGCAACATCCTGATATAGATTGAATTCACGGTTGTGGGGATAATGTAACGCATTACCTCCAAGCCAAATAAGTACAATGTTGTTCTTGATTTCTGGTTTCATGATTAGTGCTGATGCTATGTTTGTTATTGCGCCTATTGCGATTACATAAAGAGGTTTTTCAGGGGTGTATTGCATTGCAAGTTCTACAAGATGATTTGCAGAGTCTGATTCAACAGGGATTAACTCATCCTTTAAAAAGTCGGTAGAACCACGGTGAACAATCGATTTCATGTCTTCGCATTCCATAAGGGTGAGAACATTGATGATTTCGTTGTAACTTTTTTCCATTCCGTCTGCAGCACTACTTGATTTTGCGTTTAGGAATGGTGCAGCATATATAGCTTTTAAATTTAATTTGTCATTAGATTTTATTAGGTAGGCCAGTGCATATTGATCATCAATTTCATTATATGTGTCGGTATCTAATACTACGTCTACAATACCTGTAGGTTTTTTTAGCCTGTTTAGAAGAGTGGCGTTGTCGATGCTGTCGGTAGAAAAGTGCTTTGCAAACTTAATCTGCGTCTCCTTAAGATTAAACATAATATCCTCCGGTAAAATAGTGAATAAAAATTAAATTACTAAAAAAACTTGAAAAAAATTGCTATTTATTGTATCTTAATGTTAGTAAGCTAAATGTTAGCTTAAGCTGTTTAAGGTGGATTACTTAAAGTAATTGTTATGCGATTCTGGTTAGTTTACAAGTTACGTAAACATGTTACGCATATTATATTACTACTATACAAAATGTTTGTCAAGTAATCCTGTGTTTTTTTAATTAATTTGTATTTTTGCACAATAATCATATTTGTAAGATGTATAATAACACAAACAAATTGCTTTTGGAGGTCTTATGACAATTAGAGAAATAGCACAGTTATCAGGGGTTTCAACTGCCACTGTATCCCGTATTATGAACAATAAAACTAAAGGTATTAGCGATGAGACACGGTTAAGAGTGCAGAAGATAATTGATGATAATAACTATGTTTCATATGCAAACGTTCGCGACAAACTACTTGCTAATAATCGAACCTTAGCAGTAATTGCTCCAGGGCTTTCATGTCGTTACTATACCGATTTGGTGCAACGATTGCAAATAATAGCAACACAAAATGACTACATTCTCACCCTCTTTATAACCGAGCAGAGCCAGCAAACCGAGATTGATTCCTTTAATCGATGTTTAGAAAACAGGATAAGCGGTATCGTTTTGCTCGGATGCTGTGAAGAATTAACCGCTCAGCTGCAAGAGGCACAAAAACAAGGTGTTAGCATTGTTTTGGTAGATTTTGAAAACGAACAATCTATATATCCTTATATTAGCCGAAACATGTTTAACGTAGCCAAGAGATGCACCTCGCTTATGCTGGAGAGGGGGGCGAAGCGTGTTGCATTGCTGTGTGATGGTTCTCCTGAAACACAGATAAGTAAAGCCATAAAAAAAGGGTATAGGGAGGCGATAGCGAGCTCTGAAACACCTTTTCATGGAACAAGCATACTCAATTCTCAAAACTTTGAAAAAGAGTTAGATGTATTGTTTGATTTTGGTGTTGATGCACTTTTATGTGAGAATACCGAGCTTGCAATGCAGGTTTACTCTATCTGTGCTATGCGACATTTGTCAATACCTACCGATGTTTCGGTAATGTCACTAGAAGATAGTGAGTTTTCCACACGCCTATTGCCAGCTCTTGCAGCTTATAAAACCGAGGCTTCATCAATAGCAACGTTATGTTTTGAGTCACTTTGCGCTCAGATGGAAAAACAGCCCACCCCATTCTCAAGCTACATCCTAAAAGGTGAAATGATGTTGCGGCGTAGCCTGTTTCATAGAAAGGACAATGAACCGAAAATTGTTATAGCCGGGACCTTAAATATTGATACGGTTATAAAAACCCCATCCCCACCACACCCAGGACAGATTCTGATAGCTGAAGGGATTAAGGTGTGGCCTGGCGGAAAAGGAGGAAATCAGGCGTTTGGAGTGTCTAGATTTGGCGCAAAAGCCTACATGTTAGGTTGTGTTGGCAACGACAGACATGGGAGGCGAATACATGAAACCTTAAGCTCTGAGGGAGTTATTATGGATGCGGTTCAAAATATTGACGGAGTAGAAACCGGAAGTGCCTTTATACAGGTTTATAATGACGGATCTAACTCTATCGTTGTAAATAGTGGTGCTAACAACTTTTTATCTGCAGAGTATGTGCATCAAAATTCTGATTTGCTAGCTGATGCAAATTTTTGTCTCGTTCAGATGGAGCTATTATTTGAGAGTGTTCAGGCTCTTGCCGAGGAATGCCGTAATCGGCAGGTTAAAATGGTGTTGAAACCCGCTCCTGCAAGAAAACTTACCGATGAAATAACAGAAGACTTGTTTTTGTTAATTCCAAATGAAGAGGAAATCTGTATTCTTTGTCCTGAACGTGAATCGGTTGAGCGTAAGGCTACATATTTTATTGAAAAGGGCGTTGAAAATGTTATTGTAACACTAGCAGAAAAAGGTTGTGTTTGGGTTACCAAGGATAGGGTAGAGCGATTCGAAGCTCCTCACTATATGTGTGTGGATGATACAGGTGCCAGTGATGTGTTTATCAGCTGTCTGTGTGTAATACTTGCAGAGGGGAAAAGTTTTGAACAGGCAATAAAGACAGCACTTCATGCGGCCTCTTACAGTATAACAGGGGAAGGTGTTCAAAACAGTATGCCGCTACGTAATGTTCTTTAACGCATAGTAAAACTTCACAAACCTAATTTGTAAGAACGTTAAACACAAAAAAAGCTAGAACTATACTTGATATTGTTCTAACTTTCTTATAACGCTATGTAAAAAATATGAAAGTGGGTTATGAGTAAGAAATTATTCACAAGTAAAGATTAGTATTCTTTTGTTCATAATATCTAAAACTTTAATATTCATGGATGAACATAAGCGTCATAAAGTTTAGAAATTAGTCGCCATCGCCGCCGCCATCGCCGCCGCCACCGCCATCACCACCATCACCATCGCCGCCGTCATAACATCCGGATCCGCCGTCGCTATAGTTGCCGCCACCGTCGTACCCGCCATCGTCCCATCCTCCATAGTCTCCACAGTCATCAAGGTCGAATTCGTCATTTCGATCGCGAGAGGGGAAGCCGTCTCCATGGTGATGGTTCGAGCTTGTGCAAAAGCGCCGATATTCCTCTTTGTAGATTTCACCGAGCTGTTGCAACTGCTCTTTTACCGAATTAAATTCCTTTTTAATGGTGCTGTATCGAATACATGCGAATATAACCAACGGAAAAAGTATAAATAAACCAAGCGTGAAGAAGATAGATATAACTATAAACCTTTGGGCACTGTTTTTTTGCTTGTTTAGTTTTTTTGCTTGCTTTCTTAGCTCGTCCCTCTTATCAAAAAAGTGTTTAAACTCGCCAGAGGATACAGTTGTTGGTCTGTTTTCATTATTGTTTTCCGCATAGCTGCCTTGCATTGGCGCAGCAGGATGAGAATATTGATTATTATAACTGTTATTGTCAACCATAAACACTCCTTTAGCAAATTTACTAGTATGCTTTATAGTATATATTATAGAATATATTAGTTTAAATTGCAACGTAACTTTTCGTTTATACTCACGAAGTTGTTTGCTGTTTTGAGATTGTATCTTTTGTGTTTTTTGTTTCTTTATATCAAATAAAAGTGCTTATCAGAGTTTATTTGTTTCATATCTTTTGTGGTTCAACAGCTAAATATACAATCTGAAGTAGCATTATATGTAGAAATAAGCTGCAAATAAAGCATAAATCTTATAGCTAATAGTTAATTAAGCTGTTAATTTATATTTATGAAGTAGTTGAGAATTAAAGTTAAATTGTTTTTATAACAAAGGGGCAAGTAGCCTTAGAACGCTTAATGACACAAATTTGAAAAACCCCAAATTATCTTTAATCTGCATATTGTCTTGAGTTATTTCTTTACATTTATCTAAAGTATTAATATAATCTTTCTTTATATCAAATATAACTTTGCTGTTATAAATCCACACACCGCATTCATAATGTAAAGATAGGCTACGATAATCTAGGTTTATAGTACCTACAACCGCAGTTTCATCATCAGATAAAAACATTTTTGAATGAATGAACCCCGGAGTATATTCATATATTTTTACCCCTGAGTTAATTAGTGGCTCATAATACGAACGACTTAAAAAGTGAACAAAGCCTCTATCTGCAATTCCGGGCAAAATAATTCTCACATCAATACCCGATTTTGCAGCAATTTGTAAGGCCGACATCATATCACTGCTAATTATTAAATATGGCGTTGTAATGTATACATAATCGGTTGCACTATTTAAAATACTCATATATAGTCTTTCACCAACAGGCTCATCATCAATTGGGGTATCGGTGAATGGTTGCACAAAATCATCAGATATTACAGATGTTATAGGTTTAAAATTCTCATAAACATCTGTTGTGTGTGTTATAGAATTCCAAATCGACAAAAACATGGTTGTAAGACCATAAACAGCAGCGCCCCTTAAAAGCACAGCCGTATCCTTCCAGTGGCCATGTTTAGGATAAACATTTATATATTCATCGGCGATATTTATGCCGCCGGTAAATCCAACATTCCCATCAATTACACATATCTTACGATGGTTTCTACTGTTAAAATTCGAGTTAAATATATGGTTAAATTTGTTGAATGCCACACAGGCAATTCCTTTTTTTCTTAGGGTTGCTGTAAAATCAGATTTTAATGTTGCAAGACAGCCAAAATCATCATACATAACCCTTACATCAACACCCAACTTAGCCTTTGCTTCTAAGATACTTAATATACTCCCCCACATTTTACCTTCCTGTATTATAAAATATTCAAAGAAGATAAATTTTTCAGCCTTTTCTAATTCTTTTAACATAGAACAAAACATATTTTCGCCTAAGCTATAGTATTCAACCTCGGTGTTTTGATATAAAGATGCATCTGAAGAGTTTGATATATATTGAGATTGCCTATGTGCACTTTTGCTTTCAGCCAAAAGAAAAGCTTTTTCTTTTTCATCGCCAATCATTGCTTCGGCATAAATTTTTCCGATTTCTTTATAATGCTTCAATTCTTTTTCGCTAAATAGGTTTCTCCAAAACATTATATATAGCAACCCTCCAAGGATAGGAAAAACAACAATAGTGAGCATCCATATCATCTTATACTCTACCTTGCTATCCCTGGTAGCAATATATGATACAGCCAATAAACTTAATATAAGCATAGCTATATAAAACCATGTAAAGTTATTACCGAGAAATAAATATACAACAGTGATAACTAGTAGCTGAATAATAACTGCAATAAAAGTAGCTATTATTTTCATCTGTACTGAATTTATAATTTTTTTCATTTCTATTTAACCATATCGAATCATCTTGCTTGGGGTATATTACTTATTATCTTTTGTTGAAAGATAATAAGGTGAATAACTTGAAATATCTTCAAGCATCTTACAAAATAAAGCTACTTTTTCTTCACCGTATTTTTCAATTAATACATTTTCTACATAATCCATTTCTTTTGTGGCTTCATCAAAGTAGTATGAAACCTCATTATTGATTGAAAGATAATAAACTCGTTTATCCTTTTCACTTTGGGTACGTACCAAATAGCCTTTTTTGCAAAGTTCATTAATTTTTTGGGTTACAGATGGTCTTGTTATGCCTAATAAATCTGCAATTTGCGATGAAGTATATTCGTTTGGATGAGCTTCAATAATATTTAGGTAAAGCACATCATGATAAGATAAATCGCCGGTGTCATTTTTAGAATACGCTCGTTGTAGTTCAGCAATCGCCATGTCGTGGTATATTCTATCAAGAATCTTGTTAATGTTACCTTTCATGTACAATCCTCCTATTAAAATTATGTTGGAAACAACTGGTTAAGTATATATAGTTATATTAACTTAACTAGGTAAACTTGTCAAGAATGTTTAAAACAAAATATTAGAATAAGTTAATATTTTGTGCAGAGATAACCTTGGTAGAATGAGCATTAAAGTCTAAAAAGCAGTCTATGTTTTACATCCTTGAAAAAACAAAAAAGTTACAATCTTGCAATGGCTTGTAACGAGGTAGGTGATACTGTGGACCTTGTAGCAGGTTTCGGTGGTGCACCTAAAAGCAACGAGTGAGATGCGATGTTGGGCAAAACCGGATTTGAAAATCCAATTAAAAATACGGTCGGTGATCTATTTTCACTGGGGTATGATACAGCTGAATGAAGAAACGTTTATTGTTCAATGTTCGATCTTTACTCCACCGACCATTGGGAAAGCAATACTGCTGGCAGTATTTCATTTATTATGGCTTTCGCCTCGTTCTTGAAACTCTGAACCCTGCCAGCCTGGCAACTGATGGATTTAAAGGCAATAAAGCTCAATCTTAATGGAGTACATTTGGGTGATGGAACTGCCGTTGCAAGCATGAACATTGTTTACATATGAGTAACCTACACCGCACCGTACACGATAAGTTACCGATAACACAGAAACATATTTGTGTGGAACACGAATGTGAATGGTAGCGAAACAAATTATACGCCGAACGAAAGCGTTTTAAGCACGGTAACAACGCTTTACGCACAGTGGGCAGAATATACCCTACAATAATCTAACCCAAAACACAACAACAATATATAAACCTGTAACCGGCCCACAAACTGGCGTGCAGAGTTAACATAATAAGTAATACTAAAATTGCACCCATTGTACAGATGGCGTGCGGTTTTGTTTTTTTAATGCACTAAAAAATCCACCGACAAAAGTCGATGGATTTTGG
>CAYJBH010000035.1:0-32170 GCA_964368625.1 uncultured Oscillospiraceae bacterium
CCGGTGTTGGTTCCGGTGTTGGTTCCGGTGTTGGTTCCGGTGTTGGTTCCGGTGTCGGTGCAGGTTCCGGTGCAGGTTCCGGTGCTGGTGCAGGTGTTTCTGTTACCGGTGTGGCATCTGCAGCAGCAACTGCATCTGCAAAAACAACTGCATTTGCTGAGAGCGCCAATACTACTGCTAAAAACAGTGCTAACACTCTTTTGGTGAGATTTTTCATTGATTACCTCTCTTAAAAAATTTGATCAAAACTAAATTCTTTGTGATGTTGTTATTCTATACTTTTCCTGCCCCTAAGTCAACGATTGTTACCAAATCTTCACAGCAGTTACTAAACATTCACAACAAACTACTATAAAGCTACAAATTATTATTAATATACATCGGCTTGATTGTGCAATATGAGCTAACACTCCCTTAATGTATGATTGGCAATAAAAATAAAACATCGATACATATATCATTCTGTATCGATGTTTTGTTGTGCTAATATTATATGAATTAGTAAACTTTAAAATTCATCACCTATTATCTTCTAGTAACAAACATTCTAAACTTTTCCTATTGAGAGCGCCAACAACATGGTTGCCGAATAGTATAGTAGCAGGTTAAAAAACGGGAATAATTTTATGCTTTTTGTTCCAACAAGTTGTATAATCAGCAATATATCTGAGGCTGCAAACAGTAATCCGGCGGTTAGTATTGTTGCTGTAAATGCTGTATAGCCGTTAATTGCAAATAGCGTTAAAGATTTCGACATCAGCAACCCTAAGAAAAGCGCATATGCAAAAAGCAGCGACTTTTTTTCTGCAACATTTAACGATTTCATAAAGGATAGTGAGTAAACCGCTATAGTTACAACCGCTATTAAAACGGCATCCTGCCACACAAAAGGTAAAACTGTATTAAATGCAAGAAAAAAAACTCCATGTGCTGCCATAAACAGCGTCGCTCCTGCTAATAGCCAGCCGAAGTGTGAGCCCACCTGTTTAACGCTGAGAAACACATCTCCAAGAAAACAAAAAAACAAGGCAACACACATCAAAACAGAAAACAGTGTATTTATTTCACTCCGGCTGTTAATAGCAGTCAGAACGCCGGTTAACAAAAATATAAAGCTGGTTATACCCTTGAACAAAAGGCGAAATCTATCAAATTTTTTGCTATATTCCGAAGCTATTAAAAACCCCCATGAAATAATGTATGCCATTAATAGCACAACCATAAAATCCCTCACAAATTATATGTATGTATCAATATATACTTTTCTCATTTCATCCGGAACCATATTTCCACCTGTAGCCCAAACAACATGTGTAATGTTATCTTCTCTGCCTTCTAAGTTTTGATTTTTTAAATAAACCTGCATTTCGGGAGAGTTTATTTTCACGGGTCCGTTAAACGCAGCGCAGGCAGACGGCTCTAGAAATAAATCCTCCGAATGTAGAACATCTCGCATATAATCATATAATTTTTTATCCTGCACCGTAAAGATTCCGCTTAAAATAGGCTCCATTATCTTCCCTATAAACCCAGAAGCCCGACCTACAGCCAAACCGTCAGCGTGAGTTTTTCCTGTAAGCCCAATGTCCTGTATACAAATATCACTGTGCATCTCACTTGCCATTCCCAAAACCATACAACAGGCTTGCGTGGGCTCAACAAAAAAGCAATGTACATTGTTGCCAAACATATGCTTTGCGCCAAAGGTTATGCCCCCCGGGGCACCACCTACACCACAAGGAATATACAAAAACAACGGATTTTCATCATCCACCTTAACCCTTAATGATTCGAGCTGGGTTACAAGTCTACCAGCGGCTACCGCATAACCTAAAAAGAGGTTTTTCGAATTTTCATCATCAACAAAATAACTTTTTGCATCCTTGTCGGATTCAGCTCTACCACAGGCAACAGCTTCACTATAATCATTTTCATATTCAATTACTGTAACACCATGAGAACGAAGCAGCTCTTTTTTCCACCGTTTGGCATCCGAGGACATATGCACTATGGTTTTGTATCCTATAGCAGCACTTATTATTCCAATGCTCATGCCTAAATTTCCGGTTGAACCAACCTGTATGGTATAGTTACTGAAAAAGCTTCTGTTTTCATCAGTTGTTAATATTTCATAGTTTGAAGAGAGGGTAATCATATTGTGGGCAAGCGCTAAATCCTCTGTATATTTTAGAACCTCGTATATTCCCCCACGAGCCTTCACCGAGCCTGATATTGGCAGATGGCTATCTTTTTTGAGAAGCAATCGCCCTGTTAGGTTACTATTGTACTTATAGTTTATTAAATCCTTCATGCCTGTAATTGAACAGAGTTCTGATTCAATTATTCCATCGCTTTTACTGGTTTCAGGAAAGCAATTCATAATCAAGGGGGCAAATCGTTTTAAGCGATCTTCTGTTGCGGCAATATCATCCATGCTCAGATCAAATGTTTTGCATGCCTCGGCAAAATCCGACAATTTGGGGTTTAACCAGATAACCTCCTCGTTGTTTTTCAAGCCGTTTAAAGCATCTGCGTTACGTTTCCAACCACTAGAGGTTTCAATATCAATCATTTCATCTACTCCTTTTGTTGGCAGTAAACAACTTCATAAAATCCAATTTATCTCATCTTTATTATATCGCAACCCCAAACAAAACACAATGTTGCTTTATGTAATTTAGAGTGCAAAGCGTTTAAACAGCTCGGTTGGGGCATCGTTTTTCTTCATAAGTTCGGCCATTAGCTTTTTCATCTGTTCTTTTACAGCCGCATCGTTTAACGGATTTTGTTGTTTTGGGTCGGCAGTAATATCAAATAGCAGATCCTCCTTTACGCAGCAACGGGTTTTACTATTTGTTTGTATCTGCATAACCGGAACACCCTTTGTAAAATCAAATCCCTCATGCCGTTGCATACTGCGAAGCTCTTCTACCGAAAACATCTCCATCATATGAGTAGGCATCAGGGTGTATTCATACAATGGTTGCTTCTCATCTCGTGGTGCTCTCATATAAACATATCTACCGTCGGTAACGCAGATGTGCGCGCCAAAGGTTCCAAATAAACCTGCCTCACGTATTTTGCTATCCTGCTTTAAAATTGGAAGCAGCGAACGTCCCTGCATATCCTTTGTAGGTTTAATGCCAAAAAAATCAAGAATGGTTACCGGTAGGTCTATTGTTTGAACCAAGGCGTCTCTTTGTTCACCCTTAACCGCAGAGCGTGGATCCCATATAAATAGTGGAGTGTTTGCTATCTCGTTGTAGCAGGGCATATAATTTTTTGCCCAATAATCATGCTCTGAGAGCATAAAACCATGGTCGGTATTAACAATCAGCATGGTATCCTGCCACATGTTATCCTCGTCCATCAAATCGAGAATTCTTCCCAGCTGATAATCACACATACTTAGCGATGCAAAATGTGCATATCTAACCTGGTCGATTTCCTGCTCTGTCATGTCTTCAACCGGGCTGTAGTCCGGCCATTCGTAACGTTTACCGGCCGATAAATCGCAAGGATAGAGAGCTTTAAACTCCTCACTAGCCATAAAAGGTTCATGTGGCGAGAAGGACTCTATATGTAAAAACCAGTCGCTTGCGTCCTTATTTTTCTTTATAAAATCAATGCCACTGTTAAAGGTTTTAACCAGCGGGAAATCCTCTTCGGTTTTAATATCGGTTCTATTTGCAAGATTTTGGTCGTATAACGCCTTTCTCATCCCCTCGGAATAGTTAACAAAGTTGGGATCGGTATCCTCAACTCCTTTAACAATTGCCTGCCAGGCGTCGCCTTCCTGTCCGCGGATATTATCCCAGGTGTTATACTGGGCATGGTAGGTAGCACCGCCGGTCTCCCAGTAGTGCCCGTGGTCGCTAACAAGGTGGGTAAACACATCGTTATCCTTTAGAATTTTTGGCATGGAGTCATCAAACGGCTCCAGCGGCCCCCATGAACGATGTAAAAAATTATATCTCCCTGTGTGCATCTCTCGCCGTGCCGGTATACAGGGCAAACTACCAACAAAACAGTTCTGAAACTGAACCGTTTTGTTAGCAAGCCGCATAAAGTTTGGCGTAATGGCTTCGGTATTCCCATATGATTCTAAAAATCGACGGTTAAGGGTATCGAACATTACCATGATAACCTTCATAAACATCCTCCTATAAAATGGAAATGGGCACAGTTCTTTCCTGCGCCCATTATATCATAAACTAAGGTGAAACACAACATATCCTATCGGCTTCTTAACTATTTAAGACCGGTTGAAATTACACCCTGAACAAAATATTTTTGACAGCAAAGGAACAGGATAACCATCGGCGCACAAACAACTACCGACGCCGCCATCTGTGGACCCCAACGGGTTGTTAACTCATCTGAAAACATGCTAAGTGCTAGCTGAACGGTTCGCATAGCTTCGTTATCGGTCATAACAAGTGGCCAGAGATAATCGTTCCAAACCGAAACACCTTTTAAAAGGGAAAGTGTTGCAAGGATAACCTTTGAATTTGGAAGATAGATATTAAAATAAATCCTCCATTTTCCTGCTCCGTCGATAGTTGCTGCTTCGTCTAACGATTTTGGAAAATTCTCGTAAAACTGTTTACAAAGAAATACTCCGAACGAGCCTGAAACTAGTGGAATAATCAGGCCTGCGTAGGTATTCATAAGTCCGGAACCACCAACTCCAAAGAGATCGTTTCCGCCCATTAAAGGAAACTTTGCCATAATTAAAAAGGTTGGAAGCATGCTTATCTGTTGTGGCATCATAAGCCCAACCAGCAACAAGGCAAACAATATCTTCTTTCCGGGGAAGTTAAGCCGTGCAAAGGCAAAGCCGGCAATAGAGTTAAACAGCAACGAGAAAATCACGGCTGTTACGGTGATGATTATTGAGTTTTTAAAATATATGCTCCATGTTCCGGTGGTCATCGCTTCAACGTAGTTATTAAAGCTAAAGCCCTCGGTGATAAGTGCAAGCGGTTGTGCTATAATCTCTGCCTCGGTTTTAAAGGATGTTGAGATCATTAAAATTATAGGTATAAACATCAATAACGAGAGTAGTGATAAGCAGACTGCCCACAAACCGTGAGATACTGTTTTTTTATTCATTGTTTTATTTTCTCCTATCGTTTAAGATACATCGGTGTCTTGACCTTTGTTGCCGTATTTAAAGACAAGAACGGTAACAATGATTGAAAAAACAAGTAACATAACCGCCATGGATGCGGCATATCCCATCTTATATTCTGCAAATGCGCGTCGGAATATCTGATGAACTACCGTAGTGGTTGTGTTTACCGGACCGCCATCGGTCATGATATTAACCTGTTCAAATACAGCAAAGGTGTTAACAATGCCGGTTACGAGCAGAAAGAAGGTTGTTGGTTGTAGCATAGGAAAGGTAATTGCGGTGAACTTGCGAATTGCGTTTGCTCCGTCGATGTCTGCCGCCTCATATAAAGATGCCGGAATTGAGGTTAACCCGGATAAAAAAACCACCATAGAATAGCCGCAACTTTTCCAAACTCCGATAGCAATAAGGCAGGGCAGGGCAAGTGCCGGATCTAACAGCCATTGTTGAACAGGTAGTCCGAGTGCATCTAAAATATTGTTGAGTGCGCCAACAGATGGGCTATAAATCCAAAGCCATATCATAGCCGCACATACCATCGAAATAACGTTAGGTATGTAAAATGCGGTGCGAAAGATTGGGATTAAACGCGAAGTTCGGTAGAGGAGAACAGCAACAAAAAGCCCTATACCAAGCTGTAGAGTGAGTGTGAAAACAGAGTATATAAGTGTGTTTTTCACAGCGGCAATAAAATATCGATCAGAAAATGTGTTGATATAGTTTTCAAACCCCACAAATTCGGAAAAGGTGAACATGTTAAAATCGGTAAAGCTGTAGAAGATAACAGCAGCAATAGGCAGCAACACAAACAGTGTAAACGTCGCATATGCAGGGAAAATCATCACATATGCAGCCTTGTCGCAACTGCTGTTTAACCCCTTTTTCTTTTTGGTTGGCATGGTAGGTTCTCCTTAGACTTTATTTCTGAAATAATTAGGTGAATGGTAAATGAGAAAATGTCATTCACCATTCACCTTTAATTTTTAGCCTATACTAGTTGCTTACTAGTTGCTTATTGGTTGTCTATCTCTGCTTGAACCTCTGTTGCTGCGTTGTTGAGGGCATCTTCAACAGTTGCAACACCGTAGTATATCTCCTGCATTGCAGCATCTAAGATGGCAACCATTGCAGAGTTATAGGTAACGCCGGAGGCTGGATAACCGTTTGCAACAGCGTCCAAAATCTGCTGTCCGTAAACCGGTTTCGACTCAACATATGCCGACTCTAGCGAGGTGCGAAGTGTTACTGAACCGGTTGCAGCGTTCCAGATGGTGGATGATTCTGAACTCGCTAGTGACTCAATCAACCTCCATGCTGCATCTTTATCCTCTGCCTGAGTGCTCATGCTATACATGTGGATACCACAGAAGGTTGCAGGCTCTTCCTCGCCAAACATTGGAGCAATTCTAATAGCATCGCCAAGTGTTTCCTGAGCGGTAACAAATTCAGTTTCGCCAAGTATTGCCATTGCAGCGGTTCCGTTGCTAAATGGGCTGGTGGCGGCAACGAAGTCCCACGGAATAACACCCATCTCGTTCATGGCCTGTAGGGTGCTCATTGCTTCCATTCCTGCCTCGGTGTTGAAAAGGATTTCATGTGTATCGGCATCCACAAAGCCGGTTCCGCCCACGCCGTTTTGTAGGGCAAAAATCTGTAGGAATTGTTGTCCGTTAGCGCCTGTGGTGGGTAGTGCAAAACCAGACTGTACTACTGTGTCGCCTTCTTTAACCACAAGAGCTTCGTGAGCTGCGAGTAGCTCCGCCCAGTTGGTGGGGGGTGCATCGGGGTCGAGACCTGCTGCTTCAAACATCTCAACGTTGTATGCAAACACACGTGCATCGGCATTAAATCCTACGCCGTATAGATTGTCGCTAAGGGTACCGGCAGAAAGAACTGCAGGATAAATATCGTCCTTGCCTTCCCATCCCTCGGAATAGCTGTTTAAACTCTCATACTGTTCCAGTGTAACGCGACCAACAACCTTGGCTACTCCGTCAAACACAACGTCGGCAGAAGTGCCAGCTGCAAATGAGGTGTTCCATTTAGTGTCTATGTCGCCCCAGTCTACCTCAGAATATTCTACGGTATATTGTGGGTTTGCTGTTTCAAAGTTCTCGATCATCTGCATGAAAGCTTCGTTCTTGTTTTCTTCAAGACCTGCACGCATAAATGAAATAGTAGTAGTCTCGCCTGCCGGTGCATCGGTATCTTCGGTTGCTTCTGATGCTTCGCTAGCCGGTGCACTTGTGGTCTCGTCGGTGGTTGCCGGTGTTTCGGAACAAGCTGTTACAAGTAGCATACTTGCTGCCAAAACAAAACTCATAAATATGCTTAGTTTTTTCTTCATGTCTGTTCTCCTCTTTACAGTTGTGAAAATCTAACTACTACGGTAATAAAAAATTACCAAAGCAATATATACAGTATAAAAATAATAGCTACTAAATACAATATAATCGGTTGGCAATTTTTAGGAGAATATTCACATCTTGATGCTCTTTAGAACTAAACAGGAAAAAATTGTTATTGTCTTTGGCTAATTTCTGTAATCTGTTTGGATATTATTGTATATTATTTGTATTTTAATTTTTAGATAGCTGTTTTCGATATTCATGAGGCGTTATTCCTTCATGCTTTTTAAACAGCTTGCTGAAATAGGCAGAGTCCGGCAAACCAACCTGCTCGCAAATCTGCTGTATGGATTCTCTTTTTTGGCATAGCAGCTGTTTTGCCATATCTATGCGGTAGCCTTGCAAAAACTCGAACAGATTCATCCCGGTTTCTTTTTTAAAAAGAGTGGAGAGATAGCTTCGGTTAAGATGTACGGTGGCCGCAATATCATCTAATGTTAAAGGCTGGGCATAGTTTGCCTTAATATGAAGCATAACCTTTGCAACAACAGGGCTGCAGCTGTTTTCTATATCGTTTGGTAGCAAAGCGATAAGATCCTTAATACGTTCTAAAAACGAAACCGTAAACACAGCAAACTGCTCGGCCCTTAATATTCCGGCAACCTTCTCTACCGAAAGGTTCTCTCGCTGTTCTTTTGGTATCTTATCCCAAAAAAGAAGCAGTAAAAACCGCATGGCAACGCTGTGCACATAGATGATTTCAGGGCGTAGTTGTTGCACCGATAAAAGCCATTCCTCTATTTTTTGCAAAGCAAACTTGTAGTTGTCGATCTTAATAAGATCAAATATATCATCCTCAAGCTTGGTTAGTCTATCCTTTTGATGGGTTAAAAGCTCGGCCGGCTCGGATGTTTGATAGTATCGATAATAGCTAATCTCTTCCTTAGCTTTTTTTATAACCGAAAAGATATCGCCGTGATTCAAAGAGCTAGCCGATGCCATATAGTTCCAGCTAAGCCCAAAAGACTGCATGGTGCTAACACAGCTATCAACAAAACGCTTGGCATCATTAGGGGCGGCAGAAAAAAGCATCATGGTAGTGTTATCTATCAAAACAGACTTAAATGAAAGGTTTTCCTGTGTGTAAACATAGCCAAGCATATCAACACAGCGGGAAAGCTGATTGCAATCTTCCGGTTCGATAAGAATTATAAACACACTTTGTTTCCAAACGAAACTCTGTGCTAAGCCATCGGTTAAGGTTTCGGTTTTTGCCATCTCGGTTAAAACTTCAATTAACGGATCGCTCGCAGGCTCGGTTCTAACAGCTATGTTTTGTGAAGCTTCGTTAAGGCTTTGTTTTAAAGATTGTTCGGTTATCTCTGTTTTTAGCAAAAACTCCCTTGCGCCAAGCTGCAATGCCTGACGGGCATAATCGAAATCGTCGTATGCCGTTAAAAGTATTGTATACGGTAGCCTTTGTTGTTCCTTTAGCGCACCCATCAAGGCAATCCCATCCATAACAGGCATACGAATATCGGTAAACAAAACGTCTACAGGGTTGTTAAGGCAGTATAGAAGAGCCTGTTTGCCGTTAGAGCAAACCTCTGCTACCTGATAGTCTCCCGAGATGGTTTCTATGTTCTTTTTTAACCAGCTTACAATTATCTTCTCATCGTCAACTATTACAATCTTCATTATTCATTTCCTGTGTATTAACTATTGGATAGGTAACGGTAAAGGTTACGCCGCCATATTCATTCTTGTTAACCACCATACCGTAGCTGCTGCCGAAGTTATATTTAATTCGTTGCTGAACATTGGCCACCCCAACCCCGGCAAATCGGGTTTGCCTTGAATCCTGCGTGTTTATGCTAAGCCTTTGCTTAATCTTTTCTATGTTTGCATTCTCGCCGTCGTCTATAATCTCTATTTTTATGCACTCGCCATCTTTTTTTGCCTTTATGCAGATATGCCCAAGCGATTGTTTTGTGTTAAAACCGTGCGATATACTGTTTTCTACCAGGGGTTGAATAGTGTTTTTTAGAATGCCGAAATCCTTAACCTGTGGGTCTATCTCTATATCCCACAAAAACGCATCCTGATGCCTTATCTGCATAAGGCTCATATAATCGCCGGCGAGGGATAGCTCCTCTTCTATTGTAATTAGGCTTCGATTATCCTTAAACGATCTGCGCAGAAGCTTAGAAAAGGTTACCATTGCTTTATCGGCATCCTCATACTGACCCATCTGAACCATAAATCGAATGGTGGCAAGGGTGTTATAAAGAAAGTGGGGGTTTATCTGTGCCTGTAGGGTTTCAAACTCGAGGGCATATTTTTCCTGCTCTTCCCTATGAAGCTGATCGATTAGCGATTGCAGGGAATCAAGCATATCGTTAAAATTCTGTCCCAACACTCGAAACTCGCTCTCATAGTCCTCCTCATGCAAACGCGCCCCGAGGTCGCCGCCGGTAACGGTTAAAATCTGGCTGTTAATCCCCCTTATCTTACGATAGATAAAGTTGCAGTTATAGTTAACCATTATGATGATAACTAAAAGCAGTGCCAGCCCCATAAAAACGGTTATTAAAATATAGTCGGTCCAGATGTATTCTACCTCGCTATAGCTGATAATTTTCCAGTGGGTGTCCTCAACCGTTGCAAAACGGATGTTTGAGTTAACGCCGGCAACGTTCGCCGTCAAATACCCGCTACCCTGCTCAAAGATTTTGGAATAATCCTCCGAGAAGTCTATATTAAGCTCATAAACTTCGGGGTCTGATGCAAAGATTATGGTGCCGTCACGGTCGGTCATAACGCTGTTGTCGGCGGCGGTGTCGAACTGCAAAAGATCCTCAACAAACATTTCCTCCGACATAGCCACCACCGCAACACCTATCTCACGGGCGCTGTTGCTATTTTTTAATATTGTTGCCGCAAACACTGCCTTATCCGGCATCTGCTCGCTTAACAGCTCACTTTGGTGGGCAGGAAAAAAGGTTATCTGGCCCTTATTCTGCTCTAGGTTTTTATACCAGTTTTCCTGTTTTAATTCGCTTAAAAGAATCGCATTATCTTCAACTGCTACCGAGCTTTCAAAAAAGTTAACACCGTTTTCCCCAAAAACTAAAACCTGATACCAACCGGTGTCATACATGCTGGTTAGCTGAACCATTCTATTTGAAATATCGGTTTTAAATCTAACCGCCTCATAATCGGTATACTCCTCCTGGGATAAAACTCTATGTATATCACTATCGATGGTAAATGTTGCCATCATCTTAACAACCTCGGTGTTGGCAGAAAGAACCGTCTCTGCCCTATCTTTAAGCGTTTGGAGGTTGGTTTCGTTGTTACTGGCGGCGGCATTCTCAACAACGGCAAAAAGCAACACGAAAAACAGAACGACTAATGGTAGTACAATCGCAAGATTGACAAACATAACCGTCTGTTTAATACTTTTTGGTCTTAATGATATCCCCTTCGTTTAATACCTCCGCCATAAACTCTCATCGTAATTTTGCACATATAGCTACATAATGTTCCCCAAACCGGCAGCTAGGTGTTATTTTTATTGTACAATAAAAACATAAACGAATCAATACCCTATACGGCAAAGCAGGGATGTGTGTCGATTACCTAAATTCTCTTCTCAGCAGCTCCATAGCATTTTCATCCTTGTTTTCTATGCAGTCTCTCACCTGCTTTTGCTTATTCACATCAATTTTATATTTAAAAGAAATTAGCACGCCGAAGATAAGAACAAAAAGCGGGGCAAAGCATAGAATAAACCTAATTGCCATCTGTGCCGATTCCGGCTGAGCAACAATCTGAGCCTCACCAGCCACCTGTTCACGAAACTGAAAAAAACCGAGCGCCGCCATAACTGCTGCAAGGCCTATCGCCTGGGCTACCTTGTTGATAAAGTTAACAAGGCCACCCATTGCACCTTCATTACGTCCCCCGGTAACTATCTCGGCCACATCAACAACATCGCCAAACATTGTGTGGGGAACAAGTCCCGGACCACTTATGCCAAAACCTATTACCACCGCTGCTATTATCACAACAATATCGGGAACACCCGGTGTTAGGGTGAACAGTATTGCACCGCTGGCAATCCATACGAAGGAGCCGAACTGATAGGCAAACGCCTTGCTTTTTTTATTTATAAGCCATAAATAAAACGGAAGTGCCACTATCTGGGTTGCAAACATACTGCCTGCTGCAATTAACCCCAGCATGGAGGAACCACCCGCTGCCGTTATATCTCTATTTATATAAAAATCTATATAAAAGAAGAACAGCGAGCTCATTATCGCCATAGTCATCTGAACCGTTAAGATCATCACCAAATATTGTTTAAAGGGTTTAACCTTCAAAAATCTTGTAAAATCGTCTGGTCTGAATTTTCTTTTAACCGCAGGGGTTATAATCTGTTCACGAGTAAACAGACCGGTTATTAAAACCGATGCTCCAAAAAGCGTTCCGAAAACAAGGCTCATAACTATATAACCTTGGTTGCCACCAACCATATCAACTATCATTCCGGGAACCGCAACACACAGTATAGAAGAAAAAATACTAAATGCTAACCGCAGCGAATTCGCAGAGGCCCTATCGTTATAATCAGAGGTAAGCTCTGAGGATAACGAGTAGTATGGAATCATAACCATAGTTTGAACCGTGCTGAAAAACATGTAGGATAGCAGAACGCATATCGCCCTAATAACCTCGTTACCCATTGAGAATGGAAAAAACATTAAAAACATAGCAACAACTATAAGTGGAGCGGCCACAACGAGAAAAATGCGTCGTTTTCCAAACCGTTTACTGGTAGCACCATCAGAAATCCTGCCCATAAGCGGATCGCTAACCGCATCCCAAACCCTTGCCACAAACATAATAAAGCTAATATAAAAGGGCGAAAGCCCCACGGCAAGAGCCAAAAAGCCCGGATACAAAAAATTAACAATGTTAAACGAACCACCGCCAAAAAGATCGGCAACCGAAAAGGCCAGCTTGTTGCCAAATGTTAGTCTTTTACTCTTCTCCATCTTGATTAACCTCCGGTAAATGCTTGCTATTAATCGCAGTAATACTATTAAGCAATCTTTTATAAGTATAACAGAATTTTTCACCACAATCAACAATTTATAACAACACTGTCAGTTTTTCACCTTTGTTGTTCGTGTGCCGGATTACCTACTTGAAAGGATTCTAGTTTTATTATATAATAATAATGTTGTTTAACTATTCAAAAGGGGTGCTATGAAGATAAAAAAGTTGTTAAAGGTTTGCGGGTCGATGTTTAAAATTGGCTGTATCGGCTTTGGTGGCGGTAGTGCGCTAATACCTATTATGGAAAAAGAAGCTGTAGACACCCATAAATTTATGAGCGAAGAGGAGTATACCAACTGCACCGTTATTGCTAACATTACCCCGGGAGCACTTCCGGTTAAACTTGGTGGACTTATCGGCGATAAGGTTGCCGGCCCTACCGGCATGCTTTTAGGCGCTATTTTAACCTCGTTACCCGGCGTTTTAATTATGCTTATACTGCTATCCACCATTGCAATGCTAGGCGATGGTGTTGTTGCCAGCATCGAGTTTGCCTCGGTTGGAATATCGGTTTTTATTATAACCCTCTTAGTTCATTACATATCCAAGGTTATGAAGGATAGCAAAAAAAATAACTTTACCCTCGGTGGATATCTGTTAATGATAGCCACTATGCTTTTAACTTTTGGCAACGAGATTCGTCATCTTTTAGAGATGCTGGGTTTTAGTAATGCATTTACCGAATCAAGCAGAATTTTTGATATCTCTACCATCGATATACTTGTTTTAATATTTTTCGTATTATTTTTCACCTGTGGACGACATCATAAATTTAGAACGCCGATAGCCTCGATTATCGCCCTTGTATACGTTTTAAGTTTCGGAAAATCTCCGCTAATTCCTATATATGATTTTAAGCTTATCTTTCAGGCAGTTATGATGATATTTGCCGTTGTTGCCGTTGTTGTAGATGCAAAAAAAGAAACATCCATAGAGGCTCCCGGGCCCAAAAAGGTGGATCTTTTAACACCAACTAAGCAAAGCATCCCGTTCATTGTTTTAACTGCAGTTCTCTATTTTGCCTGTTTGTTTTTAACCGGAGTAAACCCCACCTATTTCTTTACAAACGGTTTTCTTTCGGTGGTAACCTCGTTTGGCGGCGGAGAAGCATACCTAACCGTTGCCGACGGAATTTTTGTTGCCGAAGGGGTTGTTTCCAGCTCGGATTTTTACGGCCAGATTTTACCCATTGCAAATGCTCTGCCCGGCTCTATTTTAGTTAAGATATTAGTTGGTGTTGGCTTTGTTTCGGCCGGAACCGAATCCATGCTAGCGGCCTGGATATATAGTGGTTTTGCCCTCGCACTTGCAACCGCGGCCAGCTGTGTTGTTTGTAACTATGTAGCCTCAATCTACCACACCTTTTCACATCTTGACATCTTTGTTGTTTTAAAGGTTTGGATACTTCCGGTAATCTGCGGACTGCTGCTTTCCACCATAACCTCAATGCTTGCCGAATCGGCAAAGATAACAGCACACGCCGATCTTTCGGCTCCGCTTACCATAGTGCTTGTTATTTTAACCTATATATTCGTAGAATTTTTACATAAAAAATTTCATCTGCACGATTTGTTTCTCATAATCATTGCGGCGGCAATAAGCCTTTTAGTTCTATCTTAGCAACAGCTAATGATCGGTTTTTATTAAACCAAAAGTTATAAAACAACTATTATTTTTGTTCACTTTTTTTATATTATTAACAAAATTTACACATGTTCCACATAAATTTAAGTTAATATATAATTAACAAATGAGGCAGCGGATAAAATAATTTTAAGTCTCGTTCGTTATTAAATGGCAGACTAGGTAGGCTTTAGCATCAAACAGGACTCCAACCTCTCCATAAAACACAAATTCATTTCACACTCTTAACTATTAGTTCAAACAGCAACCACTCCACTTAAGCCTACCGGCCTATCCATATCCCCTTTCAAACATGCAAGGGGATATGGATTTTTTTGATACCTCTAATGTTTTGCAACAATTTTTTAGCCATCCGCAAAAGTTAATGCATTTTAACTATCTTTATAGTTATTCATTATTTTAAGCGAGCCCTAACGGAAAAAACAACTTCTATTAAAATCTAAAATTTTACTTTTCATCAAAAAACTGTTTATTTTTTATCGCATATATTATATAATATAATATGTATAGGGTAATTACTCAGGAAGAAAGGCTTACTATGGCTAACACAAGCATTTTAGACGGTATCGAGCGGGTTCATTTCATCGGAATTGGCGGCAGCGGCATGCTTCCTCTTGCCGAGATTCTTCATGGCTTTGGCTATACCGTTACCGGAAGTGATATAAATGAAGGTAGTACCGTTGATATACTGCGCGGCATGAACATACCTGTTCAGATTCCACATGATGCCGCCTGCATTGCCGATGCCCAGCTTGTTGTTTACACTGCGGCGCTGCTTGCCGGCAATCCGGAACTGTTGGCGGCGCAGGCGATGGGAATACCATGCTACGAGAGAAGTGTTATGCTGGGAGCAGTTTCGGATAGATATTTAAACAGGGTATGCATAGCCGGAACACATGGAAAAACCACCGCAACAGCAATGTCGACCCAGATGCTTTTAATGGGTGGCATAGATTATGCTGCTGTTATCGGAGGTAAGCTACCATATATTAACAGCTATGGGCGCCATGGTAGCGCAGGTTCAATTATCGTTGAGGCCTGTGAATTTTCAAATACATTTTTACAGCTAAATCCCACAACAAGTGTTTTACTAAATATCGATGAGGATCATCTCGACTATTTTAAAACTATGGAAAACCTTATTGCCTCCTTCACAAAATTTGCCGAAAAGGCAAGTGGCGTTGTTCTGGCTAACGGCGATGATGAAAACTGTTTGCAGATTGTTGCGGGTTTAAAGGATAAACGAGCCATTTTGTTTGGTTTTTGCGATGGGTGCCATTTTCAGGCTGTGGATGTTAAGATTGAGGAGGATGGTTATTACAGCTTTATGCTTTTATATCTATTTGAACCTCTTGGAAGAATTAAGCTATCCATACCGGGAAAACACAATATTTATAACGCGCTAGTAGCGGCTGCAATAGGATACTGCGAACGGATGCCAATAGAGAGCATAGCCGAGGGAATAGCCGCCTTTAAGGGGGCAGGCAGAAGGTTTGAGATACTTGGCAACATCGATGGGATTACCGTTGCCGACGACTATGCGCACCATCCCGCCGAGGTTGAGGCAACGTTAAACGGGGTAAAAAAGCTTGGATACAAGCGTATTATAGCGCTCCACCAACCATTTACCTATAGTAGAACAAAGCTTCTTTTCAACGATTTCGTAACCTCGTTAAAGCTGGCGGACATAACCCTTTTAACCGAGATAATGGGTGGCAGAGAGCTTGACCCGGGAGATATAACTGCCGCTATGCTTGCCAAGGAGGTTGGTTGCGAATGGGTTACCGGCTTCGACGAGGCGGTAGAGCGATTACTAGAGATTGTAGAGCCCGGTGACCTAGTTCTCTCTATGGGTTGTGGCGACATATATAAGGCGGCAAACCTGTTGGTAGAAAGGTTAAAGAACAGATGACCGATTCCGTTATAGCAGTTCATGACCTCTCCTGTTTTGGGCGTTGCTCACTTGCAGTGGTTTTA
Source organism: uncultured Oscillospiraceae bacterium (assembly GCA_964368625.1). Taxonomy (GTDB): domain Bacteria; phylum Bacillota; class Clostridia; order Oscillospirales; family Ruminococcaceae; genus CAYJBH01. The sequence goes on from CAYJBH010000035.1 coordinate 16,231, forward strand.
CCCATAATTAGCAGCTGTGGCATTAACTGCACAGTTTTACCCACAGCTCTTCTCTCAACCCACACCGGCGGCTTTGAAAAACCTATATACACCGACCTAACCGAGAACATTCTCCCGATATATAACCGCTGGCGGCAGGAAGGCTTAAATTTCAAGGGAATATATACCGGCTATCTGGGCTGTAAAAAGCAACCGGCAATACTTACCCCTATACTAAAAGAGCTTTCGGCCAGCGGTGCAAAGATATTTGTAGATCCGGTAATGGGAGATAACGGCAGTTTATACAGCAGCGTTGACAGTGCTCTCGCCGAGGGAATGCGCAGCATGGTAGCGGTTGCGGATATTGCCATGCCAAATGTGACCGAGGCATGCTTGCTTTTAAATATCCCCTATAAAGAAGCGCCTCATGATGAAAAATTTGTAGATTCATTGCTGTTTGGTTTAATCGGGCTTGGGGCAAAGTCGGCGGTTGTTACCGGCATTAACCTAACCTCCGATACCGTTAGTGTTTGTTACCTAGATGAAAATAAAAACAAGGGCAAACACCATAACCAAAGAATAGCGGGAAATTTTCACGGAAGTGGAGATATGTTTGGCAGCGTTTTAGTTGGTAAAACCATGTCGGGCAAAAGCCTTAGCGAAGCTGTTTCTTCTGCGGCAGATTTTGTAGCATCGGTAATATCCTCTCATCAGTCAGAAACAGCAGAGAATATACCGCCAAGGCGAAACGGCCTTTGTTTTGAAAAACAGCTATGGCGCCTTAGCGAAAACAATGAATAAAAGAAAGGGATCTTAATTATTGATTGATATAGTATTGGTAGAACCACAGATACCTCAAAACACCGGAAATATAGCAAGAAGCTGTGCCGCAACCGGGGCAAGACTTCATCTTATAAGGCCGCTGGGTTTTGAGATAGACGATAAAAAACTAAAGCGTGCCGGCCTAGACTACTGGTCGCTTTTAGATATTCGTTACTATGATAACTTTACGCATTTTTTAGAAGAAAACAACAACCCTGAATTGCTGTTGTTCTCAACAAAATCATCAACCATATATACCGACTGCGACCTAAGCAGAGATATTTATCTTGTGTTTGGACGGGAGGATAAAGGGCTGCCGGAAAGCCTTTTAGCAGAGCATAAAACCGCAAGGCTCCCCATGATTAACGAGGCAAGAAGCCTAAACCTTTCCAACGCAGTTGCCGTTGCTGTTTTTGAACAGCTAAGACAAAAGGGTTTTAAGGGAGATTTAACAAAGGAGCAGAAATTTTGAATAACAACAGTAAAAACACAACTATATACATAGCAAAGGGGGCCATGATTGCCGCCCTATACGTGGTGGTATCGCTGGTGTTTTCACCACTTAGTTACGGCCCAATTCAGGTAAGATTTGCCGAGGCACTCGTGCCTCTTTGCGCCCTCTCGCCGGTGGCATCGGTTGGCCTTGTTGTTGGCTGTTTTATTACCAACCTGTTTAGCCCCTACGGTCTTGTTGATATCGTGTTTGGAACACTTGGTACATTAATATCGGTTTTAATAGGCTATCGGCTAAGAAAAATAAGGCTGCTAGGCTTTCCTATTGCAACGGCAATGACTGCCGTTATAGCTAACGCCCTGATACTGGGACCGGTTTTATGCTATTTCGATCTCGGCAGGTTCGATTTAATGATAGCCTCGATAATAGCACTGCAAATAGCGGTAGGGCAGCTGGTGTCCTGCACCTTACTTGCCCTACCGATCTTTAAATTCGTTGAAAAACATCGCTTTTTTAGTTTGAGTAAAGAGGAATAATTTTCATTAGTTTCCACCGCTAGGTGTTACCGCTAGGTGTTACCGCTAATTATCTTCTCTATAGCCAAGACACACTCCACCACAAATCCGTTACACAGCTGAGCTTTCGGGCAGTTAACGGTTACCTTTGTTAACAGCTCGTTGCAATTTAGCGAGCCGTTGTTACATAAAAAATCGTTCATAAAGCTGTTAACCTCCTGCTCAGAGCGCCCTAACATTCCAAGCACCATCAAGCCGCCGGTAACGGCACCGCAAACCGAGCCTACCCGCATTCCGCCACCGAAGTTAGCGCCAAGCTTAAATGCCATCTCTTTATCTATGCCACATATATCGCAAAATGGAATAAAAACAGATTGACAGCAGTTGTAATGCGGATTTTGGCTTTGGCGAAGTTCATATGCCATGTTTGATCGAGCGCTCATGTTTTTTCCTTTCAATTAATATGTTAATAAATTTAAAGTTTTTCCATTCCTCTGAGATAGAGCATATTAAGTATAGCAAGATTACCCATCCACCACCTTTTTGAAACCTCCCATTCGCTTTTATAATCGTTCCAGCTCCAGGTTATGTTCCAGCTACCGTTTGGTAGCTGATTTTTTATTATAAAATCGCATTCATAATCTGCAATATCCTTGCTTTCATTATAAAAAACATTGTTTTTAGATCTAAAAAACTGCGAAGGTTTGCAGATATAGGAGTTTGCCCATAGTGATATATCTGTTGTTATAGCATCCTTCACCTGCTGTTTTAGCCGGGCTAAAAGCAGCTCTTTATCGATAATATCAAACCCTGCAATTGAGGACAGCTGTTCATGCATGGTAATAAAGCAGGAAATAAGATGCATGCTCTGTGGTTTTTTCTGCTCTATAAAATAGTTGGTGGCTTGCCTTGCAACATCACACGCGGTTATATATAACTCGTCGTTTTCATCGGCAAACGCGATTATAAATCCAACCAATGCGGCGGTAGGGTTATACTGCAAAACAAAATCCGAATCGCTACTATATTCCCACCACTGCGCATGAGGAAAATCATTATTGCTCGCTATGGAATTTCGCCAAAAACGTCCGTTAAAATCCTTCGTGTTTTTAAGGTAACGAAGAATCCCTTTAATAATGGGGTGATTTCTATCGGTTAGGTTTATTTCGCGAAGAATTTCTGCGGCGCTCCAGGTTGCTATCGGTGAAGAATTCGGGTTCCAAAAATCAGGTTCCAGTGCATGACCAAAACCACCGTCGCTATTCTGATAGTGGGAAAGTGCAGATAAAACAAGCTCTTTATCTGCATTCTCAAAATGGTATTGCCACCTTGCAAGATCTATGGGCCTTGCGTTTTTATAGATAAAATTTTCTGCTCTTTTAAAAGTTTCCATAGTCCCCCTCTTCGCGGCTCACTACCCCACAAACGGCTCTAACGCGAACCTTGTTCGCGTTAGCATCTTTTGTAGAAGGTCAAATTCGCATTGTTAACATAGTTGATGTTAGCATGCTTACCGAATTAAACAACACATGGCTTTTATTAATCTTTGCAAAACAACCTTGCAAATCTAAGAATATCTGTTTTTATTTGTAAACAGCCTATATTTACAACACCTTGGATAGGAAGTTTTGGCTTCGCTCGTTTTGAGGATTATCAAAAAACTCGTTCGGAGTATTTTGCTCAACAATAACACCCTCGTCCATAAACACTACCCGTGAACCCACCTCCTTGGCAAAGCCCATCTCGTGAGTAACCACCACCATGGTCATTCCCCCGTCTGCCGTTGCAAGGCTTTTCATAAGCTCTAAAACCTCGCCAACCATCTCGGGGTCGAGCGCCGATGTCGGCTCGTCAAACAGCATAACGTCCGGCTCCATGCAAAGAGCTCTGGTTATAGCTATTCGCTGTTTTTGTCCACCGGAAAGATGAGATGGGTATGCTTCGGCTCTATCCTGCAAACCAACACGGGCAAGAAGCTCCATCGCCTTTGCCTGTGCCTGTTCCTTTGTTTTACCCATAAGCTTTATAGGTGCAAGCGTCATGTTTTCCATAACCGTCATGTGATGAAACAGGTTAAACTGCTGAAAAACCATGCCCATCTTCTGGCGATGGGTGTTTATATTAACGTTAGGATCGGTTATATCAACACCTTTAAAAAAGATGTGTCCCGCCGTTGGAACCTCTAAAAGGTTAAGACATCTAAGCAGGGTGGATTTACCGCTACCCGATGGGCCGATTATAACAACCACCTCGCCCTTATGGATATCGATATCAACTCCGTTTAAAGCCTTTATTTCGCCGCCCTTAAAATGCTTTTCAAGGCCTGTTACCTTAATTAATGTATCAGTGGTCACTGCTTCTCAGCCTCCTTTCAAGTTTTCCTACCTGCCAGCTAAAGAACATAACTAAGATCAGGTAGATAACGCCGGCAGATATAAGCGGAAACGCATATTCATAGCTGTTACCGGCAATAAGGTTTGCAGCATAGGTAAGATCCTGCATAGCGATATATCCGGCAACCGATGTTTCCTTTAAAAGCACGATAAACTCGTTTGCAAGTGCCGGCAAAACAGCCTTAAAGGCCTGCGGTACAACTATAAATCTCATGGTTTGGATATAGTTTAATCCAAGACTTCGCCCCGCCTCGGTTTGTCCGTTATCCACCGACATAATACCGCTTCTAACAATCTCGGCAACATAGGCACCGGAGTTAATACCAAAGGCAAAAAAACCAACCATAAGCTTGTTTGTTGAGCTTGCAAATATAACATAGTATATAATAAGTAGCTGTACCATTACCGGTGTACCCCTAATAACGGTTAGATAGATTTTACATAAAAGATTTGCTATATCCAAGAACCTGGCAGATAATCCATGCATGTTTATTCGATTTTTATCGTGGCTAACCCTAACAATAGCAACCACAACGCCCAAAACAACACCCAAAATAAGCGCTGTGAATGTTAACAACAAGGTGTTGCCCAGGCCTTCAATCATCAACTCATATCGGTTATCATAGATAAAACTTTTATAAAAGGTAAAGAAAAACTCCTCCAGCCAATCCGGAAGGCTTAGCATCCAGGACGGCACAATTTCCGGCCATAGCTGTTCCGGAGTAGGTCCCTGAAACATTTAAAATCTCCTTTTTTGAATAAACATTTTTTATAACAAAATTTATTATAGCATAAAAGGGCTGTCGCAAAACAGCCCCTCAGGCTGTCGAAAAGTTCAACAGCCCCGAGAGGGGATGCATCCCCTCCCGGTACCCTCCCCCACAAACGGCTTTGCCATTTGTCGAAGGTCAAATTCGCCGCGCATGTCACCGAATTTGACATTTTAAGGGTTTGGCTGGCTTTTTTGACACTCTAAAGGGCTGTCGCAAAACAGCCCCTATATTAATATTGTTTAATTATTCGGCAGGGATATACTTTGTTACTATGGCCTCAATTGTGCCATCTGCCTTAAGCTCCTGTAATGCGGTGTTAACCATATCGTAAAGCGCAGGATCATCTTTGCTCATTGCTATTGCATACTGCTCCTCGATATACTCGGTATCAAGAATCATCAAGCCTTCGTTTGCGGCAACAAATGCCTTTGCCGGCTCGTTGTCGATAACAACACAGTCAACTTTATCGGTGATAAGTGCCTGAACTGCATCTGCGCCACGGCTGTATCTATCGATGGTTGCAAGTTCTTCATCCTCAAGATCCCATGTTGTGTATAGGTCGCCGGTGGTGTTACGCTGAACGCCGATAATGTGGCTTGCACCCTCGGCAAAAAGGTCGTCAACCGTTGTGATTGCGCTACCCTCTTTAACAATAACAACCTGAACGCCGGTAGCATAGCTCTCGGTAAAGTTAACCGATTCTTCACGCTCCGGTGTTACCGTCATTCCTGCAAGGCCAACGTTAATTTTGCCCGACTGTAGTGCTGGGATAATTGCATCAAACTCCATATCCTGAATTTCTACTTCCATGCCAAGCTTTTCTGCAATTGCAGTAGCTATTTCGGCATCGATACCAACGATTTCGCCATCCTCTATATACTCATAAGGAGGGAATGCCGCATTAGTTCCCATAACAAGGGTGGTAACATCGGTGGTAGCCTCTTCTACAGAGTCCTCAGCTTCAGAGGTGGCTTCGTCTGTTGCCTCGGTATCTGTTGCTACAGAAGATGTTTGTGTATCTGTAGTCACCTCGCTTGTTGAGGAACAACCCACAATCGAGAACATCAATAATGCGATCATTAAAACTGCTAATAATTTTTTCATCTTTTTCTCCATTTTTTTCTTTGCTATAAGATTATACCCTATAAACCGAATATCGTCAATAGTTAATTGCTTAAACGATGCCGCAAAGTGTTTAAAACAGAGACTGGCGCGGTTCTTTATAACCTATCGAATTGCTACTTAAAAATTGAAACGCGGTTAATTTTTAAAGAGCGAAAAGGTTTTTTCTGCCGCCTGCTCGGGAGTATCTACAAAGCAGAAAAACTCGAAACCCACTATGCCGTTATAACCGTTTTCAAATAGCTTTCCGGCTATAAAGCGGTAGTCGTTCTCTGAAAGGTAAGGCTCGCCCCTTCCGGGTACCCCTGCAATGTGTATATAATCGATATATTTCATCTTTTCGGTGAAATCGTTTATAACGTTGCCGTGTGATAGCTGGCGATGATATATATCATATAAAAGAGTAAGTGATGGAAGGTTAACCTCATCGATAAGTTTGCAGGCAATGTCGGTGTTGTTTAGGGGACAAACAGGATGGTCAACAACGCTGTTTAGCGGCTCTAGCATTATGGTAACACCCATCTCTTTTGCAAGTTTTGCGGCAGGCTTTAGTATAGAAATAATCTTTTCGTAAATGGCGCCCTCGATAACCGTTCCCTCAGGAGCGGTATCCAGCGAAAGGATCATTCTTTTACAACCAAGAAGATTTGCTGTTTTAAAAGATCCTTCCAACGTTTTTAAAACCTTGTCGCAGTCGTCCTCAAAGAGTGAGGCGCCGCGGTTTGCAATAAAGCTTGCAACCTCGATATCATGCTTTTTTAACAGCTCGCAAAAGGAAGGTATATCTTCAGGCAGATTCCAAAACTCTATCATATCAAATCCACAGGCCTTAGCGGATATCGCTGCCTCCTCTAAAGGTATGCCCTTAAAAAGTGTGTTTAAACAGCAAGAGAACCTCATAACCAAACCTCCGTTAAAATAAAATATATACCATTTTATTTTAACATTGCCGGCAGCTATAGTCAATGCATCTATTTTGCTCTATTATCTAAGTTTTTGCCCTGCTTGGTCGATAGTATAAATAATAGTTGTTTAAGGATTTATTATGAATTATACAGAGAACTTACTCTATACACTCGGTGTAATAATCCCGCTTGTGGCTTTAATGTTTGGCGGTTATGTTGCAAAACAAAAAAATATGGTTAATGCAACCACCGCGGGTCAATGCAACAACCTGGTTTTTAAGATTTTTCTTCCGCTGTTGTTATTTAACAACCTACGAAGCACTACCATAACATCCATTAGCGAACCGCAGGTGTTTTTATTTGTTGCTCTTGCAATACCGCTATTGTTTATCCTGGTAACATTATTGGTTGTTATAATAGAAAAGGATAATCCAAAACGTGGCGTTATGATTCAGGGAATGTGTCGGTCTAACTATGCCATTTTCGGACTGCCTATGGTATCGTTGTTACAGCCCGGCGAGGATCTTGCTGTAGCGGCAACCCTAATTGCGGTTGTAATACCCGCATATAATATTTTCTCGGTAATTGTTCTAACCATATTCGGTGGCGGTAGGATTGAGCCTCTTAAAATATTAAAAAGCTTGGCCACAAATAATCTTATTATAGCAACGCTCTGCGGAATTGCCTTTATGGTATTCGGAATTAAGCTCCCTGTTGCACTAGGCAACACCATCGATTATTTTGCGGTAACGGCAACTCCGCTGGCACTGTTTATGCTGGGTGCAAAATTTGATTTTTCCGGTTTTTTAAGAATAGGCAAACAGCTTGTAATAATATGTTTTGGAAAGCTGGCTGTTCTGCCCACAATTGTTGTTGCCGCCGCAATACTTTTGGGTTTTAGAGGGGTAGAGCTTACCTGCCTTATGGTTATCTTTTATGCACCTACCGCCGCAAGCTCATATGTTATGGCTGTAGAGATGGGCGGCGATGGCGACCTTGCCTCCTCCACCGTAGTGGTAACAACAACCCTCTCCACCATCACCATGTTTATCGTTATATTTACGCTAAAAAATTTCGGCATGATATAGCCTTACCTTGTTTGACTTTTTAAGGTCGATATGCTACCATTAATTTAGCCAAACCGATATAGTTCGAACCGTTTTTGGTTTAGCAAAAAACTATGTAGGTGTACCTTTATATATCGCAAGGAGATAAGCATTGTTTCGAGGCAATTGCCTGCCACAAAACTTTTAGCTATAGCTAAAAGTGAAGCTGCTTTTCGGATTTGGTTTTTCCGGTTTTACTACATAGGTTAGGCAGGAGAGAGATGAATTATAAAATAACAAAACGGGACGTTGTTTCCATCATAATACTGCTGAGTGGATTTTTAATGCTTTTTATTTTATTTCAGCTAAACTCGCCCGGTGCTGTTGCCCATGTTGAGTATAACGGTAACAGGATAATGGAGCTATCGCTTAGCGGCGAGCAGAGCGAGATTGCAATGCCACACAATGAAAATATTATTATCTCCTATGGTAGCGATGGTGTTTGCTTTATCTCTTCAGATTGTCCCGATAAGGTTTGCATTGCGGCAGGATACCTTTCGCTTAACGGGGAGGTTGCCGCCTGTCTACCTAACAACACCGTTGTTTCGGTTGAGGGAGAAGGGGCGGACATCGTTATATAATGAAAAAACATGAAACAAAACTGCTGGTAACAACGGCACTGCTTTTTGCAACCGCTATGGTTTTATCGGTAATCGAGATGCTTTTCCCTCTACCGGGATATGGGGTTAAACTTGGGCTCTCTAATATAGTTATTATGTACGCCCTTATTGCAATTAACGGTAAAACAGCCTTCACCATCGGAATATTAAAGGTTTTTTTTGTTTTTTTAACTAGAGGGATTGTTGCCTCGTTGCTTAGCCTTTGCGGTTTTGTTTTCGCATTTTTAGCCATGATAATATTGGTTAAATTCTTTAAGGATAGGGTAGGTTTTTTGCTAATTAGTGTTCTGGGTGCTATAGCACATAATGCGGGTCAGCTTATTGCCATCTCGTTTCTCTACGACCCACTTATAGCCGTTGCAAATATTCCCATCCTTGGTATATCGGCTGTTTTAACCGGCTGTCTTACTGCGATTTTACTAAAAATTATGCTACCGATATTAAAACGATTTTAACGGGGATTTATTATGAACAGTTTAACGGTAAGGGCGGCAGCCAAGATAAACCTAAGCCTACAGATAACAGGAGTTAGTGGCAAACTTCATACCCTCGATATGTTAACCTGCTCGGTAAACATGTTCGAGACGCTTAAACTTGAAAAACAAACCGGCATAACCCTTAGCTGCAATGCAAGAGTTCCTACCAACAACAAAAACACCGCCTTGCGCATGGCCGAGGTTTTTTTTGAGTATACAAAGTTAACTAACGGCGTTGCTATAGATATAGATAAAACCGTTCCGATAGGGGCAGGCATGGGTGGCGGAAGTGCCGATGCCGCGGGGGTACTTATCGGCCTTAACGCACTATATGAAACTAATCTTTCTAACGAAGAACTTTTAAGCCTTGGGTTAAAGGTTGGCAGTGATGTTCCGGTATGTATCGTTGGCGGACTTTGCAGGGTTACCGGTGTTGGTGGCGATGTAAAGCAGTTAAACCACATCCTTCCATACAGCTATGTTGCCGTTATGGGTGGTAAATCGGTGAGCACCGCTGAGGCATACCGAAGATTCGACGAGATGGGGCCCGGCACTGCGGCTAATACCGAAGAATCGATAGCAAAAATTAACGATAGCGATTTTCTTTCCTCTCTTAAAAACGACCTCGAGTATTCGTCCACCTTAAATCTTATAAAAATTAAGGAGCGATTTATAAAGCTTGGGGCGCTAACAAGCCTCATGACCGGTAGTGGAGCGGTTGTTTACGGCGTGTTTAAAGATGCCGATACGGCGGCCTTTGCGGCAGAAAAAATTGGAAAAGAGGCATTTGTTTTAACCGCTATAGAAAAGGGTGTCGAAATTTTAGGATAGCTTTTTAGTATAATATATATTGTTTGGGGCAAACATTCTATCAACAAAGCTTGATAGGAAAGGATACCCCCTGATGAAAAAATTTGATTGTTTAGTTATATTCTCACTTGCACTTACCCTAATGTTTGCCGATTTCTTTGATTTTTATGCCACGGCGCAAAGCATTGAAGAGCAGACGTTAAGGCTACATATAGTAGCAAACTCCGACAGCGAAGAAGATCAGGCGGCAAAATTGCTCGTTAGAGATGCCCTTTTAGAGAGCACCGGTGATCTATTCACAACGGGGCGCAGCAAGGATCAGGTTATGCTTGTTGCAAACAGCCATATTCCACTTATCGAGAGCGTTGCAGCCGAGACGTTAAGCAGCCTTGCAATAAATCACGAGGTAGTTGCATATACCACCGAGATGTATTTCGATACCACAATTTATGAAGGTTTTACCATGCCTGCCGGCCACTATAATGCCGTAAGAATAGAGATAGGCGATGCGCAGGGGCATAACTGGTGGTGCGTTCTATTCCCTCCCCTATGTTTGCCATCGGTTCAGGGTGATGCTACGGTAGAGGCTATGTATAACGAGGATGAACTCGAGCTAATCGAGGGGGAATACGATATAAGATTTAAATCACTTGAAATTATAGAGAGTATATTTAATGAATAAAGGAAGGTTGACAGAAATAGATGTTATCGTTAATATTCGGTAGATCCGGTAGCGGCAAAACAACCGAGATGCAAGCCTTAATACAGCAGAGGGCGAAGCGAGGCGAACACTCAGTGTTGCTTGTTGCCGAACAGTATACCTCAACAACCGAACTTTCGGTTTTGCGGCGGTTTGGCGATGAGCTTTGCCACTATATAACGGTTGCCGATTTCGGCCGACTTTCCGAGATGACCTTTCGAGAATATGGCGGAACAAAACAGTTTGTTTCGGATGCCTATCGAGTTGCACTCTGCAAGCGAGCGGTAATTTCGCTTACCGGTCAGCTTACATATTATAATGCCGAAAGCTATAAGATAGGATTTTACAGCCTATGTGCCGACATTATTAAGGAGCTTAAAACCTGCTGTAGCCCCGAACAGCTAAACGAGATTGCCACCGATGGAAAACTTAGAGACATAGCTCTTATCTACAGCGCCTACAACAGCCTACTCTCAGACCGTATGGAGCCTCAAGACGTTTTACTTCTGGCCGCCAACGGCATGCTAAAACATCCCGAATTTATGAACGGCCATGCATTTTTTATAGATGGCTTTGATGGATTTACCCTGCCGGAATATGAAATTATCCGGGCATTGTTAGCGGGTAATAAAAACATAACCGTTGCCTTGGGTGCACCCACAGCACAACAGGCCGACGATTTTTTTGATACCGTTAGGCAGACGGCAAAACACCTGGTTAGGATAGCTTCGGCCGAGGGTGTTTCGATAGCGCCAAACAAAATTCTTTATAATAACTTCCGAAACAATGGCGATATAGAACAGTTAAACCTCATGCTCTGTGGCGAAGAAGACGTTGTTGAGGAGTTTTCTGATATAACCCTAACCCCATATGAAAATACAGAGCGCGAAACATTTGCGGTTGCCGCTGCGGTTGCCGCCGAGGTTAGAGCCGGCAGGGCTTATCGCGACATTGCCATTGTTATGAGAAACCCAGACGAATATTACAGCGAGCTGTTAAAAAGTTTTGCACTGTTTAACATACCGGTATATCTCGACCTTGAGGGTGAGCTTAGGTATAGCGCACCGGCATCCATGGTTTCGGCCATGATATCGCTTCGTGGCGGCATTAACAGCGATGATATGCTAACCTTAGTATCCACAGGGCTTTGCGGGCTTTCCACCGAAAAAATTGCCGCCTTGCAGGACTGGGTTTTGAGATTTAACCCAACAGCCAAGGAATGGCGAAACGGTGTTGTTATACCACCCGAGGATATAAGCAGCAACAAAAGCTGGTGTGGTGGTGAGCCGGTTAGAGAAGAGCTGATCAACTGTTTACAGCCTCTGTTCGCCAACGACACCCCGCTTACCGTTGCCATTTATCAAGCTATAACGGCCTTAAATGTAGCCGAGAATCTATCAAACGACGATATATTAAGAAGATACAACCTTATAATAGAAATTTTAGATCAGCTACACAGTTTAAACTTTGAAGCAAACCCCGGCCATGCCGAGCTTAAACCGGATGAGCTTCAACAGCTATACACCATTCTTTTACAGAACACTAAGCTACACAGCCTACCCAAGGTTGTAGACTGTGTTACGGTATACAGCCCGGAAAGGATTATCGGCGATAGCATTAAGTCGCTTTATGTTTTAGGGGTGAATAGCGAGGTTTTCCCTGCCGAGGTTGGCCACTCCGGCCTGCTCGATCATGCCGACAGGGAACGGCTTGCAGAACATGATCTACAGCTACCGGGACTTTTTAAAAACAGGGTAATGTTAGAGGAACTCTATCTATATCGAACCTTAACAACCCCATCAGAAAACCTACATATAAGTTATATAACCGAAAACGGAGCAAAGCTTTCAACCCAGCTAATGCCTATAGAGAGCTATGCCAAAAGGTTGTTACAAAACAGGCTAAACGAGGTTGCAACCCCCTCTGCCGCAGCCGTTGTTATGGCTCAGCGGCTACACGATGATAAAGCCTTTGCCGAAGAGCTTAAGCAGGCAATAAAGCTCTTTGGGGGCGAGCGTTTAATCGAGGCGGTTGAGGTGGCGCAGAAACCGCCATGCTTTGATTTAAATGAACGGCAAACCACTCAAAATTTAATTAACAACCTCTCGCTATCCTCCGGCAGAGTTTCAAGCTATAAAAAATGTGCCTTTAGCTTTTTTATGCAGCATCTGCTAAAGGTAGAGCCGATACGAAGGCTAGAACTTTCTGCCGATATTGCCGGAACACTAATCCACCATGTTATGGAAAGGCTTCTGGCCGAGCATCCTTCATTATCAAAACTTAGCGATGATGATTTATTTTCTCTTTGCCGAAAATACACCATCGAGTGTACCGACAGGCTTTTTGGTGACAGGGTTTCGGTTAAAGAACGGTTTATTATAGGCAGATTAGAACAATCGGCAGCACAGCTGCTTTTATTCCTGCGAGCAGAACAACAGGACAGCATATTTAGGCCGGAAAAGTTAGAGCAAAATTTATCTCACAGCATCACCACCGACGACGGTATTAACATCACGCTGCGTGGCAAGGTTGATAGAATTGATAGCTGTAGCATAGATGGCGAGCGTTACATAAGGGTAGTTGACTATAAAACCGGTAGCAAAACATTTTCTTTAAAAGATGTTGAAACCGGAGTTGATATCCAGCTGTTCTTATATCTTGCATATGCTGTTAAAGAGAATGAAATTCCGGCCGGAACCTTCTATCTCCACAATCGGCCGAAGGAGGAAGACGGTAAGCTTCTCTACCGATACGATGGGGCGGCACTAAACGAAGAAAAATCACTTAAGGCGCTTTGCCTTAAACACACCACAATTAAAACCAAGGCAGAGGGCACTATATCCAGCGGTCAGGAAAACCGCCTGTTCGACCGCCCAAAGGCAGAGCGAATAAAAAGACATATAAACCAGCTACTGTGCGACGTTGCAAAGGATATGTTAGATGGTAACTTCGATGCTCGTCCGCTAAAGATGGCAAATAGCCCCTGCGACTACTGCGGCTATCGAATTATCTGCCGAAAAACAGATTCAGACTCAAGGGAAAAAGAGGTTTTGGCAAACAAAAAACCTTTTGAGATTTAGCTAAATATTCTCCTTAACCAAAAATGAAATAGTCTATATAAAGGTATTCCCCTCCCCTTTTAAGGTAATTTTTCCGCAACCCCTAAAAACCGGCACTTCCTGCCGGCATAATTTCGTTTGTCTGTGTTTTAGGTTAGCATCCTTCTTGATTTTTAAATTTTCTCAGTTTCTTTTATTAATTAAATAACTATAAAAGCTGTGCCGAGTTCTTCATTTCTCGACACAGCTTTTCTTAATTTTCTTTCTTTAAAAATTCTTCGGCTATCAACCCCAATAATAACGCTATTATATAGTTAACAGTTTCTCGTTAGTTTTTAAAATATTTGTAAGAGGCTCGCCCATATATTTCACATCAATGTTAAGTTCTTCTAAAGCTTCTACTGCGCCAAATTGAGCAGCACAGGCAAGACAGGAAGCAAAATTAACACCAACATGTTGAGCCATCCTGATTTTTTCTTGAATCTCACTATTAGTTGCTACTAATTTCGCTGTTGAACCCCAGATTATTACCTGAACTTCATCCCACCAACCTTGCTTTTTTGAGTTTATTGCATACATAAGCACCATGCTATGAGCCGTATCGGGATTATCATTTACCCATAAAATATTTAATCTTTCCATAATTCATACTCCATTTCATTATTATATATCTTATTCATTGCTTTTTAGTATTACTCTATTAGCTTTAATTATAACCAGAACAACTAATACTGTCAACTTTTAAGCTTTTAAGTTTAATAATCTAACTTTAAAAAAACACTGCTAATACAGCAATTATGAAAAATTAACCGCTGATAAATGCAACTATTTTTTAAATTTTATCGATTGTTTTCTATGCAATTTCATCACTTCACCATTCTTTTTTCACAGCATTTTCACTACTATCGACCTTGTATTTTGTTGAATTTTGGTTATTTTTGTGATATAATATACATGAAGTAAAACCATGCACGATTGGTTTTGCAAACCCAATAAAATGGAGTAAAATTGAATATGCTAAGAAACAAGAAACGTAGTGGCTCCCTAATCGTTGTTTTGTTGGTTGTAGCGATGTTGTCTCGATTGGCTGTTTTTGCCAATGGAGACATTATTGCCGACTCTAGTACAGCAACCAACTATCCACTAACAGTTGCCGGAGTTCAGGTAACGTCAGCCAACAACACAAACATTTTAGCGGGTGGAGTTAACGATGCAAAGGTTCTTTACACCCCCGGTTCTCCGGGAACATTAACACTTAACGGTGCTATCATTAGTGGCAAAATTGTTGCCACCGAATCGTTAAATGTTGTGTTTTCCGGTACTAATACTGTTACCTCAATTGTCGACACCGATTCGGTTATTGATGTTGTTGGTGATATTATTTTCCAGGGAACCGAAACGTTAACTGTTTCCGGTTATGCAGCAATTAAATCTACAGGCAATATAACCTTAACCAGCGGAAATGTTTTTGCAAAAAGCAACTACCTTAACACCTTTGGCTTAGGTCCTACTATTCATATAACAGATAACAACAGCAAGCTATATATAAACGGCGGCAACCTATCCGCCACCGCTATAAAAGCAAGTGCAATTATAGCCGGAATCTTTATAAATGGTGGCAATCTAACTGCAACCGCAACACCGGATATTGGGGTAGGAACTATACATGGCTCTATCGATGCAGCTAACGGAAATGCAAATGTATCTTCTACCGGAGCAGGCCCTGCTGTTAACGGCTCGGTTGATGCAAGGGCCGGTTCTAACATTACTGTTGTTAACTCCTATGTATTACAATCTCATGAGACTACGGTTTTATCCGGAATTGGCGTATTTGGTTCGGTAAATGTGCATGATGGCTCTTTTAATGTAAGAAGTCATAATGGCGTTGCGCTAAACTCCACATTTAGTTTTGATGCCGGATCTGCAGAAATTTGGGGCAAAAACAACGCCTCAAGCTCCACAATCGATGTTGTAGAAAGTGCATTCGTTTTTGCAGGCCAATCGAATATTGATAACGCTGTAGTAGTTGATCATAAAACTGTTACCGACTATCACACCGCCAATCCATATGTGAAAATCATAGCCGGTACAGGCGGTACTGGCGGTACAGGCGGCACTGGTGGCACAGGCGGAACAGGCGGCACAGGGGGCACTGGAGGGACAGGCGGCACAGGCCGCACAGGCGCGACCGGCGCCACAGCCCACA